>NZ_JAGPYD010000038.1:0-1114 GCF_018070255.1 Streptomyces sp. RK62 | reverse complement strand
TCACCCCTAACCACAGGTCATCCCCCAGGTTTTCAACCCTGGTGGGTTCGGTCCTCCACGAAGTCTTACCTCCGCTTCAACCTGCCCATGGCTAGATCACTCCGCTTCGGGTCTTGAGCGCGCTACTATGTCGCCCTGTTCGGACTCGCTTTCGCTACGGCTTCCCCACACGGGTTAACCTCGCAACACACCGCAAACTCGCAGGCTCATTCTTCAAAAGGCACGCAGTCACGAGAATGGAGCAAGCTCCACTCCGACGCTCCCACGGCTTGTAGGCACACGGTTTCAGGTACTATTTCACTCCGCTCCCGCGGTACTTTTCACCATTCCCTCACGGTACTATCCGCTATCGGTCACCAGGGAATATTTAGGCTTAGCGGGTGGTCCCGCCAGATTCACACGGGATTTCTCGGGCCCCGTGCTACTTGGGTGTCTCTCAAACGAGCCGCTGACGTTTCGACTACGGGGGTCTTACCCTCTACGCCGGACCTTTCGCATGTCCTTCGCCTACATCAACGGTTTCTGACTCGTCTCATGGCCGGCAGACCATGAAAGAGAGATCCCACAACCCCGAATGCGCAACCCCTGCCGGGTCTCACACGCATACGGTTTGGCCTCATCCGGTTTCGCTCGCCACTACTCCCGGAATCACGGTTGTTTTCTCTTCCTGCGGGTACTGAGATGTTTCACTTCCCCGCGTTCCCTCCACTTGCCCTATGTGTTCAGGCAAGGGTGACAGCCCATGACGACTGCCGGGTTTCCCCATTCGGAAACCCCCGGATCAAAGCCTGGTTGACGACTCCCCGGGGACTATCGTGGCCTCCCACGTCCTTCATCGGTTCCTGGTGCCAAGGCATCCACCGTGCGCCCTTAAAAACTTGGCCACAGATGCTCGCGTCCACTGTGCAGTTCTCAAACAACGACCAACCACCCGTCACAGCCCGCCTAAGCAGACTTTTACCGGGGCCGGCACTGAAGGCGACCATACGGCCGTACCTTCAGACACCCAACAGCGTGCCCGACACACTCCCCGCTTCCCTCGACGTTCCACGCTCCGAAGAGCAGTACTGGAAGGAGAAGACGATCAAGTGTGCCGAGTAGTCAACGTTCCACC
>NZ_JAGPYD010000037.1:0-1401 GCF_018070255.1 Streptomyces sp. RK62 | reverse complement strand
CGTCGGTGTCGGTGTCGGTGGGGGAGGTGAAGGGCTTGATGTCGTTGACGAACTCGGTCTCGATCCAGCGGGTGTGGACCGTGAAGGGGTCTGCGCTGCCGGTGAGTTCGGGGGCGAACGCCGGGTCCTTGACGACCGCGCGGTGGAAGGGGATGGCGGTGGCCATGCCCTCGACCTTGAACTCCTCCAGGGCGCGGGCCGCGCGCTGGAGGGCCTGTTCGCGGGTGGCGCCGGTGACGATCAGCTTGGCCAGCAGGGAGTCCCACGCCGGGCCGATCACGCTGCCGGATTCGACGCCCGCGTCCAGGCGGACGCCCGGGCCGGAGGGCGGGGCGAAGGTGGTGACGGTGCCGGGGGCGGGGAGGAAGCCTCGGCCGGGGTCCTCGCCGTTGATGCGGAACTCGAAGGAGTGGCCGCGCAGCGGCGGGTCGTCGTATCCGAGGGCTTCGCCGGCGGCGATGCGGAACATCTCGCGGACGAGGTCGATGCCGGCGACTTCCTCGGTGACCGGGTGTTCGACCTGAAGTCGGGTGTTGACCTCCAGGAAGGAGATCGTGCCGTCCGCGCCGACGAGGAACTCCACCGTGCCGGCGCCGACGTAGCCGGCCTCCTTCAGGATCGCCTTGGACGACGCGTACAGCTCGTCGATCTGGGCGTCGGACAGGAACGGGGCGGGGGCCTCCTCCACCAGCTTCTGGTGGCGGCGCTGCAGCGAGCAGTCACGCGTGGAGACCACGACCACGTTGCCGTGGGTGTCGGCCAGGCACTGGGTTTCCACGTGGCGGGGCTTGTCGAGGTAGCGCTCGACGAAGCACTCGCCGCGGCCGAACGCGGCGACGGCCTCGCGGACGGCGGAGTCGTACAGCTCGGGGACTTCTTCGAGGGTGCGGGCGACCTTCAGGCCGCGGCCGCCGCCGCCGAACGCCGCCTTGATGGCGATCGGCAGGCCGTGCTCCTCGGCGAACGCGACGACCTCGTCCGCGCCGCTCACCGGGTCGGGGGTGCCGGCGACGAGGGGGGCGCCGGCGCGCTGGGCGATGTGGCGGGCGGCGACCTTGTCGCCGAGGTCACGGATCGCCTGCGGCGGCGGGCCGATCCAGATCAGACCGGCGTCCAGGACGGCCTGGGCGAAGTCGGCGTTCTCCGACAGGAAGCCGTAGCCCGGGTGGATGGCGTCCGCCCCCGATTCGCGGGCGGCGGTCAGGACTTTGTCGATGTCCAGGTAGCTGGTGGCCGGGGTGTCACCGCCCAGGGCGAACGCCTCATCCGCGGCGCGGACATGCAGAGCGTCCCGGTCCGGTTCCGCGTAGACGGCCACGCTGGCGATACCGGCATCCCGGCAGGCCCGGGCCACGCGGACAGCGATTTCGCCACGGTTGGCGATGAGCACCTTGCGCACGA
>NZ_JAGPYD010000035.1:0-2574 GCF_018070255.1 Streptomyces sp. RK62 | reverse complement strand
GTTCGGCGGTGTCCTACTCTCCCACAGGGTCCCCCCTGCAGTACCATCGGCGCTGTAAGGCTTAGCTTCCGGGTTCGGAATGTAACCGGGCGTTTCCCTCACGCTATGACCACCGAAACACTATGAAACTGTTCAACCGCACCACACCGTGACCATGGCATGGGGTTGTTCGTGGTTTCAGAACCAACACAGTGGACGCGAGCAACTGAGGACAAGCCCTCGGCCTATTAGTACCGGTCACCTCCACACGTTACCGTGCTTCCAGATCCGGCCTATCAACCCAGTCGTCTACTGGGAGCCTTACCCCATCAAGTGGGTGGGAGTCCTCATCTCGAAGCAGGCTTCCCGCTTAGATGCTTTCAGCGGTTATCCCTCCCGAACGTAGCCAACCAGCCATGCCCTTGGCAGGACAACTGGCACACCAGAGGTTCGTCCGTCCCGGTCCTCTCGTACTAGGGACAGCCCTTCTCAAGACTCCTACGCGCACAGCGGATAGGGACCGAACTGTCTCACGACGTTCTAAACCCAGCTCGCGTACCGCTTTAATGGGCGAACAGCCCAACCCTTGGGACCGACTCCAGCCCCAGGATGCGACGAGCCGACATCGAGGTGCCAAACCATCCCGTCGATATGGACTCTTGGGGAAGATCAGCCTGTTATCCCCGGGGTACCTTTTATCCGTTGAGCGACGGCGCTTCCACAAGCCACCGCCGGATCACTAGTCCCGACTTTCGTCCCTGCTCGACCCGTCGGTCTCACAGTCAAGCTCCCTTGTGCACTTACACTCAACACCTGATTGCCAACCAGGCTGAGGGAACCTTTGGGCGCCTCCGTTACTCTTTAGGAGGCAACCGCCCCAGTTAAACTACCCATCAGACACTGTCCCTGATCCGGATCACGGACCCAGGTTAGACATCCAGCACGACCAGACTGGTATTTCAACGACGACTCCACCTGAACTGGCGTCCAAGCTTCACAGTCTCCCAGCTATCCTACACAAGCCGAACCGAACACCAATATCAAACTGTAGTAAAGGTCCCGGGGTCTTTCCGTCCTGCTGCGCGAAACGAGCATCTTTACTCGTAGTGCAATTTCACCGGGCCTATGGTTGAGACAGTCGAGAAGTCGTTACGCCATTCGTGCAGGTCGGAACTTACCCGACAAGGAATTTCGCTACCTTAGGATGGTTATAGTTACCACCGCCGTTTACTGGCGCTTAAGTTCTCAGCTTCGCCCGACCGAAATCGGACTAACCGGTCCCCTTAACGTTCCAGCACCGGGCAGGCGTCAGTCCGTATACATCGCCTTACGGCTTCGCACGGACCTGTGTTTTTAGTAAACAGTCGCTTCTCGCTGGTCTCTGCGGCCACCCCCAGCTCGAGGAGCAAGTCCTCTCACCGGATGTGGCCCCCCTTCTCCCGAAGTTACGGGGGCATTTTGCCGAGTTCCTTAACCATAGTTCACCCGAACGCCTCGGTATTCTCTACCTGACCACCTGAGTCGGTTTAGGGTACGGGCCGCCATGAAACTCGCTAGAGGCTTTTCTCGACAGCATAGGATCATCCACTTCACCACAATCGGCTCGGCATCAGGTCTCACCCTGTATGAGTGGCGGATTTGCCTACCACTCGGGCTACACCCTTACCCCGGGACAACCACCGCCCGGGATGGACTACCTTCCTGCGTCACCCCATCACTCACCTACTACCAGCTCGGGTCACCGGCTCCACCACTCCGACCTCGTCCGAAGACTCAGCCGGCGGCTTCACGGGCTTAGCATCACTGGATTCGATGTTTGACGCTTCACAGCGGGTACCGGAATATCAACCGGTTATCCATCGACTACGCCTGTCGGCCTCGCCTTAGGTCCCGACTTACCCTGGGCAGATCAGCTTGACCCAGGAACCCTTAGTCAATCGGCGCAAACGTTTCTCACGTTTGTATCGCTACTCATGCCTGCATTCTCACTCGTGAACCGTCCACAACTACCTTCCGGTGCTGCTTCACCCGGCACACGACGCTCCCCTACCCATCACGATCCCCGTTGGGGGTATATATCGCAATGACACGACTTCGGCGGTACGCTTGAGCCCCGCTACATTGTCGGCGCGGAATCACTAGACCAGTGAGCTATTACGCACTCTTTCAAGGGTGGCTGCTTCTAAGCCAACCTCCTGGTTGTCTCTGCGACTCCACATCCTTTCCCACTTAGCGTACGCTTAGGGGCCTTAGTCGATGCTCTGGGCTGTTTCCCTCTCGACCATGGAGCTTATCCCCCACAGTCTCACTGCCGCGCTCTCACTTACCGGCATTCGGAGTTTGGCTAAGGTCAGTAACCCGGTAGGGCCCATCGCCTATCCAGTGCTCTACCTCCGGCAAGAAACACACGACGCTGCACCTAAATGCATTTCGGGGAGAACCAGCTATCACGGAGTTTGATTGGCCTTTCACCCCTAACCACAGGTCATCCCCCAGGTTTTCAACCCTGGTGGGTTCGGTCCTCCACGAAGTCTTACCTCCGCTTCAACCTGCCCATGGCTAGATCACTCCGCTTCGGGTCTTGAGCGCGCTACT
>NZ_JAGPYD010000034.1:0-8617 GCF_018070255.1 Streptomyces sp. RK62 | reverse complement strand
GCACGCTGTTGAGTTCTCAAGGAACGGACGCTTCCTTTGTACTCACCCTCTCGGGCTTTCCTCCGGGCGCTTCCCTTCGGTCTTGCGTTTCCGACTCTATCAGATCTTTCCGATCCGATTTCCTCGGCGCTTTCCAGGTTCACGCTTCCGCGTTTCCCTTTCCGGCGGTTCCGACTTTACCAGATCCTTTTCGGCCTGATCCCCAGTCAGCGGGGTTCGTCTTCCCGGCCGTTGGGCCGTTCCGACGTCTCAAACCTTAGCGGATCCTTCCGGCGATTCCCAATCGGGCTGCCGGCCCCCTATTCGAATTGAATTCGGGCGCGCCGAAATCAACCCGTCAGGGAGATCGTGCTGGTGGTTTGAGGTGCCGCTGTCGCGGCGAAGGTGCTGTCGCAGAACCGTTCCGGCTCCGTGGCAACCCGAAGAACCTTACGGATCGACCAGGGCGATGTCAACCACCCCCTGTCAAGATCTTTTCAGTCCAGGTCGGTGAGGCGTCCGCCGGCGTCCGGCTGGGCGTCCTCCACCCGGCGGAGCAGACGGGTCAGGGCCTCACCCAGCGTCGAGCGCTCCTCGGGAGAGAGGTCCTGGAGGAGGTCCTCCTCGAAGACGGTCGCGAGGCGCATCGCCTCGAGCCACTTGGCACGACCCTCCGCGGTCAGCTCGACGATGACGCGGACACGGTTGTTCTCGTCGCGCTCCCGGGTGACCAGACCCTCGGTGACCATGCGGTCAATCCGGTGCGTCATCGCGGCCGGCGTGAGGCCGAGGCGCTTGGCGAGCTCGCCGGGGCCCATCCGGTACGGGGCACCGGAGAGGACGAGGGCCTTGAGGACCTCCCAGTCCGTGTTGCTGATCCCCAGGGCGGCCGTCTGGCGCCCGTAGGCGACGTTCATGCGCCGGTTCAGCCGGGACAGGGCAGAGACGATCTTCTCGACCTGGGGGTCGAGGTCCTGGAACTCGCGCTGGTAAGCGGCGATCTGCTCTTCGAGCGTCGGTTCGCCGATGTCGGGGTCGCCCATGGGGGGAGTATGGCACGCCCCTGCTTCGCGTCGAAGTCCTTCATTGTGTACTGTTTAGCTTCGAAGTTTAGGTTCGAAGTCTTCAGGCCTGCATCGAAGGTCTGCCAGAAGAGAGGTGAACGTGACCAGGGCGATGGGCGCAGCGATGCGCCGGATCCACGTGGGCAACGCACTCAGCGCGTTCGGGCTCGGTTTCACCGTCCCCTACCTGTACGTCTATGTGGCGCAGGTGCGGGGACTGGGTGCCATGACAGCGGGGCTGGTCCTCGCCGTCTTCGCCGTGGCCGCGCTGGTCGTGCTGCCGTTCGCCGGTCGGGCGATCGTGCGGCGCGGCCCGCTGCCGGTGCTGCTCGCCGCCCTGGTCGCCGCCGCCGTGGGAGCGATGGGGCTCGGCCTCGCCGGGAGCGCGGCGGCCGTGCTGCTGGCGTCGGCCGTGCTTGGCGCCGGGCAGGCCGTGATGCAGCCGGCGCTCGCCACGATGATCGTCGACTGCTCCTCGGCGGACACCCGGTCCCGTGCCTTCGCGACGCAGTTCTTCCTGCAGAACCTCGGGCTCGGGGTCGGCGGGCTGATCGGCGGGCATCTCGTCGACGCGACGAGCGTGTCCTCGTTCACCCTGCTGTTCGCGATCGAGGCCGCGATGTTCCTGCTGCTCGTCGTCGTCATGGCGACCGTGCGGATGCCGCGTGCGCCGCAGGTCGGCGGGGCACCGGAGGGCCGTTCGGCCAAGGGCAGCTGGCGGGAGATGCTGCGCCATCGGCAGATGGTGCAGCTGTGTGTGCTGGGCTTCGTGCTGTTCTTCGCCTGCTACGGGCAGTTCGAGTCGGGGCTGAGCGCCTACGGCGTGGAGGCGGCCGGGGTGTCGACGTCGACGCTGGGCACCGCGCTCGCGGCGAACACCGCGATGATCGTGGTGGCGCAGTTCGTCGTCCTGCGGTTCGTCGAGCGCCGGCGTCGGACGCGGGTCATCGCCGCGGTCGGGCTGATCTGGGCCGTGGCGTGGGTCGCGGCGGCGTACGCGGGGCTGGGGAACGGCAGCAAGGAGATGGCCACCGCCGCCTTCATCTCCACGTACGCGCTGTTCGGGCTGGGTGAGGCGATGCTGTCGCCGACCGTCGCCCCGCTGGTCGCGGATCTGGCGCCCACGGGTCTGGCCGGGCAGTACAACTCGGCCTTCGCCCTGGTGAAGCAGCTCGCGCTGGCGGTGGGGCCGGCCGTGGGTGGGCCCATGGGGGCGTCGCTGCACGGGCCGTACGTGGTGACGTTCGCGCTGTTCTCGCTGGGGGTCACCTGGCTGGCGCTGCGGCTCGGGCGGCGGCTGACCGTCGCGCAGGACCAGCCGTGGCTGCACCGCAGCCGGGTCGTGGCCCAGGGGACCGCGACGCCGGCGGGCCAGTCGGCGCACGCCTGAGCCGACCGGCGGGCTAGCGCGCCTGGGGCAGGACGAACTCGCACCAGACGGCCTTGCCGCCGCCGGGGGTGCGCCGGGAGCCCCAGGCCGAGGCGATGCTGGCGACGATGGCGATGCCCCGGCCCGACTCGTCGGCCGGTTCGGCGCGGCGCCGGCGCGGCAGGTGGTCGTCGCCGTCGGTGACCTCGATGATCAGGCGGCGGTCGGTGCGGCGCAGGCGCAGGCGCATGGGCGGTGTGCCGTGCTGCAGGGAGTTGGCGACGAGTTCGCTGGTGGCCAGGACGCCGTGGTCGTGCAGGTCGGACGGGAAGCGCCAGCTGGTCAGCACCCCGGAGGCGAAGGCACGCGCGCGGGGGGCCGCCTCGACACCGCCGAGCAGCTCCAGCGCGGCGTTGCGGAAGAGCTCGTGGTCGGGGCCGGTGCGGGCGGGGTGCTGGAGGACGAGGACGGCGACGTCGTCGTCGTGGTCGGCGGTGACGCCGGCGGAGCGGACCAGGCGGTCGCAGACGACCTGCGGGGTGCCGGTCGCTCCGGCGAGGGCCGTCTCCAGGGAGGCGATGCCCTCGTCCAGGTCCTTGTCCCGGCGTTCGACCAGGCCGTCCGTGTAGAGGACGGCCGTGGAGCCGGGGCTGAGGGCGATCGAGCCGGACGCGTGCATCCAGCCGCCGGTGCCGAGGGGCGGCCCGGTCGGTTCGTCGGCGCGCTGGACCGCGCCGTGCTCGTCGCGAACGAGGATCGGCAGGTGCCCGGCGGACGCGTAGACCAGGCGGCCCTCGTTGGGGTCGTGGATGGCGTAGACGCAGGTCGCGATCTGGTTCGCGTCGATCTCCATGGCGAGGCCGTCCAGCAGCTGGAGCACCTCGTGCGGGGGGAGGTCGAGGCGGGCGTACGCGCGTACCGCCGTGCGGAGCTGGCCCATGACGGCCGCCGCGCGGACGCCCCGGCCCATGACGTCGCCGATGACGAGGGCGGTGCGGCCGCCGCCGAGAGTGATCACGTCGTACCAGTCGCCGCCGACCGCGGCCTCGGTGCCGCCGGGGTGGTAGGTGGCTGCGATGCGCAGATCGTCGGGCTCCTCGAGCTCCTGCGGGAGCAGGGAGCGCTGGAGGGTGACGGCCGTCTCGCGCTGGCGGCGCTCGCTGGCGCGCAGGCGCTCGGCGGCCTCGGCGTGGTCGGTGACGTCGGTGGCGAAGACGAGGACGCCGCCGTCGCCCTCGGTGACCGGCGTGCAGGTGAACGTGTAGGAGCGGCCGTCGGTGGCCTTGCGGGACTTCAGGGTGCGGGAGCGGCCGCTGCGCAGGACCTGGTCGAGCAGCGGGAGCAGGCCGAGCTCGGCGAGTTCGGGGAGGGCCGCGGGCGCGGGTTCGCCGGTGAGGCGGGACCCGAAGGCGGCGGCGTACGCGTCGTTGACGTAGGCGAGGCGGTGCTCGGGGCCGTGGACGAGGGCGACCAGGGCGGGGACGCGGTCGAGGACCTCACGCGCGGGCAGCTCGTCGAGGGCGGGGATCGGCCGGTCGGCGTCGGTGAGCTGCTCGACGCGGGCCGCGGGGACGGCTCCGGGGCCGTCGCCCGGCCGGTCCTGGGCGAGGGCCGCCGCGGGTTCGGTCCGCGCTGCGGCGCGGCGCTGCGTTCCGGGGAGCCGGGCGCTCCAGCGCGTGAAGTTCACGAATCCTTGCCTCGTGTCGTCGTCTTCGGCCGGCTCCGGTCGTCCGGGATCGGTCGGGGGTCAGTCTGGCAGGGCGGCCGTCCCGGCCGACACCCGTCAGACGCCTGCCCCGGCCGGGGAGTTCCTGGGTCCGGTCAGGACGACCCCTTCGGGTCGTCTTCGGGCCTGTGTGGATGTTTTCCACCGGCCGCGAGTTCGAACTCGGCTCGCGGATGTTCGAGTGAACCGAGCGAGACGATCTCCCTCTTGAAGAGACCCGAGAGCGTCCATTCGGCGAGGACGCGGGCCTTGCGGTTGAAGGTCGGCACCCGGCTGAGGTGGTAGACGCGGTGCATGAACCAGGCAGGGTAGCCCTTGAGGCGGCGGCCGTAGATCTGGGCGACGCCCTGGTGGAAGCCGAGGGAGGCGACGGAGCCCGCGTACGCGTGCGCGTACGTCTCGAGGGGTTCGCCGCGCAGGGTGTGGACGATGTTGTCGCCGAGCACCCTGGCCTGGCGCAGGGCGTGCTGGGCGTTGGGCGCGCAGAGTGCGCCGGGTTCGCGGGCGGTGACGTCGGGGACGGAGGCGGCGTCTCCGGCGGCCCACGCGTGCGTGGTGCCCTCGACGGACAGTTCGGCGGTGCACCGGAGCCGGCCGCGCCCGTCGAGGGGCAGGTCGGTGGCGGCGAGGACCGGGTGGGGTTTGACGCCGGCCGTCCATACGACGGTGCGGGTGGGGAAGCGGGAGCCGTCGTCGAGGACGGCGACGCGGTCCTGGCAGGACTCCAGGCGGGTGTGCAGCCGTACGTCGATGTTGCGGCGGCGCAGCTCGGAGACGGTGTAGCGGCCCAGGTCCGCGCCGACCTCGGGGAGGATCCGGTCGGAGGCCTCGACGAGGATCCACTTCATGTCCTCGGGGCGGACGTTGTGGTAGTACCGCGTGGCGTAGCGGGCCATGTCCTCCAGTTCGCCCAGGGCCTCGACGCCCGCGTAGCCGCCGCCGACGAAGACGAACGTGAGCGCGGCGTCGCGGATCTCGGGGTCGCGGGTGGAGGAGGCGATGTCCATCTGTTCGATGACGTGGTTGCGCAGGCCGATGGCCTCTTCGACGGTCTTGAAGCCGATGCCGTGGTCGGCGAGGCCGGGGACGGGCAGGGTGCGCGCGACGGAACCGGGGGCGAGGACGAGTTCGTCGTAGGCGATGGCCTCGCTCGGGCCCTCCTCGCCGGAGGCGAGGGCGGTCACGGTCGCGGTACGGGCGGCGTGGTCGATCGCGGTGACCTCGCCGAGGACGATCCGGCACCGCGGGAGGACGGCGCGCAGCGGGACGACGACGTGCCGCGGTGAGATGGAGCCGGCCGCCGCCTCCGGGAGGAACGGCTGGTACGTCATGTACGGGTCCGGGGTGACGAGGCGGATCTCGGCCTCGTCCCGCGCCAGTTCCCGTCTGAGGAGGCGCTGGAGACGCAGGGCCGTGTACATCCCGACGTAGCCGCCGCCGACAACGAGAATGCGCGCACGTTCCTTCACCATCCCATGACGCACCCGTCGCTTGCGTTTGTCCACAGCCTCGACGATTTGTATGACCGGTGGCCGACGCCGCCGCGATTTGGCCGAATTGCCGGACTGCGCGAAGAGTCCGCAGGTCAGAAGGGGTGGACTGGGGGTGCGCGGGTGGCGCAATCGGGACGTAAACGACCCGTACTCCGATCGAGGGGCGCTCCGTGCGGAACGTGCCCCTTCTGAATTGACCCCCTCTCAACTATGTTCGTGTGTCGACGGGGTGCAGGGGGATGCGCTCATCGGGTCCGTGAGACACACGGGACGGGCTCGTTGTCCCGGGCTTGTTCCGCGACGCTCCGGCTAGCAATGACGGGGAGTGTCTCCGGGGGGAGACGTCATTACCGGGGGATCACTTATGCATGTTCAGGATTCTCGATGGGCTTCCGCGTCCGCCGTCGCGCCGGCGGGTGGGGCGATGGGCTCCGCCATGAGCGCGGGCGCCGGACGTGGGGAGTCGTCGCGTACGACGCCGCTGCGCGTGGACGCGCAGCGCAATCTGGAGCACGTGCTGCGCGCGGCGCGTGAGGTCTTCGGCGAACTCGGGTACGGGGCGCCGATGGAGGACGTGGCCCGCCGGGCGCGGGTCGGCGTCGGGACGGTGTACCGCCGGTTCCCGAGCAAGGACGTCCTGGTGCGGCGGATAGCCGAGGAGGAGACGTCGCGGCTGACGGACCAGGCGCGTGCGGCGCTCGGTCAGGAGGACGAGCCGTGGTCGGCGCTGTCGCGCTTCCTGCGGACGTCGGTGGCATCCGGCGCGGGCCGGCTGCTGCCGCCGCAGGTGCTGCGGGTCGGTGTCGCCGACGAGGCCGGGACCGACGAGGCGCGGGTGCCGCAGCAGCGGGTGCAGCCGGGCGCGGGCGAGCTGCGGCTGGTGTCCGAGCCGGCTCCGGCCGTGGCGGCGGACCCGGTGGACGACGCCGGTGCGGCGGCGCTGCTCGACGTGGTGGGCCGGCTCGTGGAGCGGGCGCGCGCGGCGGGCGAGCTGCGGCCGGACGTGTCGGTGTCGGACGTCCTGCTGGTGATAGCGACGGCCGCGCCCTCCCTGCCGGACGCGGCCCAGCAGGCGGCGGCCTCGGCACGGCTGCTCGACATCCTGCTGGAGGGTCTGCGGTCGCGCCCCCAGGCGTGACCCGGCGTCCCGGCGGGCGTGACCCGGCGTCCTGGCTGGCGTGATCCGGCGTTCCGGCGGCCTGACCCGGCGTCCCGGCGGCGTGACCCGGCGTTCCGGCGGGTGTCGCCCGCCGGTCCTGCGGTCAGCCTGGCCGCCGGACGCCGGGCCCCCGAACGGGTGGTTGCGCGAGGGGGGCACTGACCCGCCGCCCCCCTCGAACAGGTCGCGGACACTCCGGGGCGTTCCGGTCCGATCGCTCAACTGCCCTCGCGGACACGCCCGTTGAGCCTTCCCCAGTTTGGGGCATGCTCATGCCATCTCGCGCCAAGTCCGCACGGACGAGTGGATGTCCGTTCGCGCCGGTCCCGGCCAAAGGGCGATGTGGCACCCTGACCCGGTGTCCGGGACTGGTGGAGCTGGCAGCGGGGGCTTTCCGCGATGAGCGTTGACGGGTGGGACGAGTCGCGGGACGACGGCGACGCGGCGACCCCACAGGTGCCGAGTCAGGGCGGCCGCCCGGACGTCCCGCCGCCCGGCGACGCCCCGGACGACCGCGCTCCGCGCGCGGAGGGCAACGTCCCGGCGCAGCGCGACCGGCGCGAGGACAGCACCACGCCCCCGCACATGCCGCCGCCCTCGGACACCGACCTGATCGGCCGGATGCGGGCCGGGGACGACAGCGCGTACGAGGAGCTGTACCGCCGGCACGCACAGGCCGTACGCCGGTACGCGCGCACCTGCTGCCGTGACGCGCACACCGCGGACGACCTGACGGCCGAGGTGTTCGCCCGCATGCTCCAGGCGGTGCGGTCCGGCTCCGGTCCCGAGCACGCCGTACGCGCCTATCTGCTCACCTCGATCCGGCGGGCGGCGGCGGACTGGACGCGGTCGGCGCGGCGCGAGCAACTGGTCGACGACTTCGCGGTGTTCGCTGCGCAGTCGGCGCGGGCCGCCGAGATGTCCGACGACGACACCCTCGACCTCGGCGCGGATGTGCGGGCCATGCACGAGGCCGAGCAGTCGCTGGCCATGCAGGCGTTCCGGTCGTTGCCGGAGCGCTGGCAGGCGGTGCTGTGGCACACCGAGGTCGAGGACGAGTCGCCGAGCGAGGTCGCCACGCTGTTCGGGCTCGACGCCAACGGCACGCGGGTGCTGGCCAGTCGGGCCCGTGAGGGGCTCAAGCAGGCCTATCTCCAGGCGCATGTCAGCGCCAGTCTCGTCCGGGACGGGGAGTGTGCCCGCTACGCCGACCGGCTCGGCGCGTTCGCGCGCGGCAGTCTGCGTTCCCGGGCCGAGCGCGGTCTGCGCAAGCACCTCGACGAATGCGCCCGGTGCCGGCTGGCCGCGGGCCAGATCAAGGAGGTCGCCGGAGGCATCCCGGCCGTCGTCCCGGTCGCGGTCATCGGCTGGTTCGGTGCCGCGGGGTACGCCAAGGTGGCCGCCCTCGTCGCCGGGGGCGCCGGAGCGGGCGCGGCCGGTGCCGCGGGAGCCGCCGCGGCCTCGGGCGGCGGTGGCGCGGCGAGCGGTGCCGGTGCTGGTGCCGCGGGCGGCGCGTCGTCCGGAGGCGCGGGCGGCGGCTCGGCCGCGTCCGAAGGGCTGGGTGCCCCGCTGAAGGCCGGTATCGCGGCCGGGGTCGTCGCCGTGGGCGTCGTGGCGGCGATCGTGCTCGCGCTGGTCGGGCACGACAAGCCGGCCGAGAAGACGGACGCCAAGCAGCCGCCCGTCCCGTCCCCCGTGGTCGAGGAGACACCGACCCAGCGGCCACCCCGGTCCGAGCGGCCCACGCCGCCCGGCCCGAAGCCTGTCGCGCCCGCCCCCAAGGCCGCCCCGAAGCCCACCCCCACCCCCACCCCCCCCCCCACCCCC
>NZ_JAGPYD010000033.1:0-13321 GCF_018070255.1 Streptomyces sp. RK62 | reverse complement strand
GGGGGCGGGGCGGGGCGGGGGGCACGCAACCTGGTTGCAACCTCGCCGCTCCTAGCCTCGCGGTGCGAGCTGCCCAACGGCGGGCAGCGGTTCTTCGGGAGGCAGAGCAAGATGACCCGTTACGCGGCGCCCGGCACCGACGGCGCGATCGTCTCCTACCAGGCGCGTTACGACCACTTCATCGGTGGTGAGTATGTGCCGCCGAGCCGGGGGCAGTACTTCGAGAACCCGTCGCCGGTGACCGGTCAGCCGTTCACCGAGATCGCGCGGGGCACGGCGGAGGACGTGGAGCGGGCGCTCGACGCGGCGCACGCGGCCGCTCCGGCGTGGGGCCGTACGTCGGTCACCGAGCGGGCCGGCATCCTGCTGAAGATCGCCGACCGGATGGAGGCCAACCTGGAGCGGCTGGCCGTCGCCGAGAGCTGGGAGAACGGCAAGCCGGTGCGCGAGACGCTGGCGGCCGACATCCCGCTGGCCATCGACCACTTCCGCTATTTCGCGGGCACGATCCGGGCGCAGGAGGGCACGCTCGGGGAGGTGGACGACGACACGGTGGCGTACCACTTCCATGAGCCGTTGGGCGTGGTCGCGCAGATCATCCCGTGGAACTTCCCGATCCTGATGGCGACGTGGAAGCTGGCGCCGGCGTTGGCCGCGGGCAACGCGGTGGTGCTCAAGCCGGCCGAGCAGACCCCGGCGTCCATCCACTACTGGCTCAGCCTGGTCGCCGATCTGCTGCCGCCCGGTGTGCTGAACATCGTCAACGGCTTCGGTGTGGAGGCGGGCAAGCCGCTGGCGTCCAGCTCGAGGGTCGCCAAGGTGGCGTTCACCGGTGAGACCACCACGGGCCGGTTGATCATGCAGTACGCCTCGGAGAACATCACGCCGGTGACGCTGGAGCTCGGCGGCAAGTCCCCGAACATCTTCTTCGACGACGTCTGGTCGGCGAACGACGACTTCCGGGACAAGGCGCTCGAGGGCTTCACGATGTTCGCCCTCAACCAGGGCGAGGTCTGCACCTGTCCGTCCCGGGCGCTGGTGCAGCGGGGCCAGTACGCGGAGTTCATGGAGGCCGCGGTCGCGCGGACCGAACAGATCAAGACCGGTCACCCGCTGGACACGGACACGATGATCGGCGCGCAGGCGTCCAACGACCAGTTGGAGAAGATCCTCTCCTATCTCGACATCGGCCGGCAGGAGGGCGCGAAGGTCCTCACGGGCGGTGAACGCCTGGAGCAGGAGGGCGAGTTGAAGGGCGGCTACTACGTCCAGCCGACCATCTTCGAGGGCGACAACCGTATGCGGATCTTCCAGGAGGAGATCTTCGGTCCGGTCGTGTCGGTGACGTCGTTCGACGACTTCGACGACGCCATCAAGATCGCCAACGACACGCTGTACGGCCTCGGCGCGGGCGTGTGGACCCGGGACGTGAACACCGCGTACCGCGCGGGCCGGGCAATCCAGGCGGGCCGGGTGTGGACTAACTGCTACCACGCGTACCCGGCACATGCCGCTTTCGGCGGATATAAGGGATCCGGTATCGGCCGGGAGACGCACAAGATGATGCTGGAGCACTACCAGCAGACGAAGAACCTCCTGGTGTCCTACTCGCCGAAGAAGCTGGGCTTCTTCTAGACGGCCGGACGGCCGGACGGCCGGACCGCTGGACGGCAGCGGTCCTGATGTCGGAGAGGGCGCCTGCCGGGTCAGAGGACCCGCAGGCGCCCTCTCGCGTCGTGCTTCGGGGCAGGGGGGCCGGTGCTGTCAGGACCGTGGTTCGGCCGTCGTGCCGGAAGGGCCCGCCTGGAGATCCGCGAGCAGTTCGGCCTGGCCGGTGAGGACGCCGGAGAGGATGGTGCGGGCGACGCGCAGGAGTTCGGCGACCTGGGGGGTGGCCAGGGAGTAGTACACGGTGGCGCCCTCCCTGCGGGTCGTGACGAGGTTGGCGCGGCGGAGGACCGCAAGCTGCTGGGAGAGGTGCGGGGGTTCGATGCCCACTGCGGGCAGCATCTCGGCGACCGCGTGCTCGCGTTCGCTGAGGAGTTCCAGGACCCGGATGCGGGCGGGGTGCCCGAGCGTCTTGAAGAACTCGGCCTTCAGTTGGTACAGCGGCGTGCTCATCGTGCCGCCTCCGTGTCCATGCTGCCATCCTCGCCGGCAGAGCCGGCACCGCCGATTCCGCGCTCAGTCACGGGCGCACCGCTGCCCTGTGGTGACGACCTCTCGAATTGCCAACATTAGCAATCGGGCAGAAGGGGCCGCACGGCCTGAGCGGCGGGGAGCGTGCCCGGTCAGGCGGGTTCCTCCTGGGACTCCGACGGCAGGGCGGGCTTTAGTGCCGGCTGTTGCGGGACCATGTCGGCGGACAGGATTCCCGTCAGTTCCAGGTGGTCGCGGGCGGCGCGGATCGCCTCCGGGGTGGTGGCGTACTCCCGGCCGTCGGGCTGGAGCAGTTCGAGCGCGCCCACCGAGTCCAGGACCTGGCGTTGGCCGGGCCGTATGCCGGAGGCGAGGACGAGGATGCCGCGGCGGGTCAGTTTCTCGACCGCGTCCTTCAGGACGAGGGCGCCCGTGGCGTCCATCGTCGACACCCGCGCCATGCGCAGGACGATCACCCGGACGTCCGCGACCTCGGTCAGTTCGAGCAGGAAGCGGTGGGCGGCGGCGAAGAACAGCGGGCCGTCGAGCCGGAAGGCCACGATGTGCTCGGCGAGCAGGGCGTGCTCCTCGGCGGTGTGGTCGCCGCGGTCCAGCGGGACCAGGTCCAGTCGGGCCTGCTGGGCCACCGCCCGCAGGGCGAGGGCGCCGGCCACGACGAGGCCGATGATCACGGCGTACACGAGGTCCAGGGCCAGGGTGGCGACCGCGGTGAGGACGAGGATCAGGGCGTCTGAGCGGGTGGCCCGGGCCATGGCCCGCAGGGAGCCGACCTCGACCATGCGGATCGCGGTGGCCAGCAGCACGCCCGCCAGCGCGGCCAGCGGGATCCTGGAGACGAGGGGCGCGGCGGCGAAGACGATCACGGCCAGGACCGCGGCGTGGGTGAGGGAGGCGAGCCGCGAAGTCGCCCCGGTGCGGACGTTGACGGCGGTGCGGGCGATGGCGCCGGTCGCGGGGACGCCGCCGAACAGCGGGGACGCGATGTTGGCAAGGCCCTGTCCGAAGAGTTCCCGGTCGGGGTCGTGCCGCTGTCCGACGGTCATGCCGTCGGCGACCGAGGCCGACAGCAGGGACTCCAGGGCTGCGAGGGCGGCGACCGCGACGGCGGGCGCGAGCAGGGAGCCGAGTGCGCCGGGGTCGAGGAAGGCGAGGGTGGGGGCGGGGAGGCCGGACGGCAGGTCACCGATCGGCTGCGCCGCGTCCAGGTGCGCGAGCTGGGCGACGACGGTGGCGGCGATGACCGCGACGATCGAGAAGGGGACGGTAGGCCGCCACCGGGCGCCCGCGAGCATGACGGCGGCCACGGCGACGGCGAGGCCGACGGCGGTCCAGTTCGGGGAGTGGGCGAACTCCTCGACCGCGCGCCAGGTGACCGCCAGCACCCGGTCGCCCTCGGGCTGGGGCACGCCCAGGGCGTTGGGGATCTGCTGGAGGCCGATGACGCAGGCGATGCCGAGGGTGAAGCCCTCGACCACCGGGGCGGGCACGTACCGCATGTACTTCCCGGCGCGCATCGCGGCGAGGGCGACCAGCAGCACGCCGGCCATCAGGCCCACCGTCAGCACGCCGGTCGGGCCGTACGCGCCGACGATCGGCACCAGGACGACGGTCATGGCTCCCGTGGGTCCGGAGACCTGGAGGTTCGACCCGCCGAAGACGGCGGCCAGGGCACCGGCTACGACGGCGGTGGCCAGCCCTGCCTCGGCGCCCAGCCCGGAGGAGACCCCGAACCCGAGGGCGAGCGGCAGCGCCACGATCGCGACGGTCAGGCCCGCGAGGAGGTCCCGGCGCGGGTCGCGCCGTACGTCGGCGAGGTCGTCGCGGCCGGGCAGCAGGGAGGTGATCCGGGTCCACACCCGGCGGGCACCGGAGGTCATCGCGCGACGACCTCCGCTTCCTTCAGCTCGGCCAGCAGTTCGCCCTGCCCGGCGAGCATGTCGGTCAGGATGCGGCGCGCGGCGCGCATGAGGTCGGCGACGTCACCGCCGGCCAGCTCGTAGACGACCGTGGAGCCCTGCCGGGTGGAGGTGACGATGCCCGACCGTCGCAGCACCGCGAGCTGCTGCGACAGGCCGGGCGCCTCCACCTCTATGGCGGCCAGCAGGTCCCTGACCGGCATCGGCCCGTCCTGCAGGAGCTCCAGGACCCGGATGCGTACGGGATGCCCCAGCATCCGGAAGAACTCGGCCTTGGCCTGGTACAGCGGAACGGACACGACCCCTCGGCTTCCTGCGGACGGCACCCCGGGCGGGGGCCTGTGGAGGTGCGGCACCCGGCCATCGGCACGTCCTGACGTCGGCGCTTCCTGGCGTCGGCACGTCCTTGCGGGGGCACGTCCTGACGGGGGCAGCCACAACAGCATCTATGCAATTGCGTAATTTTGCAATTCGGCATTTTCTACAGACGGCCCACCCAGTGCGGCCCACCCTGTGCGGGCTCACCCCCCGCGACCCACGTCCGGCCAGCCCGCACAGGCCCCCGAGGGCGGCGGATACAGTGCGCGTAGACGGCAGTTCGTTGGAGGGGACGCGTGACCGACACCAGCAACACCCGATCCGCCGACGGTGAAGCGCGGACCCCGCGGCCGAGGCGGCTGCTGTACCGCGTGATGCGCTACCTCCCCGCGATCGCCCCCGTCCTGCTGTGGGCCGTGCCGTGCTGGGTGCTCCTGCACACCGGTCAGCGGTGGCCGCTGCCCGTCACGCTCACCGGCACCGCCCTCTTCGTCGTGGGGCTCGTCGTCATGCCGGTCGCGATGGCGCGTGGTCACGGGCGGCGCCAGCAGGACCGGGCGGCCGTGCTCGGCGACTCGTTGCTGGGCGGCAGCTGGGTGCTGTTCACCTGGTCGGTGCTGTTGGGCGTGCCGCTACGGATCGCGCTCGCCCTGGCCGGCGTCGGCGAGGGGCAGGACCGCGCCCGGATCGTCACCTGGGCCGTCCTCGGCGTCACCGCCGTCCTGCTCGCCTGGGGGTACGGAGAGGCCCGGCGCGTCCCCCGCGTGCGGCAGGTCGACGTCCGGCTCCCCCGGCTCGGCGCCGGGCTGGAGGGCCTGCGGGTCGTCCTCATCACCGACACCCACTACGGGCCTCTCGATCGCGCCCGCTGGTCCGCGCGGGTCTGCGAGACGGTGAACGGCCTGGACGCCGACGTGGTGTGCCACACCGGCGACATCGCGGACGGCACCGCCGACCGCCGCCGCGCCCAGGCGGCCCCGCTCGGCACGGTGCGCGCCACGCGGGCCAAGGTGTACGTCACCGGCAACCACGAGTACTACAGCGAGGCTCAGGGCTGGGTCGACCTGATGGACGAGCTGGGCTGGGAGCCGCTGCGCAACCGCCATCTGCTGCTCGAACGCGGCGGTGACACCCTCGTCGTCGCCGGCGTGGACGACGTCACCGCCCAGTCCTCCGGCCTGCCCGGTCACCGGGCCGACGTCGCCGCGGCCCTGTCGGGCGCCGACCCCGACCTGCCCGTGCTGCTCCTGGCGCACCAGCCGAAGTTCGTCGACCGGGCGGCGGCCGCCGGTGTCGACCTCCAGCTGTCCGGGCACACCCACGGCGGCCAGATCTGGCCCTTCCACCACCTCGTCCGCCTCGACCAGCCCGCCCTCGCCGGGCTCAGTCGGCACGGCACCCGCACCCAGCTCTACACCAGCCGTGGCACCGGCTTCTGGGGCCCGCCCTTCCGGGTCTTCGCACCCAGCGAGATCACCCTGCTCGTGCTGCGTTCCCCGCATGCGGCGTAGCGCGGGGTCGGAAGGGCGCCGGTTCCCGATGCTCCGTCAGCATCCGTAGGTGGAACCGGGCTTCGGCGAGCGCGCCCGGGGTGAGGTCGGCGAGGAGGGTGGTGTCCTGGGCCGGGGCCGCCCGTACGAGGGCGCTGCCGTCCGGGGTATAAAGGGCGCTGGTGCCGTCGCAGGGGCGGTCGGTGGGGCCGTTCAGCGGGTTGGCGAACACCGAGTAAACCGTGTTCTCCAGGGCGGGCGTCGAGGACGACGATGACGTCGTTGCGCTGTTCCACCACGGGGCGCAGCCGGACCACGGCGTCCAGACCGCCGCCGGGTGCGGCCTCCAGGACGACGTCGCCGCCGCCGGCCCGGGTGAGCTGGCGCACGATGGGCAGGCCGAGGCCGGTGCCCTCGTGGTAGGAGTCGGCGGCCCGCCAGAACCGCGATGTGGACGTCCAACGTCTTGGTGGGAGCTAAGTAGTTGGGCTGCCACACGGTGTCCAGGATGTGCTGCCGGGTGCAGACGGCTCCGGGGTCGTCGGCCAGGCACACCAGCAGGTCGTACTCCTTGCGGGACAGGGCGACCGGTTCCTGACCGAGGTGCACCTGACGGTCCGGCGGTCGATCGTCAGCGGGCCTATCCGCTGGAGGCCCGGAGTCGGACGGCCCGGCGCGGCGGGCCCGGTCGCGGTCGCGGTCGGCGGGCTCTCGGCGAAGGCGCTCTGCGAGCGCCGGGTGACGGCCCTGATCCGGGCGATCAACTCCCGGACACCGAACGGCTTGGACATGTAGTCGTCGGCGCCGATCTCCAGACCGAGGAACCGGTCGACCTCGTCGCTCCTGGCGGTGATCATGATGATGGGCACCTGGGAGCGAAGCCGCAGCGCCCGGCACACCTCGATGCCGTCCACGTCCGACAGACCCAGATCCAGCAGCACCATGTCGCAGGGGCCGGCGGCGAGCCCTTCCGCTCCGGTGCGGGCACGGTCGACCGTGAAGCCGAACTGGCCCAGCTCTTCCAGCAGGGGCCGGCCACTCGATCGTCGTCCTCGATCAGCAAGGCACGCATTCGGCGGACCCCCAAGGGGGTTGAGAGGGCGGGGAGCGAGCGGGGCGGGGCGGTGCGCACGGCCCGCCGCCGTCGAGTACGTGCGCACGGCACACGCCGTGCACCGGAGTTGATGTGGCATCACTCTCGTGGCGACGCTCCGCCGTTGTGACGTCGATGGCGGGAACGGAACGTGGGACATTCCTTAACCGTCCGCTGGCACGACGCTGTCCGGCCGCTACCGACGGCGCTCCTAGGGTGAGGGCGGACCGGTCCGCCGACGGTTCCCACGGCCCTGTCCCGCAAAGGGAAGGGACACCCTGTCACGCGACCACGGCCCTGTCCCGCAAAGGGAAGGGACACCCTGTCACGCGACCTCGAAGCCGGACTCTCACGGTCCGCGCACTCCGACATGACGGACACCTCCGCGACGCACCAGGAGGTCCCCACCATCCGCCAGGACGTCCGCGGACGACAATGATGACGACTACGACGATCACGACGACGACAGAAGCTGAGGCGGGAACACGACAGCCAGGCGACCGGCTGATGCCGATCGCCTGGCTGGTGGCCCCGATAGGGGTTCGCTCAGAAGGCGCTGTTGTTACAGCCCATCTCCGAGCCGAGGTGCGTGCTCTGCGCGCCCGAGTCGCCCTCGCCGTTGACGCCGCTGCCGAGGACGCCGTTGAGCAGGCCGACGACACCGAGGATGTCGATGTTCAGGTCGTGCGACTTGCACTCGGTGCTCTGCTGGACGTTGTACGCGTTGCCCTGCGGGCCGTCGGCGTGGGCGGTGCCGGCGGCGAGGAAGCTGACGCTGCCGAGGGCGGCGACCATGACGGCGGCCTTGCGAAGCTTGAGCATGTGATCTCCGTGGAGCGAGGTGGATGCGAATCGCGAGAGAGTGACCCCTCACGATTTACGGAGATTAATGAGAAATGTCCCAAATTGCCTTTTGGCGCGCCGTGTCAGAGGAAGGACGCCAGCCCCTCCAGGAAACGGTCCACCTCCTGGGCCGTGTTGTACGGCGCCAGACCGACGCGCAGCGCGGGGTCGGACAGTTTCAGCGCGGTGAAGGGCTCGTAGGCGTAGAACGACCCGGCGGGGGCCACCACATCGCGCGCCGCCAGATGCGCCTGCGCAGCACGGGCGTCGCGGCCCTCCAGGGTCATCAGCAGGGTCGGGGTGCGGTCGGCCGCCTTCGCGTGGACGGTCACGGCGTCACCGAGTGCGCCCAGTCCCTCCTCCAATTGGCCGCGCAGCACGGTCTCGTGCTCATGGAGCGAGGCCAACGAGTGCGCGAGCCGCTCCCGGCGCGTGCCCTCGGCCGCGGGGTCCAGGGCGGCGAGGAAGTCCACAGCCGCCGTCGCGCCCGCCAGCGTCTCGTACGGCAGCGTGCCGAACTCGAAGCGCTCCGGCACCGCGTCGGTGGACGGCAGGAGCTTGTCCGGCCGCAGCGTTTCCAGCAGTTCGGGAGCGGCGGCGAGCACACCGCAGTGCGGGCCGAGGAATTTGTACGGAGAGCATACGAACAGGTCGGCGCCGAGGGCCGGTACGTCCACGAGGGCGTGCGCGGCGTAGTGCACGCCGTCCACGTACACCAGCGCGCCGGCCTCGTGCGCCAGGTCGGCGATACGGCGTAGGGGCGGCTTGGTGCCGAGCACGTTCGAGGCTGCCGTCACCGCGACCAGCCGGGTGCGGGAGGACAGCGCACGCTCGTACGAGGCCAGGTCCAGCTCGGTGGTCCCGGCGTCGATCTCGATCCAGCGCACGGTGACCCCGGCCCGTTCGGCGGCCTGGATCCAGGGGCGGACGTTGCAGTCGTGGTCCAGGCGGCTGAGGACGATCTCGTCGCCGGGCGCCCAGTCCTTGGCCAGATGCCGGGAGAAGTCGTACGTCAGCTGGGTGGCGCTGCGCCCGTGGACGACGCCCCGCGCGGGCACGGCGAGCAGATCGGCGTAGGCGGCGCGGAAGTCGGCGACGGCACGTTCGGCGTTGAGCTCCGACGGGCTGACCGCGCCCCGGTTGGAGAGCGGTGCGCTCAGCGTGGCCGCGATGGCGTGCGCGACGGGGCGCGGGGTCTGGGTCCCGCCGGGTCCGTCGAAGAAGGCCAGTCCGTCCCGGAGGGAGGGGAAGTGGGCGCGGAGTGCGGTCAGGTCGATGGCCATGGCCTCGGCTTTCGGTCGGGACGCCGTGGACACCTAGACTCTGGCACCCGGCCGTGCGACACGTAAAGCGATGGATCGCGAAGAGAGAGTTCACGTTTCATGATGGGTGGAGGGCTCGTGCGAGGCGGTGCGTCGTGAAGGATCAGCCGGATCTGAAGCTGCTCTCCACCTTCCTGGCCGTGGTCGAGCACGGTTCCATGGCCGCGGCGGCGGCAGCGCTCGGCTATGTGCCGTCCGCGGTGTCGCAGCACGTCGCCGCCCTGGAACGCGACCTGGGGGTCGAGCTGCTGGTCCGCCGTCCGGGCAGCCGGCTGATCCTCACCTCCGCCGGACGGTCGCTGGCCCGTGCCGCCGGGGACCTGTTCGAGGCGACCGCCCGCTTCCGGGACGCCGCCGACGGCATCGCCCGCCGGGAGGTCGCCGAACTGCGCGTCGGCGCGTACCCGAGCGCGGTGAGCCATCTGTTCCCGGGCGTGCTGTCCGCGCTGCGGCCCCGGGAGCGGGGCGTCCGGGTACGGCTGATCATCGTGGAGACGCACGCGGGGCTGCCGAGGGTGCGCTCCGGCGACCTCGATCTGCTGATCGCCTACCGCTACCTCCCGGAGGACCCGCCGGTGGCGTCCGCCGAGTTGGCCCTCACCTCGCTCGGCCACGAACCGCTCGTCCTCGTCGCCGGCCCGCAGCCCGGTGGCCGCCCGCTCGCCCTGGAGGACTGCCTGGACCGGGAGTGGACGTCCGGTCTGGCGCACAGCCCCGATCGCCGGCTGCTGCACCGCTGGGCCGGTGAGCTGGGCATCGCCCCCGAGGTCACGCTGGAGACCGAGGATCTGCACAGCATGCTGGCGATGATCCGGGCGGGCCTCGCCGTCGGCTGGATCCCGGCCGGCCTGATCGACGGTTCTCTGACCGACGGTGAGCACGGCGGGGGTGGCGTGCAGCGCGTGGTGCTGCCGCCGGGGTCGGCGCCGATGCGCCGGGAGATCCTGGCCGTGAGTCGGCCCGGCACCCGGCCCCCGATCGCCGACGAACTGATCACCCTGCTGACACGGGCGCTGCGGGACGTCGGGGCGTAGGTCCTCAAGCGTCCCGGAGATACTCCGTCGCCGCGTCGAGCAGCCAGTCCGTCAGGTACGTGGCGAACGACGAGCGGACGAGCACCCAGAAGCCGGCCCGGTGTGTGTCCCGGGCGATCAGGACGGCTTGTGTGCGGCCCAGTCGGGTGCGGGCGCAGCGGCCGGGGCCGAAGGCCCGTGGGTGCAGATCGAGGGCGCAGCCGTGGGCGAGCAGGTCGCGGGCGCGGGGGCCGGAGACGAGGAGGGTGGTGTGCTGGGCGGAGACGTCGGTGACGGAGACCGGTTCCTCCCCCGCGGCCTCCCGGATACGGCGCTCCAGGTGCCACTCGCCGCCCGGTGGCGCGACCAGCAGCCACTCGTCCGGGCCGAGCCACAGCGCGGTCAGGTGTCCGGCGCGGGCGACGGTGTTGGGCTGGGTGGGGAGGTGCAGGTCGAGGGCCAGGCCTATGGCGCCGGCCGCCGGGCCCTTCGGGTCGAGGCGTAGGTCCAGTTGGGTGAGGAAGGGGATCTCGGCCAGCCGGAGCGTGCCGTTCGAGGCGCGGGTGGCGGCGGTCAGGCGGTGCGTGTGCTGGGCCAGCGGGCCGCGCGGGGCGGGGTCAGCCATCGCGGCGGGCTCCCTCGGGGTCGTAGAGGACGGGGTGGGCGACGGTCACGGGGACCAGCCGGCCGCCGACGGGGGCGAACAGTCGCTCCCCGACACGGTCACGGCCGCCCTTGACCAGGGCGAGCGCGAAGGTGCGGCCGAGGGCGGCGCTGCGGTAGCTGGAGGTGACATGGCCGAGCGTCGGCACCGGCGGGGCCGGGAGCACACCGTCCGCGATCAGATGGGTGCCTTCGGGGAGGAGGGTGTCGCCGTCGTCGGGCAGGACGCCCACCAGCTGCTTGCGGTCGGGGCGGGCGGTGTCGGCGCGGGTGTGGGACCGCTTGCCGATGAAGTCGCGTTTCTTCCGGGACACCACCCAGTGCATGCCGAGGTCCTGCGGGGTGACCGTGCCGTCGGTGTCCTGCCCGATGATCGGGTAGCCCTTCTCGGCGCGCAGCACGTGCATGGTCTCGGTGCCGTAGGGGGTGATGCCGTACGGGGCGCCGGCCGTGTGCACCGCCTCCCAGAGGGTGAGGGCGTGCCAGGCGGACACGTTGATCTCGTAGGCGAGTTCGCCGGAGAAGCTGATCCGGCAGACTCTGGCCTCGATGCCCGCGACGGTCGCGTCGCGCCAGGCCATGAAGGGGAAGTCGGCGGCTCCGATCGGGAGTTGCGGTGCGAGGGTGGCCAGCACCGCGCGGGACCGCGGGCCGACCAGGGCGACCGTGGCCCACTGTTCGGTCACCGAGGTGCAGTGCACCTTCAGCTCCGGCCACTCCGTCTGCAGCCACTCCTCCATCCAGTCCAGGACGGCCGCCGCGTTGCCCGTGGTCGTGGTGACGAGGAAGCGGTCCGGGGCGAGACGGGTGACCGTGCCGTCGTCGAAGACCATGCCGTCCGGGCGGCACAGGACGCCGTAGCGGATCATGCCGGGCCGCAGGGTGCTGATCAGGTTGGTGTAGATCCGGTCGAGGAACACCCCGGCGTCCGGGCCCTGGACGTCGATCTTGCCGAGGGTGGAGGCGTCCATGCAGGCCACCCCCTCGCGGGCGGCCCGGCACTCGCGCAGCACGGCGGCCGTCATGTCCTCGCCGTCGCGCGGGTAGTACCAGGGGCGTTTCCACTGGCCGACGTTCTCGAAGAGGGCGCCGTGCGCGACGTGCCAGTCGTGCAGGGCTGTGGTGCGCACCGGGTCGCGCAGGGCGCCCCGGTCCCGGCCGGCGAGAGCCGCGAACGACACCGGTGTGTACGGCGGACGGAACGTCGTCGTGCCGAGGTCGGCGATGTCGACGCCGAGCAGTCCGGCGACGACGCCGCTCGCCAGGACGCCGGAGGTCTTGCCCTGGTCGGCCGCGGTGCCGGCCGTGGTGTAGCGCTTGGTGTGTTCTACGGAGCGCAGTCCGGCGCCGGTGGCGCGGGTCAGGTCGGCGACGGTGACGTCGCGTTGGAGGTCGACGAAGCGGGGGCCGGGGGCGTCGCCGTCGCCGTTGCCGTTGCCGTTGCCGTCGCCGTCGCCGTCGCCGGGGATGTCGTACAGGCGCATGGGGGGTGTTGGGCGGGGCTGCGGTGCGGGGTCCGGCAGGCGTGGGGGTGTGGGCGGGGGTGGGTGGCCCTCGGTCTCGACGGCCCGGGCGCCCGCCGCCGCACCCTGCTTCAGGGCGGTTGACAGGTCGAGTACGCCGCTGGCGGCGCCCACGACCTCGACCGCCTGGCGTGTCCGGTCGGGGACGAAGGCGCCCAACACTGGGTCATGGCGGAGGGTGCCGCCGGACTGGCTGAAGAGGTGCACTACCGGGTTCCAGCCGCCGGAGACCAGGAGTAGGTCGGCGGGCAATCGCCTTTGTGGGGAGGGGTGCTCGGAGGGGGCGACCGTCACGGTGGTGAGGCGGGCGGTGCCGGCCGTGCCGGTGACGGTGTGGCCGGGCAGTACCTCGATGCCGGCCCTCTCCGCGCGGGCCGCCCACTCCCCCGCTTCGGGCCGGGTGTCCACGATGGCCGCGACGCGGATGCCGGCCGCCGCTAGGTCGAGCGCCGCCGGGTATGCGCTGTCGTTGGTGGTGAGGATGACGGCCTCGCGGCCCGGCAGGACGCCGTACCGGTTGACGTACGTACGGGCTGAGGCGGCCAGCATCACGCCGGGGCGGTCGTTGTCGGGGAAGGCTAGCGGGCGTTCGTGGGCGCCGGTGGCGAGGACGACGCGGCGGGCGCGGATGCGCCATATCCGTTCGCGGGCGAGGTGGGCGGGGGCGGTGGCGCCCAGGTGGTTCGTGCGGCGCTCCAGGGCTAGGAGGTGGTTGTCGTCGTAGTAGCCGAAGACGGTCGTGCGGGTGAGGAGGCGGGCCTCGGGGGCCTTCTGGAGGTGGGCGGTTACCTCTTCCACCCAGTCGAGGTGGTCGGTGGTGCCGAGGAGGGAGCCGCCGGGCTCCGGCTGGTCGTCGGCGAGGACGACTCGGGCGCCGGTGTCCGCTGCGGCTGCGGCTGCCGCCAGTCCGGATGGGCCGGCGCCGATGATCAGGAGGTCGCAGTGCGTGTGTACGGCGTCGTAGCGGGCGGGGTCGGGGG
>NZ_JAGPYD010000032.1:0-15969 GCF_018070255.1 Streptomyces sp. RK62 | reverse complement strand
GGGGGGGGGGGGGGCGCCCCCGCGGTGCCGGAGCGCCAGGACCGTCTTGACCAGGCTGGGCATACCGGCGGCGTTGAGGAGGTGCCCGACGTTCGCCTTCGCCGAGCCGAGCAGGCGCGGGAGCCCGTCGGCGCGCGGCGGGAAGGCGTGCCCGAGGGACTGCGCCTCGACCGGGTCGCCGATCGGGGTGCCGGTGCCGTGGGCCTCGACGTACGACACCGCGCCGGGGTCGACACCGCACTCGGCGTAGGCACGCGTGATGACGTCGCGCTGGGTGCGCGGGTTGGGGGCGAGGAGGCTCAGGGACCGCCCGTCGTTGTTGACGGCGGTGCCCCGCACCAGCGCGAGGACCGGGTCGCCGTCGCGTACGGCGTCGTCGTGGCGTGCGAGTACGAGGGCCGCTCCGCCCTCGCCGGGTACGAGGCCGTCGGCGGCGGCGCCGAAGGGGCGGCTGACGCCTGTCGGGGAGAGCGCGCCCGCGTCGCCGAGGAGGCGGTGGCCGGTGGCGGTGAGGGCGAGGTGGACGCCGCCGACCACGGCGATGTCGCACTCCCCGGCGAGCAGGCTGCGGCGGGCCAGATGGAGCGCCACGAGCGCCGAGGAGCAGGCGGTGTCCACGGCCAAGGCGGGCCCGTCGAGGTCGAGGGCCTGGGAGAGACGTGCGGCGATCAGGTTGGGCAGATTGCCGGTGAGCGCGCCGGGGTGCCCGGCGAGATCGCCGCCTGTCGCCTCCGCGAGCACCTCGCGGTAGCCGCTGTCGCCGACGGCCGCGAACACGCCCACCTTGCGGCCCGCGCGGCGCGGCCCCGCGTATCCGGCGCGTTCCAGGGCCTCGTGGGCCAGTTCGAGGAAGAGGCGGGCCTGCGGGTCGGTGGCGCGTGCCTCGGCGTCGTCCATGCCGAAGAACTCGGCGTCGAAGTGCGCCGGTTCGGGCAGGAAGGAGCCGAACCGCCCGGCGGCCCGCGTGCCGTCGCCCCACCGGCCGGCCGGCACGGCGGTCACGGTGTCCCGGCCGGACACCAGCAACTCCCAGTAATCGTCCGGGTTTTCGGCGCCGGGGAACCGGCAGGCCATGCCGAGGACCGCGACGGGTCCGCCGCCGTCCGGCGCCGGAGACACGGCCTCCTTCGCAACGGCACCCGGCGTCAGGGAGAGGATGTGACCGGCCAGGGCGGTCACCGTGTCGTGGTCGCGCACGACCCGTGGCTCCAGCGGTACGCCGAACGCCTCCTCGAGCGCCGCGAGCACCTCCATCGCCTTCACCGAGGAGCCGCCGAGGGCGAAGAACTCGTCCTGCGGGCCGATGCGTTCGGGCGCGAGGTCCAGGCTCTGCGCCCAGACCCGCCGGACCGTCTCCTCGGCCTGCCTCCGCGACGGCGGCACCGCTCCCGTCCGTCGGCCCTTGTCGTCGGACGCCCCCGCGAACCGCTCCTCGACCCGCGTGTATGCCCCGGCCTCGAAGCGGTCCCGCATCAGCGCCCGCCGCAGCTTGCCGCTGGTGGTCCGGGGGAACGCCCCCGGAGGCAGCGGCAGTACGCGGACGTCGTCGTGGCCGAGCGCCCGGCGCACCCGGGCCGCGACCGCGTCCAGCACCGGCAGCGCGGTGGCCCGCGCGGGCCGCGCCCACTGTACGAACACCACGACCCGGTCGTGCCCGGTGCCGGGATCCGTCGACCCGATCACCGCGACCGTGCCGCCCGGGAGCCCCGGTGTGGCGGCGGCCGTCTCCTCCACGTCGATGGCGTGGAAAGTCCGCCCGCCGACGAAGACGACGTCCTTGTGGCGCCCGGTGACACAGAGCCGTCCGTCGTGCAGGAACCCGAGGTCGCCGGTGCGCAGCCAGCCGTCGGTGAACGCGGCCTCGCTCGCCCCGGGGTCACGGTGGTAGCCGCGCGCCACCTGGGGGCCGCGTACCTCGATGTGCCCGACGCGCCCCGCCTCCAGCACCCGACCCGTGCCGTCGGTGATCCGGACCGAGCAGCCGGGCACGGGCCGCCCCACATCCATCAGTTCGACGGCATCGCCCTCGCCGGGGACGGCCCGCCCGGCGCTCAGCTCCCGCCGGTCCAGCCGCAGCGGCTCCGCGGTCTCCCCGAGCGGCGGCACGGTCACGGCGAGGGTGGCCTCGGCGAGGCCGTACACGGGCAACATGGCGGCGGTGTCGAGGCCCGCCCGGCCGGCCCGGGCGGCGAACTCCCGCCAGACGCGCGGTGCGATCGGCTCGGCGCCCACGAGGAGCAGCCGTACGTGGCTCAGGTCCAGCCCGGCCCAGGCGGCGTCCGGGACGCGGCGCAGGGTGAGCGCGAGCGCGAAGTTCGCGGCGGACAGCAGGGTCGCCCGGTGCCGGGCCGCCGTCTCCAGCCAGCGGACCGGGTGCTTTGCGAAGGCGAGGGGTTCGATCCGGACCTGCTTCAACCCGGCCGCCAGCGGCACGAGGTGGGTGCCGATCAGGCCCATGTCGTGGAAGTACGGCATCCAGGTGGCCAGGACGTCGTCCGGGGTGATGGCCATGGCGGTGCGGATCTGGCGCAGATTCGCCAGGACGGCCTCGTGGGTGAGCTCGACGCCCTTGGGGGAACCGGTGCTGCCCGAGGAGAACTGGAGGAACGCGAGGTCGCCGGCGGCGGGGCGGGCTGGTTCGCGCAGCGGGGCGCTGGTGCGCAGTTCCGCGAGGCGCAGGGCGTGCACGGGGCCGGGCAGTTCGGAGAGGAGTCCTTCACTGCGGTCGTCGACCAGTACGGGGGGTCTGCCCAGCAGTTCCCACACGGGACCGACTCGTTGCGCCTCCGGGGCGAGGGGCACGGGGACGAGGCCGGCGGCGAGCGCGCCCCAGAACAGGGGCTGGAAGGCGGCGCCGGAGTCCGCGAGGAGCGGCACCGGGGTGCCGGGGGCGGGTCCCGTCGCGCGCAGGCCGCCGGCGACGCGCAGGGCGTCGTCGCGGAGGGCGGCGTAGGTGACGACGTGGTCGTGGCCGTCGTCCCGGACGTGGACGATCTCCTGCCCGGGGACATCCTCGGCGGCGTGCAACAGCACGTCGAGGAGCGTGTCGGGGGTACGGCGACCGGGAGCGGGCATGGACGTCCTTCCTGTCCCCGGGCGCCGGGGTGTCGTCGATCACTGCCCTGTACGACGGCCCGCCGTGTCGAACGGTTCATCGAATGGGTGCGTCAGCTGCGGCCGAGATGGTCGCGGACGGGGCCCAGGGTGAGCAGTCCGCTGCCCGCTCCGGCGAGTTCGGCGGCGGCGGGGGCGAGGGCCGTGCGGGCGCGGGTCAGGACGGGTTCGTCGCCGAGGGCCGCGGCCGCGCGTGCGGTGAGGCACCACAGGGCCTCCTGGAGGAGGTCGGGGGGCGGCTCGGGGGTGGCGTGGAGGGCGTCGCGCGCGTCGTCACGGTGGCCACCGCGGTCGAGGAGGAGCAGAGGGCGCGCCCAGGGGGCGTACGGCCCCCAGTCGGTGTCGGTGCCGGTGTCCAGGGGCAGGCCGTGCCGCAGGCGCAGACAGAGCAGGGCGAGCGCGGGCAGCCCGTCCGCGAGGCCCGGCATTCCGGCGCCGTCGAGGAGGGCCGCCGCGTCCCGGTAGGCGGCCTCGGCCTCGGCGGGCGGGGCGTGCTCGGCGGCGTCGCGGCGCAGGGCGGCGTACCAGCCGGTGAACACGGCGACGAGCGGGCGTTCGTGCCGGGCGGCGAGGGCCTCGGCGGCGGCCGCGTGCCGGTCGGCGGCGGTGAAGTCGCCCAGGGCGCAGCGCGCCTGGAGGCGGATGAGGTGGCCGAGGATCTCGGAGGAGGACAGGCCGTGGCGGGCGGAGAGGGCGACGAGTTCCGCGCCGATGGCGTCCCGGCGGGGCGCGAGCCCAGTGCGCTCGAAGGACTGCATGAACACGGCGTTGAGGGCGAAGGCGAGGACAGCCGGGTCGTCGAGGCGGCGGGCGAGTTCCTCGGCCCGGCGGGCCGCCTCGGGGCCGCGTGGGTCGCGGGTGCCGCGTGACTCCAGGGCGACGGTGGCCAGGAGCCGGGCGCGGTCCGCCTCGTGGCCGTCGGCGGGGAGCGCGGCGAGGGTGCGTTCGGCGGCCGCGACGATGTGCCGGGCCCGGTCGGGGTCGTCGAGGCGGGTCCAGATCGCGGGGACGTCGTAGGCGCCGATGATGCGGGCGGTCAGTCCGGGGTCGCCGAGTTCCTCGGCGGCGGTGACGGTGTCGAGGCGCAGGGCCCGGGCGGCGGGCAGGCCGGTGCCGCCGGTCAGGGCGAGGGTGCGCAGCAGTCCGGCGGTGGAGTCGAGGCGGGCTCGGGCGTCGGGGGCGACGGCGCGGTCGTAGGCGGCGGCGACCTGCTCCCAGACGCGGCCGGCGGGAGTGCCGGAGCGGCCCAGGTGCGGGGACTGCCGGAGGATGTCGGCCTCCAGGGCGCGCAGTCCGGGTCCGGGGTCGACGCCGAGTTCGTCGGCGAGGAGGGTGCGGGCCCGGCGCAGGACGTCCAGCGCGTCGGCCTGCCGGCCGGTGCGGTACAGGGCGAGCGCGAGGAGCCGCCAGGCGTTCTCCCGCCAGGGGTGCTCGGCGGCGTGGGCGCGCAGATCCGCCGCCGCCCGGTCGGCCTGGCCGAGCGCCAACAAGGACTCGGCGCGCAGTTCGAGGGCGTGCCGGCGCAGCTCGGTCAGCCGGTCGGCCTCGGCTCGGGCCCACGGCTCGTCGGCGAACTCGGCATAGGCCGGTCCGCGCCACCAGCCGAGCGCCTCGTCCAGGCGTACGGCGGCCTCGTGGGCGGGCAGGGTGGCTGCGTCGGAGACGGCCTGTTCGAAGCGCCGGGCGTCGACGGAGGCGGCGGGGATCCGCAGGGCGTAGCCGGGGCCGTCGGTGACGAGGAGCCGGGCCGGGGCGCGTGGCGGCCGGTCGGGTTCGAGGGCGCGGCGCAGTGCGGCGACGAAGGTGCGCAGGGCGCCGACGGCGTTGTCGGGCGGGTCCGTCCAGAGGTCGTCGACGAGGCGGGAGACGGGGACGACGCGGCCCCGGGCGACGACGAGGCGGGCCAGCACGGAGCGGTGCCGGGGGCCTTTCAGCGGGATCGTGTTCCCGTCCGCGTCCCAGGCCGTGACCGGCCCGAGCACTCCGAGACGGGAACCCACGTCTGCCACCGTCCTCCTCCGTCGCGGTCTTCGGCCGCCGACGGAAAGGGCTGGTCGGTGGCGGTTTCCACGATAGTCGGCGACCGGCCGGGGGGCGGGGGGCGGGGACCGTCAGCGAGGTCTTTGCCATGTCCCGGGCGTGCTCATCGGTTGCTCATCCACCGCCCCGAGGATCGAGACGTATCCCCCATCCCCTTCTGACGCTCGCCGAAAGGAGCGAAGTCATGACGCCTGTCATCCCGGGCTTCGACCAGCACCGTGTCCCCGTCGCCGACGGAGTGGCGCTGCACGCCGCCGTGGGTGGTTCCGGTCCGGCCGTCGTGCTGCTGCACGGCTTCCCGCAGACGCATCTGATGTGGCGCCATGTGGCCGCCGATCTGGCGGCCGACCACACGGTGATCTGCCCGGATCTACGGGGCTACGGCGCCAGCGACCGGCCGGCGGAGACCGACGGCTCCGTCTACGCCAAGCGGACCATGGCCGCCGACGTGGTCGAACTGGCCCGTCGGCTCGGCCACGACCGCTTCGCGCTGGCCGGGCACGACCGGGGCGCCCTGGTGGCGTTCCGCGCCGCCCTGGACCACCCCGGCGCGGTGACCCATCTGGCGTGCCTGGACGTGCTGCCGACGCTGGACATGTGGGACGTGATGCACGGCGTGAGCGCGGCCGTCGGGTTCCACCTCTATCTGATGGCGCAGCCGCCCGGGCTTCCGGAGCGCATGATCGGGGCGGACCCGGACGCGTTCTTCGGGTACTTCCTCGACGGGTGGACGGCCGACCCGCGGGCGATCCCGGACGACGTGCGGGCGGCCTATCTGTCGGCGTGCCGGGACGCGGTGCCGTCGATCGTGGCGGACTACCGCGCCTCGGCCGGCATCGACGTGGAGCACGACCGGGCCGACCGGGACGCGGGGCGCACCCTGGGCATGCCGGTCGGCGTGCTCCAGCAGGACTGGGGCGCGGCCCTCGGCTACGACGCGGCCGCGGTGTGGCGGGCCTGGGCGCCGGATCTGCGGCACACGACCGTGACCTGCGGCCATTTCATGGCCGAGGAGTCCCCCGGGGAGGTGGTGAAGGCGCTGCGGGACCTGCTGGCACGCTGAGCGGTCACCAGCGGCCCGGTGCGGTGCCGGTGAGGGGCTGCGACGGTGTGCCGTCCACCCCTACGGGTACGTCGCCGGCCAGCATCACGCGGTGCATGATGCGGGGCGCGTCGAGGTGGGCGGTGTCGGAGGGCGCGAGGTGGATGGTGGCGCGGTTGTCCCAGAAGGCGACGCTCCCCGGCCGCCACCGGAAGCGGACCGTGTACTCGGGCCGTACGGCCTGCTCCAGCAGCATGTCGAGGACGGCGGCGCTCTCGGCGCGGGAGAGGCCGTCGATCTGTTCGACGTAGTAGCCGTTGACGTACAGCACCCGCTCCCCCGTCTCCGGGTGCACGCGTACCAGCGGGTGGAGGGTGGCGACCTGATGGTCCAGCAGGTGGCGGACGTAGGCGTCGTCGCCGGGGCGGGGCTGGTAGCCGACGCCGAGCCGGTGCTCGGCCCGCAGCCCGTCGACGAACCGCTGGACGGGCGCGGACAGTCCGGCGTAGGCGGCGGCCAGGTTGGCCCAGGTGGTGTCGCCGCCGTACGGGGGCACGGTCTCGGCGCGCAGGATCGTCGCGGCGGGCGGGTCGACGCGGGCCCCGTGGTCGCAGTGCCAGCCGCGCAGCAGATGGTGGCGCCGGCGCCGCAGCCATTCGTCGTGCTCCATGCCGAACCGGCCGCCGAGTTCCAGCCGGTCGGCGGTCGTCTCGATCTCGGGGTGCTTCTCCGGTGAGGCGCTGCCCCGGCGGCGCAGGACGACGGGCTCGCCGAAGCGGCGGGCGAACTCCACGTGCCCGGTGTGGTCCAGCCGCTGGTCCCGGAAGAAGACGACCTTCCAGCGGAGTACCGCGGCCCGGATCGCGGCGACCTCGGTGTCGTCCAGTCCGCCGGCGAGGTCGACGCCGGTGATCTCCGCCCCGATGTGCCCGGCGACGGGGTGCACCTCGATCGCCGTGCCGCGTGTCCCGTCCGTGGTGGCCCTGTCCCTGGTCATCAGCACACTCCGTCGGTCGTCCGTACCGGCCCGGTGGCGGCCGGTCGTCGCAGATGATCGTGGCAGTGTCCGCCCGTCCTGGCGACAGGGCCTCCGCCGAGGGACGGGAGTCGCCCGCGCTGGGGCGGGGTACCCGGTGCGTTCGGGAAGGAGGCACGCGTGGCCGAGAGGGACGGGCTGCGGGAGTACCGCGGCAAGCGCGACTTCGACCGGACACGGGAGCCGCGCGGACGCGGGGCGTCCGCCGAGGGGGGACCGCGGTTCGTGGTGCAGATCCACGACGCGAGTTCCCTGCACTTCGACTTCCGGCTGCAGGTGGGGGACGTCCTGCGGTCGTGGTCGGTGCCGAAGGGGCCGTCCGGCGACCCCCGGGACAAGCGGCTCGCCCTGCCGACGGAGGACCATCCGCTGGAGTACGAGGACTTCGAGGGTGTGATCCCGAAGGGCGAGTACGGCGGCGGCACCGTGATCGTGTGGGACAGCGGGACGTACGAACCGCTCAGTCATGACCGCCAGGGGCGGCCCGTCGACTTCGCCGAGTCGCTGGAGCGCGGGCACGCCAGATTCCGGCTGCACGGCTCCAAGCTGCACGGCGAGTTCGCGCTCACCCGGCTCCGCGGCGGCGAGGACGACCGGGAGGCGTGGCTGCTGGTCAGGGCGGGCCGGGGCGCGCATGGGCACGGCACGCCCGACCCGTACCGGGCGCGTTCCGTCCGCAGTGGCCGCACTCTCGCCCAGGTCGCGGCGGACGGCGGTACTGACTGACGGGTCGGGCTCCGCCGTCAGGCGTGGCGCAGTGCGGCGAGGGCCCGGTCGGCGTGGGTGTTCATCCGCAGTTCGCTGCGGACGATCTCCAGGACCGTGCGGTCCTGCCCGATGACGAAGGTGACACGCTTGGTCGGGGCGAGCGAGAAGCCGCGGGTCACACCGAACCGTTCGCGGATCGCGCCGTCGGCGTCGGAGAGCAGCGGCATGCCCAGGGTGTGGCGGGTGGCGAACTCCTGCTGGCGTTCGACGGCGTCGCCGCTGACGCCGACCGGCCGGGCGCCCACGGCGGCGAACTCGGCGGCGAGGTCCCGGAAGTGGCAGGCCTCGGCGGTGCAGCCGGCGGTGAGGGCCCCGGGGTAGAAGAACAGCACGACCGGTCCGTCGGCGAGCAGTTCGCCCAAGTGCCGTACGGTGCCGGTCTCGTCCGGCAGCGCGAAGTCCTCGACCTTGTCCCCGACCTCGACACGCGCGCTCATACGGTTCCTCCTCGGCTGGCCTGCCGCCGGATGCTACCGGACGGTAGGCGGGCCGGATCGGGCGCCTCCGCCCTTGTGTCGCCGGGCGGTTGAGCGGTGCGCGCGGTGTCCGTCAGCCGGAGCGGCCGCCGGGGACCGCCGGAGGGGTCTCGGTGTCCTCGTCGGCGGAGTGGGCGAGGAAGTCGTCGACCATACGGTGGAACAACGTGGCCAGCTGTCCCAGCTCGGCCGGTGTCCAGTCGGCGAGGGCGACCTGCATACCGCGCGCGCCGGCCTCGCGGACCCGGGCGACGGCCTGCCGGCCCGCCTCCGTGAGCTCGATCCGCTGGGCCCTGCGGTCCCTGGGGTCGGGGACGCGGACGACGTGCCCGGAGCGCTCCAGCTGCTGTGCGGTGCGGGTGACGTGCGAGGCCTCGACGCCGAGCCGGTGGGCCAGCTCCCCCGGGCGCAGCGGCTCGGTCTCGGCGATCTGCCGCAGCAGCGCCACGGCGGCCCGGTCCAGCGGGACCCCGGCCAGCGCCATGAGCCGGTCGTGCTGCCGGGCCCGTGTGCTGAGGTAGGTGATGCGGGACAGCGCCCGCTCGATCTCGACCACCTCCGGGGTCACGGCGGCGGCGGACGGTCGAGGGAGCGGCGTCGGCGGCATGGGCAACACTTTACCCTCTCATTGCCTAACTCAAGTAAGTCGGGGTTCCCCGGTGGGAGCCGGTGCGGTGACGGGCGCCCGCCACATGCCGACGACGGCGTCCGCGAGGCCGGTGGCGGCGTCGTCCCAGGTGGCACGGGGCGTGGGGGCGTGCTCGGCGAGGGCGCGCTCGCGTTCCGCGGCCACCTGGACGATGAGGTGCCGGACCATCTGGTCGCGCTCGGCGCGTACCTCGGGCGGGAGGCCGGGCAGGCACCGGTCGAGACCCTCGATGATCGTCCGCAGGGACGGGGAGGCCATCGCCTCCTCGACCATGATCCGGTGCAGCGCGGGGTCGGCGAGGACCTGGGCGCAGAAGCGGGCGTACCAGGTCGGCCCGCCGAGCGCGGCGAGATGCTCCGGGACCGGCCGGACCAGGCAGTCCACCCAGCCGCGCAGATCGCCGGGGTCCGTCATGCCGTCGACCAGCCGGGCGCGGATCTCCTCGACGGGCCCGGCGTGCCTGCGGACGATGGCCCGCACCAGGTCGGTCTTGGTGCCGAAGTGGTAGCCGACGGCGGTGTTGTTGCCCTGGCCCGCGGCCTCGCCGACCTGACGGTTGGACACGGCGTGCACACCGCGCTCGGCGAAGAGCCGCTCGGCCGCCGTCAGGAGCAGCTCCCGGGTCGCGCCGGCCTGTTCCTCGCGCAGCGTCCTGCCTGCCATGTCCACCCATCGCACCGGGGCCCGGCACCGCCCGCCGGCGGCCGGCCCCTCGAAGCCGCCACGGTTCGTCCTCTCCCCCAATCTACGGCGCGGGAGGGCACGCCCGTTCACCCGGTGGGGCGGCCCCAGGCCGCCGATCAGGGGCGATCCGATCAGGGGAAAAGGGCGGCGAGGGCGCGTGAGGTCGGGCGGCGCCGTCGAGAACTGACCCGTGAGCCTGCCCCTGATCCCTCCGATGCTCGCCACGCCCGGCAAGCTGCCGCCGACCGCGCAGGACGCGCGCTGGGCGTACGAGACGAAGCAGGACGGCCAGCGCGCGGTGCTCTACACGGAGGGGGACGGCGGGCTGCTGCTGCGCTCCCGCTCCGGTGACGACATCACGGCCGCCTACCCGGAGCTCCGGCCGCTGGGCGAGGCGCTGACCGGCACCCCGGCCGTGCTCGACGGGGAGATCCTGGCGCTGGACGACGAGGGACGCGCGAACTTCCAGCTCCTGCAGTCCCGGATGGGCCTGGCGCACGCGCCGGCGAAGGCGGCCCGGATGGCCGCCCGGACCCCGGTCCACCTCGTGCTCTTCGACGTGATGCATCTGCGCGGCCGCTCCCTGCTGGACACGCCGTACTCCCGGCGGCGCGGGCGACTGGAGGAGCTGGGGCTGCACGGGCCGTACTGGTCCACCCCGGCCGCGCTGGTCGGGCACGGCGCCGAGGCGCTGGCGGCCACCCGTGAGCACGGCCTGGAGGGGCTGGTGTGCAAGCGGCTGGACTCGCTGTACGAGCCCGGGGTGCGCTCCCGCGCCTGGATCAAGATCCGCAACATGCTCAGCGAGGACGTGATCGTCGGCGGCTGGCTGCCCGGCAAGGGCCGCCTCACCGGCCTGCCCGGCGCCCTGCTCGTGGGTCAGTACGCGCCCGGGGGGAGCCTGCGCTACGTCGGCGGTGTGGGCACCGGCTGGAGCGAGGCCGAGCGCACCGAGCTGGCCGGGCTGCTGCGGGCCGCCGCCACCGACGAGTGCCCGTTCGACCCGGTACCGCGGGTGGCGGACGCCCGCTGGGTGGTGCCCCGGCTGGTCGGCGAGGTCCGGTACAGCGTGCGCACCCGCTCGGGGATGCTGCGCCAGCCGTCCTGGCTGCGGCTGCGCCCGGACCTGACTCCTGAGGAGTCCTCGGCGTATCTGCCGAACGCCCGCTGACCGCACCGCCGTTCACCGTGTCCGACGTCACCGTCCGTCGCGTACGCGACCCTTGGCGCGCGAGTGAAAACCGGGGATCCTGAACTGCCTTTCCCCCCACAGCCGTTGGGCTGCGCCGCACCCCGAGGAGACGCAGTGTCGTCAGAGACCTTCCGCACGCACCGCAGAAGATGGCTCACCGGACTGGCCGGTGCCGCCGCGCTCGTCATGGCCTTCCCCGCCGTGGCCCACGCCGCGCCGCCCCCGGCGCTGCCCGGCAACGCGGAGGCGGCCGAGCGGGCGTACCAGCCGGCCTTCGACTACGACACCGACGGCTGCTACTCGTCCGCCGCCATCGGCCCGGACGGCACCGTCAACCCCGGCCTCAACCCGACGGGCGCGCTCAACGGCAACTGCCGGGACGCCTCGGACCTCGACAACACCAACACCTACAGCCGCTACAAGTGCGACAACGGCTGGTGCGCCTATCTGTACGGCCTGTACTTCGAGAAGGACCAGGCGCTGCCGGGCGTCAGCCTCGGCGGGCACCGGCACGACTGGGAGCACGTCGTGGTGTGGGTGCAGGGCGACGCCGTGCGGTACGTCTCGACGTCCAATCACGGTTCGTTCACCGTCCACGCGGCGTCGTCGCTGCGCTTCGAGGGCACGCACGCCAAGGTCGTCTACCACAAGGACGGCATCAGCACGCACTGCTTCCGCGCGGCCAACGGCAATGACGAGCCGCCGGAGAACCACAAGCGGACCTGGCAGTATCCGCCGCTGATCGGCTGGAACGGCTACCCGGCGGGCCTGCGCGACAAGCTCGTCGCGCACGACTTCGGCAGCGCCCACTTCGGGCTGAAGGACGGCAGCTTCACCAGCCATCTGGCGTCCGCGAAGCCGTCCGGCATCCCCTTCGACCCGAACGCCTGACGCAGGGGGCCCGAACCGCGCCACCGTGTCCTGACGGTGGCGCGCAAGGGTCTATGGTGGCGGCATGTCCGTGCCTGAACTGATCCGTGTCGTCTCCCGTGACTCGCCCATGGCACTCGCCCAAGTGGAGCGCGTCCGCGCCGAGTTGACGGCCCTGCACCCGGGTGTGCGCACCGAGGTCGTGCCCGTGCGGACGACCGGCGACAAGTGGCTGGGCGACCTGTCCCAGGTGGAGGGCAAGGGGGCGTTCACCAAGGAGGTGGACGCGGCCCTGCTGGCCGGCGAGGCGGACCTCGCCGTGCACTGCCTGAAGGACGTCCCGGCCGACCGGCCGCTGCCCGCGGGGACCACGTTCGCCGCGTTCCTGCAGCGGGACGACATCCGTGACGCGCTGGTGCACCCCGGCGGGCTCACCCTGGACGAACTGCCGGCCGGCACCCGGATCGGCACCTCCTCGGTGCGCCGGGTCGCCCAGCTCGCGGCCACGCACCCGCATCTGGAGTGCGTGCCGTTCCGCGGCAACGCCAACCGGCGGCTGCGGAAGCTGGCGGACGGCGAGGCGGACGCGCTGCTGCTGGCGGTGGCCGGCCTGGAGCGCATCGGCCGGACCGCCGTGATCAGCGAGGTCCTCTCCCCCGAGACGATGATGCCGCCCATCGGGGCCGGCATCCTCGCGCTGCAGTGCCGGGAGGGCGACAGCGACCTGATCGACGCGGTCAGCGGCCTCGGCGACCCGGACACCTACCGGGAGGCGACCGCGGAGCGCATGCTGCTGCACGTCCTGCAGGGCCACTGCAACAGCCCGATCGCGGGATACGCGCGCGTGGACCGGGGCGGCGAGCTGTCGCTGCGGGCGTGCGTCTTCACCCCCGACGGCAAGACCAGGCTGAACGCCCACGAGTGGGCGGGCCGGCTGGACCCGGCGACGCTGGGCACCTCGGTGGCGGTGGCGCTGCTGCGGCAGGGCGCCCGCGAGATCATCGACGGCATCCCGCACTGAGCCGCGGGCTGGCGGGGCACCGCGTCAGGCGGTGCCCTCCTCGGCTTGCTCCCGCAGAAAGTCGCTGACCTGGAGCGCGAGACCGTCGCGCAGGGTCGCGGCATGGGTGCCGACGGGCTCCTGGAGGCCCAGACCGCCGGTCCACAGCCGGCGGTCGGCCCACTCCTCCTCGACCCGCAGCTGGATCTGCACATCGACCTGGCTCAGGCTGTCTTCGGGGCCCGCGGCGTACAGGACGGCCGTGGCGCGGCGCAGCGGGTAGACGTCGAAGCCCTCGATGAACTGGGAGTTCCGCCAGTCGATGAAGGCGGCCTCGCCGTCGCGGCCGATCCGTACGTCGATCTGGCCGTCCTCCAGGTGGATGCCGAGGTGCCGCTCACCGCGGTTCTCGACGGTGACCCGCAGCCGGAAGTACGTCTGGCCCTCGGCGGCGTCGTCGCGTCCGCGCGGGGGTTCGGCGGCTTCCAGACCGTGGACGCGGACACGCAGACCGGCATGCTCGTCGTACTCGTGCCAGTCCCCGACCACGTTCGGCTCGTACACAATCCACCTCTCGTCCTGGGCCTGCTTCCTATCTTTGTGCTCAGTGCACTGTCAAATGAGCGGAATGCGCTGTGGCCAGCCCATTCGCACCCTTGATCACCGATCAAGCCGTGGGCAGGAACTATCCGTCCGGCCCGCGGTCCGGCTCGAGCACCACCGTGCCGCACATCACGTTCCGGGCCAAGATCATCGGCTTCGGCATCCGGACGGTCCGCGTCTTCGGTTCACCCCGGCATGTCCTTCTATTCATGAAATGCGTTTCGCGTCACCGATGAGGGGGAATGTTGAGATATGTGCTTCGGACAGGAGGCACGTCCGTGGGAGCCGGCCGACAGCCCCCTGGGCAGGTCCGAGTACGCGCTTCCCACGGTGTCTGTCCCGTCAGCACCGCTGAGGGAGGTGCGCTCGGATGAGTGCCCCCACCAGAACGAAGCAGCATCCGCACGACGACGCCCCGGACACCGCCCGCGCTTTCGAGCGCCTGGTGACCCTGCCCGACGGCCCGGAGCGCAAGGCGCTCAAGGACGAGCTGATCCGCTCCTGGCTGCCCATGGCCGAGCGGATCGCGGTCCGGTTCAAGGGCCGTGGCGAGTCCCTGGAGGATCTGTACCAGGTGGCCGCCCTGGGCCTGGTCAAGGCCGTCGAGCACTACGACCCCGCCCGCGGGCACGCCTTCGAGGCGTACGCCGTGCCCACCATCACCGGTGAGATCAAGCGGCACTTCCGCGACCACATGTGGACCCTGCACGTGCCGCGCCGGGTTCAGGACCTGCGCAACCGGGTGCGCAATTCGGCCAAGGAGCTCTCCCAGAGCACGCCGGGACGCGAGCCCACTCTCGCCGAGATCGCCGCGCACGCCCACCTCACGGAGCAGGAGGTGCGCACCGGGATGGAGGCCCTGGAGTGCTTCTCCGCGCTGTCGCTGGAGGCGGAGATGCCCGGCACCGACGGCTACGCGCTGGGGGACGCCATCGGCGGCCCCGACCCCGGGTACGAGGTCGTCGTGGACCGGGTGTCCGTCGAGCCGTGTCTGCGGCGGCTGCCCGAGCGCGAGCGGACCATCCTCTATCTGCGCTTCTTCGGCGGGATGACCCAGAGCCGGATCGCGCAGCAGCTGGGCATCTCCCAGATGCATGTGTCACGGCTGCTCAGCGGATGCTTCGCGCAGCTGCGCGAGGAGCTGCTGAAGGAGGCGGCGGCGGCCGAGCCGCACACGGCGGGATGACTCAGTCCTGACCGGACTCCGGGATCTGCGTCGGGCCGTGCCGTTCGAGGGCCTCCTGCAGCGCGACGCGGATCTCGGCGGGCATCTCGCCCCGCCGGCCCCACAGGATGATCAGTTCGGCGACGCGGCGCAGCTTGATGTTGGTGTGCTGCGAGACGTCCTTCAGGACCGCCCACCCCTGGTCGGGGGCCACCCGGCCGAGCGCGACGACCATGCCGATCGCCTGGTCGACGACGGCGTGCGCGCCCACGGCGTGCCGGAGCTGGTCGACCTCCTGCTGCAGCTCGGCGATCCGGGCGTTGTCGTCGCTGGGCTCGTTCGGTGCGGGCGTCACGGCTCCATCCTCTCCGCCGCGCCCGGCCCGCGCCAGTGAGCGCGGGCCGGTTCCCGTGGGCCGTTTCGGCGCCACGCCGGGGGTACTCGACAGGCTGCGGAGCGGTTCCGGTTGGACACTGTGACGAAGACCGGTGGCCGTCGGCCGAGCGAGACCAGGACGCGACTCATGAACGAAGCGAGAACCCCCAGGGGCACGGCCGAGGTCGTGTCCACACACTCCGTGTTCGGCGCACCCTGCTGGGTGAGCCTGACCAGTCGTGGTCTGGAGGCGGCGCAGGACTTCTACTCGGCGGTGCTCGGCTGGCGCTGGCGGCCGGCCACCCTCGGGGACCGCTTCCGGGTGGCGCTGGCCGACGACGTGCCGGTGGCGGGGATCGCCGCGGTCGCCTCGATGTGGCAGATGGCCGTCGCCTGGACGCCGTACTTCGCGGTGCGCAGCGCCGACGAGGCGGTGGCCAGGGTCGCGGAGCGCGGCGGCACGGCGGCCGTGGGGCCGCTGTCCCTGCCGCCGGGGCGCGCGGCACTGCTCGCCGACCGCGACGGCGCCACGTTCGGCGTGTGGGAGGGCGAGCTGATCTCCAACTGGGAGACCTGGCGGCGTGCCGCGCCGACCTTCATCCGGCTGCACACCCGTGACGCCTTCGACGCCGCCATGTTCTACGGCGAGGTGCTCGACTGGGCGAACCAGAGCCCGGGATGCTGCGAGGTCCACTACGAGGGCGGCGAGGTCGTGCTGCGCAGCGGCGGCGACGTGGTGGCGCGGATCGAGTCGGGGGCCCTGGAGGCCGCGCCCGACCCGACGATCCGGCCGCACTGGCAGGTGCACTTCGCGGTGGCGGACGCCCCGCGCTGCGCGCGGGCCGCGGAGCAGAACGGTGGCAGCGTGCTGTCGCTGAGCCCGGAGGAGGCGGTGCTGCGCGACCCGGACGGCGCCCAGTTCACCGTGACCTCGCGTCGGGGGCGGGTGCCCAGC
>NZ_JAGPYD010000031.1:0-29580 GCF_018070255.1 Streptomyces sp. RK62 | reverse complement strand
GGGTGCTGTGGGGGCACCCCGCGCGCCCGTGTCCGTGTCTGTGTCCGTACAAGCGCGCCGGCGTCAGCTCTTGCGGCGCCCGATCAGATGCGGGCGGGCCTCCAGGCCGTCCAGGCCGTGCCAGGCCAGGTTCACCAGATGCGCCGCCACCTCCGCCTTCTTCGGGCGGCGCACGTCCAGCCACCACTGCCCGGTCAGGGCGACCATCCCCACCAGCGCCTGCGCGTACAGCGGCGCCAGCTTCGGGTCGAAACCGCGGCTCTTGAACTCGCGGCCCAGGATGTCCTCCACCTGGGTGGCGATGTCGGAGATCAGTGAGGCGAACGACCCGGTCGACTGGGGGATGGGCGAGTCACGGACCAGGATCCGGAAGCCGTCCGTGTACTCCTCGATGTAGTCCAGCAGCGCGAACGCCGCCTGCTCGCACAGCTCCCGCGGATGCCCCGCGGTCAGCGAGCCGGTCACCATGTCGAGCAGTCGCCGCATCTCCCGGTCCACGACGACCGCGTACAGCCCTTCCTTGCCGCCGAAGTGCTCGTACACCACCGGCTTGGAGACCCCGGCCTTGGCCGCGATCTCCTCCACCGACGTGCCCTCGAACCCCTTCGCGGCGAACAGGGTGCGACCGATCTCCAGCAACTGCTGGCGTCGCTCCGCACCGGTCATCCGGGTGCGGCGCGCGCGCCGCGGCTTGTCGTTGCTGGAGGTGCTGGAGTCGGTCGCCACGGCGTCAATCATGCCGCCTTCGCGGGCTCCTTCCGGCGGCGGGCTCCTTCTTCCCCGGTGTTACGGCGGGAATCGATACGCGAGCGTGACGGCCAGCGCACGTCGTACGCCCAGCCGAACTTCTCGAAGATCTTGATGAAGCGGGCCGAGGAGTCGATCTGCCAGCGCTCCACACCGTGCCGCGCGGACGTCGGGTCGGCGTGGTGCAGGTTGTGCCAGGACTCGCCGCACGACAGGACGGCCAGCCACCACACGTTGCCCGAGCGGTCACGCGACTTGAACGGGCGCTTGCCCACGGCGTGGCAGATGGAGTTGATCGACCAGGTCACGTGGTGCAGCAGGGCCACCCGGACGAGGGACCCCCAGAAGAAGCCGGTGAACGCGCCCCACCAGGACATCGTCACCAGACCGCCGATCACGGCGGGCAGGGCCAGGGACAGGATCGTGAAGGACACGAAGTGACGGGAGACGGCGCGGATCGCGGGGTCCTTGATCAGGTCCGGCGCGTACTTGTCCTGCGGCGTCTGCTCCTCGTCGAACATCCATCCGATGTGTGCCCACCACAGGCCCTTCATCAGGGCCGGCAGGGTCTCGCCGAACCGCCACGGCGAGTGGGGGTCGCCCTCGGCGTCCGAGAACTTGTGGTGCTTGCGGTGGTCCGCCACCCAGCGGACGATCGGGCCCTCCACGGCCATCGACCCGGCGACGGCCAGCGCGATCCGCAGCGGCCGCTTGGCCTTGAACGAACCGTGCGTGAAGTAACGGTGGAAGCCGATCGTGATGCCGTGGCAGCCGAGGTAGTAGAAGAAGACCAGCAGGCCGAGGTCGAGCCAGCTGACCCCCCAGCCCCACGCCAGCGGTACCGCCGCGAGGAGCGCGAGGAACGGCACGATGATGAAGAGGAGAAGAGCGATCTGCTCGATCGACCGTTTCTTCTCCCCGCCGAGGGTGGCGGAGGCAGTCGGGGTGTCGTCGTGCGCCTGCGGGGCGTCTTCGATCACATCGGAGCTCGTGGTCATGGGCGTCCCCTGTGGGGTCGAGGGTTGTGACAGATGCCGTGTCACGGTCGGGAGGGCTCCGCGGGCGCGGTGCCTACGGTTCCGTAACCTACGGCGACGTAAGTATGGCAGTGTGCCGCCCTGCGGCAAGAGCCCGTGAGACAGCGCGTCCCCATGGAGACCTATCCTTGTCTCGGTCGGACAGCGCGGTCCGCTCCGATTTCTTCCCGGATGTCAGGAGCCGTAAGCGGTGGTCCCGCCGTACGGCCCAGGCGACGGGTTCCCCTCCCGGACGAGCTTCAACACTGCAAGGAGCCGCACCTGTGAGCAGTGCCGACGACCAGACTGTGCCCCAGGCGACCACCAGCACCGAGCTGCGAGCCGACATCCGCCGGCTGGGTGACCTCCTCGGCGAGACACTCGTCCGCCAGGAGGGCCCCGAGCTGCTGGAGCTCGTCGAGAAGGTCCGCCGCCTCACCCGGGAGGACGGCGAGGCCGCAGCCGAACTGCTGCGTGGCACGGAACTCGACACCGCGGCCAAGCTGGTCCGCGCCTTCTCCACCTACTTCCACCTGGCCAACGTCACCGAGCAGGTGCACCGCGGCCGTGAGCTGCGCGCCCGGCGCGCCGCCGAGGGCGGTCTGCTCGCCCGTACCGCCGACCGCCTCAAGGACGCCGACCCCGAGCACCTGCGGCAGACGATCCAGCACCTCAACGTGCGCCCCGTCTTCACCGCGCACCCCACCGAGGCCGCCCGCCGGTCCGTGCTCAACAAGCTCCGGCGCATCGCCGCGCTCCTGGAGACCCCGGTCCTCGAGGGCGACCGCCGCCGCAACGACACCCGACTGGCCGAGAACATCGACCTCGTCTGGCAGACCGACGAACTGCGCGTCGTCCGCCCCGAGCCCGCAGACGAGGCCCGCAACGCCATCTACTACCTCGACGAACTGCACGCCGGGGCCGTCGGCGACGTCCTGGAGGACCTCACCGCCGAACTCGAGCGCGTCGGGCACAAGCTCCCCGACGACACCCGCCCCCTCACCTTCGGCACCTGGATCGGCGGCGACCGCGACGGCAACCCGAACGTCACCCCCCAGGTGACCTGGGACATCCTGATCCTCCAGCACGAGCACGGCATCAACGACGCCCTGGAGATGATCGACGAGCTGCGCGGCTTCCTGTCGAACTCCATCCGCTACACCGGCGCCACCGACGAGCTGCTGGCCTCCCTCCAGGCCGACCTCGACGCCCTGCCCGAGATCAGCCCCCGCTACAAGCGGCTCAACGCCGAGGAGCCCTACCGGCTCAAGGCCACCTGCATCCGCCAGAAGCTGGAGAACACCAAGACCCGGCTGGCCCGCAACACCCCGCACGAGCCCGGCCGTGACTACCTCGGCACCGGCGAACTGCTCGCGGACCTCACCCTGATCCAGAGCTCCCTGCGGGAGCACCGCGGCGGCCTCTTCGCCGACGGGCGCCTGGACCGCACCATCCGCACCCTCGCCGCCTTCGGTCTGCAGCTCGCCACCATGGACGTCCGCGAGCACGCCGACGCCCACCACCACGCCCTCGGCCAGCTGTTCGACCGGCTCGGCGAGGAGTCCTGGCGGTACGCCGACATGCCGCGCGACTACCGCGCCAAGCTCCTCGCGAAGGAACTGCGCTCCCGCCGGCCCCTCGCCCCGAGCCCGGCGCCCGTCGACGCCGCCGGCGAGAAGACCCTCGGCGTCTTCCAGACCGTCAGGCGGGCCCTGGAGGTCTTCGGACCCGAGGTCATCGAGTCGTACATCATCTCGATGTGCCAGGGCGCCGACGACGTCTTCGCCGCGACCGTCCTCGCCCGCGAGGCCGGCCTGATCGACCTGCACGCCGGCTGGGCGAAGATCGGCATCGTGCCGCTGCTCGAGACCACCGACGAGCTCAAGGCCGCCGACACCATCCTCGAGGACATGCTGTCCGACCCGTCCTACCGGCGCCTCGTCGCGCTGCGGGGCGACGTCCAGGAGGTCATGCTCGGCTACTCCGACTCCTCCAAGTTCGGCGGCATCACCACCAGCCAGTGGGAGATCCACCGCGCCCAGCGCCGGCTGCGCGACGTCGCCCACCGCTACGGCGTACGGCTGCGCCTCTTCCACGGCCGCGGCGGCACCGTCGGCCGCGGCGGCGGCCCCTCGCACGACGCGATCCTCGCCCAGCCCTGGGGCACCCTCGAAGGCGCCATCAAGGTCACCGAGCAGGGCGAGGTCATCTCCGACAAGTACCTGGTCCCCTCGCTGGCCCGGGAGAACCTGGAACTGACGGTCGCCGCCACCCTCCAGGCCTCCGCGCTGCACACCGCGCCGCGCCAGTCCACCGAGGCGCTCGCGCGCTGGGACGCCGCGATGGACGTCGTCTCCGACGCCGCCCACACCGCGTACCGCAAGCTCGTCGAGGACCCCGACCTGCCGACGTACTTCCTCGCGTCGACCCCCGTCGACCAGCTCGCCGACCTGCACCTCGGCTCGCGGCCCTCCCGCCGCCCCGGCTCCGGCGTCTCCCTCGACGGGCTGCGCGCCATCCCCTGGGTGTTCGGCTGGACCCAGTCCCGGCAGATCGTGCCCGGCTGGTACGGCGTCGGCAGCGGCCTCAAGGCGCTGCGCGAGGCCGGCCTCGACACCGTGCTCGACGAGATGCACGAGCAGTGGCACTTCTTCCGCAACTTCATCTCCAACGTCGAGATGACCCTCGCGAAGACCGACCTGCGCATCGCCCAGCACTACGTCGACACTCTCGTCCCCGACGAGCTCAAGCACGTCTTCGACGCCATCAAGGCCGAGCACGAGCTGACCGTCGCCGAGGTGCTGCGCGTCACCGGTGAGAGCGAACTCCTCGACGCCCAGCCGGTCCTCAAGCAGACGTTCGCCATCCGCGACGCCTACCTGGACCCGATCTCCTACCTCCAGGTCGCCCTGCTCAAGCGCCAGCGCGAGGCCGCCGCCGGCGGCACCGACCCCGACCCGCTGCTCGCCCGGGCCCTGCTCCTCACGGTCAACGGCGTCGCGGCCGGCCTCCGCAACACCGGCTGACCCCGTACGAAAGACGGTGCCCCCGTGCTCGCGCGAGCACGGGGGCACCGTCGTCCACGGCAGCGGTCCGGGTCAGGCCCGCCGACGCCGCAGCACCAGATAGCCGCCCGCGCCCAGCAGCGCCGCGGCGGCCGCGGACAGCAGGCCCACCGGGGCCCCGTTGCCGGTCTCGGCGAGATCGCCCTCGCCGCCCTGCGGGGACGGGGACGCCGACGGCGCCGCCTCGGCGGCCGGCGTCTCATCCGGAGCCTCGGACCCGGACCCGGACGCGGACTCGGAGGCGGACACGGACGCGGACGGGGAGGGTGCCGTCTCGTCCTCCCCGCAGTCCGTCCAGAACACCTTGTGCTTCGCGGACCCCTTCTCGCCCGCGAAGTTCCAGAACAGCTTGTAGTGCCCGTCGGGCAGCGTCAGATCCGCCGTACGGCCGTGGCCCTCGCCGTCCAGCGTGAGCGCGCCGGACCGCACGGTCTCGCCCTTGACGCCGGCCGTCGGCGCCCAGACCTCGATGTGCCAGTCGACCTGCTGGGCCCGGTCGAACCCGAAGGCGTCCAGGTAGAACGTGCACACGTGCGGTTCGTTGCGGCGCAGTTCCTCGCCGGTGGCGGAGTCATGGATCTTCACGGTGCCGTTGTCGCCGGGAGCGGTGGCGTGGGCGGCCGCCGGCAGGCACAGCACGGCGGAGGCGGCGACGGCTGACAGGGCGCCGGCGCGAAAGAGGGTACGCATGGGGCAGCAGTCCATCTGCGAGTGGGAACGGGACGATGTGGAGGGGGCGGCTCAGCTTCCAGCCGTCGCTGAACGAAGGTCAATCACGAAGCGGCCACACTCCGGACCTCCACAGACATGGAGAACGGGCAGCCCGCTCACACCGTGACGAAAGCGCCCGTCAGCAGGGCCAGGCCCGTGCCCGCCAGCAGCCAGGAGAGGCGGGCGCTGCGCAGGCCGCCCGCCGCGACCACCGAGGCGAGCAGGAGGGCGCCGCCCAGGGGGACCCAGGCGTAGAGGACGCCCGCGGGCCCCGAGCGGACCACCTCGTCCGTGCCCGGCTTCACCACCACGGCGTAGGTCCCGCCCTTGCGTACCGCGACGTTGTTCTCGATCCTCACCGCGTCGCGCTCCCGCGAGCCCACCGAGACCGGTGTGTACGGGCCCGTGCACGAGTCGCCGGCGCAGCGGGCGACCTCGATCGTGCCGTGCTCCCGGCCCTTGGTGAGCATCACGTGCTGGGCGCTGCCCCACGACCCCCACACACCCGCGACCAGGATGAGCAGCACGACCGTCCCCATGGCCGCGACCCGGCCGAACCGCAGCGCGGAGACGGCGCCCTGACTGGAGGCAACGGCGGAAGGCATGGCCGCGATCCTTGGCCATGCCCCTACGGCCGGTCAACTCGACGCCGGCCGCGCCGACGGACAAGTCAGGAGTTGTACGTGCTTTGCGCCCGCTCCAGGCCCTCGATCACCAGACACTCCACCGCGTCCGCCGCCCGGTCCACGAAGTAGTCCAGCTCCTTGCGCTCCGCCGCCGAGAAGTCCTTCAGCACGAAGTCCGCCACCGGCATCCGGCCCGGCGGACGCCCCACGCCGAACCGCACCCGGTGATAGTCGGAACCCATGGCCTTCGTCATCGACTTCAGGCCGTTGTGCCCGTTGTCGCCGCCGCCGAGCTTCAGCCGCAGCGTGCCGTAGTCGATGTCCAGTTCGTCGTGCACGGCGACGATGTTGCCCAGCGGCACCTTGTAGAAGTCGCGCAGCGCGTTCACCGGGCCGCCCGACAGGTTCATGTACGACATCGGCTTCACCAGCACCACCCGCCGGTTCGCCGGTCCGGGCGGGCCGATGCGCCCCTCGACGACCTGCGCCTGCGCCTTCCCGGCCCGCTTGAACTTGCCCCCGATCCGCTCCGCCAGCAGATCCACCACCATGAACCCCACGTTGTGCCGGTTCCTGGCGTACTCGGGCCCCGGATTACCGAGACCGGCGATCAGCCACGGCGCACTCGGATCGGTCGTCACGTCCACGTCTCCATTGATACGCGCCGGCCGCCGCCCCCGGAGGGACGGCGGCCGGCGAACACGACGGCGGAACCGGAACGGCTCCCGCCACGACTCGAGGATCAGGCCTCGGCGACGTCCTCGCCCTCGGCCTCGGCGCCCTCGGCGGCCTCCTCGGCCTGCGCGGCCAGGACCTGCAGCACGACGGTGTCGTCCTCGACGGCCAGCTTGGTGCCCTTGGGCAGCTCGATGTCCTTGGCGAGGATCGAGTCGCCGGCCGCGAGGCCCTCCACCGACACGGTGACCGACTCGGGGATGTGCGTGGCCTCGGCCTCGACCGGAAGGGCGTTCAGCACGTGCTCGAGCAGGTTGCCGCCCGGGGCCAGCTCGCCCTCGGCGTGCACGGGGATCTCGACCGTGACGGTCTCGCCGCGCTTGACCAGCTGCAGGTCGACGTGCTCCAGGAAGCCCTTCAGCGGGTCGCGCTGCACGGCCTTCGGGATGGCCAGCTCGTTGGTCTTGCCGTCGATGTCCAGCGCGATCAGGACGTTCGGCGTACGCAGGGCGAGCAGCAGCTCGTGGCCCGGAAGCGTCAGGTGCAGCGGGTCGGAACCGTGGCCGTACAGCACACCGGGGACCTTGTTGTCACGACGGATACGGCGGGCGGCACCCTTACCGAACTCGGTACGGGTCTCGGCGGCGATCTTCACCTCGGACATGGCGATCACTCCTCGTAGAAGTAGAACGGACGGGGTCACCCGGCCACGAACGGCCTGCTACGAAGAGCGCGTCGATAACGGACAACCGCCTCCACAACGGGAAACGGCCTCCCTCGCCGAGCAACTGCAGCAGTCTACTCGGGGAGGGAGGCCGTTCCCAAAACGATCTTCGGCGCTCGCCTACTGCTCGTCGAACAGGCTCGTCACCGAACCGTCCTCGAACACCTCGCGCGCCGCACTCGCGATCGTCGGCGCGATCGAGAGCACCGTCATCTTGTCCAGATCCGCCGCCAGTTCACCCGGGGTCGGCAGCGTGTTCGTGAACACGAACTCGCTGACCCGCGAGTTCTTCAGGCGGTCCGCCGCCGGACCCGACAGCACACCGTGCGTCGCCGTCACGATGACGTCCTCCGCGCCGTGCGCGAACAGCGCGTCCGCCGCGGCGCAGATCGTGCCGCCCGTGTCGATCATGTCGTCGACCAGGACGCAGACGCGGCCCTTGACCTCACCCACGACCTCGTGGACGGTCACCTGGTTCGCCACGTCCTTGTCACGCCGCTTGTGGACGATCGCCAGCGGCGCGCCCAGCCGGTCGCACCAGCGGTCCGCGACCCGGACCCGGCCCGCGTCCGGCGAGACGACCGTCAGCTTGTCCTTGTCGACCTTGCGGCCCACGTAGTCCGCCAGCAGCGGCAGCGCGAACAGGTGGTCCACCGGCCCGTCGAAGAAGCCCTGGATCTGGTCGGTGTGCAGATCCACGGTCAGGATGCGGTCCGCGCCGGCCGTCTTCATCAGGTCCGCGATCAGACGGGCCGAGATGGGCTCACGGCCACGGTGCTTCTTGTCCTGGCGGGCGTAGCCGTAGAACGGCACGATCACGGTGATCGAGCGGGCCGACGCACGCTTCAACGCGTCGATCATGATCAACTGCTCCATGATCCACTTGTTGATCGGCGCCGTGTGGCTCTGGATCAGGAAGCAGTCCGCACCCCGCGCAGACTCCTGATACCGCACATAGATCTCGCCGTTCGCGAAGTCGAAGGCCTTCGTCGGGACGACCCCGACACCCAACTGCTGGGCGACCTCCTCGGCAAGCTCGGGGTGGGCGCGGCCGGAGAAGAACATCATCTTCTTCTCGCCGGTCGTCTTGATCCCGGTCACAGCACTGTCTCCTCAGAGGTGTCTCAGCTGGGTGTGCACCTATCACGGTACGCCGTGTCCGACGCACCCGTTTCCGGTCAGTCTTCGCTTCCGCCCTGCCGGGACGCCTCCTCGGCAGCCCGCGCCGCCGCGCTCCCCGGACGCTTGCGGGCCACCCAACCCTCGATATTCCGCTGCTGGCCACGGGCCACGGCCAGCGAACCGGGCGGCACATCCTTCGTGATCACGGACCCGGCGGCGGTGTACGCACCGTCCCCGATCGTGACAGGAGCCACAAACATGTTGTCCGAACCCGTACGGCAGTGGGACCCCACCGTCGTGTGGTGCTTGTCCTGGCCGTCGTAGTTCACGAACACGCTGGCCGCGCCGATGTTCGTGTACTCGCCGATCGTCGCGTCCCCCACGTACGACAGATGCGGGACCTTCGTCCCCTCACCGATCGACGCGTTCTTGGTCTCCACGTACGTGCCGATCTTGCCCTTGGCGCCCAGCCGGGTACCCGGACGCAAATACGCGAACGGACCCACCGACGCCCCGGCACCCACCACGGCGCCGTCCGCAACCGTGTTGTCCACCCGGGACCCCGCGCCCACGCGCGTGTCCCGCAGCCGGCTGTTCGGCCCGACCTCGGCGCCCTCGCCCAGATGCGTGGCGCCCAGCAGCTGCGTACCCGGCAGCACGACCGCGTCCTGCTCGAACGTCACCGACACGTCGATCCACGTCGACGCCGGGTCCACCACCGTGACGCCGGACAGCATCGCCGCCGTCAGCAGCCGGTCGTTCAGGATCCGGCGCGCCTCCGCCAGCTGCACCCGGTTGTTGATGCCCGCGATCTCCCGGTGGTCCGCCGCCACCGACGCGCCCACCCGGTGCCCGGCCTCCCGCAGGATGCCGAGGACGTCCGTCAGGTACTCCTCGCCCTGGCTGTTGTCCGTGCGCACCTTGCCCAGCGCGTCCGCGAGGAGCTGCCCGTCGAACGCGAACACCCCGGAGTTGATCTCCCGGATCGCCCGCTGCGACTCCGACGCGTCCTTGTGCTCCACGATCGCCGTCACCGCGCCCGAGGCGCCGTCCCGCACGATCCGGCCGTAGCCCGTCGCGTCCGGCACCTCCGCCGTCAGCACGGTGACCGCGTTGCCGTCCGCCGCGTGCGTCGCCGCCAGCGCCGACAGCGTGCCGCCCGTCAGCAGCGGTGTGTCGCCGCAGACGACCACGACCGTGCCCTCCACCGGGCCGCCCAGCTCCTCCAGGGCCATCCGCACCGCGTGCCCCGTGCCGTTCTGCTGCGCCTGCACGGCGGTGCGCACGGCGGGGTCGATCTCGCCGAGATGTGCGGTGACCTGCTCACGCGCGTGGCCGACCACGACGACGAGATGCTCGGGGTCCAACTCGCGGGAGGCGGCCAGCACATGCCCGACGAGACTGCGTCCGCAGAGCTCGTGCAGGACCTTGGGTGTGGCCGACTTCATACGGGTGCCCTCACCCGCTGCGAGAACGACGACGGCTGCCGGGCGAATGGCGCTCACGGGATGCCCTTCGGCTGTGATGGGGGAGGGGTGACATCCGCAGGATACCGGGGCGTTTCCCGGCGGACATGAGAGCGGGCCCCGACCGTTGGCGCTGCCAGGTGGGGCCCGAACCGAAGATGTGCTCCCGGGGGAGGACTCGAACCCCCATGATCAGAACCAAAATCTGACGTCTTGCCCTTAGACGACCCGGGATGGGCTGGATGTCCGATTCAGTAGATCGTCCGATCGGACGGCTCCTACTATGCCGTACCTGGGGCCTTCGACGCGACGATACAAGTCCGCGCTGCTCGGGACGGTCCGGGAAAGTCGACGGAAATGGGTGGGGGTGCGCCCGTAGGCTGGAGGCATGACCAGGACGGGGGAAGAGCACGCCGGGGACCCGCCGCCGGGGGGCGGACCGTGGTGGTGGAGCAGGGCGCGTGGCGCCGTGCTGGACGGGACGCTGGCCGGCGCGTCCGCGGTGGAGTGCGCGTTCGAGGGCGTCGGGTTCGCGCGGGACGCGGGGCTGCCGGTGCCGGTCGGGGTGGTGTTCGGGGCGCTGGCGGGCTCGGTGCTGCTGCTGCGCCGCCGGTGGCCGATCGCGGTGGTGCTCGTGTCGATCGCGGTGCTGCCGGCGCAGATGGGCTTCCTGCTGAGCATCGTCGGCCTGTACACCCTGGCCGCCTCGGAGCTGCCGCGCCGGATCATCGCGTCGCTGGCGGGGATGTCGTTCGTCGGCACGCTGATCGTGACGTTCGTATGGGTCCGCCAGGACGTGGCGCGGGGGAATCTGACCTGGGGCGACTGGGTGGTGCCCTTCGCTTCGCTGACGACGGCGATCGGGCTGACGGCGCCGTCGCTGCTGCTCGGCCTGTACGTCGGGGCCCGGCGCCGCCTGATGGAGAGCCTGCGGGAGCGGGCGGACAGTCTGGAGCGGGAGCTGCAGCTGCTCGCGGAGCGGGCGGAGGAGCGCGCCGAATGGGCGCGCAACGAGGAGCGGACGCGGATCGCCCGGGAGATGCACGACGTCGTCGCGCACCGGGTGAGCCTGATGGTGGTGCACGCGGCGGCGTTGCAGGCGGTGGCCCGCAAGGACCCGGAGAAGGCCGTGCGCAATGCGGCCCTCGTGGGGGACATGGGCCGGCAGGCGCTGACGGAGCTGCGGGAGATGCTCGGGGTGCTGCGCAGCGGTGTGGCGTCGGCGAACGCCTCGCGGGGCGCGGTGGTGCCGTTGGCTGCGGTGGGCGTCGCCGCGGCGGTGGCCGCCGACCGGGAGCGGGCGGAGGAGCCGGTCGCCGAGGGGCCGTGCCTGTCGGAGCTGGACGAGCTGGTGGGGCAGTCGGCGGCGGCGGGGATGGTCGTCGATCTGTCGGTCGAGGGGGAGTCCCGGGAGTACGCGCCGGAGGTGGAGCAGACGGCGTACCGGGTGGTGCAGGAGGCGCTGACGAACGTCCACAAGCACGCGGCGGGCGCGAAGACGTATGTGCGGCTCGCGCACCGGGTGTCGGAGATCGCGATGCAGGTGGAGAACGAGCCGCCGCCGGAGGCCTCGTCGGCGTCGTCCGCGCGGCTGCCGTCGGGCGGCAACGGTCTGGTGGGGATGAAGGAGCGGGTGTCGGCGCTCGGCGGGGTGTTCGTGTCGGGGCCGACGGACGCGGGCGGCTTCCGGGTGTCGGCGGTGATCCCCGCGGTGTGACCGCCGCCCGACCGCGGTGTGACCGCGGCGGGTCAGGGCGCGGTGAGGCGGGCGGGTTCGAGGCCGGTGACGAGTCCGGCGAGGGCCTGGTCGATGTCGGCGCCGAGGTACCAGTCGCCGGTGTGGTCGAGGGCGTAGACCCGGCCCTCGCTGTCGATGGCGAGCAGGGAGTCGGTGTCGGTCTCGGTGCCGAGGGGGCTGACGTCGGTGTCGAGGGCGCGGCCGAGGTCGCCGAGGGTGCGGGCCATGTGCAGGCCGTGCAGCGGGTCGAGGTGGAGGGCGGCGGGCGCGATCTGCCGTCCGGGGCCGGCCGGGGTGATGTGCAGGCCGCCGAACTCGGCCCAGGCCTCGACGGCGGCGGGGAAGACGGTGTGGCGGTGCCCGGCGGGCGAGGTGTGCTCGCGCAGGGTGTCGGCCCAGATCTCGGCTTGCTTGATGTCCCAGCGCCCGGGCTGCCAGCCGGCGGCGCGCAGGGCGGCGTCGACGGGCACGGGGAAGCGGGTGGTCGAGGTGCGGTCGGTGTGCATCGGCTCTTCGTTCGTCGAGTGTGCCGGGGCCGGGTGGGGGGTCGGTGTCCGGGCGCGCGCGGCGGTGTGCGGTCGTGCGGGCTGGGGGTTCAGTCGGCGGGCGGCGTGGGGTCGACGATGCGGACGCCGAAGTGGGCGCTGAGGGCGGTGCAGGCGCGGCAGGGGGTGACGAAGCTGCCGTGCAGCGGATCGCCGTCCTCGCGGATCCGGCGGGTGGTGAGCTTGGCCTGCTTGAGGGCTTTGCGCGCTTCGCCGTTGGTCATGGGTTTGCGGGAGGCGCGTTTGCTGCGGGCCGTGTCGGCGGCGGCGATGTGCCGGGAGATGAGGATGGTCTCGGCGCAGCGTCCGGTGAAGCGGTCCCGCTCGTTGCTGGTGAGGGTGTCGAGGAAGTCCTGGACCAGGTGGTGCAGGGCGGGGGGCTGGTCGCCGCGGGCGGCGGTGCCGGTGAGGGTGGCGCCACGTACGGAGAGGGCGGCGGCGACGGTGGGGAGTATGCCGTCGCGGCGGTGCAGGAGGGGCGGTGTGTACGGGGTGCCGTCGGCGCTCCATCCGATGCGGGGGTCGCCGGACCTGCCTGAGTGCGGGTCGGTCTGTGTCGCGTTCATGGTCATCATCCCCTCCTGAGCATCCCCCGGGCATGCTCTCGGACGTCACAGAGTGCCAAATGGCGTGGCGGGTGCGGAAGCTGGGGCGACGCGACACGCCCGTGTCGGGGCGGGCTGTCACGGTGGGGTGACGCCTTGTCACGGTGGTGAGGGGGGCTGTCACCTGTGCCGGTGACCGTGGTCGTCGTACCGCATAGGCTGTCGCCACCGCTTTCCATGCGGTGACGCGTGGACGCAGACGAGTCAGTCGATTCGGGGCGTTGTGACCGTGTGTGGTCATGGCGGGCCCGGGTCAGAACGCCGCAGGGGGCTACCGCCATGACGACAGGTCGGCTCGGGCTGGGGGATCCTCCCGGCCGCCAGGCCGGGGGACACGCCGCGCCGCCGAACGCGGCCTACGCCGGGCAGGTCGTGCATTTTCCCGACCCGGTGCGGGCGGCCCGGCACCCCAGAGGGGTGCGGGTGGACGAGCGGGGTTACCCCGACTTCTCGCCGTACGCGCGGGCGGCGGCGGAGATCGCGGAGCCGCCGGAGGGTTTCGGTGTCGACGAACTGCGGCTGACGGACTACGTGTCGGCGAACGCGGCGCTGGCGGCGTCGGGGCACGAGTTGTGGGACACGGTGCCGGCGGTGGCGACGCCGCACGGCTGGACGTGGCACCACGTGGTGGGCTCGCGGCGGCTGGAGCTGGTCCCGGTCGAGGTGAAGGCGCTGCTGCGGCATCACGGCGGGATCGCGACGTCGGGCGTGGACCAGCTCAAGCGCGGCACGCGCCCGTTGCAGGAGACGCGGCCGGCGCACTTCCGGCTGCCCAAGTCGGGTGTGGCGGTGACGGAGGCGCAGGCGCTGGGCGTCGAGGAGGACCTCGGCTACCGGCTGCCGGGCGCGTACCGGTCGTTCCTGAAGGCCGCGGGCGGCTGCGCCCCGGTGGGGACGGCGCTGGACGCGGAGTTGGGGCTGCTGATCGACCAGCCGTTCTTCACGGTGCGGGACGAGGCGGCGGTCAACGACCTGGTCTATGCGAACAAGTGCCTGCGGGACCATCTCACCAAGGACTACCTGTGTGTGGGGTTCGTGCAGGGCGGGCTGCTGGCCGTGAAGGTGAAGGGCGAGCGGATCGGCTCGGTGTGGTTCTCGGCGTACGACGACGCGCGGGACGTGGATCCGTCGTGGTCGGTGGCGGAGCGCGTGGAGCGTCTGCTGCTGCCGTGCGGTGAGGACTTCGACGCGTTCCTGTCCCGGCTGGCGGGCTCTCCGCCGGAGCTGGACACGGTGGCGAATCTGATGGTGGACGGTGGGTTCGCGCGTGCGGTGCCTGTCGAGGCCGCGGCTGCGGGGGAGTGAGCTTCGCGATGGTGACGTTCGCACAGGCGCAGGAGCGCGCCGAGGAGTGGATCAACGGCGATGTGCCGTCGTACCAGCATCGTGAGGTGCGGGTGCGGGAGTTCGGGCTGGGCTTCGTGGTGTGGGCCGAGGACCGCGCGGACGGGCCGCGGTCGGACGGTGGCGCACAGCGGCTGGTGATCGCCCGGGACAGCGGGGAGGCCACGCTGTGGCCGTCGCTGCCGGTGGGCGAGGTGATCCGCCGGTACGAGGAGGAGTACGGCCGTGACGACGCGGCCGCGGAACCGGTGCCGGCGCCCGCGGCGCGGGTCGATCTGAACCAGACGTCGTTCCTGCTGACCCCGCCGGAGTGGCTGCAGGAGGCGGCGGACCGGATGGGTGTGCCGGACCGCCGGCAGCCGGAGGACGCCGGGCCGCGCGACGCGGAGCCGGTGGACGAGCCGCGGGACGCGGTGCCGGCGGCGGTGCCCGAGGGGGCGACGCCGTGGGCGGGTACGGACACCAACGCCGACGCGGGCGAGGACCGTTCGGTGCCGCTCCCGGAGACGGTGTTCGCGCCGCCGCTCAGCGGTGACGACACCGCGACGCCGCCGGACGCCGAGACGGCGCTGATGGCGGGCGGCAGCGGGCTGCCTCGGACGGCGGTCGAGCCGGCCGTCGACGGCCCGGACACGCCGTCCGGACCGCCGTCGTACGGCTCTCCGCAGGGCGCGGGTACGCCGACGCCTCCGCCCGCGCCGCCGTCGTACGGGTATCCGCAGCCGCCGAGCGCCGGGGACATCGCGGACGCGGCGACGAGCAAGGCTCCGCCGCGCGGGCCCGGTGGCGCGACGCCGCCTCCGCCGCCGGGTGCGCCCGGTGCGCCGGGTGCGGGCAGCGCCCCGGCCGGCGGGTATGTGCCGACGCAGCTGGTGTCGTCGCTCGGTCCGGACGGGCCGGAGGGCGGCCCCGGCGTTCCGCAGCCGCCCGGCGCCCCGAACCCGCCTGGTGTCCCGAGTCCTCCCGGTGCGCCCGGCGCCCCGGGTGTGCCGGCTCCGCCCGGTGCTCCGGGTACGCCCGGTGGGACGCCCCCGGGTGGGGTGCACCATGCCGCCACCATGCTGGCCAACCCCGGCCCGCAGCCTCCGGCGCCGCCCGGCGCCCCGGGTGCCCCCGGTATGCCCGCGCCCCCTGGCGCACCCGGTGCTCCCGGCACCCCGCAGCCGCCCGGTCCCCCGGCCCCGCCCGGAGCCCCGGGTGCCCCCGGCATGCCCGGCGCCCCGCAGCCCCCCGGCGCACCCGGTGTTCCGGGTGGCGGCCCCGGTGCCGTGCACCACGCGGAGACCGTGCTGTCCGCGCCGCCCGTCGCGGGTCCCGGCGTGCCTCCGCCGCCGCCCGCCCCGGGTGTCCCGAACGCTCCGGGCGCTCCCGGCGCCCCGGGTGTCCCCGGCGTGCCCACCGGACCGGCCGGCCCCGTCGGCCCTCCCGGACCCTCCGGGCATCCCGGGCATCCCGGACCGGTCGGCCAGCCCGGCCCCGGTGGGCCTCCAGGCGCCCCGCAGCCCATGCCCCCCGGTGCCGTGCCTCCCGGTGCGATGGCGCCGGGTCCGGGGCAGCCGCCCGCGTACGGCTATCCGCAGCAGCCCACCGGTCAGCCGACCGTCGGCCCCGGCTACCAGGCCGTGCTGCGCTACCGCGCCCAGGACGGCTCCGAGCAGCAGCTGATCCGGCGTTCCGCGCCGGGCACCCCGCACCCGGAGTGGCAGATCTTCCACGAGCTGCGCGCCATGAACGTGCCGCCGGACCAGGTGCTGGAGCTGCACACCGAGCTGGAGTCGTGCGAGCTGCCGGGCGCGTACTGCGCGCGGATGATCCGGGAGCAGTGGCCGCAGGCGCGGATCACGTCGATCGCGCCGTACGGCACGGATCACGCGAGCCGTCAGCAGGGCATGAGCCAACTGCTGGCCCATCAGGGCGAGTTGCACCAGGTGGCGGACGGTCCGGCGCGGCCGGCGCCGGTGCGGGCCCCGCTGCCGCAGGTGCAGCCGGTGCCGCCGATCCCCCCGGAGGGGGTGGCGCAGGAACTCGCCGGGGCGTTCGGGCCGGGGATCTTCCGGTTCGAGCAGGCCGCGGTCTCCCGCCAGGGCGTGCCGCCCATCGTGGCGCACAGCCTGGTCGTGGGCGGACTGCCGCTGGACATGGGCCCGTTCTTCTGGGCGCAGGCCCAGCCGGGGCGGCCGGTGCCGACGCTGGCGGAGCTGGCGCAGGAGCGCGGGGTGCAGCCGGCGTCGGACGCGGGCTCGTACCTGGTGATGGGCAGCGACTTCGGCAGGGCGCTGTGTGTGCAGTACGGGACGGCACACATCGTGGCCGTGCCCGTCGAGGCCGGGCCGGGCGGTGCGCCCGTGCCGCCGCAGTTCGTGAACACGGGACTGCCCGAGTTCCAGCGCTGCCTCGCCCTGCTGGGCCGGATGTGGCGGCTGCGGTTCGGTCTGAACCAGGAGCAGGCGGGCCGCTGGACCGTCGACTTCCAGGCGCAGCTCGCGGCGCTGGACCCGGCGGCGCTGGGTTCGCCGGAGAGCTGGTGGTCGGTGCTGCTGGAACAGATGTGGGACGGACTGCTCTGACCTCGCACGGACGTTCGTCCGGTCGGGGAGGGTGTGTGACGTGATGTCACCCGGCTGCCGTTGAGGGCGGCCGGGTGCGGGAAGGGGCCGATCCCGGTGGTGAGACCGGGGTCGGCCCCTTTCGTGTGCGCTGTTCGCCGCTCCCCGCGCCGCCCGCCCGCTCCCGTACGCGGAGTGTCGCGTTATGCCCACTTACGCCTGATACTTCAAGATGTGCGCTAAATCATCATTTTCCTGTCCGTCCGGTGGAGAGGGGTTCCGAGATGAGTGGCGCACCGGTCCCGCTGTACGACTTCGTGGTCGTACGAGGGCGCGGCTACCGTCCCGACCAGGTCGACGCCTTCGTCGACGCCCTCTCCCGCGACCGTGACGCCGCCTGGGAGCGGGCCGCCCGGCTCACCGTGCTGGCCAGGGAGATGGAGACCGAGGCGGAGCGGCTGCGCGAGGAGGTGGCGCGGCTCGCCCCCCAGACGTACGAGACCCTCGGCGAACGGGCGCGCCGGATCTTCGAACTGGTCGAGCAGGAGGCGGCGGCCGTGCGCGGGGAGGCCCGCAAGGAGGCCCGGCGTCTGATGGACGAGGCGCAGGAGTGGGCGGACGGGGTCCGGGAGGCGGCGCGGACGCACGCCGACGCGGTGACCACCGAGGCGGAGGGGTTCGCCGGGGAGCGGCTGCTGGCGGCCCGCACCGAGGCGGACGAGATCCGGGTGACGGCCCGCCGCGAGGTGCGCGAGGAACGCAAGGGCGCGCTGGGCGCGTTGCGGGAGGCGCGGCAGCGCACCGTGGGGATGCTGGCCGACCAGGCGGAGCGGCACGACAGGAAGTGGATGCGGGCCGAGCGGGAGGCCGAGGAGCAGCTGGCGGCCCAGGAGACGGCGGAACGGGAGCGGGAGACGCGGGCGGAGGCGGCGCTGGCCGAGGCGACCGAGGTGTTCGCGGACGCGGAGGTGTCGGCGCGGCGGCTGGAGGAGGAGGCCCGCACCCACGCCGAGGAGCTGGTCGCGGCGGCCCGGCGGCGGGCCGAGGAGATCGCCCTGGAGACGGAGCGGGTGCTGCGCGAGCACAGCGACACCTGGGACGCCGTGCGCGCCCACATCGGGCAGATGCGCAACAGCCTGACGGCGCTGACCGGGCAGGTGGCGCAGGAGTGAGGGCCCGTCACCGGCACATCGGTGACGGGCCCTCGGACGTCCGCGGTCAGTTGCCCCGGCGGACGGCTCCGGCGAGGATCCAGCCCTCGACGGCCTCGTACTGCCGTCGCTGGTCGTCGGACTTCCCGCGGCCCGACAGGACCGTCCCGAGATAGCCGAGGGCGAACCCGGCGGGGATCGACACCAGCCCCGGTGTGGTGAACGGGAACCAGTTGAAGTCGGCCTCGGGGAACGCCGCGACGGGCGAGCCGGAGACCAGGTTGGTGCCCGGCATCAGCAGCAGCACGACGACCGTGCCGCCGATCAGGGTCCACAGCAGTCCGGTGCGGGTGTACCGGCGCCAGAAGAGGCTGTAGACGAGCGCGGGCGCGATGGCGGAGGCGCCCAGCGTGAACGACAGCGTGACGAGGGGCTGCAGGCTGCGGTGCTGGACCATCGTCGCCAGCACGATCGCCACGCCGCCGACGGCGAGCGCCGACAGCCGGGCCACGGTCATCTCCCGCCGCGTGGACAGCCGTTCCGAGCGGGCCGCGAACAGGTCGTGCGCCAGGGAGTTGGCGCAGGCGAGGATCATGCCCGCCACCGAGGCGAGCACCGTCAGGAAGATCGCCGTGGTGACGGCCGTGAACAGCATCGTCTCCGCGTACGAGACCTCGATGCCGAAGACGGCCCGGGTGCCGAGCAGGAACGCGGTGTTGCCCTGCGGGTCGGCCCCGGCGATGACCTCGCGGCCGATCAGCGCGGTCGCGCCGAACCCGATCACCGTGATCACCAGCACGAACAGGGCGACGCTGGACACCGCCCAGGACATCGACCGGCGGACCTGGCGGGCCCCGGTGGCCGTGTACATGCGCATGGTGATGTGCGGCAGGACGCCACCGCCGAGCACCACGGCGAGCTGCGAGGTGATCATGTCGATCCGCGGGTACGGGCTGCCCGCGAACTGCAGTCCGGAGTTGAGGAACGACGGGCCGACACCGCTCTGCGCGGCGGCCGCGCCGAACAGCGCGCCCGGGTCCCAGTCGAAGCGGTGCAGGATGAGCAGGGCGACGACGGATCCCGAGCCGAGCAGCATGACGAGCTTGAGGATCTGGATGAGGGCGGTGCCCTTCATACCGCCGATCGCCGCGTAGCTGATCATCAGCACGCCCAGGCCGATGATGCAGCCGGTCTTCAGGGAGTCGCCGGAGAAGCCGAGGATGAACGCCAGCAGCTGGCCGGTCCCGGCGAGCTGCACCAGCATCAGCGGCAGCAGCGCGGCCAGGGTGACCGCGCACGCGGCGATCCGTACGGCCCGGCCGGGCATCCGGCGGGCGAGGGCGTCGCCCATGGTGAACCGGCCCGCGTTGCGCAGCGGTTCGGCCAGCAGGAACATCAGCAGCATCAGCGACAGGGCCGTGCTCAGGGCCAGCACGATGCCGTCGTAGCCGCACAGCGCGATCACGCCGGTGGTGCCGAGGACGGTCGCGGCGCTGATGTAGTCGCCGCCGATCGCGAGGCCGTTGCGCATCGGCGACAGGGAGCTGTAGCCGGTGTAGAACTCGTCGAGGTCGTCCCGGTCGGGGCCGGTCATCACGCACAGCAGCAGGGTGATGGTGGCGACCGCGCAGAACGCGACCAGGGACATCGCCTGGGCGTCTCCGCCGAAGTCCGTCATCGTCCGGCCCCCCTCTGCCCGGCGTCACGCTTGGCGTCGACCTGGGACTGCCGGCGGATGCGGTCGGCGATCGGGTCGACGTAGCGGCGGGCGGTGTGTTCGTACAGGCCGATCGCCAGCCAGGTCACCGGCAGCTGGAGCAGGGCCAGCAGCAGACCGGTGGGCAGACCGGGGGCGACCTCGCCGCCCATGAAGTCGGGCGCGAAGGCGGACAGGATCAGGAAGAGCAGGAAGTAGCCGAGGGCGGTGAGGGTCGCCACGCGGCGCTGCAGCCGGTAGGCGGTCCGCAGGACCCGCAGGTCGCTGTGGTTCCCGAGCGGCGGGTTCTCGGGGGTGCGGTGGCGCGGCGGCTCGGCCGGCTCGGCCGGGAAGGCCGCCTGCCACGGGTAGGTGGCGTGGGGCGGTGGTGGCGGGTGGGACGTATGGGGTTGGTACGGCTCATACGGGGAGGACATCCCAGTACTCCTTGCATGGCTCGGGTCCGGTGCGGCGGACCGCAGGGAGGTGGGGGGGTGGGCGAGCCACGCACGTTACTTCGGAGTACGGGTGAACGCGAGGGTTTCTGCAAACTGATTGGTCGGTATGCGGGATCGCTATCAAGCCGTGTCTGACCTGGGGTGTTACCGTCGTTAACTCAGACTTTTACGCTGTCTGACCGGCGGATGTCCGTTCTGTCCTCGGCAGTCGCACCGTCACCGTCAGGCCGCCGCCGTCACGCGGCGCGAGGACCAGGCTCCCGCCGTGCGCGCGGACGACGCTCTGCACGATGGCGAGGCCCAGGCCGGCGCCGGCGTGCTCGTCCGTGCGGACGCGTTCGCTGCCGCGCCGGAACGGCTCCGTCAGCGTGGGCACGAGATCCGGCGGCACCGGCGGGCCGGTGTTCTCCACCCGCAGCTCGCTCACGTCCCCGAGGGTCCCGGTCCGCACGGTGACGGTGCCGCCCTCGGGGAGGTTGTGCACGACGGCGTTCTGGACGAGGTTCGTCACCATCCGCAGCAGCAGCTCCGCCGAACCGGCGACCGGGGCCGCCCCGCCGGTGACGTCCAGGGTGATCCCGCGCTCCTCGGCCCGGGGCAGCAGCACTTCGGCGGCCTCCTCGGCGAGCAGGGACAGATCGACGCTCTCGCGGGCGAAGTTCCCCCGGTCGCTGCGGCCGAGCAGCAGCAGCGCCTCCGTCAGATCGATCGCCCGGGAGTTGACGGCCTGGAGGCGCGCGAAGACCTCGTCGTGGTCGCCGTCCGGGTCCCGCCGGGCCACGTCGAGCATGGCCTGCGAGATGGCCAGCGGCGTGCGCAGCTCGTGCGAGGCGTTCGCGGCGAACCGCTGCTGCTCGGCGACATGCGACTCCAGCCGCTCCAGCATGCCGTCGAAGGCGTCGGCCAGCTCCCGGAACTCGTCCTGGCGGCCCTCCAGACGGATCCGGTGCGACAGCGACCCGCTCCCTGCCGTCCGGGCGGCGGCCGTGATCCGGGTCAGCGGCGCGAGCATCCGCCCGGCGAGGATCCACCCGCCCCCGAGACCGAGCACCAGCAGCACGCCCATCGTCACGGCCGCCGCGCGCCCGAAGACCCGGGACAGCAGATACCGGTTGGGCGAGATCCCCAGCAGTCCCTGCGAGTTGTCCGGCACGTAGCGCAGCAGGAACAGCCACACCACCGCCAGCAGGACCGCCCCGGTGACCAGGACGACCCCGGCATAGCTGAGGGTGAGCTTCAGCCGGGTGCTCGGGCCGGGACGCCTAGCCACGGTCGTCGTCCCCGCCGGTGTCGATGCGGTAGCCGACGCCCGGGACCGTGGCGATGACCCATGGCTCGCCCAGCCGTTTGCGCAGGGCGGACACGGTGATGCGGACCGCGTTGGTGAACGGGTCGGCGTTCTCGTCCCAGGCCCGCTCCAGCAGCTCCTCCGCACCGACCACCCCACCCTCGGCGTTCACCAGAACCTCCAGCACCGCGAACTGCTTGCGCGTCAGCGCCACATGGCGTCCGTCCCGGAACACCTCCCGGCGGAACGGGTCGAGGCGCAGCCCCGCGATCTCCCGCACCGGAGGCCGGGCGTGCGCGCGCCTGCGGTCGAGGGCCCGCAGCCGCAGCACGAGTTCCCGCAGGTCGAACGGCTTGGTCAGGTAGTCGTCGGCGCCCAGTTCGAAGCCGGACGCCTTGTCGTCGATCCGGTCGGCGGCGGTCAGCATGAGGATCGGGATGCCGCTGCCGGACGCCACGATGTGCCGGGCGACCTCGTCGCCGGACGGGCCCGGGATGTCACGGTCGAGGACCGCGATGTCGTAGGAGTGGACGCTCAGCAGCTCCAGAGCCGTGTCGCCGTCCCCGGCGATGTCGGCCGCGATCGCCTCCAGCCGCAGCCCGTCCCGGACGGCCTCGGCGAGATAGGGCTCGTCCTCCACGATCAGTACACGCATGTCCGCAGCCTAGGCAGCGGTGTGTACCGCGGGTGTGTGCGAGGACGCTCGCGCCGAGGTGCGCCACCAGCGGCGGGACGCCAGTGCGGCGAGCGCGGCACCGGCCGCGTTCACCAGGACGTCGTCCACCGACGACACCCGGTCCAGGCGCAGCACGTACTGCGCCGTCTCGACCAGGACCGAACAGGCCGCCCCGAGCGCCAGCACCCGTGGCACGGACGCCGGCGCCGCGAACCGCATCGGCGCGAAGAAGCCGAGGGCCGCGAAGACGAGCAGATTGCCGGTGATGCCGAGCGGGCCCATGGTGACGAGGTCCCGCAGCGGTACGAGGCTGACCCGGCCGGGGACCTGTCCCGCCGCCGCGCCGGGCATGAGGACCAGCCAGACGAACGGCACCGTGCCGTGCACCATGCCGACCTCGGCCAGCGAGAGCCGCCACGCCGCCGGGACTCCGCGCTTCTGGCGCCGCCACGCCAGGGCGTACGCCACCAGGACGGCCAACGGCACCGTGACCAGGGTCATCAGCACCACGCCGTTGAACGTGTCGTAGCAGCCGTGCCACCGCCCGGCCATGCAGGTGGGCGCGGTCATCATCAGCGGCCGCCGCAGGAGGAACAGGACGGCCGCCACGCCGAGCACGGCCGCGCCGAGAGGGAAGAGCTTGCGGGTCATGCCTCCATGACAGAGGCCGTGCTGTTGCGTCGGCGTACGCGGTTTTACATACGCCCGCGATATACGGCGCCGACGAACGCGGTCCAGGCGGGCGCGGAGAAGAGGAGGGCGGGGCCGGTGGGGAGCTTGCTGTCGCGGACGGGGGTCATGGGGTGCGGTGTGTCGGCGACTTCTAGGCAGTCGCCGCTGTCCCCGCCGCTGTAGGAGGACTTGCGCCATGACGTCAGGACCGAGGCGTCAGGGATGCGGTACTCGTCGCGCTTCATTCTCGTAATCCTCCGCGGCAGACCTGAGGAGCGCCAGAGATGCCCGGTGCGACAAGGCGTCGCCCAGCGCCTGATCGTAGGCCACCTGGCATTCGCGTACCACGGACGGGAGTTCCCAGACGCGGCCGGTGCGCAGGCCCTCCACGTAGGCGACGGGAGGCATGTCCTCGAACCACATCAGGGAGACGAAGCCTTCGAGCAGGGCGTGGTATCCGGCCGAGAAGGGCAGGACGTGCACTCGGATCCGGTGGGTCTCCGCGAGGGCCAGGACGTGCCGGAGCTGTTCCGCCATCACGGAGGGCCCGCCGATCGGCCGCCGCAGCACGGCCTCGTCGAACATGGCCCATACGGTCGGAGTGGCGGGGTCGTCGAGGATGCGCCCGCGCTGGAGACGTGTGACAAGCAGCGCGTCACGTTGCTCGTCGCTCCTCGGTGTGGAGCCGGAACTGAGCACCTCCCGCGCGTACGCGGGTGTCTGGAGGATGCCCGGCACCAACTTCGGTGCGTACAGCCGGATCTCGACGGCCTGCCCCTCGAACTCGGCGGCACCCTTGAAGTGTTCGGCAACTTTGCGGCCGTCCAGCACCGGCAGGAAGTTCTCGAAGAAGCCGTCGGTCCCCAGCACCTGGTCGAGGCGGCGGGCGTCCTCGACGTCCGGTCTGCGTCGCCCGCCCTCGATATGCGCAATATGCGTGCGCGACATCACCGCACGCTGGCTCAGTTCCTCCTGGGTCAGGCCCGCCGCCTCCCGGCGCCGCTTCAGTTCCGCCCCGTACTGCTCCCGCGAACGCGGGTTGTCCTCGATGGCCACCCGGCAACTCCCCTTCGTGCGGACTCCGTTGTCACGCTGAGCCACCTTCCGAGCGTACCCACGGTGACGTCACTGTGTGCGGGAGACGACACGGAAAGTGAAAGGCGGTCACGTGGACCAGGCTGAGCAGCAGAAAGACCCGTTCGACGAGGTGCCGGGGCCCGCGCTGACGCTGCGGGTCTCCCGGGACGGCGGGCGGACGTGGGGACCCACGGTGACGTACCGGCCGTCGCGGAAGGACACGCCGTTCGACCTCGCCGGCCGTTTCCCGCCCTGCCGGTGCCCCCGCTGTGTACGTCGCGGGTAGGGCGCGGGGGCGACTCGGTGCCACGGGGCCTCACCGGCGTACCCCGAGGTCGCCGTCCGCCGTCCCTGATCCCTGTCGTTCCGTCCACCGGGGGCTTCCCGCTTGACCCTCACGCGGCGGGAGGGTGGAGGCTGGGTGGGCCGAAGGGCGCAGCGACCCTGACACGGCCTCCACCCCAGGGGGGACAGCCCCTAGGGGTACCTCCGTACCAGGTCTCGGGGAGGGTTGGTACCGGCGGAGGACGAGACGGCGGGGGCCGGGTCCTTAACCTGGCTTTACGCCGCCGGGGGGGTGGCTGACCGAACCGGTGGGGGTGGGGTTTTCCCCCGCACAAGACGGGGCCGGGCACCAGCGCGCCGGACCCTCTCCCGACACGAGACTGAACGCCGTAACGAGATGGCGTGCGGCGCCTGCCGACCGACTTAGGAGACATACCGTGACTTCGGCTGTGACCATTCCCAGGCACGGGGGTACTGGAGGGCAAACGGCCGTGGCCGCGCGGGCGCGGCAGGTCGTGAAGGCGTACGGGTCGGGGGAGACCCGCGTCGTCGCCCTGGACCATGTGGACGTGGACATCGCCCGCGGGCAGTTCACCGCGATCATGGGGCCCTCGGGCTCCGGCAAGTCCACCCTGATGCACTGCCTCGCCGGGCTCGACACCGTCACCAGCGGGCAGATCTACCTCGACGACACCGAGATCACCGGTCTGAAGGACAAGAAGCTCACCCAACTGCGGCGCGACCGCATCGGGTTCATCTTCCAGGCGTTCAACCTGCTGCCCACGCTGAACGCCCTGGAGAACATCACGCTGCCGATGGACATCGCCGGCCGCAAGCCGGACAAGGCCTGGCTGGGGCGGGTCGTCGACACCGTGGGCCTGTCCGACCGGCTCAAGCACCGGCCGACCCAGCTCTCCGGCGGTCAGCAGCAGCGTGTCGCGGTGGCCCGCGCCCTCGCCGCCCGGCCCGAGATCATCTTCGGTGACGAGCCCACCGGAAACCTGGACTCGCGCGCCGGCGCCGAAGTCCTCGGCTTCCTGCGCAGGTCGGTGGACGAGCTGGGCCAGACCATCGTGATGGTCACCCACGACCCGGTCGCCGCCTCCTACGCGGACCGGGTGCTGTACCTCGCCGACGGACGCATCGTCGACGAGATGTACAAGCCGACGGCCGAGGCCGTCCTGGACCGGATGAAGGACTTCGACGCCCGGGGGCGCACGTCATGACCGTCGTGAAGACCTCGCTGCGCAACTTCTTCGCGCACAAGGGGCGGATGGCGCTGTCCGCGGTGGCGGTCCTGCTGTCCGTGGCGTTCGTGTGCGGCACGCTCGTGTTCACCGACACGATGAACACCACCTTCGACAAGCTCTTCGCGGTGACCTCCTCCGACGTCAGCGTCAGCCCCAAGGAGGCCGAGGACGAGGACGACGGCTCCGGCACCGGCCGGCCGCGCTCGCTGCCCGCGTCGGTCGTCGAGCAGGTCGCGTCGATCGAGGGCGTCAAGAAGGCGGAGGGCGCGATCAGCTCGCTGAACGTGACCGTCGTGGACGCCGACAACAAGAACATGGGGTCGTCCACCGGGGCGCCCACCATCGCCGGCAACTGGACCGAGAACGACCTGCGGTCCATGGAGATCACCTCCGGGCACGCGCCGCGCGGGCCCACCGAGGTCATGGTCGACGCCGACACCGCCGACAAGCACGACCTCGAGCTCGGCGACGAGCTGCGCACCATCGCCGCCACCGGCGACATCCGCGCGAACATCGTCGGCATCGCCTCCTGGAAGGTCACCAACCCGGGCGCGGCCGTCGTCTACTTCGACACCGAGACCAGCCAGCGCGCCCTGCTCGGCGCCACCGGCCGGTTCACCCAGGTCTCCGTCACCGCCGCGGACGGCGTGAGCGACACCCAGCTGAAGAAGAGCGTGGCGCAGGCCCTGGACGGCTCGTACAAGATCCAGACGGCCAAGGAGAACGCCGACGAGAACCGCAAGGACGTCGGCGAGTTCATGGACATCATCAAGTACGCCATGCTCGGCTTCGCCGGGATCGCGTTCCTGGTGGGCATCTTCCTGATCATCAACACCTTCTCGATGCTGGTCGCCCAGCGCACCCGGGAGATCGGCCTGATGCGGGCCATCGGCTCCTCGCGCCGCCAGGTCAACCGGTCGGTGCTGGTGGAGGCGCTGCTGCTCGGCTTCGTCGGGTCCGTCCTCGGGATCGGCGCGGGCGTCGGGATCGCCATCGGCCTGATGAAGCTGATGTCGATGGCCGGTATGAGCCTGTCCACCGACGACCTCACCGTGAAGACGTCGACCCCGGTGATCGGTCTGATCCTCGGTGTCGTGGTGACGGTGCTGGCCGCCTATCTGCCGGCCCGCCGCGCCGGGAAGGTCTCCCCGATGGCCGCCCTCCGCGACGCCGGCACCCCGGCCGACGGCCGGGCCGGCCGGGTGCGCGGCCTGATCGGCCTGGTGCTCACCGGCGCCGGCGCGGCCGCCCTCTACCTGGCGGCCACCGCCGACAAGGCGAGCGACGGCGCGCTGATGCTGGGCGCCGGTGTGGTGCTGTCCCTGATCGGCTTCGTCGTCATCGGCCCGCTCCTCGCGGGCGGCGTGGTCCGGGTGATCAGCGCGGTGCTGCTGCGGGCGTTCGGTCCCGTGGGCCGCATGGCCGAGCGCAACGCCCTGCGCAACCCGCGCCGCACCGGCGCCACCGGTGCCGCCCTGATGATCGGCCTCGCCCTGGTGGCGTGCCTGTCGGTGGTCGGCTCCTCGATGGTCGCCTCGGCGACGAGCGAGCTCGACAAGTCGGTCGGCGCGGACTTCATCGTGATGAGCCAGCAGCAGCGGATCGTGCCGCAGGCGGAGAAAGCCATGGAGGACACGCCCGGCCTCGCCCACGTCACCCGCTACAAGGACGTCGACGCCACCCTGACCTCGCCCGACGGCAAGACCGACGACAGCGGGGTCACGGCCGCCGATCCGACGTACGCCGAGGACCTGCGCCGGACGACGACCGAGGGCACCCTCGCCGCCGCGTACGGCAAGGACGCCATGTCGGTCGGCAGCGACTACGCCAAGAAGCACGGCGTGCACGTCGGCGACACCGTCACCGTCGCCTTCAAGGGCGGCGAGACCGCGAAACTGAAGGTCGCCGCCGTCACGGACGACGACACCTCCATCGACCAGGGCGCCCGCTACCTGAGCATCGACACGCTCCGGAAGTACGTCCCCGCGGACCGGATCCCGCAGAACGTGATCATGTTCGCCAAGGCGGAGGACGGCAAGCAGGACGCCGCCTACGCGGCCCTGAAGAAGGCGCTCGACCCGTACCCGCAGTACCAGGTCCGCGACCAGACCGACTACAAGGAGGAGCTGAAGGACCAGGTCGGCCAGCTCCTGAACATGGTCTACGGCCTCCTGGCCCTGGCGATCATCGTCGCCGTCCTCGGTGTGGTGAACACCCTGGCCCTGTCGGTGGTCGAGCGGACCCGGGAGATCGGCCTGCTGCGCGCCATCGGCCTCTCCCGCCGGCAGCTGCGCCGCATGATCCGCATGGAGTCCGTCGTGATCGCCCTCTTCGGCGCCCTGCTGGGCCTCGGACTGGGCATGGGCTGGGGCGCGACCGCCCAGCGGCTGCTCGCCCTGGAGGGCCTGAACGTCCTCGACATCCCGTGGCCGACGATCGCCGGGGTGTTCGTCGGATCGGCCTTCGTGGGACTGTTCGCCGCCCTCGTCCCGGCGTTCCGGGCGGGCCGGATGAACGTCCTCAACGCCATCGCGACCGAGTAGCCACCGCACACGGGGGTTGCGGGGGACGGGCCCGGCCCGGAGGGGACACACCCTCCGGGCCGGGCCGCGTCCGTCCTGTCAGCCCCCTTGCCGCTCCAGCAGGACGACCCCGTAGGCCGTGCCCCGGACGCTGTAGCGGGCGTCGGGGTGCAGGGTGCGGGCGTACGCCTCGACGTCGCGGTAGCGCTTGCGGGAGTTGTCCAGGGCGATGTAGTCCGGCTCGACGCCCTGGGTGTTGCTGACCCAGAAGACCCGGCAGCGCGAGGTGAGCCGGCTGATCGGGGCGATGTTCGCCTCGACGGACGCGCCGTCCGGGACCGTGTCGAGCAGCCGCTCGATCGCGGTGACCCGCTCCGGCTTGCGGTAGATCTCGGTCTCGGTCACGGCGGCCAGCGGCAGCGAGGTCGTCAGCGCCAGGGAGGCGCCCGCGACGGCGGCCGGAAGGTGCTGGGCATACGACCTGAGCCACGGGAGCGGGCTGGTCCGGGCGGTGTGCAGGGCGTCGACGAGGGCGAGGGCGACGACCGGCATCAGGACGGCGCTGTAGTGCCAGTCCGTCCCCCAGTACTGCGGGTAGGAGGACACGAACCGCCAGCCGACGGTGGGCAGCGCCACCAGCAGCAGCGGGGAGCGCAGGGCGAGCAGCCCGGTCGTCGGGATCAGGATCCAGCCGAGGGTGCGGAGCTTGGTGTCCAGACCGTCCAGCGGCCCCCCGCCGCCCGATTCGCCCACCTTGTTCCAGTAGTCGTAGGAGCCCGCCGAATTGAACGCCGGTATCAGCACCAGCAGGGTGACGGCGACGGCGACGGCACCGAACACGGCGACACCGGCCGCGTACCGGGCCGCGCGCGGGGAGGTGCCGCGCGCCCGCCAGGCGACGACCACGGCGAGGGCGCTCAGCGTGAACCCCAGGTCCTCCTTCACGAGGACCAGCGGCAGCGCCCACAGCAGGGCGGCCCGCCAGCGCCGGGCCAGCAGCGCCTCCAGCGCGAAGGCGATCAGCGGCACCGCGAAGCAGATCTCGTGGAAGTCGAAGTCGACGGCCTCCTGGATGCCCCAGGACAGCCCGTACGCGACGCCGACCGCCAGTCCGCGCCCGCGGCCCAGCAGCCGGGCGGCGGCCCGGGCGACCGGGACGGCGGACAGCGCGAACAGCGCCGCCTGTGCGACGAGCAGAGTGATGGACGACGGGAACAGGCGGTAGAGCGGGGCAAGGAGCACGGTCACCGGGCTGAAGTGGTCGCCGAGGATGTTGAACCCCGGGCCCTTCAGGTCGGCGACCGGCGCCTGGAGGTGCGCGTAGGAGCGCACGACCTGCTCGAAGATGCCGAGGTCCCACGAGCGCTGCCCCAGATGGCGGTACCGCCCCACGGAGACGATCGCGTACCCCACGAACAGCACACCGGCCAGCACCCAGGCGTCCCACCGGCCCGCTCCGGGCACCGGCGACTCCCCGGCACGCGGGCCGGTCCCGGCTATCGCGGGGTCCGAGGAGGTGTCCTGGTTCGAGGCGGCGGCACGGGTGGGCATGGGGGGACTTTACGTGGGCGGGGG
>NZ_JAGPYD010000030.1:0-36772 GCF_018070255.1 Streptomyces sp. RK62 | reverse complement strand
CCCCCAACTGCACCCCGCCCGCGCCCTCGCTGGAACGCCTGGCCCCGGGCTTCCGGCTCGTGGACTCCGTGCAGCCCTGGCAGGCGCCCGGCCCGCTGGTCGCGGGCGTCAACGCCTTCGGCTTCGGCGGCACCAACGCGCACGCCGTCCTAGAGGAGGCACCCGCCCAGGCGCCCGAGGCACCACCGGCCGCCGACGGCCCGCACCTGCTCACCCTGTCGGCCCGCGGCGCCGACGCCCTCCGAGCCGCAGCGGACGACCTCGCCGCCCATGTCCGCGCCCACCCCGAGCTGTCCGAGGCCGACATCTGCGCGGCCGTCGGCACGGCCCGCGACGACGGCCCCCATCGCCTCGCCCTGGTCGCCGACGGCGATCTCGTGGACCGTCTGGCGGCCGTCCGCGCCGAGGACTTCGGCCGCGTCCGGCCGTCCCGCCCGCGCACGGTCTTCCTGCTGCCCGGCCAGGGCGCCCAGCGCCCCGGACAGGGACGCGCCCTGTACCGGGCGGCGCCCGCCTTCCGGGAGGCGCTGGACGAGGCGTCCTCGGTCGTGGGGCCCGCGCGGGGCCGTTCGCTGGCCGACTGGTGCCTGGACGCCGACGCGGACCCCGGTGACCTGGCCCGGACGGAGGTCGCCCAGCCGCTGCTCGTCGCGTTCGGGGTGGGCCTGGCCCGGCAGCTGGCCCGCTGGGGCATGGTTCCCGACGCGGTCACCGGGCACAGCGTGGGGGAGATCGCCGCCGCCTGTGTCGCCGGTTCCCTCACGCTCGCCGAGGCCGTCGGCTTCGCCGCCGAACGCGGGCGGCTCGTCGCGGAGTTGGCCCGCCCCGGTGCCATGGCGGCCGTCCGGGGTGACGAGGACACCGTCGCCGCCCTCGTCGCCGCGTCCGGGGGCGCCCTGACCGTCGCCGCCGTCAACGGGCCCCGCCAGGTGGTGATCGCGGGTTCCGAGGCCGCCGTCGACCAGGCCCTCGCGGAGCTGGCCCGGCGAGGGATCGCGGCGCGCCGGCTCCCGGTCTCGCACGCCTTCCACTCACCCCTGCTGGAGCCGGTCCTCGCCCCGCTGGGGGAGGCGGCGCGCTCGCGGACCGCCACGCCGGGGGAGGTGCCGATGCTGAGCACGGTCACCGTCGACTGGGGACCCGACCTCACCCCCGCGTACTGGGAGCGGCACGCCGTCGCGCCCGTACGGTTCGGCGCTGCGGTGGAACGGCTGCTCCGGGAGGGCTACGACACGTTCCTCGAACTCGGGCCCGGCGACACGCTCGGCGGTGCCGTCCGCGCCACAGCCACCGCCCAGGACGCGTCCGACATCGCCGTCCTGACACCCGCTCAGTGCGACGCCCGCGCGCTGCTGGAGGCCACCGGCCGGCTGTGGGCACGCGGGGGCACCCTGCGCCGGGCACTCCCGCGCCGGGCGACCGGGCGGGCGCGGGTGGAGGTGCCGACGTACCCGTACCGGCGTCGGCGGTACTGGCCGGGCGGCGACGTCGTGGTGCGGCGCCTGCTCTGGGCCGAGGCGCCCGTTGTGATGGGTGAGCCGCCCCAGGTCGTCCGGCTCGTCGGAGGGGACGGCGACTTGGGCCGTGCGCTGGCGGAACGGCTCACGTCCGGCGGGGTGACCGTACGGGACGACGGACCGGCCCCGGACACGGTGGTGTGGCTGACCGGGGCGGCGACGGACGTGGACGCGGCCGTCGAGGACACGCTGACGTCCCTGCGCCAGGTCCTCGATCTGCTGTCCGACGGTCCCGTACGCCTGCTCGTCGTCACCGAGGACGCGTACGCCACCGGCGCCCCGGCGGAGTCGGCGGTCCCGGCGCGAGCGTTCGCGCACGGACTCGCGCTGGCCGTCCCGCAGGAGCACCGTGGAGTGACGGCCCGGGCCGTGGACCTGACCGGCGCCGACTCCCTGGCCGCCCGTGTCGACGCCCTGGAACAGGAACTGCGCGCGGCCCATGGGCCGGACGACGGGCCGACGGTCGCCTGGCGCGCCGGGCGCCGGTTGGGCCGTACGCAGGCTGACGTGCCGGACACCCCGGCCCCGGGCCTGCCGTCCGGCGGCACGTATCTGATCACCGGGGGAGCCGGGGGACTCGGCTCGGCGCTGGCCCGCGAACTGGCGGCCGGCGGCGCCCGTGAACTCGTCCTCGCCGGACGCTCGGTGACGGCCCCCGAGGCGCTGCTGGCCGAGCTGCGGGCGCTCGGTGTCCAGGTCCGCCACCACGTCGCCGACGTCGGCGACCCGGCCTCCGTGGACACCCTCGTCGCCACGCTTCCGCCGCTGGACGGGGTGTTCCACGCCGCCGGTACGGTCCGGCCCGGCACCCTGCGGTCCAAGTCGGACGGCGAGATCCGGCAGGTCCTCGCGGCGAAGGTGCGCGGCACGGTCCTGCTCGCGGACGCGCTGCGCCGCCACGGCCAGGACCCGGGCGTCCGGGTCCTGTTCTCCTCGGTGGCCTCGGTGCTGCCCGGTCTCGCGGGGGCCCTCGGCGACTACGCCGCCGCCAACGCCTTCCTTGACGCGTTCGCCGCGGCCGAGCACGCTGCGGGCCGCCCTTGGCAGGCCGTCGGCTTCGGACCTGTGAGTGACGCGGGCACGGCCGCCGGGGCCGCCTCCGCAGGGCGGCTGCGCGAGCTGGGTCTGCCGGCGATGACGGCCCGGGAGGCGATCGGCGCACTCCGCACGGCCGTGGGCACCGGTGCTCCGCATGTGGTGCTCATGGCGTCGGCACCGGAGGCTGTCCCCGTCGTCTCTACGCAGGGGTGCCCCGAGAGGCCCGCCCCGGACGCCGACGCCGACCTCGTGCGCCGGCTCCTGGCCGAGGCCCTGCACCGGGCCCCGCGCGACATCGGCGACGACGACCCCTTCCTCGGCCTCGGGCTGGACTCGCTCACCGCCGTGGACCTCGCGCGCCGCCTGGAGAGCGAACTCGGCCGGCCGCTGCCCGCCACCCTGCTCTTCGAGCACCGCACCCTCGGCGAACTGACGGCGTATCTGCGGACCGAGCCTTTGGAGGACCACAGGCCCGTCCTCGCACGCCCGCACCCCGATGACGGGCCGATCCCCCTCACCCCGCTGCAGCGGGCCTTCCTCACCACCGAGGCCCTGTTCGAGGACGTCACCGCCTACAGCTATGTCCGCCAGACCGTCCGCGGCCCGCTCGACCCCGATGTCCTCGGCCGTGCCCTCGCCCTGCTCGCCGCCCGGCACCCCATGCTGCGGCTGCGCGTCACCGACGGCATGCCCCCGCTGCAGTACACGGCGCCAGCCGAACCCGTCGACCGCCCGCCCCGCTGGTACGAGGTGCGGGACGCCGACGACACCTGGCGTGCCCTGGCCGACCTCGAACCGGCGCTGTGCAACCGGCCGTTCGACCTCACCGCCGAGGACCCGGTGCGTGCCGTCCTCGTCCGGGACCGCCGGGACGCCGGGCTCGCACACCTGCTGCTGGTGGTCCACCATGGTGCCGCCGACGGCTACAGCCTCAAGGTGCTCTGCGAGGACCTCTGGTCGCTGTACACCGGGCCCGGCGATGAACTGCCGCCTGGCGAAGCCGAGTTCGGCGAGTACGCCGCCCTCCTCGCCGCCGAACGCGACACCCCCGCCTTCGCCCGCGACCTGCGCTACTGGCGCGAGCGGATCGCCGCGCACGGGCCGGTAGACCTCGCCTCGGCCCTGCCGTACGACGGCGGTCCGCACGCCGCGCCGACGCCGCCGTACGTCCACCACCGGACGACCGCCGACCCCGAACTCAGCGCCGCCCTGCGGGACGTGGCCGCCCGGCACGAGGTGTCCCTCTTCCATCTGCTCCTCGCCGTCCACGTCCGGTGCCTGGCCCGCTGGAGCGGACAGCCGGCGGTCGCCGTCAATGTGGCGCGCGCCCGCCGGGAAGCCGCCCTGCCCGGTATCGAACGCCTGGTGGGCCCGCTGGCCGACACCCTCCCCGTGTTCGTGCGGGTCGACCCGGCGGAGAGCGTGTCCGAACTGGCCGTACGGCTGCGGCACATCTGGCGCGAGGCGGAGGCACACGGCACGCCCGGCAGCCCCGACCTCGCCGTGTCCCTGCCCGCCACCGGGCCCGCTCCCCGCACGGTCGCGCCCGCCGGGTTCAGCTTCGCCCGTTTCCCCGTACGTCACGGCGGGGGCCGGCCCGTGGAGGTGACGCCCACGGCGGCGGCCACCGCCTCCGCCGCGACCCGGCTCGGTCTGCTGTGCTGGGAGGCGGACGCGGCCCTGCACTTCTCCTGGAACCATCCCGCCCATCTGTTCCGGCCCGAGACCACCGCACGTCTGGCGGAGGACTATCTGGCGGAACTGCGGGACACCACCAAGTCCCACGCCCCGCACAGTGACCACCGGGGCGGTGACGGCATCGTCCCCCGGCTCCTCGCCCGGTTCCGCGCGACCCCGGACGCCGTGGCGATCCACACCGGCACGAGCACGCTCACCTACGCCGCCCTCGACACTGCCTCCGCCGCCCTGGCCGCCCGCCTGCGCGCGCAGGGCGTACGACAGGGCGACCTGGTCGGCCTTCTCGTCGAGCAGGGCCCGGACGTCGTGACCGGCATCGTCGGCATCCTCCGCGCGGGCGCCGGCTGGGTCCCGATGGACCCCGGTCATCCGGCGGCCCGCCGACGCGAGCAGCTGCTCCGGACCGGCGTCACCACGGTCGTGGCCCATGCGGCGACCGGCGATGCGGCGGCCGAACTCGACGGCACCCAAGTGCTGTTCATCGACGCGGCCGCCGCGCCGTCCGACCCCCGCCCGGAACCGCACCCCGACCCCGACGCCATCGCCTACGTGATCCTCACCTCGGGTTCCACCGGCCGCCCCAAGGCCGTCCCGATCACGCACCGGTCGATGCTCACCTACCTCGACTGGGCGCTGGACACCTTCGGCTACGGGCCCGCCGACCGGCTTCTGCAGACGGCGTCCGTGTGCTTCGACGCCTCCGTGCGGCAGGCGCTGGCGCCGCTGCTGGCCGGGGCCGCCGTCCACACCCTCTCCCGCGACGTCCTCCGCGACCCCGACGCGCTCCTGGACCGGGTCGTCGACGACCGGATCACGGTGTGGAGTTCGGTGCCGACGCTGTGGGAACGGCTGCTCACCGCCGCCGAGAACCGGGCCGCACAGGACCGGACGCCCCCCGACCTCTCCGCGCTGCGCTGGGTGCATGTCGGCGGTGAGGCGCTGCCCGCCGCGCAGGTGCGCCGCTGGTTCGACCTGCTCGACGCCTGCGGGGGCGCCCCCCGGCACCGGGTCGCCAACCTGTACGGGCCCACCGAGGCCACCATCAACGCGACCTGCCACATCCTCGACGCCCGCCCGGACGACGAACTGCGCCATGTGCCCATCGGCCGCCCGGTCGCCGGCACCGACGTGGACGTCGTCACGCCCGACCTGCGCCCCTGCGCACCCGGCGAGGCGGGCGAACTCCTCATCGGGGGAACGGGACTGACCCCCGGATACCTCGGCGAACCCGCACTCACCGCGGCGGCCTTCGTCGAGCGGGACGGGCGGCGCTGGTACCGCAGCGGCGACCGGGTCCGGCGTACGGCCGACGGCGTGCTCGACTTCCTCGGCCGTCTGGACGACCAGGTCAAGATCCACGGGCACCGGGTGGAACCCGGCGAGATCGAGGCCGTCCTGCTGTCCCACCCGGACATCGCCCGCGCCGCCGTCCTGCCCGCCGAAGGACGTCTGGTCGCCCACCTGGAACCCCGGCCCGGCGCCCGGGTCCCCGACACCCGTGCCGTCCGGGCGTTCCTGTCCCGCACCCTGCCGCCGTACATGCTGCCGGGACGCGTCCGCGAGGTCGCCGCGATGCCCCTCACCGGCACCGGGAAGATCGACCGCGACCGGCTGGCCCGTGAGGCGGACGTCCCGCTCACGGCCGTCGTGCCCGCGCCGCGTCCCTCGTCGTCGCCCGCCACCCCGACCGAGCGCACGCTCGCCCGGATCTGGGCGGCGCTGCTGGACGCGCCGGACGTCAGCGCCGACGACGACTTCTTCGAGCTGGGCGGCGACTCCATCATGGTGCTGGAGCTGTTCGCCCGGATGCGCGCCGAACTCTCCGCCGTGCCACGGCCTACGGTCCTCTACACCCACCGCACCCTGCGCGCCCTGGCGAAGGCCGTCGACGCCGCCGAGCCGGCCGCTGACGCTGCCGTGACCGGTGTGAAGGCCGTCAACTCCGGACCGGTCACGGCGGCGGTCCGGACCGCCGCCGTGACCGGTGCGAGCGTCGTTCACGCCGAACCGGCCCCGGCGGCTGCCCTGACCGGCCCGTACCCCCTCACACCGTCCCAGCGGGGCTTCCTCCTCGCCGACACCCTCGACCCCGCCACCGGCTCCGCCTGGCTCGCCCGGTTCCGGCTGACCGGCCCTCTGCGGCCCGACGTCTTCCAGCGGGCCGTCGACGTGCTGGTGACCCGGCACCCCATGCTGCGCACGGTCTTCCCGGCGGGCGCCCGGCCGCCCGTGCAGCAGGAACTCCCCGATTCCCTGCGGCTGCCCGTGCGGCACGAGACCGTCCACCCCGACGTGCTTGAGGCACGGATCGCCGAGGAGGGGCGGCGCCGACTCGAGCCCTGGGGCTGGCCGTTGCTGCGGGCGACCCTGTTCACCACGGCACCCGAGGAACACGTCCTCCTCGTGCACGCCCACCACCTCATCGGGGACGGTTACAGCGCCGCCCTGCTCGCCGGGGAACTCCTCACCGTGTACGACCGCCTCGACCGCGGTCTGCCCCACGGCCTGCCCCCGCTGGAGAGCACCTTCCGCGACCATGTCCTCCGGTCCGCCGAGCGGCCCCGCCCGTCAGGTCCCGAGGCCGAGGCGTACCGCGCCCGGCTCAACGCCCCCTACACACCACCCGCGTTGCGCACGCACTCCGGTGCCGCAGGGGCCGGGTTCCACACGGCCGGTTTCACGCTCGACGCCGTCGGCGCCGGGCGGCTGCGCCGACTGGCCCGTACGGCGCGCAGCACGCTCTACGCGCCGCTGCTCACCGCCTACCATCGCGCCCTCACCCGGCTCACCGGGCAGACCGACCTGGTGATCGGCCTCGCCGTGACCGGGCGCGAGGACTCCGTCCCGGACGCGCACCGGGTGTTCGGGCCCTTCGCGCAGGCGGTGGCGCTGCGCCCGGCCCCGCCCACCGCCCCCGACCGGACGCCCGCCTTCGCCGATGACCTGCGCCGGATCGTCGCCGAGGCGGAGCTGGCCCGGGCCGAGGGTCCTGCCGGGCCCGGCACCGCCGGCGGGCTGCCCGCGCACGCCCAGTTCTTCTTCACCTTCCTCGACTTCACCTCCCTCGGCGCGCCGTCCGGCGGCACGCTCTCGCTGCACGCCGACCAGGCCGACACTCTCCTCGCGCCGCCCCCGCCCGGCACCGACGTGTTCCTGGCCGTACGACCGCTGCCCGGCGCCGACGGGCTGCGCGTCACCGTCCGTGCCTCCGCGGCGGCGCTCACGGCCGACCGCGCCGCCGAGCTGGCCGAACAGATGGAGCAGGAACTGCGGGCCGGCACACATCGTTCACGCCGGGCGCTGGACGCCGCCCTCGTCGGCTATCTGCCCGCCCCGGCGCATCTCGCGGCCCTCGCCGGGCTGCCGCCCGGCGCCCCGCGCCCCGGCCGTGAGGAGATACGCGGGCTGTTGTTCCCGGACGGCCGCGCCCGGCTGCTGGAGCGCACCGGCACCCCGCTGGGCACCACCGGCTTCGTCGCCCTGCCGCTGTTCGCGGACGAACTGGCCGCCGCGGGCGACCTCGCGGCCCGTACCGCGCGGGCCGTCGAGCAGGCCGCCGCGCTGGGCGCCCGATGCGTATCGCTCGCCGGGACGATCCCCGCGCTCACCGGCTACGGCTTCGACGTGCTGCGGGAGGCCGGGACGGACACGGCGATCACCACCGGGCACGCCACGACGACCGTCGCCGTCGTGAAGACCGTGCACGCCGCGCTCGACGCCACCGGGGGCCGCCTCGACCGGCTGTCCCTCGCCGTCGTCGGCTGCGGTTCGATCGGCACCTCGTCCCTGCGGCTGCTCCTTGCGACCTCACCCCGGCTGCCCGCCGGGCTCGTGCTGTGCGACCTGCCCGGCAGCACGCCCCGGCTCCGACGGCTGGGGGCGGAGCTGCAGGAGACGTACCCCCAACTGCCTGTGCGGATCGTGGAGTCGGGGCCCGGACTGCCCGACGCCGTCTACGCGAGCGAGCTGATCGTGACCGCCGTCAGCGGGGCCTCGGCGCTTGTGGACGTCGACCGGCTGCGGCCCGGCACCGTCCTGGTCGACGACTCCTTCCCGCACTGCTTCGACACCGCCCGCGCGCTGGAGCGCATGGACGCACGCGGCGATGTGCTGGTCGTCGGCGGTGGCCTGCTGGATGTCGGGGCCGACCGGCCCCGGCTCGCCGAGGGCCTCCCGGACGTCGCCGCCACCGGCTTCGCCGGGCGCTCCGGCATTCCCGGCACCCTGGCCTCCTGCCGGCTGGAGTCGCTGCTGCACGCCCACCGCGCCGCGGACCCGGCCCGCGATCCCGGTGGCCTGCCCCTGACGCACGGCCTGGTCGACCCGTCCCGTGCCCTCGCGTACTGGGACGCCGTCGAGGCGGCCGGTGTGTCGGCCGCCCCGCTGCATCTGCTCGACCAGGAGGTCTCCGCCGCCCGGTTCAGGGCGCCGGACGACCCAGTGCCGGACCGAGCCGGGTCGCGATGTCCGTGAGGATCTGCACATAGTCGTCGTGCCCGAAGCTGAAGGGCAGCGCGAACGCCACCTCGTCCACCTCGCGGAACGCGGCGTGGGCGTGGAGGCGTTCGGCGATCTCCTCGGAGGTGCCGATGAGGTCCGGTGCGAACAGCAGCCGCGCCGGGCCCTGCGGCGAGCTGGTGCGGGGGGTGCGTTCGGCGACGTACTTCTCGTAGCGGGCCCGCTGTTCGGGTGTCGCCGAGTCGGTGGGGATGACGACGAGGCCCTGGGAGACCCGGGCGTTCTCACCGTCCGGGTGGCGCTCCCGGAAGGCCCGGATGTGGGACAGCTGGATACGCGCGAAGTCGGGGGCGCCCGACGCGTCCTGGTCGTCCTCCACCTTGACGACACTGCTGGTCAGCAGGTTCATGCCGTGCTCGCCGGCCCAGCGCGCCGAGCGCAGACTGGCGCCGCCGTACCACATGCGGCCGCCCAGCCCGGGGGACTGCGGCTGCACCCGGTCGGAGAACACCTCGAAGCCCTCCGTGCCGCTGAAGTCCGTGACCGGTTCGCCCCGGACGAAGTCCAGCAGCCGGCGCACCCGCGCGTATCCGAAGTCCTCGGCGTCGGCGGTGTCCGGGTACAGGGCCTCCTTGACCCGGTCGTAGTGCATCGGAGGGCCCACGCTCACGCCGGGGTTGAGGCGCCCGCCGGACAGCAGGTCGACGGTGGCGAGATCCTCCGCGAGGCGCAGCGGGTTCTCCCAGCCGAGCGGGATCACCGCGGTGCCCAGCTCGATCCGGCGGGTGCGCTGCGAGGCGGCGGCTAGGACGGCGACGGGGGAGGAGATGCCGTACTGGAGGTGCCGGTGGCGGACCCAGGCGCTGTCGAAGCCGAGCCGCTCGCCCAGTTCGATGATCTCCAGCGTGGACTCGTGGCCCCGGGCCGGGTCCGCCCCGTCGAACAGTCCGATGGTGAGGAACCCCAGCTTGCGCAAGGGGCGGGAGATGGGTGCCACGAGCCCTCCGTCGTCGTCCGATGACCGGGTGATCAACCCGTACGGCTCAGGCAACACGCTCCCGCACGGACATGTTCCCGCCCCGTTCCTCAGACCAGCGGGATCGTCACCTCGTCCTCGACCGGCGGGTCGAGTTCCTGGGCGAGGTTGCCGGTCGCGGCGTGGCAGCGCAGCCGCACCGCGTCCGGGCCGACGTCGAGGCGCAGGAAGCATTTGAAGAACGGCGGGCTGTAGGTGGCCGAACTCGGAGAGAACAGCTGGGTGTAGAGCTTGCGCACCGGCAGCCGCAGCCGTGCGCTGCGGTCGGGGCGGCGGCCCGCGCCGAGCAGGGCGGCCACCAGCCGGACCCGCCGGGTGACCCGGGCCGTGGTCTGCTGGGCGCGGGTCAGCGGCATGCCCAGGCGCTCGGCGACGACGGCCGCCGCCTCGGCCTCGGTCAGGGTGAAGAAGCGGCGCAGCCGCAGCCGCCGGCCGTACAGCGTGCTGTAGAAGGCCAGGGAGTCGCCGCGCAGCGGGTAGCAGCGGAAGTCCGCCTCGCCGACGCCCGCCACGTCGACCTTCGGGATGGTGTGCGTGGCGTGCATGAAGGCACCGCCGCCGCCCGCGACGACGTACTGGATGGTGCGGTCGCCGACCCGCACCGGATACCGCTGGTAGTTGTGGATGTCGCCGCCGATCGCCGCCACATAGCGGTGTGCGGGATCGCGGACGATGTCGTCCACGGTGCCGCCGCCCTCGATCGCGCAGGGGTGGTGCTCACCGTCCACATACAGGGGCGAGCCGGTGATCAGGATCTTCGGGCGGGGGTCCTTGGACACCTTGCGCAGCCACGCGCCCTGTTCGGCGTCGAGCGTGCCGAGCAGTCCGGTGTCGATGCCGACGATCCGCACCGGGCCGGCGTCGATCGCCCAGTACGAGCCTGGCTGGGTGGCCAGTTGATCGGGCGCCGACCGCAACTTCCGTGCCTCGTCGAGCCGTTGGCCGTCGCCCTCGCGTGGCCGGTGCCACAGCAGCGAGCGCAGCCGGGCCCGGCTGAGCGGGCGCGGCGCGGGCTCCGGTGGGAGCGGCGGGGCGTCGTCGCAGAACACCCGCATGAACGCGGTCAGGTCCTCGTACCAGTCGTGGTTGCCGGGTATCGCGTAGATGGGCGCCCGGTAGTCCTGGTACGGCCGGAAGAACTTGGGGCCGTAGTCGTCGGCGCCGCCCACCGGGTAGATGACGTCGCTGGCGAGGATCGCGAACCTGGTGTCCCTGCCCTCCTTCAACAGGCCCGGCACGACGGCATATTGGGGGTCGTCGCCCTCGCCGGTGTCCCCGATGACCAGGAAGGAGAACCGGTCGGGGTCGTCGCGCCGGATCACCTTGTCGGCCGGAGCCCCGGCGGCCGTCCGCTGGGCCACCCACCGGCCGCGGGTACGTCCCGTCGGATCCCCGAACAGCGAGGCCAGTACGCCGTTGCGGGCCGCCCACAGCATCCGGGGGTCGAGCCAGGAGATCTTCCGGCCACCGGTCGGCATCAGCCCTTTGTAGGTGCCGGGTTGGGCAGCGCCCCAGCCGGCGCCTTCCGCGGTATCACGTGAGGAGACAGACACCGGTGCACCGTAACAATGATCGGGTGACGGGGAGCCGACCGCCCCCGTCACCCCAACCGGCCCTTCAGAAGGCGCGGTTGAGCAGGTCGAGCAGCGCCTCCCAGTGCCGCTCGTCGGCCGCGCGGTCGTAGGCGGCGGTGTCGGACTGGGTGAAGCCGTGGCCGGCGCCCTCGTACACCTCGCAGCGGTGCCGGACCCCGGCCTCGGTGAGGGCCTTCTCCAGACGGTCGATCTGCTCCGGCGGCAGGGAGTGGTCGTGGTCCGCGTGCCCGAAGTACAGCTCCGCGGTGACGCGTCCGGCCACCAGGTGCGGGCTGTCCGGGTCCTCGGTGGCGAGCCGTCCGCCGTGGAAGCCGGCCGCGGCGGCGACCCGGTCCGGGTAGGTGCCGGCGGTCAGCAGGGACAGCCGCGCCCCCATGCAGTAGCCGGTCAGCGCGACCGGACCGTCCGCCGCGGCCGGGCACGACTCCAGCCAGCGCAGATAGGCGCCGGCGTCGCGCATCGCCGCCTCGGGGGTCAGCTGGCGCATGATCGGCCCGAGGGTCTGGAAGATGTCCGGCCGGGCCGCCGTCTCGATGAACTCGGGCAGATCGAGCACCGGGGCCCGGCCGGCGCGGTAGAAGAGGTTGGGCACCAGCACCGTGTACCCGTGGGCGGCGAGCCGGTCGGCCATCGCCTCCAGCCGGGGCCGCAGCCCGAACGCGTCCATGGAGAGCAGGACCGCGGGCCGGGGCCCGCCGTCGGACGGATGGGTCAGGTAGGCGTCGGCGACGCCGTCCTCGGTGGGGATGTCGACGACGTTTCCCTGGACGGAGGTCATGGGGGTGGCCCTCTCTACGGGTACGGCACATCAGGTCACCGGCCCGCCGGGGCCGGACCGCGCACATGTTTCCACGCGCGGTCCGACGGCCCCCGGCACCCCCTGCCTTTTGAGGACGCCTTTACTCGAACCGGGACGTGTCCCCCGCGCCCGCGCGCACGACCTCCGCCTCACCGGAGGAGAAGTCGATCACCGTGGTCGGCTCGGTGCCGCACTCGCCGGAGTCGACGACACCGTCCAGCACATGGTCCAGCCGGTCCTTGATCTCCCAGCCCTGCGTCAGCGGCTCCTCCTCGTCGGGCAGCAGCAGCGTGCTGGACAGCAGCGGCTCCCCGAGCTCGGCGAGCAGCGCCTGGGTGACGACATGGTCGGGGATGCGCACCCCGACCGTCTTCTTCTTCGGGTGCTGCAGCATGCGGGGCACCTCCCGGGTCGCCGGGAGGATGAAGGTGTAACTGCCGGGCGTCGACGCCTTGATCGTGCGGAAGACGTCGTTGTCGATCCGTACGAACTGGCCGAGCTGCGCGAAGTCCTGGCAGACGAGGGTGAAGTGGTGCCGGTCGTCCAGGCGGCGGATCGACCGGATGCGGTCGATGCCGTCACGGCTGCCCAGCCGGCAGCCCAGCGCGTAGCAGGAGTCCGTCGGGTACGCGATGAGCGCGCCGGAGCGGACGCTCTCGGCGATCTGCGCGATGGTGCGCGGCTGCGGATTGTCGGGGTGCACGTCGTAGTACTTCGCCATTGGCCGAGCCTATCCCCGGGGCGACCGCGCACCACGTCGGCACCGGCCCGCCGCGCGGACGTGAGGTAACGTCCCCGACCGGTACGTGAACGAAGCGCAGAACCGCAAGACGAGGTGAAGGCCGACATGGCTGGCGGAGAGGACGGAGCCGGGCAGGCAGGGGTGAGCGACGCCGCGCCCTCGGCGTGGGCGCAGGAACTGCTGGACCACCTGCGGCCCCACGGCAGGGACGTCCGCCGTGTCGTGTCCTGGCTCGCGGACGCCGTGCGGGGCACCGCCTGCCTCCAGGACGACACCGGCGCCGTCGTCGCCGGCACCCGGCCGCCCCTCGTCGACCAGCTGGTCGACGCCGTCGCCGCCGGCCGGATCGCCTCGGCCGCCTGGGAGGGCCAGGGCCGTCATCTGCGGCTCGTCCGGGTCGCCTACCCGGACCCGTCGGCGGCGGGCGTCCTCGCCGTGTCCCGCCCCGAGCCGTTCGACCGGCGGGCCGCCGACATCGTCGGCCACACCGCGCACGTCCTGGAACTCCTGCTGCAGGCCGGTGAGACCACCGCCGCGGGCCGCCGTCTGGAACGGGCGACCTCCGATCTGCGGCTGGCGATCCTGCAGCTCCTCATGGTCGAGGACACCGTGTCCGCCCGCCGCGTCGCCGCCGGGCTGTGGCCAGGACTGCTCGACACCGACACCGCCTGCGTGTACGTCGTCGAGGGCAGCGCCGAGGAACGCGACCGGCTCGCCGAGGAGTGCGTCGACGTCACCGGCGAACGGGCGCTGGTCGTGCTCTGCCCGGCCGTCGACGAGCACGTCATCGTCGTCACTCCCGGCGACGCCGAGGCCCGTGAGCTGCGGTCGCTGATCGGGCCGCGCCCGCGCACCTTCCTCGGCGGCAGCGCCCGGCAGGCCCTGGTGCGCACCGCCACCGCCTACGGGCAGGCCGTGAGCGCGCTGGCCGTCGCCCACTTCCGGCCCGACAAGGCGGCCGTCTACGCCGAACGCACCCACCCCGAACGCCTCGTCGACCCGGTCGCCCTGCGCTGTTGGACGGCCCGTGTGCTGCGCCCCCTCGACGCGCTGCCGCACCACACCCGCGCCGAACTGCTCGCCACCACCCGGCTGGGCCTGGAGTTCACCGCGGTGAACGCCGCCAAGGTGCTCGGCGTCAGCCGCAACACCGTCCGCGCCCGGATGGAGCGGGTCGAGACGCTGCTGAGCACCAGCTTCTCCGACCTGGCCGCCCGGGCGGTCGTCCACGTCGCCCTCAACACCCAGGAGGGCCTGGCCGGAGCGCCGGGCGACCCGGCCGCCCCGTACGACGACCCGGTGACGCTGGGCGACCTGCTGTCCGGGCGCGCCATGGTCACCTGGGCGCGGGACCTGCTGTCCCGGCTCGACCACGACAGCCGCGACCTGCGCCGCACGCTGCGCGCCTGGATCGCGGAGGGCGGCAACGCCGAACGGGCCGCGCAGCGCCTCGGCGTGCACGCGCAGACCGTCCGCGAGCACGTACGCAGCGCGGAGCCCGTCCTGGAGCGCGCGCTGCTGTCCGGCGGCAGCGATCTGTACGAGGTCGTCCTGGCGCATCTCGCGCTCGGTGACCTGGAACTCCCCGCCCTGCACGCGGCGAAACCGGGCGTTTAGGGCGCGGCTGTGCACAGGTGAGTCCCGGCGGGCTCCCAGCGGGCACCGACGCGATACACACGGCCCGCGCGGGGGCCGTACGGTCTACGCACCGCGGGGGCACGACCGGAACGGGGGACCGGTCGCGTCCCCGCGCGGATTCCTCCGTCAGCCGCGCGGGCGCACGGGTATCTCCTGCCAGCCGAACGCGATGAACGACGGGACCTGACGCAGCTCCTCCCCGCCGACGGCGAGCCGCAAGTCCGGGAAGCGGTCGAAGAGCGCGGGCAACGCGGTCAGCGCCTCCAGACGGGCCAGCGGGGCCCCGATGCACCGGTGCACGCCGATCCCGAACGACAGATGGTCGTCGGCCCCGCGCGCCGCGTCGAAACCGGAGGCGTCCGGGCCGTAGTGCGCGGGGTCCAGATTGGCGGCGGCGTACGTCGTGATGATCGCGTCCCCGGCCGGGACCGTCACGTCCCCGACCTTCAGGTCGGTCACGGCGAACCGCAGCGGCAACGACGCGATCGACGGGTGCGCGCGCAGCGTCTCGTCGATCACCGCGTCCCAGCCGATCTCCCCGGCCCGTACGGCCGCCAGCTGCTCCGGGTGGGTCAGCAGGGCGACGACGGCGTTGCCGATCAGATTCACCGTCGTCTCGAAGCCGGCGCCGATCACCAGCAGCAGCGTGTACAGCAGTTCCTCGTCGCTGAGCCGGTCGCCGTCCTCGTCGCGCACCCGGATCAGCTCGGTCGTCAGATCGTCGCCCGGGTGCTCCCGCCGGTGGGCGACGAGCGCGCCCAGCACCGAGCCGATCTGCCGCTGCACGAACGCGGCGTGCTCCGGCGTCGGGTCGGAGGTGTCCATGATCGCCGCGATGAGCGTGGCCGTGTCCTCGCGCAGCTCGTCCGGCACCCCGAACAGCTCGCAGATCATCCGCATCGGCAGCGGGTGCGCGAACTCCGCCTTCAGGTCGACCGCGTCACCGGCCCCGTCCAGCGCGTCCAGCAGCTCAGCGGTGATCGCCTCGACGCGGGGCCGCATGACCTCCGTACGCCGCTGGGTGAAGCTCGGCGCGACCAGCTTGCGCAGCCGCGCGTGGTCGCCGGCGTACGTCGACAGCATGTTGACCACGCCGACCCAACCCAGGATCCAGCCCCACGACGGGTGTTCGGGCACCTCGGGCCAGAGCCGCCAGTGCTGCCGCGGATCCTTGCTGACCCGGGGATCGAGGATCAGCTCCCGCAGCGTGTCGTACGTCGTCGGGGCCCAGGCCGGGATGCCGCCGGGCAGCTCGACGGGGACGATCGGGCCGAGGGCGCGCAGCCGGGCGCTCTCGCCGGGGATGTCGGAGCCGAGCGGGTCGATGGCGATGCGGTCGGTCACGGTCACGACGGGCCTCCTGGCTGGTCGGGGGAGCGGGGGCTGAACCGGACGGGCAGCGAGGTCAGCGAGCGGTGGAACGGCCCCGGCCGCCAGGTCAGCCGCGCACGCGGCAGCACCGGCTCCAGGTCGGGCAGCCACTGGGTGAGCCGTTCGATGGCCTCGGTCGCGATCAGCAGCGTGTGCTGCTTCACCGGGCAGGCGTGCGGCCCCGCCGACCAGGACAGATGGGAGGCGTCCCGGGGGTGCCGCTCACCGAGGGCGTCCCGCTCCGCGAAGTGGGCGAGCGCCCCGTACGAGATGACCACCGGGACCGCCGCCCGGACCCAGGCGCCGTGGAACGACAGGGAATTGCGGGCGAAGTGGATGCCGTAGTTGGCCAGCGGCGTCTCGTGGTGCAGGACCTCCACCACCGCGTCCATCACCGGGCGGGCGCCACTGGTGAGCGTCGAGTAGAACGTCGGGTTGCCGAGGATGCGGGACAGGGCGTTCGACACCAGGTTCGCCGTCGGCTCGTGCCCGGCGCCCAGCGTGAGGAACACCTGCCAGGTGACCTCCTCCGGGGTGAGCCCGGCCGGGTGCGCCAGGAGCCGGCTCGGCAGGTCGTCGCCCGGCTCCGCGGCCTTCGCGGCGATCAGCTCCAGCACATAGCCGCCGTACTCGGCCTCGCCCTCGGCGGCCTCGGCGCCGCCCTCCATCATCTTGCCCAGCGCCACGTCCAGCCGGTCGCTCTGGCTGTCGGGCAGCCCGAACAGGCTGTTGAAGACCAGCGCCATCAGCGGCCGCGCGAAGTCGCCCACCAGATCGGCCTCGCCCTGCGGCCCGAACCGGCCGACCAGCACCCGCACCGCCCGGTGCACCCGGGCCCGCAGATCGTGCGGCGCGATCCCGTCGAACGTGTCGATCAGCGAGGTGCGGTACCGCACATGCGCGGCGCCGTCCGCGAACAGCGTGTTGGGCCGCCAGCGCATCATGCCGAGGATCGGCGAGTCGTCGGCGACCGTCGACTCCCAGGGCCGGGGGTCGTGCGAGAAGGACTCCGTGTCGTGCAGCAGGTCCAGCGCCGCGCGCCGGCCGGTGACGACGTACGCCGGCACACCCGGCGCCAACTCGCCCCAGCCGACCGGGCCCTGGGCGCGCAGGGCCTCGTAGTAGCGGTAGGGGTCCAGCGCGAAGCCGTCCTCCCACAGCCGTACGGGCGTCGCGCGGGAGAAGCTGTCGAGGTCGGGGGAGTGGACGGTCACCGGCCCTCCGGGGTGTCGCGGTCGATGAGGTGCTGGACGAGCGCGAGGAGCGCGTCGACGGACGAGTCGGCGTCCCGGGCGTCACAGGTGACCATCGGGGTGCCGTCCTCCAGATCCAGGGCGGCGCGCAGCTCGGCCTCCGTGTGGTGGCGGGGCGCGTCCGGGAACGTGTTGAAGGCGACGGCGTACGGCAGCCCCGACTCCTCGACGAGCCCCAGCACGTCGAACGAGGCGTCGATGCGCCGGCTGTCCACCAGGACCAGGGCGCCGAGCGCGCCGTAGGCGATGTCGTCCCACAGGGGCCGGAACCGCTCCTGGCCGGGGGTGCCGAACAGGTACAGCACGACCCCGCCGGGCAGGCTGATCCGGCCGAAGTCGACCGCCACGGTCGTCGTCGACTTGTCCCGCACCCCGGCGATGTCGTCGACCGGCGCGGACGCCTCGCTGAGCGGCTCCTCGGTGTGCAGGGGCCGGATCTCGGAGACGGAACCGATCAACGTCGTCTTGCCCACCCCGAACGGCCCGGTCACCAGGATCTTGACCAGGTCCCGGGCGGTGTCGGGGAGATGGACGTCGTCGGAGGGGCCCGCGGTGGCGCGGGCGCGGACGCCGCTAGGCGTGCTTGAGGGCGCGAAGGCCATCGGCCACTCTCTTCAGCAGGTCGGGGTCGAAGCGTGCGGCGGGCGGGATCGGCGCGCGGGCCGTCGCCAGTTCCCGGTCGATGAGGCCGCCCGCCAGGACGCGCACCGCGGACACCGGGAGCCGCAGCAGGGCCGCCGCTTCCACCACCGTCAGCGAGCCGTCCTCCAGCGCGTCCAGCAGGGCGAGCTGGGCGGCGGGCAGACCGGCGGGAGCGGGCGTGCCGGCGCGGGTCAGCACCGACAGCCGCTCCAGGTGCGGCCGGCTGGGCCGGGCCACCCCGCCGGTCGACAGATACGCGGGGACCAGGGGACGGCCACCACGGCGGCCGGTCATGCCGGCGCGCCGCCGTCGCCGCCCCGGGACGCGGCGGCCATCGCCTTCTCGCCCAGCCGCGCCACCTGCGAGTGCACCCGGTGCGCGAGCAGGTCGAGCCGCACCTCCGGGTCACCGTAGGCGGCCACACAGGTGCCGTGGTCCGTGGGCACGATCAGCACATAGCCGTGGTCGGACTCGATGACCACTTGGCGCACCTCGGCCCCGTCCCGGTCCGCGAAGGCGGCGGCCGCGGTACGGCACGCGCCCTGCACGGTGCTGGTGATCGCGGCGACCCGTTCGGCCGAGGGCCGGCTCAGCGCGTCGGTCCACCCGGTCACGAGTCCGTCCCGGGTGAGCAGCACGGCCGCCACGACGTGCGGCACCTCCAGGACCGGGTCGAGAACCCATGCCGTGTCTCCCGCGTCGCGGCTGGTCATCGAGCCGTTCCCCCTTCGTGGTCGGTCAGTTCGTGGTCGGTCGGGGCGGTGTGGTCGGGCTCCGCCGGTGTCTCTGTGTCGGTGGCCGCCTCGTCGGCGGTACGGCCGTCCGCCGTGGACCTCGCCGCGGCGGTGCCGGCCTGCAGCGCGCCGAGCGCGGCGGCCGCCTGCTCCGGGCGCTGTGCCGTGGGCCGCGGTACGGCGGGCTCCTCCGGCGCGGCGGTGGCGCGGGTACGGCGCCGGCGGCGGGGCAGGGCGCCGGTCGCGGGCTGCTCCTCAAACGCGGAGTCCCGGTCGTCGTGCGCGGACCCCGTGCCGTCCTCGGCGCGGTCGTCGCCGTAGCCGTGCGCGGTGTCGGCGGGGCGTTCAGCCGGCTCCTCGCGGGACGCCGGGCGCGTGGAGCGGGGCGCGCTCGCCGCCGGCGGGCGTACGTCGGGGTCGATGTGCCCGAGCAGATGGCTGTCCACCCGCAGTACGGCGCGCACCCCGCCGTACGGGGACGGCGACGACAGGTCGACGCCCAGGTCGAACTGCCGGGTGAGCTGGCCGATGGCCGCAAGGCCCATCCGGGGCGGATCGCCGAGGTCGGTCAGCAGGATCGGGTCGGACCCCGCCACCAGCCGCTGGGCGCGGGCGCGTTCGTCGTGGGTCATGCCCACGCCCGCGTCGTCGACCGTGACGCACACGCCGTGGTGGACGTGCTCCAGGTTGACGACGACGTCGGTGTCGGGCGCGGAGTGCCGCAGGGCGTTGTCGAGGAGTTCGGCGACGATGATCGCGACCGGTTCCACGGCGTGGGAGACCAGCGCGGTGCCGGCTTCCAGATGGTTGTGGACGCGGACCCGGTGGTAGCCGGCCAGCCGGGCCTGGCCGCCGGTCACCGCGTCGACCAGGTGCGACTCCTCGCGCGCGAGCCCGACCCAGGCACCGCACACCACGGCGGCGACCTGCGCGCGCCGCAGCGACTGCTCGTTCTCGTGGTCGAGCTGGAACAGGGTCTGCGTCAACTCCGGGTCGTCGTACTTCTGCTGGAGTCCGCGCAGCGCGTCCTGGAGGCGGTAGAGGGCGGCCTGGATCTCACGGGTGGCGCCGCGCATACCGGCCTGGGCGGCCGCGTCGATACGGGTGCGCTGGGCGGCGAGTTCGGCGCGCAGGGCGTCCAGGACGCGCTCCAGCGCGAGGCCCAGCGGGGTCCCGGACGTCTGAGGGTGCACCGGGCCGGGCACGGCGACGCTCGCGTGGGTCTGCTGCCGGGCCGCGGCGGGCAGGCGGTGGGCCGCGAGATGCTCCACCTCGGCCGCCAACGCCCGGACGGCCTCGTCCAGTTGGGCGCGCAACCGGGCGATCTCGGTTCGCTGGCCCTCCTGTTGACGCTGTGCGCGCAGCAGCAGGCCGCCGAGGGCGAGCGCGGACAGCACACCGACGGCGAGCCCGCCGGTCACCAGGTCCGGTAATTCGATCATCGAGTCGGTTTCCCAGAAGGTCGGTTCGGGGTGGGGCAGGCCTCGTCGCGAGACCGTGACGCGCGGCGCTCGGAGCACAGTACACACCGTCATCGATCGATCTCGCACGGTCGGCGCATACTTCCCTTCGGAAGCGCCGGGAATCTGCTCGCATCTGTCGCGGACTGTCGGAATTGCCGCCCCCGGATCGTGTGTGCGGCGGCCCGACGGGTACCCGGCGAGGGCGCACGACCGTACGACGTCAGGAGGTGCCCCGCATGACCAGCGCCACGGAGACCGGAGGCGTCACCGGCACGCAGGACAAGGACTACAACCTCATCTGGTACGTAGAGGCGTGCCTGAGCAACGCACTGCGGCTGGAGACGTACATCGAGGACGCCGAACGCGCCCAGGACACCGAGGTCGCCGACCTGTTCCGCAAGGCACAGGCGGACAGCCGCAAGGGCGCCGAACTCGGCAAGGAGCTGCTGAGCCGGCGGCTCGCCGGCTGAGTAACGACCGGCCGGGCCCGGGCGCCGGGACAAGGGGTGCCCGGGCTTCGCGCTGCCCGGCACCGGATTTCACCTGGCCGGGCCGGGGCGGCGACGCGCGGGTGGGGCCCCGGCTTCGTCAACATCCGCCCGACACGTAGGGTTTACATGCGTTCGGCCCAAGAGGCCGGACTCGCTTGCTAGGGTGCTACTCGCCGGTAGCAAGTTGATGCGGGGGGACACGAGGGGACGGCGGACCAGCGCCGTGACCCCTCGGCGGGTCGTCGGGACGGACGGCCGGGCAAGGGGGCCCGGGCCGACCGAGGCGTCTGCACGTGTCCAGCACGTGACCCTCGCACGTCACTCTTCGCCCACCGATCCAGACAGGTGAGACTCGCGACATGGTGCGATCCCTGGTCGACCTTCTGACCGAGCACGCGGTACGTCACCCCGACCGAACCGCCTACCGCTACCTCGTCACCGGCGACTGCGACGGCGAGATCCAGGAACTCTCCTACGACCGCCTCGCCCGGCGCTCCCGCGCCGTCGCCGCCTGGCTCCAGGAGCGCGGCCTGGCCGGCAGCCGGGCCATGCTCCTGTACCCGCCGGGCCTGGAGTTCATGTGCGGCTACTTCGGCTGCCTCGCCGCCGGAGTCGTCGCCGTCCCCGGCGTCCCTCCCCGGGGCCGCACGCAGAACCACCGCGCCCTGACCCGGATGCGGCGGCTGATCGCCGACGCCGACGCCAAGGTGATCCTCGGCGGTCGCGAGGTGATCGAGGCCCTGTCAGGCCTCACCCAGCACCTGCCCGAACTCGCGGGCCTGACCTGGGTCGCCACCGAGGACATACCCGACGACGCCGCCGACGCGTGGCGCGAACCCGACCTGGACGCCGACTCCGTCGCCTTCCTGCAGTACACCTCCGGCTCCACCTCCGCGCCGCGCGGTGTGATGGTCACCCACGGGAACCTCCTGGACAACGAGCGGATCATCACCGCACGCATGGGCCACACCCCGGACGCCATCGCCGAGCACGGACACGAGATGTTCGTCAGCTGGCTGCCCGTCTACCACGACATGGGCCTCATAGGCCCCGTCCTCAACACCGTCCATCTCGGCGTCACCGCCACCCTGTTCTCCCCGCTGCACTTCCTGCAGCAGCCGCAGCGCTGGCTCACCGCCGTCAGCCGCTACCGCCCCCACACCAGCGGCGGCCCCAACTTCGCCTACGAACTGAGCCTGCGGCACGCCACCCCCGACCTCCTCGACGGCCTCGACCTGAGCTCGTGGAAGGTCGCCTTCAACGGCGCCGAACCCGTACGGGCCGCCACCCTGCGGCGGTTCGCCGACACCTTCGCCCCGGCCGGCTTCCGCCGCGAGGCCCTCTACCCCTGCTACGGACTCGCCGAGGCCACCCTCATGGTCAGCGGCAGCACCCCGGGCAGCGCGCCCACCCTGCTCCCGCCCGCCGACGGACGGCCCGACACCGACGCCGTCGGCTCCGGCCGCCCAGGACCCGGCCTCACCGTCGTCATCGCCGACCCCGAGCGGCACGAGGAACTCCCCGACGGCGAGGTCGGCGAGATCTGGGTGTCCGGCGCGAGCGTCGCCAAGGGCTACTGGCGCAACGCCCTCGCCACCCGCGAGACCTTCCGCGCCCGCCTGGCCGGACACGAGGGTCGCTTCCTGCGCACCGGTGACCTCGGATTCCTGCGCGACGGCGAGCTGTTCGTCACCGGCCGTCTCAAGGACCTCATCGTCGTCGACGGACGCAACCACTACCCGCAGGACCTCGAACTGACCGCGGAGACGGCCCATCCGGCCCTGCGCCCCGGCTGCACCGCCGCCTTCGGCGTGGACCCCGCGCCCGCCGACGACGGCACGGCCGGCACCGAACAGGCCGTCCTCGTCGCCGAGATCGCCCCCGACGCCGTGGGCGAGGCCGAGAAGATCACCGACGTGGTGCGCAGCGCCATCGCCGAGGCCCACGGCCTCTCCGTGCGCGACGTCGTCCTCGTCCGGCCCGGCACCATCCCCAAGACCTCCAGCGGCAAGATCCAGCGGCACGCCTCCCGGGCGGCCTACCTGGGCGGCACCCTCGCCCTGATCGAGGCACCCGCCCTCGGCTGACGCCGCCCCGTCCGCCGTACGCCGCCCCGCGCGCCGTACGGCACACACCGCGCCGCCGGACCCGCGCACCCACGCGCCCCGACGACGCGGCCTCCTCCCGCGACCCACGAGGACATGAGTCTCCATGCCTGCGCACGAGTCCCCGAAGCAGTTCCCCGACCCGCCCCCGCGCACCCCGCAGGACGTCCGGGCCTGGCTGGAGTCGGCCGTCGCCCAGGTGACCGGACTCGACCCGGACACCGTCGACCCCGACCGGCCGCTCGCCGAACTGGGCCTCGGGTCACGGCAGTTGGTTACCCTGGCCGCCGACCTGTCCGCGCTCACCGGCCGCACCCTCGACCCCTCCCTCGTCTTCGACCACCCCACGATCGCGGAACTCGCCGAAGCGGTCCTCGCGACCACTCCTGAGGTTTCCGCCCCACTTGAGGCCCCCGGCGGCCCGGCCCCGCACGGGTCCGACGACATCGCGATCATCTCCATGGCCTGCCGGCTGCCCGGCGCCGACGACCCCGACGCGCTGTGGCGGCTCCTCGACGAGGGCCAGGAAGCCGTCGGCGACGCGCCGGCCGGCCGCTGGGACACCCGGGACCTGTACGACCCCGACCCGGAGGCGACCGGCAAGGCGTACTCCCTGCGCGGCGGCTACCTGAGCGACATCGACCGCTTCGACGCCGCGTTCTTCGGGATCTCCCCGCGCGAGGCCGCCGCCATGGACCCCCAGCAACGGCTGCTGCTGCGCACCGCCTGGGAGGCCGTCGAACGCGCCGGCATCGTCCCCGCCACCCTGAACGGCAGCTCCACCGGCGTCTACGTCGGCCTCTACGACGGCGGCTACCTGGCCACGGCCGGGCTCGGCCAACTCGACGGGCACGTGGGCACCGGCACCGCGCCCAGCGTCGCCTCCGGCCGTATCGCCTACACCCTCGGCCTGCGCGGACCCGCGGTCACCGTCGACACCGCCTGCTCCTCCTCCCTGGTCGCCCTGCATCTGGCGGCACGCGCGCTGGCGGGCGGCGAGTGCGACCTCGCGCTGGCCGGCGGCGCCACGCTGCTGCTCACGCCGCGCGGGCACGTCGAGTTCAGCCGGCTGCGCGGGCTGTCGCCGTCCGGGCGGTGCAGCCCCTTCTCCGCCGACGCCGACGGTGTCGTCTGGGCGGAGGGCTGCGGGGTCGTCCTCCTCAAGCGGCTCGCGGACGCCCGCCGCGACGGCGACCGCGTCCTCGCCGTCGTCAAGGGCTCCGCGATCAACCAGGACGGCCGCAGCCAGGGCCTCAGCGCCCCCAGCGGACCCGCCCAGGAACGCGTCGTACGGGCCGCGCTCGACGCCGCCGGGCTCCGGCCGCACGACCTCGACCACATCGAGGCGCACGGCACCGGCACCCCGCTCGGCGACCCCATCGAGGGCCGCGCCCTCGCCGCCGTCTTCGGCCCGGGCCGCCCCGCCGGCCGGCCCCTCGGTATCGGGTCCCTGAAGTCCAACATCGGGCACACCCAGGCCGCCGCGGGCATCGCCGGCGTCATCAAGACCGTACTGGCGCTCCAGCACGAGCGGATACCGGCGTCCCTGCACGCCGCGACACCGACCGAGCGGATCGACTGGACGCAGGGCGGACTGCGTGTCCTCGACACGGCACAGCCCTGGCCCCGGGACACCGGACGGGTGCGGCGCGCCGGAGTCAGCGCGTTCGGCATCAGCGGCACCAACGCCCACGTCGTCCTGGAGGAGGCCCCCGCCCCGGCCGAGGAGCCCGGGCCCGCCACCCCGCCCGGCCCCGCCCTCCTCCCGCTGTCCGCGCGCGGCCTCCCGGCGCTCCGCGCCCAGGCCGCCCGCCTGCTCGACCACATCCAGGACCGCCCCGAACTGCCGCTGCCCGCCGTCGCCGCCACCCTCGCCCACCACCGCACCCACTTCGAGCACCGGGCCGTCGTCCGGGCGGACGGCCGGGACGGCCTGCTGCGCGCCCTGCGCGCGCTCGCCGAGGGCACACCCGACGACGACCTCGTCACCGGCCCGCCCCACCCGGCCCGCACCGGCAAGGTGGCCTTCGTCCTCCCCGGCCAGGGCGCGCAGTGGCCCGGCATGGCACGTGATCTCCTCGGCCACGACCCGGTGTTCGCCGACGAACTCGACCGCTGCGACGCCGCCCTGCGCCCCTTCACCGGCTGGTCCGTGACCTCCGTGCTGCGCGGCGACCCCGCGGCCCCGGACCTGGACCGCGTCGACGTCGTCCAGCCGGTGCTGTTCGCCGTCATGGTGTCCCTGGCCGCCGTGTGGCGGGCCCGCGGCGTCCACCCGGACGCCGTCGTCGGGCACAGCCAGGGCGAGGTCGCCGCGGCCTGCGTCGCCGGCGCCCTCAGCCTCAACGACGCCGCCGCCGTCGTCGCCCTGCGCAGCCAGGCCCTGACCGGTCTGTCCGGCACCGGCACCATGGCCGTCGTCGCGCTGCCGCACACCGAGGTGGAACGCCAAATCGCGGGTCAAGACGGCGAGATCACCGTCGCCGCCGTCAACAGCGGCCGCTCGACCGTGGTCTCCGGCGCCGTCGACGCCGTACGGGCGCTGGTCGCCGGACTGGAACGGGAGCAGGTCTTCGCCCGCGTCCTCGACGTCGACTACGCCTCCCACAGCGACCGGGTCGAACCCGTCCGCGCCACCGTCCTCGACGAACTCGACGGCGTGCTCACCCAGCCCACCGCCGTCACCTGGTACTCCACGGTCACCGGCGAGCCCGTCACCGACGAACTCGAAGCCGACTACTGGTACCGCAACCTGCGCGAACCCGTCCGCTTCGCGCCCACCGTCGAGCGCATGATCGCGGACGGGTACCGCTGTTTCCTCGAACTCGCCCCGCACCCCGCCCTCTTGACGGCTCTGAACACGATCGACGAGGACCTCGTCACGGTCGGCTCGCTGCGCCGCGACGAGGACGGCCCCGCCTGCCTGGACCGTGCCGCCGCCACCCTCCACGTCCACGGCCACCGCCTGGACTGGCGCCGCCTCGTGCCGCCCACCGCCCCCGTGGACCTGCCCACGTACGCCTGGGACGAACAGCGGCACTGGATCGAGGCGGCACGTTCCGTGGACGGGCCGGGGCTCCTCGACCGGGCCGCGCACCCGTTGCTCGGCATCCAGCTCCGGTCGGCCGACGAGACCCGCTGGACCTTCCGCAACGAGTGGTCCACGGCCACCGCCGACTGGCTCACCGACCACACCGTCCACGGCCACACCGTCGTCTCGGGCACCACCCTGCTGGAGCTGTGCCGCGCCGCCCTCGCGGTGGCCCGCCCCGACACGCCCGTCGAGGTCGCGGACCTGCTGCTCCTCGCGCCGCTCACCCTGCCCGAGAGCGGCACCGTCGAGGTGTCCGTCGAGGTGACCACGGCCGAGGTCACCGTGCACAGCCGTCCGCGCGGTCCGGAGACGGCGGACTGGACCCTGCACGCCACAGCGTCAGCCGCCGAGCCGTCCGAGCCGTCCACGGCCGAACCTCCTGTCTGGCCCGAGGAGTTCACGCCCGCGTGGGACGAGGACACCTATGCGCGCCTGGCCGCCCTCGGCCTCGGCTACGGGCCCGCCTTCCAGGGTGTACGGGAGGCCACCGTCACGGGAGACGACACCGTACTGGCCCGGCTCTCCCCGCCCGTCCAGGACACCGCCTATCCGGTCCACCCCGCGCTCCTGGACGCCGCCCTGCAGGTGGCCGCCGTCCTCGAACCCCTCGACGGCCGCGTGCTGTTGCCGGTCGCGATGGGCCGATGCGCCCTGCCGGCCGGCGGCGCGACGGACCTCGTCGCCGTCGTACGCCGGACCCCGGAACCCGGCGAGGACGTCGTCCTGGACGTCACCCTGTGGGACCCCGACGGCTTCCCGGCCGGCCGGCTGGAAGGCGTACGGCTGCGGGCCGCGCACCCGGCCGAGCTGACCGCCGGTACGGAACTCGGCCGCCATCTCTACGAGGTGGCCTGGACCCCGGTACCGATCGCACCGGAGCAGCCCGCCGGCACCGTGGTGCGCCGATGGCCCGCCCCCACCCCGGGCGCAGACCCGATCGCCACCGCCCACGCCACGGCGGCGGCAGCGCTGGACGAACTGCGGGCGCTGATCGCCCTCCCGCCGGACGAGGCCCCCGCCCGGACCGTCTGGGTCACCACCGGAGCCGTCGCCGCCACGGAGACCGACACCGCCGCCGGGTACGCCCACTCCGTGCTGTGGGGCCTGGCCCGCAGCGCTCGCGCCGAGCATCCTCAGCTGGGGCTGACCCTCGTCGACCTCGACGTCGAGGACCGGGAGCCGCCTCTCTCGGGCGACGAGCCCGAACTCGCCGTACGGGGTGAGCAGTTGCTCGCGCCGCGACTCGTCCGGGCGCGGCCCGCCCCGGCGCGCACCGGGTCCGCGATCCCCACCGACGGCACCGTGCTGATCACCGGCGGCCTGGGTGCCGTCGGCCGCCGCATCGCCCGCCTGCTGGCCGAGAACGGGGCGTCGCGCCTGCTCCTGACGTCTCGTCAAGGGACGGCCGACTTCCGCGCGGACGAGGTCGTGGACGAACTGGCCGCGTTCGGCTGCCAGGTGAAGGTCGCCGCCTGCGACGTCGCCGACGAGGCCGCCCTCGCCGATGTGCTCGCGAGCGTCGGCGACGAGGCGCCCCTGCGCGGGGTCGTCCACTGCGCCGGTGTGCTGGCCGACGGTGTGCTCGCCGAGACGACCCCCGAGCGGCTGGCCGAGGTGCTGCGCCCCAAGGTCGACGGTGCCGCGCATCTGCACCGGCTCACCGCGGGGCTCGACCTCGACCTGTTCCTCCTCGTCTCCTCGGCCGCCGGTGTCGTCGGCACCGCCGGGCAGGCCAACTACGCCGCCGCCAACGCCTTCCTCGACCAGCTCGCCCACCATCGGCGCGCGGCGGGCCTGGCCGCCCGCTCCGTCTCCTACGGCGCCTGGGCGGGCGACGGGCTGGCCGCCGAGCACGCCGACCTGGCGCGCATGGCCCGCCTCGGCCACCGAGCCCTCACCCCCGAGCAGGGCACCGCCCTGACCGGCCTCGCGCTGCGGCACGACACCGCGCACCTGGTCGCCTGGTCCCTCGACCTGCCCCGGCTGCGTGCCGCCGCGCCCGACGGCGCCCTCTGGCGCTCCCTGCTGCCCGCGCCGCGGCCCGCCACGGCTCCGGGCGGCCCCACCCTGGCCGACCGGCTGTCCCGGCTGCCGGAGGCCGAACGCGCCGCCCGCGTCCTCGCCCTGGTCCGCGAGGAGGCCGCCCAGGCGCTCGGTCTGCGCTCGGCGGACGCGGTCCGTCCCGACCAGCCGCTGCGCGACCTCGGCATGGACTCGGTGACCGCCGTCGACCTGCGCAACCGGATCGGCACCCGGATCGGCGCGCGGCTCCCCGCCACCCTCCTCTTCGACCACCCCACCCCGGCCCGGCTCGCCGACCACCTGCTGAACGGCGTCCTCGGCCGCCCGGCCCGGGCGACGGCTGTACGTCAGCCCGCCCATGCCCCGTCCGCCCAGGAGCCGGTGGCCCTGGTCGCCATGGCGTGCCGGCTGCCCGGCGGGGTCCGCGACCCCGAGGGGCTGTGGCGGCTCGTCGCCGAGGGCCGGGACGCCGTCGGGCCGTTCCCGTCCGCCCGCTGGGACGTCGAGGCGCTGTACGACCCCGACCCGGACGCACCCGGCAAGTCCTATGCCCGCGAGGGCGGGTTCCTCGACGACATCGACTCCTTCGACGCCGCGTTCTTCGGGATCACCCCGAAGGAGGCGGCGGCCATGGACCCCCAGCAGCGTCTGCTCCTGGAGACCGCCTGGGAGTCGCTGGAACGCGCCGGGATCGTGCCGGCCGACCTCGCGGGCAGCAGCACCGGCGTCTACGTCGGCATGTTCGGCAGCGACTACCTGTCCGGCACCCGGCTCGACCAGCTCGACGGCTACGTCGGCACCGGCACCGCCCTGAGCGTGGCCTCCGGGCGGCTCGCCTACACGCTCGGCCTCAACGGCCCCGCGCTCACCGTCGACACCGCCTGCTCCTCCTCCCTGGTGGCCGTGCACCTGGCGGCGCAGGCCCTGCGGTCGGGGGAGTGCGACCTCGCGCTGGCCGGTGGTGTCACGCTGATGGTCACGCCGGGGACCTTCGTCGAGTTCAGCCGGCTGCGCGGGCTCTCCCCGACGGGCCGCTGCCGCTCGTTCTCCGACGCCGCCGACGGGGCCGTCTGGGCGGAGGGCGCCGGCATGCTCGTCCTCAAGCGCCTCAGTGACGCGCGGCGCGACGGCGACCGGGTCCTGGCCGTGCTGCGCGGCACCGCCGTCAACCAGGACGGCCGCAGCCAGGGCCTGTCCGCGCCCAACGGCCCCGCGCAGGAACGGGTGATCCGCCGCGCCCTGGAGCAGTCCGGGCTGAGCCCCGCCGACGTCGACCACGTCGAGGCGCACGGCACCGGCACCACCCTCGGCGACCCCATCGAGGCCAACGCCCTCACCGAGGTGTTCGGCGCCTCCCGCCCCGAGGGCCGTCCCCTGTACGTCGGCTCGCTGAAGTCCAACGTCGGGCACACACAGGCCGCTTCGGGCGTCGTGGGCCTGATCAAGGTCGTGGAGTCCCTGCGCCACGGGACACTGCCGCGCACCCTGCACGCCGATCCGCCGAGCCGGCACGTCGACTGGGCGGACAGCGGGCTGCGCCTGCTGCACCAGGAGACCGCCTGGCCCGCGTCGGCGGACCGGGTCCGGCGCGCCGGCGTCAGCGCGTTCGGCATCAGCGGCACCAACGCCCATGTGATCGTGGAGGAGGCGCCGCCCGCGCCCACCCCCGCGCCCCGACCCTCCACGGGGCCGGACCTGTTCGTGCTGTCGGGCCGCAGCGAGGCCGGGCTGCGCGGGCAGGCCGCCGCGCTCGCCCGCCACCTGGCCGGCACCGGCACCGAACTGCACGACGTCGCCCACACCCTGGCCCGGCACCGCGGCCACTTCGAGCACCGCGCCGCCCTCGTCGCCGAGGACCGCGACGAACTCCGTGCCACCCTGACCGACCTCGCGGCAGGGCGTACGGCGCCGCCCGTCCGCCGTGAGGACCCCACCGGCAAGGTCGCCTTCCTCTACGCCGGGCACGGCGGCCAATGGCCGGGCATGGCCCTGGACCTGATGGCCGACACGGAGGCGTTCGGCGCCGAACTGACCCGGATCGACGAGGCCGTGCGCCGGCACGCCGGCTGGTCGGTGCTCACCGCGCTGCGGGCGCCCGAGGAGTTCTCCCCGCTGGAGCGCACCGAGTACCTCCAGCCGGTGCTCTTCGCCGTCAACGCGGCGCTCACCGCCGCCTGGCGCTCGGTCGGCGTCACCCCGGACGCCGTCGCCGGGCACAGCCTCGGCGAGATCGCCGCCGCCCACAGCGCGGGCGCCCTCACCCTGGACGACGCCGTGGCCGTCGTCACCGGCCGCGCCCGGGCCGTCGTCCCCGTCGCGGGACGGGGCGGCATGCTCTCCCTGGACGTGCCGCGCGACCGGGCCGAGGAACTGCTCGCCCCCTACGCCGGACTGCTGTTCGTCGCCGCCGTCAACGGCCCGCACGCCACGGCCGTCTCCGGTGCCGCCGACGCCCTGGCCGACCTGCGACAGAGCCTGGAGGCGCAGGGGATCGGGGCACGGCCGCTGTCGACGCCGTTCGCCTCGCACACCCCCCTGATGGCCGAGGTCCGCGAGGACCTGCTCGGCCGCCTCACCGACGTCCGGGGCACCCGCACGACGACCCCGCTGTACTCGACCGTCCTGGCCGAACCGGTGCCGGGCGACCGCCTCGACGCCGCCTACTGGTACGCCAACCTCAGCGAACCCGTCCGCTTCTCCGACACGATCCGGCGCCTCCTGGACGACGGCCACCGCTACTTCGTCGAACTCAGCCCGCACCCGTCGCTCACCGCCGCCGTCGAGGCGGTCGCGGCCGAGGCCGGCGTCGACGCGGTCGCCGTGGGCACTCTGCGCCGTGGATCGGGCCGGCGCGACACCCTGCTGCGCGCCCTGGGCGCACTCCACACGGCCGGTCACACCCCCGACTGGACGGCGCTGTTCCCCGCCGGCCGCCGCGCCGACCTGCCCACCTACGCCTTCGCCCGCGAACGCCACTGGCTCGCCCCCGCCCCGGCGGCCGCGCCCGGCACCTCGCCCCTCCTCGGCACGCACGTCGAGGCCAGCGACCAGCCCGGCCGGCACCTCTTCCAGACCGAGGTGGACCTGCGCGACGGCCGCTTCGCCTATCTCACCGACCACCGTGTCACCGGCGAGGTGTGGCTGCCCGGCGCCGCCTTCCTGACCATGGCGCTGGAGGCCGCCCGCACCGTCCAGGACGGCGGCGACGTCCACCTCTCCGACGTCGACTTCCTCCAGCCGCTGCGCCTGGACGCAGCCCGGCCGGTCCGGCTGCAACTCGTGCTGCGCCCCGCCGCCGACGGCGTACGGGACTTCACCGTCTCCGCCGCCCCGGTAGGCGACCTCACCTGGGAACGGCATGTGACCGGCCGGATCACCACGGGACCCGCCGAGCCCGAGGAGGGCCCGGACGCCCTGCGCGCCCGCTGCACCGACCCGGTCGACCTGACGGCCGTCTACGGCACCCTGGCCACCCTCGGCATCGAGTACGGCCCCGCCTTCCAGGGCCTGGAATCCGGCCGCCGCGCCGCCGATGCCGCCTACGCCCGGCTCACCGACCGTCCTGCCGCCGGGCATCTGCTCCACCCGGCCGTCCTCGACGCCGCCTTCCACACGGCCGCCCTGCCCGCCGACGCCCCGCAGGGCCGGGCGTTCGTGCCCGCCGGGGTCGGCCGGCTGCGCCACACCGGGCTGCGCACCAGCCCCGCGTGGGTGACCTGCGCGCTGCGGTCGATCTCCGGGGACACCGCCACCCTGGACCTCCGGCTCTACGACGAGGACGACCAACTCCTGGTCGAGGCACTGGAGTTCCGGCTCACCGCCCTCTCGCCGCTCGACGGGGCGCTGTTCGAGACCCGCTGGCAGCCCCGCCCGGCCGCCGACGAACCCCCGGCACCCGGCACCTGGCTCGTCCTCGCCGACACGGCCGGCGTCGCCACCGACCTGGCCCTCCGCCTGGACGACGACTCCACGCCTCATGTCATCGCCTGCCCGGGCGACGGGTTCGCCACTGAGGGACCCGGCCGATATGTGCTCGACCCCGCCGACCCGGACCAGCTGGCCCGGCTGCTCGACGAGGCCTTCCCCCACGAACCCCCTCGCCACATCGTGCAGTTGACCGCGCTGGACGCCCCCGCGATCGACGACGGCCGCACGGCCGGGGAAGCCGCCCGGCTGGGCTGCCTGAGCACCCTGCACCTGATTCGTGCCCTCGCGGAGCGGGCCTGGGCGCCCCGCCTCCACATCGTCGTCCGCGGCAGCCAGGCCGCCGGAGACAGCACCCATGTCACCCACCCCGAGCAGGCGCTCGCCTGGGGCTTCGGCCTCGCCGTCGCCCAGGAGCACCCCGAACTGCATACCACCCTGGTCGACCTGCCGCCCACCGACGGCACCGACGCCCTGTGGACCCAGCTGCGCCACGCCGACGACGAACGCCTCGTCGCCCTGCGCCCCGACGGACGCCACGTCCCCCGGCTGACCCGGACCCGCCCGGACGACTCCGGACCGCCCACGGGGTCGGGCGCCTACCTGATCACCGGCGGTCTCGGCGGCCTCGGCCGGGTCGTCGCCGAGCGGCTGGCCGGCCGGGGCGTCCGTGGCCTGGCCCTGCTGGGCCGCGGCGCCCCCGACGCGGACGCCCTCGCCTGGATCGACGGCCTCCGCGAGCGCGGGGTCGCCGTGCACCTGGCGCGAGCGGACGTCACCGACCGCGCCGGTCTGACGGCCGCGCTGGACGGCGTACGCGCGGAGCTCGGCCCGATCACCGGGATCGTGCACGCGGCCGGTGTCCTCGACGACGCCACCCTGGCCCACCTCAGCGACGACCGCGTCCTGACCGTGCTCGGACCCAAGGTTCTCGGCACCGCCCTGCTGACCGAACTGGTCCCGGAGGCTGAGGACTTCGTGCTGTTCGCGTCCGCGGCCGGACTGCTCGGCTCGGCCGGGCAGAGCGCGTACTGCGCCGCGAACGCCTTCCTCGACGCCTGGGCCCATCATCTCGCGCTGCACGACCGCCGGGCCGTCAGCCTCGACTGGGGTGCCTGGGCCGGCGTCGGCATGGTCGCCGGGTCCGACGCCCGCGCCGCGCAGACCGCCCGCTCCGGACTGGTCGCCCTGTCCGCCGGGGACGGCGGCGAACTGCTCGACCGGGTGCTCGGCACCTCCCGCCGACAGCTCGCCCCGCTCGCCCTGGACTGGGAGCTGCTGACCCTCGACCCCGACGCCGTCCGCACCCGCCCGATCCTCGCCGACCTGGTGACCCTCCCCGCCCCGGCCACCGGCACCGACGAACTCGTCGAGAAGGTGCTCGCGGCCACCGACGACGCCGAACGGGCCGTCCGGCTGGAGGCGTACGTCCGCGCCCGGATCGCCGAGGTCTCCGGCGGCACGGGCCAGGTCCCGGCGACGGCCGCCCTCAAGGAACTCGGCCTCGACTCGCTGATGTTGGTGCGGCTGCGCAACGCGTTCGCCCGCGACCTCGGCGTCGAACTCCCCGCCGCCACCGTCTTCTCCGCCTCCGACCTGCGCGGCCTCGCCGAGGCGCTGCGCACCGCGCTGCCCGAACGGACGGCCGCGGCGGACGACGCCCCGGATGTCGCGGCCGACGTCCCGGCCGAGGAACGCCTTCCGGCGACCCGCGACGTCGTACGGCTGCTGCGCAGCGCCCGGCCCGGCATGCCCGAGGCCGCCCACGCCGTCGGCCTGGCCGTGCGCCTCACCGCACCCGTCACCCGCGCGACCCTGACCGGCGTCCTCGACCGGCTCACCGCACGGCACGCCGCGCTGCGCACCGCCGTCACGGAGCCGGACGGCGGCGGCCGAGTGCTACGTGTGCGACGGGACCTCCCGGCGACACCGCTGCGCTGGACCGTCGTCCCCGACGGCACGGAACCGGACGCCGCCGACGCGCTGCGCGCCCTCCTCGAACCGCCCTTCGACCTGGCGACGGCGCCCCTGTGGCGCTTCGAACTCCTGGACGCGGGCGAGCGCGGCCAGACCCTCGTCTACGGCGCCCACCACGCCGTCAGCGATCTGCAGTCGCTGCTGCTGGTGGCGAGCGAGATCGACGCCGAGCTGACCGCGGGTCCGCTCGGTGACGCCGTCACCAACCGCGAGGTGCGTCAACTGATCGAGGCCCAGCGCGCCGACGCCCCGGCCGGAGGTGAGTCGGACGGGTGGCGCGAGCACTTCCGGGGCAGCGAGCGGCTCGACCTCACCCTGAGCCGTCCCCGCCCGGAGGCCCGCACGTACCGGGCCGGGAGTGTCACCCTGGCGATCCCCGACGGGCTGGCCGGGCGCATCGCGGCCGCCGCGAGCGCGCTGGCGGTCACCCCGGCCGCCTTCTGTCTCGGCGCCCTCACCGTCCTGCTGGCTCGCAGGCGCGAGCGGGAGCGCTTCGTCCTCGCCGTGCCCGTCGACACCCGCATCCACGCCGACGCCTACGACGCGGTGGGCTTCTTCGGGGTGCCGGTGCCGTTCCCCGCCGAGGCCCGGGCGGGGGAGCGGATCGAGGAGGTGCTGCGCCGCACCGACGGACGCCTGGAACGGGTGCTGACGAAGGGCGCCATGTTCACCGACGTGCTGCCGGTGCTGGCCGAGGAGGGCCTGTACCGGACCGACGCGCCTCTGGTCGAGGTGTACTTCAACTACGTCCGCTCCGGCGGTGGGTTGAAGGCCCTGGAGGTGCTGCCCGTCGGGACCGGGTACTCCGACCTCGACCTGATGGTCACCATGACGCCGGACGCCGGCCGGATCAGGCTCGACCACAACCTCGACATCCTGGACGCCGACGCCGCCACCGGGCTCGGCGAGGAGTTGCTGCGGCTGCTCGCGGACACGGCGGACGACCCTTCCGGCCCGGTCCGTGCCCCGGCACCGGCCGCAGGACCCGGCCACCGCCTCGCCCTCGCCGCCACCTTCGCCCTGGGCAACCTGCCCGCGATGTGCGAGGCCGCCCTCGGCGCGGCGGCCCCCGGCGTCCCGGTCACCGTCGCCGAGGCCCCGTACCACCAGGTGCCGGCCGCGCTGCGCGACCCGTCGGGTGTGTTCGCCGACCCGGCCGCGACCGCCGGAGTCGTCCTGCTGCGCGCCGCCGACCTCCAGCGGTTCGGCCCGGTCGACGACGCCCAACTGGCCGAGCTGCGCGGCGTGTACGCGGCCGCCGTCCGCGCCGCCGCCGAGCGAACCCCCACCCCGCTGATCGTCGGCATCCTGCCCTCCACCCCCGCCGAGGAACGCCTGACCCGTTGGGAACGGGACATCGCCGCCGACCTGGCCCAGGTGCCCGGCGTCGCCGTCCTCGGGCCCGACGTCTGGACCCGGGACCACACGGTGGAGCAGCCGTTCGACGAACGCACCGAAAACCTGGCCCATCTGCCGTTCACCGCGCCGTTCCAGGCGGCCGTGGCCCTGCGCCTGGCCGAGACCGTCCGGGCCGCCCACCGCCCGGCGCCCAAGGTCATCGCGGTCGACGGCGACGAGACCCTGTGGGGCGGCGTGGCCGGTGAGACCGGCCCCGAGGGGGTCGAACTAGGCGACGAGCGGGGCTTGTTGGCCCGGCGACTACTCCAGTGGCGCGCGGCGGGCGTCCTGCTGGTCCTGGTCAGCAACAACGACGAGGACACCGTCCGTGCCGTGCTGGACCGCCCGGACAGCCTGCTGAAGGCCGAGCACTTCAGCGTGGTCTCGGCCGCCTGGGAACCGAAGCCGGACCGCCTGGCCGAGGCCGCCCGCACCCTCGGTCTCGGCCTGGACAGCTTCCTGTTCCTCGACGACAACCCGGCGGAAATCGCCCGGATGCGCGCCACAGTCCCGCAGGCGCTGTCGGTGACCTGCCCGGCCGCCGATGAACTGCCCGCGTTCCTGGACCGGTTGTGGCCGGTGGTCCCGAGGGCGGCCACGGCCGAGGACGTGCTGCGGGCGCGGTTCTACGCCCAGGAGCGGGAGCGGGACGCCGTGCGCGAGGAGACCGGGTTCGAGGAGTTCCTGGAGCAGCTGCGGCTGGAGGTCGACGTCCGGGCGTTGACGGACGGGGACGTGGACCGCGCCGAGCAACTCGTGCGCCGTACCAACCAGTTCACCCTGCGGGCCCGCTCGGCGGACGGCGGTGACGTGCGCCGCTGGCGCGAGCACGGCGAGGTGTGGACGGCGTCCGCCCGTGACCGCTTCGGCGACTACGGACAGATCGGCCTCCTCGCCCTGCGCCAGGAGGGCGACCGGCTCGACGTCACGGCGTGGCTGCTGAGCTGCCGTGCCCTCGGGCGGGGCGTCGAGGAACGCCTCCTGGAGTGGCTGGCCGGGCGCGCCGAGGAGCTGGGATGCGCGAAGGTCCGGCTGACGGCGGAGCGCACGCCGCGCAACACACCGGCGCGCCGGCTGCTCGCGGCGCTGGGCGGGGGCGACCCGGACGACGACCGTCTGGAGGCCGTCGTCACGCCGGACCAGCTGCGGGTGTTCCGCTCCTGGCGGCGGTCGTGACGCATAGCGGCGCGAGTGCAATCGACATAGAGGTAAGGCGACTTGTGAAGGGCTCCCATGCGTGAGGTGAACGAGAACGGGCCGGCACCCGCCGACCAGCGGGCGACCGCCGAGGCGATCGAGCGGGGCGGCATCGGTCTCTCGGTGACCGACCTGCTGGCCAGGGTCGCGCCCGGGGCGGCACCACAGCCGGAGGCACCCGCTGCCCCGGAGCCCTCCGCCGCACCCCGCGACGAGGCCGCCCTCGTCGCCGAGGTCGCCGCCCTGGCGGGCCGGTACGTCCCCGCCGGTCACCTGGCGCCCGACGCCGACTTCTTCGACGCCGGCGGCACCTCCGTGCACGCGGTCGAACTGGTCGCCGCACTGGAGACGGAACTCGGGCTGACGGTCGACCTGGACGAGGTCTTCGCGGACGCCCGGCCCGCTAGCCTGGTGCGCCGTGCGATCCGCGCCAACGGCGCCGAGACGGCCGGACAGCGGGACACGGCCGGGCTGAGAGTCGTACAGCGGGAAACGGCCGGGCTGACCGTCGTACAGCGGCCCACGACCGGACTGGTGACCACCGAGCCGGCCCCCCACCCCGCACACCCCGCTCCCACCC
>NZ_JAGPYD010000003.1:0-530420 GCF_018070255.1 Streptomyces sp. RK62 | reverse complement strand
CCCCGTTCCACCCCGCCCCTCCACGGCCCCGCTCACCACGGCGAACGGCGCTCCCGCACGGGTCCGGCCGTCAGCTCGTGCTCCAGCGCGGCCAGCCGCGACCGTACGGCCGGTGTCGGCCGGACCGTCGCCAGCGCCCGCCACACGTCGAGGTCCTCCTCGCCCCACGATGCGTGCGCCCAGTCGGCCAGCAGGTCCGGGTCACGACGGGCGATCAGCGCCGTCCGCAGACCGTCGGCCAGGCGGCGCCTGAGCCGCACCACCGCCGGCGCCTGCGAACCCGGCAGCAGCGGCCCGGCGTACGCCGTCGCCGCGGCCGTGACCGCGCCCGCCTCCAGCCGCCGTTCCACGACCGCCACGTCCGACTCCACCGGCACCAGCAGGCGGTAGGGCCGCGAACCCAGCAACGACGGGCCCAACGTTCTGCGCAGTCGGGCCAGTTCGGCGCGCAGGGTCACCGGCGTCACCGACTCGTCCTCGTACAGCGCGCACAGCAGCTCGTCCCCCGTCAGACCCTCCGGATGACGTGCCAGCAGCATCACTATCTCGCTGTGCCGCCGGCTCAGCTTGATCCTGCGGCCGGCGACGAGCAACTGCGCCTCGTCCCGCCCCAGCGCCGTCAGTTCGGGTGCGCCGACCGGGTCGTCCTGGGGGCCGAGCAGCGCCAGATGGGACTCCGCGGCCCGGGCGACCGCCTGCACGAACCCCAGACTGTGCGGATGCGCGAGCCCGTCCCCGCCCGTGATGTCCACCGCCCCGAGGACCCGCCCGGTGCGCGGATCGTGCACCGGTGCCGCCGCACAGGTCCACGGCTGGACCCGGCGGATGAAGTGCTCCGCCGCGAACACCTGCACGGGACGGTCCACGGCGACCGCAGTCCCCGGCGCGTTCGTCCCCACGGCCGTCTCCGCCCAGCGCGCACCCGGCACGAAGTTCATCCGGTCCGCCTTGCGCCGGGTCGCCGGATGCCCCTCGACCCACAACAGCCTGCCGTGCGCGTCGCACACCGCGAGCAGATGCTCCCCGTCGGCGGCGAACGTGCCCATCAGCTCCCGGAACAACGGCATCACCCGCGCCAGCGGATGCTCCGCCCGGTAGGTGCCGAGGTCGCCGTCCGCCAGCTCCACGCTCGCCGTGCCGTCCGGACCGACCCCCGCCCGCGCCGAACGCCGCCACGAGTCCGCCACCACGGCACGCACCGGCCTCGGCACGGTGCCCACCGCGGTGAAGGTCTCATGGGCGCGGCGCAGCACTCGGACACGTTCGGCAGGGTCGGTCCCCGGCTTCAGGGCCACCCATGGATCGGACACTTCGGCCTCCCCGGACGGCGATGCGGCTGGGGACATCGTCACGCCGGGTAGGCGTGCCGACAACCACTTCGACGCCGCTCACTCGAACGATGTCCCGGCGGCGCGGCTGTACGGCCCCTCAGGCGGCGTTGACCAGACGTATGTAGCGCGCCCAGTCCCAGTGCGGTCCGGGGTCGGTGTGGTCGCTGCCCGGCACCTCGTGGTGCCCGATGATGTGCGCGCGGTCCTTGGGTATCCCGCGCCGGGCGCATATCGCGGCCGTGAGCTTGGCGGAGGCTTCGTACATGACGTCGGTGTAGTAGGACGGCTCGTCCACCCAGCCCTCGTGCTCGATGCCGATGCTGCGCTCGTTCTCCTCCCAGTTCCCCGCGTGCCAGGCGATGTCGGACTCGCGGACGCACTGCGAGATGTGCCCGTCGGAGGACCGGACGACGTAGTGCGCGGACACTTTCTTCCGGCCGGCCTCGAAGAGGAACAGGGTCTTGCGGTAGGCGGTCTGGGTCATGTGGATGATCACGCGGTCTATGGGGCGGACCGTCCCGGGAGCCACGGCCGTGTAGGCGCTTCTGCCCGCCGGCCGCCACTCGGCGGACGGCTGATCCGGTCCGGGGACATGCGCCCCGGCCGGCCGCTCGGGAAGCAGGACGTAGGGGACGGCGGCGAGTGCGGCCCCCTGCAGGACCCGACGTCTGTTGAGGTGCGGACGTACGCGCTCCACGACGTGAACCGCCTTTCTCAATGGGTGGGTTCTGGGCGGGAGCCCAGGGGAGGGGAGGGGAGGGGGCGACGCCCGCCCGGGTTCCTCACCCGGCCCGTGCGGGCGGCGTGTGAATCAAGGTACGGCCCCGAACCACCAGGCAGAAGGGCTGATCCGGTTTCCGTGGACGGCCCGCGGCTTGTGGACAACTCGCTCACTCGTGTGAGTGAACCGGGCGTCGCGCAGGCGGAATTCAGGCCCGAATCAGGCCCGAATCAGGCCCGGATCAGGCCCGCTCGGCCACCGAAGCCGGGTCGTCCAGCACCGCCCGCACCACCGCGTGCGCAGCCCCCAGCAGCGGACCCTCGGGGCCCAGCCGTGACACGGACACCGGGCAGGCGGGACCCGCGCTGCGCCGGTCCAGTTCGGACTCCAGCGACGGCAGAAGCCACGGTGCGAGCGCGGCCAGGGCACCGCCGAGCACCACCGTGCGGGGGTCGAGCAGATTGACCGCGCCCGTCAGCGCGATGCCGAGCGCCGTCCCCGCCTCGCGCAGCGCGCCCCGTACGTCCTCGTCGCCGGCGGCAGCCCGCTCGGCCAGCAGCCCCACCCGGTCCTCGCCCGGTTCGAGTCCGGCCGCGCGCAGCACCGCCTCCTCACCCGCGTACTGCTCGAGGCAGCCACGACCCCCGCACGGGCACGCCGGTCCCTCGGGCTGGACGGGGACATGCCCCAGCTCGCCGGCGAAGCCACGGGTCCCGTGCAGCAGCGATCCGTCCACGACGACCGCGGCGCCGATACCGATCTCCGCCGAGACATGCAGGAAGTCCGGCGGGGTGTCGTCGCCCAGCCACAGCTCGGCGAGGGCGCCGAAGTTGGCCTCGTTGCCGACCGTGAGGGGCACGTCGGTGGCGAGCAGGTCGCCCAGGTCGGCGTCGCGCCAGTCGAGGTTCGGGGCGCGGACGACGGTGCGGGCGTCGCGAGCCACGAGACCCGGTACGGCCACCGCCAGACCGGCGGGCCACAGCCCTTCGCGGCCCGCCTCCGCGACGACCTGGTCCACCAGTTCGCGGAGTTCGGCGAGCACGGGCTCGGCGGCCCGGCCCCGGTTCGCGGCATGCCGTACGACGCGTGCCCGCACCTCGCCGCGCAGATCGACGGCGCAGACGGCGAGATGGTCCACGCCGACCTCCGCGCCGATCCCGGCCGGACCGTGCGCGCTGACCGCGAGGGCCGACCCGGGACGGCCGACCCGGCCGGGCCGCTCGGGACCCAGCTCCTCCAGCAGACCCGAGCGGACGAGCTCGTCGACCAGGGTGGACACCGCCGCGCGGGTGAGCCCGATACGGGAGGCCACGGCCGCGCGCGAGAGTGGTCCCTCGGCGCTGACCGTGTGCATCACCCGGGCCAGATTGCGGCGGCGCATGCCCTGCTGGGTGTCGGGCAGCGTGCGCCCGGCCCCGGCCGGGTTGACCTCGTGCAGCGGTGCGGTCATGCCTCCGTCTTCCTCAGTGCGCCTCAGGGCTCCGCTCCAGCAGCGGGGCCGCGTCGGAGAGTACCCCGCTGATCCTCGCCAGCGTCTCGTCGTCCCGCTCCACGGCGTCCAGCACCGGCCCGCGCGCGGTGTTCCAGCGCCGGGCGACCGCGGCCGGGTCCTCGCCGGTCAGCAGCCCGGCGGCCTGCGCGGCGGCGCCGAGCGCGACCAGCTCCTTGGCCTCCGGGACCTGGACCGGGCGTCCCGACAGCCGGCGGACGGTCTGCTGCCAGGCCGTGCCCCGGGCGCCCCCGCCGATCAGCAGCAGCGGAACCGAACGGTCCGCGTCCTCGTCGAGCACCAGGTCCAGGGCGCCCAGCAGCGCGTGGACGGCACCGTCGTACGCCGCCTGCAGAAGCTGCCCCGGGGTGGTGTCGTGCCGCAGGCCGTGCAGCACACCGGACGCGTGCGGCAGGTTCGGCGTCCGCTCGCCGTCCAGGAAGGGCAGGAAGGTCAGATTCGACACCGGTTCCACGGCCTCCCGGTCGAGGCCCAGCAGGGAGGCGAGCTTGTCGACGGCGAGGGTGCAGTTCAGCGTGCAGGCGAGCGGCAGCCAGTCGCCGTGCGCGTCGGCGAAGCCCGCCACGGTGCCGGTCGGGTCCGCCGGGCGCCGCCGCGACACGGCGTACACGGTGCCCGAGGTGCCGAGGCTGAGGACCGGCGCGCCGGGGAGCAGGCCGAGGCCCAGCGCCGCCGCCGCGTTGTCGCCGGTGCCGGGCGCCACCAGGGTGCCCTTGGAGAACGGCAGGTCGTGGCTGTCGCGCACGGTGCCCGCGACCTCGCCGGGCCGCACCACACCGGGCAGCAGCGCCGGGTCCAGGCCGACGTGCTCCAGGATCCCGGCGTCGTACGTCTCCGTCGCCGACGCCCACCAGCCCGTGCCGGAGACGTCGCCCCGGTCGGTGGTGCCCTGACCCGTCAGACGCTCGGTGAGGTAGTCGTGGGGGAGGCGCACCGCTCGCGTGGCTCGCACCGACTCCGGCTCGTTCTCGGCCAGCCACGCCCATTTCGTCACCGTGAACGAGGCCGTCGGAACGGAGCCCGTCCGGTCCGCCCAGACCTTCGCACCGCCCAGCTCCTCCGTCAGGCGGCGGGCCTGCGGCGCGGAGCGCACGTCGTTCCACAGCAGAGCCGGACGCACCGGCTCACCACGTTCGTCCAGCGTGACCAGACCGTGCTGCTGCCCGCCGATCGACACGGCGGCCGCCTCGCGCGCGGGCTCGCCGCACTGGCGCAGCGCCTCGCACAGGGCGTCGTACCACTGGCGGGGGTCGCTCTCGCGGCCCGCGCCGGACGTGACGGTGTGCGGCGCCTGGCCGCTCGCGACGACCCGCCCGGTCGACACGTCGACGACCAGTGCCTTGGTGGACTGGGTGGACGTGTCCACGCCGACGACGAGCGGACCCTCGGCTGCTGACATCGGGTTCTCCCTTTTTCCGCGGCTCTGCGGCTCTCTGACCTGCTGTTTTTTGGCCGTCCGGCGCGTGGCGGCCCGGATCCGGCCCTTTCGGGGACATCGTGTCCCTTCCCAGGGACGCGTTGGCATACTAATTTGTAAACCGCCATGACGAAATAGTCGTAGCGAGTCGTTCAAGCAGTCGTCAGTAAGCAAGGAGCCGCGTCATGAGCTACCAGCCCACCCCCGAGGACAGGTTCACCTTCGGTTTGTGGACCGTCGGCTGGCAGGGACGGGACCCGTTCGGCGACGCCACCCGCAGCGCCCTCGACCCGGTCGAGACGGTGCAGCGCCTGGCCGAGCTCGGCGCCCACGGCGTCACCTTCCACGACGACGACCTGATCCCCTTCGGGTCCTCCGACACCGAGCGCGAGGCGCACATCAAGCGCTTCCGCGAGGCCCTCGACGCCACCGGCATGAAGGTGCCCATGGCGACGACCAACCTCTTCACCCACCCCGTCTTCAAGGACGGCGGCTTCACGGCCAACGACCGCGACGTGCGCCGCTACGCCCTCCGCAAGACGATCCGCAACATCGACCTGGCCGTGGAGCTCGGCGCCGAGACCTACGTCGCCTGGGGTGGCCGTGAGGGCGCCGAGTCCGGTGCCGCCAAGGACGTGCGGAACGCGCTCGACCGCATGAAGGAGGCGTTCGACCTCCTCGGCGAGTACGTCACCTCCCAGGGCTACGACATCAAGTTCGCGATCGAGCCCAAGCCGAACGAGCCCCGCGGCGACATCCTGCTCCCGACCGTCGGCCACGCGCTGGCGTTCATCGAGCGCCTCGAGCGTCCCGAGCTGTACGGCGTCAACCCCGAGGTCGGCCACGAGCAGATGGCCGGACTCAACTTCCCGCACGGCATCGCCCAGGCGCTGTGGGCGGGCAAGCTGTTCCACATCGACCTCAACGGCCAGTCCGGCATCAAGTACGACCAGGACCTGCGCTTCGGCGCCGGCGACCTGCGCTCCGCCTTCTGGCTGGTCGACCTGCTGGAGAGCGCCGGTTACACCGGTCCCCGGCACTTCGACTTCAAGCCGCCGCGGACCGAGGACTTCGACGGCGTGTGGGCGTCGGCCGCGGGCTGCATGCGCAACTACCTGATCCTCAAGGAGCGCGCCGCCGCATTCCGTGCCGACCCGGAGGTCCAGGAGGCCCTGCGCGCCGCCCGGCTGGACGAGCTCGCCCAGCCGACCGCGGCGGACGGTGTCAAGGGCCTGCTCGCCGACCGTTCGGCGTTCGAGGAGTTCGACGTCGACGCGGCCGCCGCGCGCGGGATGGCGTTCGAGCACCTCGACCAGCTCGCGATGGACCACCTGCTGGGCGCCCGCGGCTGACGCCGCGCACGCGCGCGTGTGCACCGCCTGTCGAGGGACGGGCGGTGCACACGCGGTGCTGTTCGGCCGTGCGGACGGGGCCGTGATCGGCCGTTCGGTGCGGCCGTGAACCGAGCGATTGTTCCGCAATCATGAGGTCCATGGCCGGGACCCGTCCCAACTCCCTTGACGGGGTCGCGAATCGGTCCTGGCCTTGCGACCCTGGACGGTATGGCCACGCCCCCCGTACCGCCTCAGCCGCCAGGACCGCCCCCGGGCCACACGCCTCCGGGCGGTTTCGGCCCGCCCGCCGACGGCTACGGCAGCGGAGGGCCGCCCCCGTACGGTGGCGGCGGTCCCAGGCGTCCCCGCAATCCGCTGGTGGTCCTGCTCGTCGCCGTGGTCGCCGTCGCGGCCGTGGTGGCGGCCGTCGTACTGGCCACGCGCGGCGGGGACGACGACGGCTCGCCGGCCGGGACCAGCACGAGCCCTTCGCCCCGGCCGTCCCTCAGCATCCCCAGCGAGCTGCCGACCCGGCTGCCCAGCGAACTCCCCACGTCCCTCCCGTCAGGCTTCCCGACCGATCTGCCGAGCGGCTTCCCGACGGATCTGCCGAGCGGTTTCCCGAGCGGTCTTGAATCGCTTCTTCCGTCCCTGGAGGGCGCGTTGCCGTAGTCAGGGGCTCTCGGGCACCAGGGTGCCGTCGGTCCGGTGACCGTCGGGTTCCGCGGCGGCCAGTGCCGTCGCCGGGTCCCGCGCGGGCGCTCCGGCGGGCACCCATCGCCCCGCCTCCTCGCGGTAGGGCCACCAGCGGCCGTCCCGTCCCAGGCGGAGTTGCGCGGGGGCCTCCTCCAGCGTCCACCGGTTTCCGTCACGCCTCAGCGGTGGCCGTTCGTCCTCGTCCCAGGCCGACTCCAGAGCGGCACGCGCGCGTGCGAGCGCCTCGCCCTCCACCTGCCACTCCTCGTCGAGCACGGACAGGGCCGCCTCACCACCGAGCCGCCACGCGCGTACGGCCGTCTCCAGCCCTGCGCGACCACGCCCCGAACCCTCGGCCAGCCGCTCGATCACACCTTCGTCCGACGCGCCCGCGGCGAGACGCGCCGCGTCCTGAGCGACCGTCAACTCCGAGACCGGCCCCGGCGTGGTTCGCAGCGCCTCCGCCAGCATGCGGTGCGCCTCCACGGCAGTGCCGGCGGCCAGGACCTCCAGGGCGGCGGGGTCCACCACCGGCACGCCCGGTGCAGCCTCGGTGTCCAGGGAGGGCGGTACCCCCGGTTCCGTGGGCAGTTCGGGCAGGGCGGGCAACGGCGGCAGGATGTCGCCGGTCGCGTACGCCTCCGTGGCGTCCACGCCCGGCCGCGCGCGGGACGCGGGGGAGTTCTGCGCTGCGTCGGCGGACGCCGTGTCGCCGCGGACCTGGAGATCGGCCAGGAGGGCCTGTTCACCCCGCCCGCGCATCAGGAACAGGACGAAGGGGTCCTCGTCGAGCAGTCGTGCCACCTGGTAGCACAGGGCCGCCGTGTGCTCGCAGTGGTCCCAGGCACCGCAGGCGCACTCGGGCTCCAGCTCGCCCAGACCGGGCAGCAGGTCGATCCCCGTGACCGAGGCGTCCTCCACCAGATGCGGTGGCATCTCCCGGTCCAGCAAGGCCGCGACATGACCCGCCCGCTCCACGGCCATGTCCAGGAATCGCTCCCACTGCGCCTCGGCCAGCGGCTCCACCAGTACGTCCGCCCGGTGCGCCGTACGGTCGCGGCCCCGCACCATGCCGTGATGCGCCCGGGCCGCACCGACACGGCACCGACCGCGCCCCCGCGCGCGAGCCCGCGTCCCGCCTTGAGCTGCTGGAGATCCAGAGCCGACTCCTCCAACGCCGTCAGCCAGGCCTGACCCCACCAGCTGACGGCGAAGCCCCTCCCACGCGCGGGAGGGAACGCGGCGAACGTGCGCTCCACATCGGCGCTCTGCCCCGCCGTCTCGTCCTCGCGTCCGGTCATCGTGCGCCCCCTCGCAGTTCCACCAGATCGGCCAGCTCCGCGTCCGTGAGCTCCGTCAGGGCGGCCTCGCCGGCACCCAGCACGGCGTCCGCCAGTGCCTGCTTGCGGCCGAGCATGTCGGCGATACGGTCCTCGACGGTGCCCTCCGTGATCAGCCGGTGCACCTGCACGGGCCGGTTCTGGCCGATCCGGTACGCGCGGTCGGTGGCCTGCGCCTCCACGGCCGGGTTCCACCAGCGGTCGTAGTGCACGACGTGCTCGGCCCGCGTGAGGTTCAGCCCGGTGCCGGCGGCCTTCAACGACAGCAGGAAGACGGGCACTGTGCCGTCCTGGAAACGCCGCACCATACGCTCGCGCTCGACCAGGCTCGTTCCGCCGTGCAGGAACTGCGCGGCGATGCCCCGGGCCGCCAGGTGCCGCTCGATCAGCCGTCCCATCCCGACGTACTGGGTGAAGACCAGCACGCTCGCCTCTTCGGCGAGGATGGTGTCCAGCAACTCGTCAAGCAGCTCCAGCTTTCCGGATCGCCCGGCGATCCTCGGCGCGTCCTCCTTGAGGTACTGCGCGGGGTGGTTGCAGATCTGCTTCAGTCCCGTCAGCAGCTTCACGATCGCACCGCGCCGCGCCATGTCGTCGGCGCCGGCGATCGCCGCGAGGGCCTCCCGGACCACGGCCTCGTACAGGCCCGCCTGCTCCGCGGTGAGCGACACCGTGCGATCCGTCTCCGTCTTCGGCGGCAGCTCCGGCGCGATCCCCGGATCGGACTTGCGTCGGCGCAGCAGGAACGGGCGTACAAGGCGGCCGAGACGCTCCCCGGCGGCCGGGTCCCGACCGCCCTCGATCGCGTCGGCGTACCGTCTGCGGAACGTGCCGAGCCGGCCCAGCAGACCGGGTGTCGTCCAGTCCAGGATCGCCCACAGCTCCGAGAGGTTGTTCTCGACGGGGGTGCCCGTGAGCGCCACACGCGCGCGTGCGTCGATGGAACGCAACGCCCGCGCGGTCGCCGAGTACGGGTTCTTCACATGCTGGGCCTCGTCCGCGACGACCATGCCCCAGGGGACCGTCGCGAGCCGGTGCGCGTCCTGACGCATCGTCCCGTACGTGGTGAGCACGAACTCGCCCTGCGCCACGGATGCGAGGTCACGCCGGGCGCCGTGGAAGCGACGCACGCGCGTGCCGGGCGCGAACCTCTCGATCTCGCGCTGCCAGTTGCCCATCAGGGACGCCGGGCACACGACGAGCGTCGGCCCGGCCGACGAGGAGTCGCCCTGCCGGTGCAGGTGCAGCGCGATCAACGTGATCGTCTTGCCCAGACCCATGTCGTCCGCCAGGCAGCAGCCCAGTCCCAGGGACGTCATGCGCGCGAGCCAGCTCAGGCCCCGCCGCTGGTAGTCCCGCAATGTGGCGGCGAGGGCGGGCGGCTGGTCGATCTGCTCCTGCCCCTCGGGATCCGCGAGCCGTTCCCGCAGCGCCGTCAGCCAGCCCGTGGAACGAACCTCCACCGGGCGGCCGTCGACCTCGATCGACCCGGTCAGGGCCGCCCCGAGCGCGTCGATGGACCTCAGGTCGCGTCTGTCGCGCGCATGGGCGCGCCGTACCTCGTGAGGGTCGACGAGGACCCACTGGTCGCGCAGGCGCACCACCGGGCGGCTCGCCTCGGCGAGGCGGTCCAGTTCCTCGCTCGTGAGCCGCTGGTCGCCCAGGGCGAACGACCAGTCGAAGGAGAGCAGGGCGTCGGCGGACAGGAACGCGGGTGCTCCGGAGGAGAGCCCGCCCGGACCGGTCGCGTCGTCCTGCGGGCCGATCACCGCGCGCGTGGTCAGCTCACGGGTGAGGCCCTTGGGCCAGTGCACCTCGACGCCGATCCCGGACAACCGGTGAGCGCCTTCCCGGAGCAGGTCCGTCACCTCGTCGTCGGCGAGGTCGACGGCGTCCGGGACGGCCGCGGAGAGCAACGGCGACAGGGGAGGCCAGGCCCGCGCGGCGCGTCGCAGCGCCAGCAGGGTGTCCATACGCGCGCGCGGCTCGAACCCGTCGGAACCGCTCCACACCTCCACCGCGTCCGCGACCAGCGTCGGATCGCTCACGCTGTGGACCTGGAGCACGGCCCGGAACGACGGCGCGTCGTCACTCTGGAACGTCGCGTCGAACTCGGCGCCACCGGCGAACTCCACGCGCAGGGACAGCCGTACGCCCGCGTCATGGCCGGCCGCGACGTCGGCGGCCCAGGCACGCAGCCCCGGCAGGTGCTGGGGAGGCGTCGCCGCGTAGGCCGGCCCGCCGGTGACGATCGGTGCGGCGGGGGAGCGGGGCAGGGTGTCGGCGACCGCGTCCAGGAAGGCACGGACCAGCCGCTCGGGGTCCGGCAGCCGCAGCGGCTCCTCGCCGGGCACCGGCAGCGCGTGTGCCTCGGGTGGCATCGCGGCGGCGAGCAGCCGGATGCGCTCGATGTCCTCGGGGTGCAGCGGCCCGGCCCGCCAGGCGTCGTGGTCCTCGGCCGAGAGGCCGGGCAGCAGCAGGCCACGTGCCACGACATGCAGGGCGAGGACGGCCGCCGTGCCCCAGAAAACGCCCGCACGGGCGGCCTGGGGCGACGTACGCGCGCGGGTGAGCACCGGCAGCGCGGCGCGGACGGGGAGCAGCAGCGCCGGTACGGTCACCAACTCCACGCCGTCCTCACCCGGCACGACGACGGACAGCTCCTCGACGCTCCCGTGGGAGAGAAAGGGTACGGCGCCGCCGTTGGACCGCCAGAAGGCGACGCGACCGGCGCGGGCGGGCTCGCCCGGGAGGAACAGGACGTTGCAGGAGGGCAGGTCGGGGACGTCGGACGAAGTTGCCTTTGCCTCGGGAAGCCTCGGCACGACTGAGCAGCACTCCTCAAATTTGACTACTCGAAGACGAGTCGCCGAGGCTACACCATTCGTCCGCCCGGCGGGTACGGTCATGATGTGACCCAGGTCACCCCGTCCATGAGGCGGCCTCGGCGGTGGTTGCGGATCAAGGTGACCCGCGACCACTAGGGGCCGGACCTCAGGGTCGTCTCAGGGGTGCGGTGCGGAACTGCCGGAGACGCGGGCCCGTTTTCAGGTCAGAGAGCGGCAGTGGCCGCAAAGGAGGCGACGCACATGTCGAAGAACGCCAAGATCGCCGCAGGAGGTGTGGCGGTCGGTCTCATCCTGCTGATCTGGCTGCCCTGGTGGGCGGCACTCCTGATAGTGCTCGGGGTCCCGGCCGCCGCCTACCTCACGCTCGATCCGTCACAGCGGCGCAGGCTGCGGCGCGCCACCCGCAAGGAGCTCGGTCGCTGACCGGCCCCTTTGCGGGGCCCCTCGCGGGTGGCGGGCCAGGCGCCTACAGCGCGCAGGAGTTGACGACGTCGCCGTCCACCGGCCTGTCCACCGTGTGGTCCGCGGGCGGGCGCACCCCTCGCTCCACCCAGGAGACCAGCCTGTCGAAGGCGGACCGGTAGCAGGGAAGGATCGGCCGGAGCCGGTCCGGATAGGTGTCGTACAGACCGTCGACATGCGTGCCGCCGGTAACGGTGACATAGCTGTGCAGCCGGCCGCGTCCGCTTCCGTCCACCATGCGCGCGTACACGTCGGAGTCGGCGGCCTGCGGCAGCAGGGTGTCCAGATCGCCGTGCAGGGTGATCAGGGGGCGGCCGATGCGTCCCGTCAGCGCGACGCGGGCCACGGCGCGATGCACGGAGGCGGGCCGGGAAGCGTAGTCGTAGGAGGCGTCGGAGGCGCAGGGCGCCAGGATCTGGTCCGTCGTGGTGCCGGCCGAGGCTCCGGGGCAGGCCGGGTCGTACGCGGGGTCGAACTCGGCGCGGTAGATCTTCTGCGTGATGCCCCAGTACGCCCGCTCGTGATACGGCCACAGGAACTCGGAGCCGCGGGCGAAGTCGGCCGCGTACAGGTCCTCGTCGCGCGCGGAGCCCAGCATCCGGGCCACGGCGGTCGGCAGGGAGGTGAGGAGGCTGGGGCCGTTCGCCGTCCACAGCGCCCCCTCCCAGTCCACGCCGCCGTCGTAGAGCTCGGGGTGGTTCTCCAGCTGCCAGCGGGTGAGGTAGCCGCCGTTGGAGATGCCGGTCATGTACGTCCGGCGGGGAGCGTGCCCGTAGCGCTGGGCCACGGCCTTGCGCGCGGCCCGGGTGAGCTGGGTGGTCCGTGTGTTCCACTCGGCGATCGCGTCACCGGGACGTCGGCCGTCGCGGTAGAAGTCGGCGCCGCTGTTGCCCTTGTCGGTCGCCGCGTAGGCGTACCCCCGCGCCAGCACCTGGTCGGAGATCGCCGTGTCCGACGCGTACTGCTTGCGGGTGCCCGGCGCCCCGGTCACCACGAGGCCGCCGTTCCACCGGTCGGGCAGCCGGATCACGAACTGCGCGTCATGGCTCCAGCCGTGCGTCGAGTTGAAGCGGGAGGAGTCCGGGAAGTAGCCGTCGATCTGGACGCCGGGGACACCCGACGGCTTCCGGGTGTCGCGTGCCGTCAGCCCGGCCTGGTCGGCCATGTCGGTGTACGGGGTGCCGGCGAGGCCCGTCGTCGTCAGATCCGCGAGGCACGCGGTCTGCTGGAAGGCGGCTCCCGGTACCCGTAGACGGTCCTGGCGGGCGCAGTGCTGCCCGGTCCCCGTCGCGGCCGATGCGGGACCGGGCCCGCCGAGGGCCGCGGCCAGCAGGGCGGCGGCGAGGAACGGGACGGCTCTGGACAGGCGCATGGCAGCACTCCTGGCGGAAGAGGGACGGCACATGAAGCGGGCAAGCCTCGAGGGCTGCCCCATGGTGCGGTCCCGGCTCCGCCTCATCCATGGGCTGGAACCACATGGAAGGCGGCTGCCGAATGGGTCCCCACGACAGGGGGCGTCTCCTTGGACGGCGGACCGGACGGCTCAGCTCGGGCGGACCGCCATCTTGTCGAGCGCTTCCAGCAGCCCGGGCAGCTCCGGACCGCGGCCGACCGGCAGGACCTCGCCCGGCTCGTCGTCCAGCAGCACGAACGCGATGTCGTCGGTCCGGGCGACCATGGACCAGCCGGGGCCGTCCGCCCGCAGGGTGCGGGCGTCACCGGAGGCGAAGGACGAGCGGACGCGGCCGAGCGGCGGCGGGGAGTCCACGTACGCGCGTGCCTCGGCGAGCACCCGCCGGATACCGCTGTGCCCTCCCTGAGCGGCGGCCTTGCCCTTCTCGTCCTCGCCGTCTTCCGCGTCCTCGGAGGAGGCGGCGGCGGTGCCGGGCGCCGCGAAGTCGTCGTCGCCGATCTGCTCGCGCCACATCGCCCACTGGAGGGCGATCTCGTCGGCGCCGAGGCGCCGCTGCGCCGGTCCCCACACACTCGTGTCCGGCGGGGTCAGCGGCGGGCCGTCCGCGATCTCGGGGTCCGGATCGTGCGGCGCGGGCACGTTGGGAGCGGCCACGGCGACGGCGAGGGGCCACCCGGGAAGCGCGGCCACGACCGTGCGCTCGTCCGGCGACAGGTCGTACTCCATCCCGCAGTCCCAGGACGCGATGGCCACCGCCACCAGGGAGACGTCGTCGATGACGACCGTCCACCGGGCGCCTTCGCCGTCCTGGCCGAGCACCAGGCCGTAGCCGTCGGCGAGCGGGGCGAGCCCGAGCGCCGCGCAGGCCTCCGGATAGTCGTCGCCCAGCACGCTCGGGAACTTCGCCGGCGTCAGCAGCACCGCCGTGAGCACATAGAGCGCATCGTCCGCGGCGGCGACGGCCTCCTCGTCCGTCCCGGCCATCCCAGCCTCCCCATCGGTTGGTCCATCGGCGCGCACCCTAGTGCGCCCGCAAGCCCCTTGTCACGACTCCCAGACACACCCGGGCCTGCAGGTTTCCGGCCGCACAGGGCGAAATCCACCGCGAACGCCACCTATGACGAGCCCTATGTCACGCCGCCGGAAGCCCCAGGAGCGCCCGAGCGACGGCCTGCGGAGACTCCTCGCGCTCACGGGCGAGGGTGAGGACGGCCCGGCAGGCCAGCTCGCTCACCCCGAAGGAAAGGGCCTCCGGAGACACCCAGCCGCTGGCCTCCTCTATTCGCTCCTCGTCGTCCGTCGCGCGGGCCGAGACATACACGGCGGCGGCCTCGAACAGATTGTGCGTGCCCGAGTCCTTGCGGCTGTCCGGCTCCAGACGCATGGAGCGGAAGACTCTGGCCGACGACTCGCGCAACCTGTTCCACATATGGACACCTTCCCCCTGTCGGACGCATGACCGCAGCGACGGATGTCGAACGCTCATCTTCCCGCCCCCAACGTAGGAGCTGGAGCACCGCCGCATAAGGGGGCCTCGCCGCCGCGGGACCCGCACAAACCTCGAGGCGGTCAGGACGTTCGCGTCGCCAGCGCCAGAAAGCGGTCGTCCTCGTCGACGTACGACGTCATACGCCACCCGGAGCCGGCGAGGAGCGGCCGCAGGTTGGCCTCGGCGCGCAGATCGTCCGGGGTCAGCCGGCGGCCGTGCCGGGCCGCCAGCGCCGCCCGGCCGATCGGATGGAACAGCGCCAGCGTGCCGCCGGGGCGCACGACCCGTGCCAACTCCCGCAGGTTGTCCGCCGGATGCGGCAGATGCGCGATGAGGCCCGCCGCGAACACGGCGTCCAGCGACTCGGCCCGCAACGGCAGGGCGGCCACGTCGGCGAGCAGCAGCCGCCCGTCCCTGTCGCGTCCGGCGTCCACGGCGGCCTCCAGCATGGCCGGGGTGAGATCGACCCCCAGGACCACTCCCGAGGCGCCCACGACCGCGCGCAGCGGCGGCAGAGCGCGCCCGGTGCCGCAGCCCGCGTCGAGCACACGATCGCCCTCGCCCAGCCCCAACTCGGCGACGGCCGCCGCGTAGACGGGCCCGTCGTCCGGGAACCGGCTGTCCCAGCCGGCGGCTCGGGCGGTGAAGAACTCCTGCACATGTGTGTGGTCGTCGCTCATGTTCCGCATGATCCCTCACCGGCACGGATGACGCCGCTGTGCACATGTTCGAGCTTGAGGCGGTCGTTCCGGCGCATCTCCGGGTCATATTCCAACACCTTTCGAAATGCGCCCCCTTCGTGCGCCCGTGCCCCGGCTAGCGTCCCGGGGCCATGGGACACCTGGACCACGCCGCTCTCGGCTGGCTGACCCCCGCACTGTCGTACGTGATGGCGTGCACGGGCGCCGCGCTCGGACTGCGGTGCACCGTACGAGCGCTCGGCGCCACCGGCCGCTCCCGCCGCAACTGGCTCGTCACCGCGGCCTCGGCGATCGGCACCGGCATCTGGACCATGCACTTCGTGGCCATGCTCGGCTTCAGCGTCAGCGGCACCGACATCCGCTACGACGTGCCGCTCACCGTGCTGAGCCTCCTCGTCGCCATGGCCGTCGTCTGCGGCGGTGTCTTCGCCGTCGGCTACAGCAAGGACCGCACGCGCGCGCTGTTCCTCGGCGGCCTGACCACCGGGGTCGGGGTGGCGAGCATGCACTACCTGGGCATGGCCGCCGTACGGCTCAACGGCGACATCACCTACGACCCCACCCTGGTCGGGCTCTCGGTCCTGATCGCCGTCGCGGCGGCGACGGCCGCACTGTGGGCCGCGCTCAACATCAAGTCGCCCGTCGCGGTCGCCATCGCCTCACTGATCATGGGCGCGGCGGTCAGCAGCATGCACTACACCGGGATGTTCGCGGTCCGCGTGCACGTCGTCCCGGCCGGTGGGGTCCTGCCCGGGGCCACGGCGATGCAGTTCATCTTCCCCCTCGCCGTCGGCCTCGGGTCCTACCTCTTCCTGACCTCCGCCTTCGTCGCGCTGTCGCCCGCCAAGGCAGAGCGTGACGCGACCGCTCCGGCCCCGCGCACGGTCGGACGCGCCACCGGCTGACCGAACCCACGGGGCCGCACGGCCCGTCGGAGCAGGTCCCGAACCACTCCCGATCGAGGAGGCCATGCGTACACCCCGCAGCAGCACCGCAGTCGACGCCGGATCACCGTCCCCGCCGCCCGTGCGCGGACGCCGCGCGCACGCCGGGCCGCCGGCCGACGAAGGCCCCGAGGACACACAGGGCGTCGGCGCCGATGCCACCTCCCCGCGCGCGGGACGCGCCCTGCGCCCCCGCACGGTCCGCGCCAAGATCGTCTGCCTGCTGATGGTCCCGGTCGTCTCACTGCTGGCCCTGTGGGCCTTCGCCAGCGTGACCACCGCCCAGGACGTCGCCCGGCTGCGCCAGCTCCAGCGCGTGGACGACGGCATCCGGAACCCCGTCGCGGCCGCCGTCGCCGCGCTCCAGGCCGAGCGCGCCGCGGCGGTCCGGTACGCGACCGATCCGTCCGCCGGACGCGCGGCCGACCTCAGGAAGGCCGCCGAGGACAGCCGCACCGCGGTGGCCGAGCTCCGGCTCGGAAAGCGCAACACGGTCGCCGACGGTGAGGAGTTCCCCGCCGGCGTGGCCCCGCGCCTGAAGGACTTCGTGACGGGCGCGGAGCGGCTGAGCGTGGTGCGGGACGACGTCCTCGACCGCCGCTCCCGCTGGCAGGCGGCGTACGGGCAGTACACCGAGAGCATCGGGAGCGCCTTCGCCGTTCTGGGTGCGCTGACCGGCGTCCAGGACGCCGAACTCGGCTCCGACGCGCGCGTGCTGCTCGAGTTCGCCCGCGCGGGAGAGGCACTCGCCCAGGAGCAGGCGGTGCTGGACAGCGCGCGCCTCGCCGGGCGCCTCGACGGACCGCGGCTACGGCTGTTCACCGGCGCCGTCGGTGTCCGCCGTACGCTCACCGACTCCGCCGTCGCCGATCTGAACGGCACCCAGCGCGCCGCCTGGCAGCGTCTCGCCACCGGCGAGGACTACGCGAGCGTTGTGGCCTTGGAGGACACGGTCACCGCCGCCCCGCCCGGCTCACCGGCGCCGAGCACCACCGCCGGGCCGGGGGCTGGCTGGAGCGCGGCACACGCACGCGTGCAGAGCGCGATGAGGACCATCCAGCAGGACGCCGGACGCGCGGTCGCCGACCGCGCCGACCCGTTCACCCGGGGGCTGCTCACCCCGGCCGGTGCCGCCGTGCTCTTCGGGCTGCTCGCCGTCGCCGCCTCCCTCGTCATCTCCGTGCGCATCGGGCGCGGCCTCGTCGTGGAACTCGTGACCCTGCGGGACACCGCTCTGGAGATCGCCCGGCACAAACTCCCCGAGGCCATGCGGAGACTGCGCGCCGGCGAGGAGATCGACGTCCGCAGCGAGGCACCGCCAGGACCGCCGGCCGAGGACGAGACCGGCCAGGTCGGCGAGGCCCTGAACACCGTGCACCGCGCGGCCCTGCGGGCGGCCGTGGAGCGCGCCGAACTCGCCAGCGGAGTCTCGGGGATCTTCGTGAACCTCGCACGCCGCAGCCAGGTCCTCGTGCACCGGCAGCTGAGCCTGCTGGACAGCATGGAGCGGCGCAGCGACGACCCGAACGAACTGAGCGACCTCTTCCGGCTCGACCACCTCACCACACGGATGCGGCGCCACGCCGAGAGTCTGATCATCCTCTCCGGAGCGGCCCCGGGGCGGGCCTGGCGGATGCCGGTCTCCCTCACCGACGTGGTGCGCGCCGCCGTCTCGGAGGTGGAGGACTACGCGCGCGTAGAGGTACGCCAGCTCCCGGAGGCGTCCGTTCTCGGTGCGGCCGTCGCCGACCTCACCCACCTCCTGGCCGAACTCGTGGAGAACGCGGCCCAGTTCTCGCCCCCGCACACGCGTGTGCGCATCACCGGCGAACCCGTCGGCAACGGGTACGCCGTCGAGGTCGAGGACCGTGGCCTCGGCATGGGCAAGGAGGCCCTCGAGGAGGCCAACCGGCGGATCGAACAGTCCGAGGCGCTCGACCTGTTCGACAGCGACCGACTCGGCCTGTTCGTCGTCAGCCGGCTCGCCGCCCGGCACCAGATCAAGGTGCACCTGAGCACCTCGCCGTACGGCGGCACCACCGCCGTGGTGCTGCTGCCCACGGCCCTGCTGCACGACGGCCCGACGGAACGTTCCGCCCGGGCCCACGCCCAGGCCGCGGCCGACCCGGGACGGCCCGCGGAACACGACTACGCGCGCGTGCCCGTCACGGAACGGCGCCAGGAGTCCGTCCCCACCGCCGCCGAACGCCCCGCCCTGGTGGCGCCCGCGCCGCCCGCGCCCGAGCCGACCCGCACCTCACCCCCCGGAGTCACGACCTTGCGACTTCACCGGCCCCCGGACGACTCCGGCACCACCGACGACCTGCCACGGCGGGTGCGGCAGGCGAACCTCGCGCCCCAGCTGCGCGAACGCCAAACGGACGAGCCCGCGCGGACCGGACCGGAGGACGGGCCCGATCACGGTCGGACCCCCGAGATGGTCAGGGACCGCATGGCCGCCTACCGCGACGGGTGGACACGCGGCGGCGGCAGGCCGCCCGGCACCGGAACCCCGTCCGACCCCGCACTGCGCCACGAAGGCAGCGAAGGAGATTTCGCATGATCCCGGAACCGAGCATGAGGGCCGCCGGCCGGTCCGGCGAACTCGACTGGCTGCTGGACGACCTGGTGGCACGGGTGAGCGAGGTACGGCACGCCGTGGTGCTCTCCAACGACGGACTCGCGGTCGGCTCGTCGTCCGGTCTGCGCCGCTCCGACGCCGAGCATCTCGCCGCCGTGGCCTCCGGGTTCCATTCGCTCGCCAAGGGCACCGGCCGTCACTTCGGGGTCGGCGGAGTGCGCCAGACCATGGTCGAGATGGACGACGCCTTCCTCTTCGTGGCGGCGGCGGGCGACGGCTCCTGCCTCGCCGTCCTCACCGCGGTGACCGCCGACATCGGCCTCGTGGCCTACGAGATGGCACGCATGGTCAAACGGGTCGGCGAGCACCTGCGCACCCCGACCCGCACCACCACCCGGCCGCCCGCCGGGGGCTGAGAGCGAAGGGCGGCCGGCGCACATGAACGCGCAAGACCAGGATCACCGGCGCGAGCAGGGCAGCCAGTGGTACGACAACGAGGCCGGGCCCCTGGTGCGTCCGTACGCCATGACGGGCGGACGCACCCGGCCAGGGCCCTCCGGGGTGCGGTTCGACCTGATCGCCCTCGTCACCCTCGCCGGCACCGCATCCGAGGGCGACGACGACAGCACCCTCGGGCCGGAACACCGGGCCCTGATCGAGCTGTGCCGGCCGGAGACCCAGTCGGTCGCGGAACTGGCGGCGGGCGCCGACCTGCCCGTCGGCGTGGTCCGGGTGCTCCTCGGCGACCTCCTCGAACGCGGGCGGGTCACCGTCAGCCGCCCGGTCCCGCCCGCCCACCTGCCCGACGAACGCATCCTGCGCGAGGTCATCGAGGGCTTGCGTGCGCTGTAGCCACCCCGCGCGCGGGACACCGACAAGAGGACAGGGCGTGAGATTTCCGAACCCAGGCGGTCCGTACGGCCCCCCGCGCGCACCCGTACGGACATCGAACAGGTACGAGACGGTCGCATCGGGCAAAAAGCGGTCCAACCCCACGAAGGGGAGGGTCCGTTGTCATGATGCTGACTTCGCGCAGTGACGTCGACCGATGCCGGCACTCCAGAGAGAAGTGATCGATGGTCTCCGAGCACTCCGACGCCTTCGACGGCGACACGTCCGCCCTGGCGTTGAAGATCCTTGTCGCCGGCGGGTTCGGCGTGGGCAAGACGACCCTGGTGGGCGCGGTCAGTGAGATCAAGCCGCTGCGCACCGAGGAACTGCTCAGCGAGGTGGGGCAGTCGGTGGACGACACCGACGGCGTGGACCACAAGGTCACGACGACGGTCGCCATGGACTTCGGGCGCATCACCATCCGGTCCGGCCTGTCCCTCTACCTCTTCGGCACCCCCGGCCAGGACCGCTTCTGGTTCCTGTGGGACGAGCTCTCCCAGGGCGCACTGGGAGCCGTGGTCCTCGCGGACACCCGCCGCCTGGAGGACTGCTTCCCCGCCGTCGACTTCTTCGAGCACCGGCACATCCCGTTCGTGGTGGCCGTGAACTGCTTCCCCGGCGCCCGGTCGTACGGCGCCCAGGACGTCGCCCGCGCCCTGGACCTCGACCAGGGGACACCGGTCGTCCTCTGTGACGCCCGGGACCGCGACTCGGGCAAGGAGGTGCTGATCCGCCTCGTCGAGTACGCCGGGCGGATGCACACCGCCCGGCTGCTCGACTCCGTCGGCTGACCGGCCCCGCCGGCTGCGACCGGGTGCCGCCGGATCAGTCGGCGACGTCGCGCTCCGCCAGCACCTTGTCGATCGTGACGCGGACGAGGAGCTCACCGGGCACGCCGTTGCGGGCCCCGAACTCCTCGGCGCGGTCCTCACCCATGTAGCGGGCCCCGATCCGCCCGGCCCAGTGCCGCAACTCGTCCAGATCCTCCGACACCCGCGCGCGCCCCTGGATCACCACGAAGGCGTACGGCGGACGGTCGTCGTCCACGCACAGCGCCACCCGGCCGTCACGGAGGACGTTCCGGCCCTTCACGCTGGACGCGGCGGTGTTGAACACCAGCTCGTCCCCGTCCAGTACGAACCAGATCGGCGTCACATGCGGGCTGCCGTCGGCCCGCACCGTGGAGAGCTTTCCGGTGCTGGTGCCCTGCGAGACGAACGCCCGCCATTCGTCCTCGGTCATCTTCTTCGCCATGCCCCCCATCCTCCTTGCCCGAGGGCCGGATGGTCCGGAATGGTGTCGAGAAGTTCCTCCGGTGCCGGAGGACGCATCTACACGGGGAGACCGGACCAATGGCGCAGAACCAGAAACTCGGCTGGCTGCTGGACGATCTGACACAACGTGTCGACCATGTGCGACACGCGCTGGTGCTGTCGAACGACGGGCTGGTGACCGGGGCGAGCAAGGGGCTCAGGCGCGAGGACGCCGAGCACCTCGCCGCAGTCTCGTCGGGGCTGCACAGCCTGGCCAAGGGCTCGGGGCGGCACTTCGGCGCGGGCAGAGTGCGGCAGACCATGATCGAGTTCGATGACGCCGTCCTGTTCGTGACGGCCGCGGGGGCGGGCAGCTGTCTGTGCGTGCTCAGCGGCGCGGAGGGCGACATCGGCCAGATCGCCTACGAGATGACCCTGCTCGTCAACCGGGTCGGTGAGCATCTCGACGTGGACGCGCGCCTGCCGGGAGCGGCCCCGCTCGCAGACTGACCTCTGTCTTCCGAGTCCCTGACCTGCTGTTTCGTCGACCCCGGCGGAGTTGTCCACAGGCTCGCCACGAGGTGCGGCAACCGGGCTACATTTCTGTCACGGCGCACGCACCGAGCGTGACCGACCGACCGACTCCACGGGGGAGACACAGCATGTCCGGCGACACCATCACGACAACTCACGACCGTTCCTGCACACCGAGCCGTGCGGCGCGGGAACTCGGGCTCAGGCGGAGCGACCTGGACCTCGCCGTGCACCTCGGTCTGATCCGGACCGTCCCCGACGAGGGCGGGGGCGGCGGCCGCCGCGTCACCCGGTCCGAGATCGACCGGGTGCGCTCGACGGACGGCTTCCCGGACGCACTGCTCGCACGGATCGAGCTCGTCGGTACGGCCGAGGGCGCACGGCTCCTGGACATCCCCGCCGGCCGGTTCACCCGCCTCGCCCGCCTGGGCCAGGTCGTCCCGACCAAGTGGTACCTGAACCGGTACCGAGCCGTCGTCTGGCTCTATCTCGCCGAGGAGCTGAGGCGGTTCGCCGCCGACGAGGAGAATGTCCCGCTCCTGAAGGCCCGCCGGATGCCCGAGGGGCCGCGCGCCCTGCTGGACGCGGGTGTGGACCTGCGGCCGCGCAACTGGCGGGGGCGCCACCGGGGCTTCCTGCTGCGCCAGTCGCAGGGCCCCTGGGAGAGGGCCGGCGCGTACGCCGCGTTCCTCGACCCGGTCGAGATCGCGGAGGCCGTCCCCGACCCCTACGAGCGCTCGCATCTGGGCCGCTTCCGGCCGGGTCCGCCGGTGGCCGGTGCCCCGGGAACACCCGCCGCACGCATCGCCGAGCGGATCATGATCGCGGCCGACGCGGACGAGATCGGCCTGCTGCGGACCGAGTTGGCGGCTCTCGTGCGGGAGGCGCGGGAGACCGGTCCCGCCCCGCGGCCCACGCCGCGCCGGGCGCCCGCCCCATCGCGGGCCCTCGCACCCCCATCCGGGGGACCGAAGACACCGCGTCGGCTCCTGGGCCGGTTCCGGCGCCGGGCCTCCGCGGCTACAGCGCCCTGAACAGCCCTTCCTGGACGACGGACACCAGCAGACGGCCCTCCCGGTCGTAGATCCGGCCCCGGGCGAGTCCCCGCCCGCCGACCGCGATCGGCGACTCCTGGTCGTAGAGGAACCACTCGTCCGCCCGGAAGGGCCGGTGGAACCACATGGCGTGGTCCAGCGACGCCATGTCGAAGCCGCGCTTGCCCCACAGGGGTTCGACCGGGATGCGCACGGCGTCGAGGAGCGTCATGTCGCTGGCGTACGTCAGCGCGCAGGTGTGCACCAGCGGATCGTCGCCGAGCGGCCCGACCGCGCGCATCCACACCGCGCTGCGCGGATCGGCGCCCTTGACCTCCTCGTCGGTCCAGCGCAGCCGGTCGACATAGCGGATGTCGAAGGGCTGACGCCGGGCCATCCGCTCCAACTGCTCCGGCAGTGCGCCGAGATGCTCACGGATCTCGTCCGTGACCGTCGGCAGCGACTCCGGCGCCGGGACCTCGCGGGCCGGCGGCAACTGATGCTCGAAGCTTCCCTCTTCGGGCTTGTGGAAGGAGGCGGTGAGATTGAAGATCGTGCGGCCCTGCTGCACGGCGGTGACCCGGCGGGTCGTGAACGACCTGCCGTCCCGGACCCGCTCGACCTGGTACACGATCGGCACCCCGGGCCGCCCCGGGCGCAGGAAGTACGCGTGCAGCGAGTGCACCGGGCGGTCGCCCTCGGTGGTGCGTCCGGCCGCGACCAGCGCCTGGCCGGCCACCTGGCCGCCGAAGACCCGCTGCAGCGACTCCTGCGGACTGCGGCCACGGAAGATGTTGACCTCGATCTGCTCCAGGTCGAGCAGGTCGACGAGCCTTTCGGCCGGGTTGGTCGTCATGGGTGCGTCTCTCCTGAGCTCACAGCTGGCCGACGTCGGTGACACGGACGACCGCGCGGCCCTCCGCGTCGGAGGCCGTGAGATCGACCTCCGCGCTGATGCCCCAGTCGTGGTCGTCGTTGGGGTCGTCGAAGATCTGGCGGACCCGCCACAGCCGGTTCGCCGGCTCCTCCTCGATCACCAGGAGCTTGGGACCGCGGGCGTCCGGCCCGGTGCCCAGGTCGTCGTACTCGTCCCAGTACTTGTCCATCGCCTCGCCCCACGCGTCGGCGTCCCAGCCGGACTCCGCGTCCATCTCGCCCAGCTCCTCGACGTGGTCGAGCGCGGCGAGCTCCACCCGCCGGAACATGGCGTTGCGGACCAGGACCCGGAAGGCACGCGCGTTGGTGGTGACCGGCTTGACCTCGTCGGCCTTCTCCTGGGCCTCCTCGGCGGTCATCACCTCGGGGTTGGCGAGCTGCTCCCACTCGTCGAGCAGGCTCGAGTCGACCTGCCGCACCATCTCGCCCAGCCACTCGATCAGGTCCTGCAGATCCTCGGACTTCAGGTCGTCGGGGATGTTGTGGTCGAGGGCCTTGAAGGCGCTGGCGAGGTAGCGCAGCACGATGCCCTCGGTACGGGCCAGCTCGTAGAACGACACCAACTCCGTGAACGACATGGCCCGTTCGTACATGTCCCGCACGACGGACTTCGGGGACAGCGGGTGGTCGCCGACCCAGGGGTGGCTCTTGCGGTATGTGTTGTACGCGTGGAAGAGCAGCTCCTCCAGGGGCTTGGGGTAGGAGATGTCCTGGAGCCGCTCCATGCGCTCCTCGTACTCCACGCCGTCCGCCTTCATCGCGGCGACGGCCTCGCCCTTCGCCTTGTTGAGCTGGGCGACGAGGATCTGCCGCGGGTCGTCCAGCGTGGACTCCACGACGGACACCATGTCCAACGCGTACGACGGCGACTCCGGGTCCAACAGCTCGAACGCGGCCAGAGCGAAGGTCGACAGCGGCTGGTTGAGCGCGAAGTCCTGCTGAAGATCGACCGTGAGCCGGACGATACGGCCGCTCGCGTCCGGTTCGTCGAGCTTCTCGACGATGCCGCCGTCCAGCAGCGACCGGTAGATCGCGATCGCGCGCCGGATGTGCCGCAACTGCTGCTTACGGGGCTCGTGGTTGTCCTCCAGCAGATGCCGCATCGCCTCGAAGGCGTTGCCGGGACGGGCGATCACCGACAGCAGCATGGTGTGCGTGACCCGGAAACGAGACGTCAGCGGCTCCGGCTCGGAGGCGATCAGCTTCTCGAAGGTGTTCTCCGTCCAGCCGACGAACCCCTCCGGGGCCTTCTTGCGGACGACCTTGCGGCGCTTCTTCGGATCGTCACCGGCCTTGGCGAGGGCCTTCTCGTTCTCGATGACGTGCTCGGGCGCCTGTGCCACCACCAGGCCCGCCGTGTCGAAGCCGGCTCGCCCGGCCCGGCCCGCGATCTGGTGGAACTCACGGGCGCGCAGCGTCCGGACCCGGCTGCCGTCGTACTTGGTCAGAGCCGTGAACAGCACCGTACGGATCGGCACGTTGACACCGACGCCGAGGGTGTCGGTACCGCAGATGACCTTCAGCAGCCCGGCCTGCGCGAGCTTCTCCACCAGACGCCGGTACTTGGGCAGCATGCCGGCGTGATGGACGCCGATGCCGTGCCGGACGTACCGGGAGAGGTTCCGGCCGAACTTGGTGGTGAAGCGGAAGTTGCCGATCAGCTCGGCGATCTGGTCCTTCTCCTCCCGCGAGCACATGTTGATGCTCATCAGTGCCTGCGCCCGCTCCACGGCCTGAGCCTGGGTGAAGTGGACGATGTAGACCGGCGCCTGCTTGGTCTCCAGCAGTTCCGTCAGCGTCTCGGTGAGCGGTGTCAGGCGGTACTCGTAGGAGAGCGGAACCGGCCGGGTCGCCGAGCGGACCACGGCGGTCGGCCGGCCCGTGCGCCGGGTCAGGTCCTCCTCGAACATCGAGACGTCGCCGAGCGTCGCCGACATCAGGATGAACTGCGCCTGCGGCAGCTCCAGAATCGGGATCTGCCAGGCCCAGCCGCGGTCCCCCTCCGCGTAGAAGTGGAACTCGTCCATCACGACCTGGCCGACGTCGGCGTTCTTGCCGTCGCGCAGCGCGATCGACGCGAGCACCTCCGCGGTGCAGCAGATCACGGGGGCGTCGGCGTTGACGGACGCGTCGCCCGTCAGCATCCCCACGTTCTCCGTGCCGAACAGCTTGCACAGCTCGAAGAACTTCTCCGAGACCAACGCCTTGATCGGCGCGGTGTAGAAGGTGACCTCGTCACGGGCCAGCGCCGCGAAGTGAGCGCCCGCCGCGATCATGCTCTTGCCCGAGCCGGTGGGCGTCGACACGATCACGTTCGCGCCGGAGACCACCTCGATCAGCGCCTCCTCCTGATGGGGGTAGAGCGTGAGACCACGCTCCCCGGCCCACGACTCGAAGGCTTCGTAGAGGGCATCGGCGTCGGCGGTCTTCGGCAGCTGATCGATGAGGGTCACCCACCCATCTTGCCTGGCCGGTGCCCGCACAGGGGAATCGGCTGCGGGATCGAAGATCGCGAACGCTACGCTGTGTCGCCGACCGCAGGTCAGCGGACCGGGTCAACTGGACAGCGGCACACGAGGAATGGGGCGGGCAACGGCGATGATGGGACCAGCACACTCACTGTCGGGGGCCGCCGCCTGGCTGGGCGTCGGAGCGGCCGCCGCCGCCATGGGCCACGGGATGCCGTGGCCGGTCCTCCTCACCGGTGCTCTCATCTGCGCCGGAGCCGCCCTGGCACCCGACCTCGACCACAAGGCGGCCACCATCTCGCGGGCCTTCGGACCGCTGTCGCGCTGGCTGTGCGAGGTCGTCGACAAGCTCTCGTACGCCGTCTACAAGGGCACGAAGAAGCCGGGCGACCCGCGGCGCTCGGGCGGCCACCGCACACTGACGCACACCTGGCTGTGGGCGGCCCTCATCGGCGGCGGCACCTCGGCCCTGGCGCTGGCGGGGGACCGCTGGGCGGTGCTGGCGATTCTCTTCGTCCACCTGGTGCTGGCCATCGAGGGCCTGCTGTGGCGTGCGACGCGTGGCGCGAGCGCCGATGTGCTGGTGTGGCTGCTCGCCGCGACCAGCTCCTGGATCCTGGCGGGTGTCCTCGACAAGCCGGGCCACGGTTCGGACTGGCTGTTCACGGCACCGGGCCAGGAGTACCTGTGGCTGGGGCTGCCCGTCGTGCTGGGTGCCCTGGTGCACGACATCGGGGACGCGCTCACGGTGTCCGGCTGCCCGATCCTGTGGCCCATCCCGGTGGGACGCAAGCGCTGGTACCCGCTGGGCCCGCCGAAGTTCATGCGGTTCCGGGCCGGCAGCTGGGTGGAGCTCAGGGTGCTGATGCCGGCGTTCATGGTGCTGGGCGGGGTGGGCTGCGCGGCGGCGCTGAACGTGATCTGACCGGGCGGCGACCCGTCCGCCGCCCGGGCGCCGGGTCAGCCGCCCTGGCCGGCTCCGCCGCCTCCGTAGCGCCGCTCGAACGCGGCGACGCGGCCCTCGGTGTCCACCGTGCGGGCCTTGCCCGTGTAGAAGGGGTGGCTCTCCGAGGAGATCTCGACGTCCACGACCGGGTAGGTCTCGCCGTCGTCCCACTCGATGGTCTGCTCACTGGTCGCGGTGGAGCGGGTCAGGAAGGCGTAGCCGGCGGCCCGGTCACGGAAGACGACCGGGTGGTAGTCGGGGTGCTTGTCCTGCTGCATGCGTACTCCTCGTGTGACGGCGTCGGGCCGGAAGGGGAGGCGGAGGTCCAAAGGACGGGTGCCGGACCGCACGGACCGGAGATGGGCTCAGCCGGACAGGGCGTCCTCGTCGACGATGTGCATCGCGGCCTCCTCCGCGGACGCGGCCGCACCGTCGATACCGACGTCGGTGGCGACGAGTGCGCTCTCCTCGTCCTCATGGGCACCCTCGTCCGGTGCCACGAGCCGTCCGGAGCGCGCGGCGCCGACCTCCTCGTCGAGCAGTTCACCGTCGGTGTCCTCGGCGTCCCCCATACCGTCGCCATCGGGGGTGGCGAGGTCGGGCAGCTCCTCGGCGAGCCGCTGGTCGAGGCTCTCGCCCCGGTGGCGTTCGGCAGCGGTGACCCCGTCGTGCTCCACCGCCCAGGGGCGTTCCGGAGGGGACCAGCCGCGGTCGAGGGGATCGTCGACGCCGTCCTCCTCCAGCGTGTCCTCCGCGTCGAGGAGCCCGGTGTCCTCGCGCTGCTCGTCGCTGTCGGGCTGGTAGACGTCGTCACCCCATCCGTCGGCGCTGTTCACGGGTACCTCCAGGTGGTGGGGAAGGGCCCGAGGTCACCGCGGTCGACGGCGTGGCGCCGCGCCGCGGGGCACAGGTCGCACCCGGCGCGAACCGCGAGGTTCCCGGGTGCTCCCCGAACCGGTGCCGATATCCAGCCTTCCACCCCTTTTCACCCCTGCGCAACGGCACGGCCCGGGCGAGTGGTCCCGGACCCGCCGGACCTCACCGAGCCGTGCCGTACTCCGGGTGCCCGGGGCGCCGGGCCACCGGGGCCACCCGGCTCGCGCCGGCCGCCTTCGCCCGCGCCGCCGTCACCCGTGCCAGGACCGCCACAGCGCCGCGTAGGCGCCGTCCGCCGCCACCAGCTCCGTATGGCTGCCCAGCTCGCTGACGCGTCCGTTCTCCACGACGGCGATGAGGTCGGCGTCGTGGGCGGTGTGCAGGCGGTGGGCGATGGCGACGACCGTGCGGCCGTCCAGGACCCGGGCCAGCGAGCGCTCCAGATGACGGGCGGCCCGGGGATCGAGGAGCGAGGTCGCCTCGTCCAGGACCAGGGTGTGCGGATCGGCCAGCACCAGCCGGGCCAGCGCGATCTGCTGGGCCTGCGCCGGGGTGAGCGCGAACCCGCCGGAGCCGACCTCGGTGTCCAGGCCCTCGTCCAGCGCCCGCGCCCAGGTGTCCGCGTCGACCGCGCGCAGCGCCTCCCACAGCTCGGCGTCGCCCGCGCCGGTGCGGGCGAGCAGGAGGTTGTCGCGGAGGGAGCCGACGAAGACGTGGTGCTCCTGGTTGACCAGGGCCACATGGGCGCGGACCCGCTCGGCGGGCATCCGGGACAGTTCGGCACCGCCGAGGGTGACGCGGCCGTCCCGGGGCGCGTAGATACCGGCGAGCAGCCTGCCCAGGGTGGACTTGCCGGCACCCGAGGGGCCGACCAGGGCGAGCCGGGTGCCGGGCGCGACCTCCAGGGAGACCTTGCGCAGCACGTCCACGCCCTCCCGGTAGCCGAAGTGCACACGGTCGGCGTGCACGTCCCGCCCGTCCGGCGTCAGCCGCGCGTCCCCGGCGTCCGGCTCGATGTCCCGGACACCGACCAGCCGGGCCAGGGACACCTGCGCCACCTGCAGCTCGTCGTACCAGCGCAGGATCAGCCCGACCGGGTCCACCAGCATCTGCGCGATCAGCGCGCCGGTGGTCAGCTGGCCGACCCCGATCCAGCCCTGCAGGACGAACACCCCGCCGATGAGCAGCACGGAGGACAGGACGGTCACATGGGTGACGTTGATGACCGGGAACAGCACCGACCGCAGCCACAGGGTGTACCGCTCCCAGGCGGTCCACTGCTTGATCCGCAGATCGGACTGCTCGATCCGGCGTTCGCCGAGCCGGTGGGCCTCCACCGTGCGCCCGGCGTCCACGGTCTCGGTGAGCGCGGCGGCCACGGCGGCGTACCCGGCGGCCTCCGACCGGTAGGCCGACGGCGCCCGCCGGAAGTACCAGCGGCAGCCCGCCACCAGCAGCGGCACCGCGACCAGGACGGCGGCGGCCAGCGGGGGAGCGGTCACGACGAGCCCGCCAAGGAGCAGGGCCGCCCAGACCACACCGATCGCCAGTTGCGGCACCGCCTCGCGCATCGCGTTGGCGAGGCGGTCGATGTCCGTGGTGATCCGGGACAGCAGATCGCCGGTCCCGGCCCGCTCCAGGACGCCCGGCGGCAGCCCGACCGACCGGACGAGGAAGTCCTCGCGCAGATCGGCCAGCATCCGCTCGCCGAGCATCGCGCCGCGCAGCCGCACCTGCCGGACGAACGCGGCCTGGACGAGGAGCGCGGCGACGAACAGGTCGACGGTGAGTTCCAGACGGAGGTCCCGTCCGGCGGCACCGTCGGACACACGCTCCACCAGCCCGCCCAGCAGCCAGGGCCCGACCATGGAGGCGACGACCGCGACGGTGTTCACCAGCACGAGGAGCAGGAACGCGCGGCGGTGCCTGCGGAACAGCTCGGCCACATAGGCGCGTACGGTCGCGGGGGCGCCGACCGGCAGCGTGTGCGCCGTCGTCGGGGCCGCCGGGTCGTAGGCCGGAGGCGCAACGCCGATCATGCCGACTCCTCGATCTCTTCCAGTTCCTTCATGACGTCGTCCAGGGCGGAGCCGTGCGCGGCCGCCACCGGCAGGTCCCCATTCCGGTGGTGGTCCCGGTCATCGTCGGGCTCGCGGGTCACGACGGCCCGGTACCGCGGTTCGGAGTGCAGCAGGTCGCGGTGGACGCCGACGGCGACGACCTCGCCCTCATGGAGGAGGACGACCCGGTCGGCGCGGTCCAGGAGCAGAGGCGAGGAGGTGAACACCACCGTGGTGCGCCCCGCCCGCAGGTCCCGTACGCCCTGCGCGATCCGCGCCTCGGTGTGGGAGTCGACGGCCGAGGTCGGCTCGTCGAGGACCAGGACTTCCGGGTCCGTCACCAGCGACCGGGCGAGCGCGAGCCGCTGGCGCTGCCCACCGGACAGCGACCGCCCGCGTTCGGTGATCCGCGCGTCCATCGGGTCCGCGGCGTCGACCGACCCCTGGACCAGCGCGGCGAGGACGTCCTCGCACTGGGCGGCGGACAGCGCCGGTTCCGGGGCGACGGCCCCCGACTTGGGCACGTCGAGGAGTTCGCGCAGGGTGCCGGAGAGCAGCACCGGGTCCTTGTCCTGCACCAGGACGGCCGTACGGGCGATGCCGAGCGGCACCTCGTCCAGGGGCACGCCGCCCAGGAGGACGGACTCGCTCTTCTCCGAGGGGTGTCCGCCGAGTCGTTCGGCGAGCCGTCCGGCGGCGTCCGGGTCGCCGCACACCACGGCCGTGAACCGGCCGGCGGGGGCGAGCAGTCCGGTCGCCGGGTCGTACAGGTCGCCGGACGGCAGTTCCCCGCCGGTCAGGGTGCCGCCGGTGTCGGTGGCGCGCTCCAGGGACAGCACCCGCGCCGCGCGGCGGGCCGACGGCCGTGAGAAGGAGTACGCCATCGCGATCTCCTCGAAGTGCCGCAGCGGGTAGGTGAGGATCATGACAGAGCTGTAGACGGCGACGAGTTCGCCGACGTCGACGCGGCCCTGACCGGTGAGGCGGACGCCGTACCAGACCACGGTGATCAGCAGCAGGCCCGGCAGCAGGACCTGGATGGCGGAGATCAGGGACCACATGCGGGCGCTGCGCACCGCGGCGTGGCGCACCTCCTGCGAGGCGGCGCGGTAGCGGTCGAGGAAGAGCTCCTCGCCGCCGATGCCCCGCAGGACGCGCAGGCCGGCGACGGTGTCCGAGGCCAGTTCCGTGGCGCGGCCCGCCTTCTCTCGCTGCACGTCGGCCCGCCCGGTCGCACGCGGAAGCAGCGGGAGGACGGCGAGCGCCAGCACAGGCAGGCCCACCGCGACGATCACGCCCAGCGCGGGCTGGTAGACGACGAGCCCGACACAGACCAGCACGATGGTGACCGCGGCCGCGGTGAAGCGGGACAGCGCCTCGACGAACCAGCCGATCTTCTCGACGTCGCCCGTCGACACGGCCACGACCTCGCCGGCCGCGACCCGCCGGGTCAGCGCCGAGCCCAGATGGGCGGCCTTGCGGGCCAGCACCTGCTGGACGCGGGCGGCGGCGGTGATCCAGTTGGTGACGGCGGCGCGGTGCAGGAAGGTGTCGCCGAGCGCGCTCCCGGCGCAGCACAGCGCCAACAGCCCGCCCGCCAGGGCGAGTCGGCCGCCGGAGCGGTCGACGACGGCCTGGATGGCGACGCCCACGCAGAACGGCAGCGCGGACACCGAAAGGAAGTGGAGCATGCCCCAGGCGAGGGCCTTGAGCTGGCCGTCCAACTGGTTCTTGAAGAGCCACCACAGGAAGCGGGGCCCGGAGCGCGCGTCGGGCACACCCGGGTCGGGATACGGAAGGTCTTGAATCTGCATGACGTCCCAGTGGCTCGTGGCAGGGAGGGGGAGAGGAGGAGGGCGGGTGCGTGAGCAGCGGCCTCGCACGGCGGCAGCAAACCGTGACAGGTTGACGTCGGGGCGTGGCCGCGCGCAAACGGTTTTCCGCGGCGCCGCTCGGATCCGGTCCGGGCCGGTCCCGGCTCGGACCGCCCGCCTTCCCGCCCCCGGCGGGTGCTCGGTGCGACCATGGGCCGATGCGCACCACCGGCACTCGACGGGCGGTGGCCGCGGCGGCCGCTGTCGCGTCCCTCCTGACGATCCTCACGGCGTGCGACGGCGCGCGACCCGGCGCGGGAGCGGGCGCGCAAGCCGCCCGGACATCACGGGCACCCTCGGCCGACGCGGCGGAGCCGACGCGCATCCCCGGCGTCGGCGACCACTGGCACGCACGCATCCCCGCGACATCCAGGCAGGCCGTGGTGGTCTACGGCGACGGCAGGAACTCAGCGGACGCCACGGTCGTGTACTACCGCAAGCAGGGCTCCACCTGGGAACGGGTGCGCGGTTGGCCCGCGCACAACGGCAAGAAGGGCTGGAACACCGACCACCACGAGGGCGACAACCGCAGCCCGGTCGGCGTGTTCACGCTGAGCGACGCGGGCGGCGTACGTGAGGACCCGGGCGCCAAGCTGCCGTACACGCGTTCACCGGCGTTCGCGGCACCGCGCTGGTGGGCGGAGTCGCACTGGCACGACTTCGACTACGTCATCGCCATCGACTACAACCGGATCAGGGGCACGTCTCCCAACGACCCCACCCGTCCCGAGGGCCGGCGCAAGGGCGGAAGCATCTGGCTGCACATGGACCACGGCAGTGGCACGTCCGCCTGCGTCAGCGTGTCCGAAACGGCCATGCGGTATCTGCTGCGCACGCTCGATCCGGCGCGGCATCCTGTGATCGTCATGGGTGACAGAGCCGACCTGCGGCGCTCCCGCTGACACGGCGATCGCGCTCCCACCGGCCCGCAAGCTGACTCCCACCGACACAGCGGCCGCGCTCAGCAGCCGCGACCCGTGCCCCCGTCGACCAGGGTGTCCAGCAGACCGCCCAGGACCTTCCGCTGCTCGTCCGTCAGCGGCGCGAGGATCTCCTCCGCGGCCGAGCGCCGCGCCCGGTGCAGTTCACGCAGGGTGCTGCGCCCGTCGTCGGTGAGCTCGATGCGGATCACCCGGCGGTTGGTGGGGTCCGGGACCCGGCGTACCTTCCCGCTCTCCTCCAGCGCGTCGACCAGGGTCGTCACGGCGCGTGGGACCACCTCCAGCCGTTCGGCGAGGTCGGCCATCCGCGGGGGCGCGTCGTAGTGAGCCAGGGTGCGCAGAAGGCGGGACTGCGCCGGAGTGATCCCGACGCCGCACTCCTGCAGGTGCCGTTTCTGGATCCGGTGCACCCGTCGGGTGAGGCGCAGCAGATGCTCGGCGAGCGGGCCTTCGGCATCGGGCATGGTCATGCGGGAACAATATCAGGACTACGTTCATTGTGAGCATAGGTAACAATGAGCTAAGCTCCGTCAGTCCCGCGCCCGCCCACCTCCGTAGGAGCCCATGCACCCCGACCGCGAACCCGCCTGGACCCCACCCGCAGCCGACCCCGAGCAGCCGCGGCAGGTCCGCCGCATCCTGCGGCTCTTCCGCCCGTACCGAGGCCGCCTGGCGGTCGTCGGCCTGCTGGTCGGCGCCTCGTCGCTGGTCGGCGTCGCCACGCCGTTCCTGCTGAAGGAGATCCTCGACGTAGCGATCCCTCAGGGCCGCACCGGTCTGCTCAGTCTGCTGGCGCTCGGCATGATCCTCAGCGCCGTCCTCACCAGCGTCTTCGGCGTGCTCCAGACGCTGATCTCCACCACGGTCGGCCAGCGCGTCATGCACGATCTGCGCACCGCCGTCTACGGCCGGCTCCAGCGCATGTCGCTCGCCTTCTTCACCCGCACCCGCACCGGCGAGGTCCAGTCCCGCATCGCCAACGACATCGGCGGCATGCAGGCGACGGTCACCTCCACCGCGACCTCCCTGGTCTCCAACGCGACCAGCGTGGTCGCCACCATCGTCGCGATGATCGCGCTCGACTGGCGGCTCACCCTCGTGTCGTTGCTCCTGCTGCCCGTCTTCGTCTGGATCAGCCGCCGCGTCGGCAATGAACGCAAGAAGATCACCACCCAGCGGCAGAAGCAGATGGCCGCGATGGCGGCCACCGTCACCGAGTCGCTCTCCGTCAGCGGCATCCTGCTCGGCCGCACCATGGGCCGCTCCGACTCGCTGACCAAGGCGTTCTCCGACGAGTCCGAGCAACTGGTCGACCTCGAGGTGCGCTCCAGCATGGCGGGCCGCTGGCGGATGGCGGTCATCACCATCGTCATGGCCGCGATGCCGGCCTTCATCTACTGGACCGCGGGCCTGGCGCTCCAACTCGGCGGCCCGCAGGTCTCCATCGGCACGATCGTCGCGTTCGTCTCGCTCCAGCAGGGCCTGTTCCGGCCCGCCGTCAGCCTGCTCTCCACCGGCGTGCAGATCCAGACCTCGCTCGCGCTCTTCCAGCGCATCTTCGAGTACCTGGACCTCCCCATCGACATCACCGAGCGCGAGGACGCCGTCCACCTCGACCGCGTCAAGGGCGAGGTCCGCTTCGAGAGTGTCGAGTTCCGCTACGACGGCAAGAGCGGTCCGATCCTCGACGGCATCGACGTCACCGTCCCGGCCGGCAGCAGCCTCGCGGTCGTCGGCCCCACCGGCGCCGGCAAGTCGACCCTGGGCCACCTCGTGCCCCGCCTGTACGACGTGACGGGCGGCCGCGTCACCCTCGACGGCGTCGACGTGCGCGACCTGGACTTCGACACCCTCGCCCGGGCCGTGGGCGTCGTCTCGCAGGAGACATACCTTTTCCACGCCTCCGTCGCCGACAACCTGCGCTTCGCCAAGCCGGACGCCACCGACGAGGAGCTGCACGCGGCGGCGATGGCCGCCCAGATCCACGACCACATCGCCTCGCTGCCCGACGGGTACGACACCGTCGTCGGCGAACGAGGCCACCGCTTCTCCGGCGGCGAGAAGCAGCGCCTCGCCATCGCCCGCACCATCCTGCGCGACCCGCCGGTGCTGATCCTCGACGAGGCGACCAGCGCCCTCGACACCCGTACCGAGCACGCCGTCCAGCAGGCCATCGACGCCCTCTCGGCCAACCGCACCACGGTCACCATCGCCCACCGGCTGTCGACCATTCGGGGCGCCGACCAGATCGTCGTCCTCGACGCGGGGCGCCTCGCCGAACGCGGTACGCACGAGGAGCTGTTGGCACGCGACGGCCGCTACGCCGCGTTGGTCCGCAGGGACGCACAACTGGAGCCGACGGGGTGACGATATGCCGCTTTTGTGAGGTTGTGCGGGTTACCGTTCCCGCATGTATCTGAACACTCCGTCACGGAGCACCATCCGGCTCACGCGCCGGGGCCGTATCGCCCTCATCGCCGCGGGCGCCGTCGTGGCCGGCACCGCCGTGGCGGTGCCGCTGCTGATCACCGGCGAGGAGGAACCGGCGCTGCCCACCTCCCTCGTGATCCCGCCCGGCTGGCGCGCCGGCCAGGTCTACGCGGCGGTCGACAAGGCCCTCGCCCTGCCGCCCGGCAGCACCAGGAAGTCTTTGGGCAAGGCGAACCTCAAGCTGCCGAACGAGGCCGACGGCAACCCCGAGGGCTACTTCTTCCCCGCGACGTACTCCCTGGAGCGCGACGGCACCCGGGTCACACCGGAGACGCTGCTCGCGGACATGGTCGCCAAGGCCGACCAGAAGTTCAGCCGCGCGCCGATCGCCGCCGGGGCCCAGCGCAACGCCATGAACGTCTACCAGGCGGTCACCATCGCGAGCATCATCCAGGCCGAGGCCACGACCAAGGCCGACATGGCCAAGGTGGCGCGGGTCGTGTTCAACCGGCTGGAGCGCGGCATGCCGCTGCAGCTGGACTCCACGGTGAACTACGCGCTGAAGCGTTCCTCCGGGCGCGCGAGCCAGGCCGACACCCGGATCGACAGCCCCTACAACTCGTACCAGCGGATGGGCCTGCCGCCCACGCCGATCGCCAACCCGGGCGAGGAGGCCATGCGCGCCGCCGTCAATCCGGCCACCGGCGACTGGCTGTACTTCGTCACCGTCAAGCCCGGCGACACCCGCTTCACCGCCGACTACGCGGAGCACCAGCGCAATGTGGCCGAATCCAGCGCGCTCCGCAGCAAGGCCGCGCCGTCACCGAGCAGCTGACCCGCGGGTCGGTCCCCCTCACTCAGTGGGTCGGCCCCGTGCCCCCGCCGCTGACCTTCAGGCCGGCCCCGCACTCCGGCCGCCGAACCGCAGAACGCCCGATCACGCCGCCACCGGCTCCTCCGACAGCAGCCGTCTGATGTCCCGGACGGCCGCGCGGCCCGCGCGGTTGGCGCCGATCGTGCTGGCGGACGGCCCGTAGCCGACGAGATGGATCCGGGCATCGGCGACCGCACGCGTCCCCTCCACCCGGATGCCGCCGCCCGGCTCGCGCAGTCGCAGCGGCGCCAGATGATCGATGGCGGCCCGGAAACCGGTCGCCCACAGGATGACGTCGGCGGCCACCTGCCGCCCGTCCTTCCACTCCACGCCGTCCGGCGTGATCCGGTCGAACATCGGCTGCCGGTCCAGCACGCCGTCGGCGATCCCCTGCCGCACGGGCTCGGTCAGCGGCAGCCCGGTGACCGACACCACGCTCTTGGGCGGCAGCCCCTGCCGGACCCGCTCCTCGACCAGGGCTACGGCCGCCCGGCCGAGGTCCTCGGTGAAGGGCCCCTCCCGGAAGACCGGCGGACGCCGGGTCACCCAGGTCGTGGCCGCCGCGTACGGGGCGATCTCCATCAGGTGCTGCGTGCCCGACGCGCCGCCGCCGACCACCACGACCCGCAGCCCCGCGAAGGCCTCCGGCCCGGGGTACTGCGCCGTGTGCAACTGCCGCCCCCGGAACGTCTCCTGGCCGGGGTAGCGCGGCCAGAACGGCCGGTCCCAGGTGCCGGTCGCGTTGATCAGCGCCCGTGTCGCCCACGTTCCGGCCGAGCTCTCGACGAGCAGCCGGCCGTCGGCGCCCTCGCGGACGGCCCGCACCTCCGCCGGGCGCCGGACGCGCAGGTCGAACGTCCGCTCGTAGTCCGCGAAGTACTCCGTGATCACCTCGGACGACGGCCGCTCTGGGTCCGCGCCGGTCAGCTCCATACCGGGCAGCGAGTGCATTCCGTGCACCTTGCCGTACGTCAGCGAGGGCCAGCGGAACTGCCAGGCGCCGCCCGGACCGGGGGAGTGGTCGAGCACCACGAAGTCACGACCGGGCTCGAACCCGGTGCGCCGCAGGTGATACGCGCTCGACAGCCCCGCCTGACCGGCGCCGATGACCACCACGTCGACCGTCTCGACCGCCTCAATGCTGTTCACATCTCAACCAACGGACCGGCGGGCACGGATCTTCCCGTGCGATGAGCCAGGATGGACGGCATGTCAGACGCCTTCACCACCCGAGTCCTGAACGTCGCCTCCGGCTCCTCGGAGCGGGTCGTGGACCTCACCCGCGCCTGCGAGTCCTTCCTGCGGGAGGCCGCCGGGGGCCGCGACGGCCTGCTGAACGTCTTCGTGCCGCACGCCACGGCCGGCATCGCGATCATCGAGACCGGCGCCGGCAGCGACGACGACCTCCTCGCCGCGCTGCACACCCTGCTGCCCGCCGACGACCGCTGGCAGCACCGGCACGGCAGCCCCGGCCACGGCCGCGACCACGTCCTCCCCGCGATCGTGCCGCCCCACGCGACGCTGCCGGTCGTGGGCGGACGGCTCGAACTCGGCACCTGGCAGTCCGTGTGCCTGGTGGACACCAACCGCGACAACCCGAACCGGCAGGTCCGCCTCAGCTTCCTCGGCTGAGAGGCGAGACACCGGCCGGTCACAGCAGGGCCGTACGCCTGTCCCGCGCGGCCGGCGCGGCACGGCCCTGGAGGCGGGACAGCTCGCCCGCGCAGCGTTCGAGGGCCACCTCCATGACCTCCGGGATGTTCAGCGTGCCGGTGCCGTCCGGCGGGACCAGCCAGCGCAGCGCGCCCCAGCGGCAGTGCGGGGCGGGAGCGGCGATCCACGAGCCCGCCCCGAGCAGCCGCACGCCGGTGCCGACCCACACCGTCCGCGGTTCCGGCGGCAGCAGGAAGCCCACCCGGCGGCGCCGGGTGTCCAGCAGACAGGGGCCGCGGTCCAGCAGCGGTAACTCGTCCAGCAGGTCCGCCACATGCAGGCCCAGCTCCTCCGGCACGACCAGCACGTCCCAGAAGCGCCCCGCCGCGAGGAGGGCCACGCCGGTCGTGCCGTTCTGCCACTCGTGCTTGCACGCGCCGGGATCCGCCGAGGCCGCGGCCAGCCACTCCATCGACCTCGTCCACTCCGTCAGTGCCATGTAGGAAGCCTCCCGATGTGAGCGGTGAAGGCCTCAGTGGACCGGGTGACGGGTGCTGCGGCCATACGGCGGAGCGCAATTCCCCGTATGGGGCGAGCGCCCGCGCGCCAAACAGGCGGAAGGTGGAACGCGCGCCCCGAACCGAGCCGTGCGCGCCCGGCGCCGCACCAGACCCCGCACCGTTTTGGCGCGATCCCTGTGGGCCATACGGGGGACGGTCTCACCCGACCGGGTGGTGGCGGTGGCATTGCGCGTACCACCGGCGCACGCCGAACCGTTTGCTCTGGCATGGACAACAGAGACACGGCGCGGCGTGTCCTGGGCAACGATTCCGCGCCCCTGTCGTACGTCGTACCGCCCACCGGCACACCCGGTGGGCGCCCCTCGATCTACGCCGCGCTCGTCGCGGAGTGGCGGGCCAACGGCCGCACCGTCCCCACACGTCTGGACACACGGCGGGACTCCTCCGCCACCGGACTCGGGGCCGCCGGCACCTCCTGGGCGGTCGGCCGGTGGCGTGGCCCGGCCGGCACCAAGGAACCGGACCGGGGGACCGAACGGTCCTTCGCCACCACCGAGCCGGTCCCCGCCGTCGTCGTCCCCCGGGGCCTGCCAGGCCCGGTGAACCTGTGGGAGTGGGACGGCGCCGCCGGTCACGTCAGCGTCGTCGCCCCTCCCGCCACGGACGACTGAGCCACCACCACCTCACCCGCCCCGCCCCCAGAACCCCTCCGCGTGTACGTCGTGAAACCGGCAATAAGTCGGCTTTACGGTGGTTTGATGCGACTTGTGCCTACGTGGGCTCTGCTGTCGTCGGGATCCGCGCCGGTCGTACTGATCGGGGGCTGGCTGATCGCGGCGCACCTCGAAGGGCCGGCATACGACCCGGTGACCCAGACCATCAGCGTCCTGGCAGCCTACGGGGCCCGGGGGTTCTGGGTGATGACCTCGGCGCTCGCCGCCCTCGGCGTCTGCCACCTCTGCACCGCCCTCGGACTGCGCCCCGCGGCGCTCCCCGGCCGGCTCGCCCTCGGCGCCGGCGGCATCACGGCGGTCGTGGTGGCGTTGCTGCCGCCGCCGAGCAGCGGCGGCTCCCTCAGCCATGGAACGGTCACCGGGATCGGGTTCGCCTTTCTCGCGGTGTGGCCCGTGCTGGCCGCGCACCGAAGTGCGACAGCGCCCTGGGGGCTGCGCCCCGTCCCCGCGTTCACCGCGACCGCCGTGATGTTGGGCAGTGCCGCCTGGTTCATGATCGAGATGGAGCAGGACGGTGCCGCCGGGGTGGCCGAGCGGCTGGTGACGGCCATTCAGTCCGTGTGGCCGTTCGTGGTCGTCGCCTCATGCCTGTGGCATCGGCACCGCCGTACTGTCCCCCAGTGATGTGTATCCACCGCTGACGAGCCGGCCCGGGATGCGAGGATGAGGCCGTCATGGGTGCTGGGTGGGGCGTGCGTGCGATACGGGCCGCGGTGTTCGCGTCCGTCTGTGTGCTGCTCGCTGCCCTCGGTCACACCTCGATGTCGGGTGCCGCCGTCCCGTGGTGGACGCTCGTCGCCGGTCTGCTGGCCACATGTGGCGTGGGCTGGTGCCTCGCCGGCCGGGAACGGGGACTGCCGCTGGTCGTGTCCGTCGTGGTCGTGGCCCAAGGCGCGCTGCACGCGGTGTTCGAGCTGGCGCAGGGCGTCGGGGTGGGTGGGGCATCGGCGGACATGGGCCGTGGGCCCGTGGATGAAGGCCACACAGCCCTGCACCACATGGGTCCGGACCACATGGGCGCGTCCCACACAGCGCACACGGCGCTGGAACACATGGGTGCGGCCCACACAGGCGCGCCGCCCATGTCCATGGCCCACGACGTGAGCGGTGACGCGTCGCTCGCCATGTTCGCCGCCCACACACTCGCCGCGCTGCTGTGTGGCCTGTGGCTGGGGCACGGCGAGCGGGCCGCCTTCCGGATCCTGCGGGCCGTCGCCGGCTGGCTGGCCGCGCCGCTGCGCCTTGTCCTCTTCCTGCCCGCGCCGCCCCCCGACCGCCCACGCCTTCGGCCGCGCCGGGCTCGCTCCGAGCGGGCGCCGCGCCTGCTCCCGCTCGTCCACACCATCACCTCTCGGGGGCCGCCCGCAGGGCCCGCTGTCGTCTGAGACAGCCGGTTCACCCGAGGCCATCCGATCCCGTGCCGTGACGATTTGGCGACACGGAGACACGGCGATATGCCGATGCCGACCGTGCCTCGGGCCCACGGTCGTGCGCCCGTACGGCCGTGGCCATGCCCCGCATCCCCGGGCTCTCCGGCACCGCGCGTGCGTGCGTCTGTCCTGCACTGTCATGCCCTGTCACGCATCCGCCGTACCGGAGTCCGGGCTACCCGAGAAGGACTCAGGTGATCACTCCTGCCCTGCCCGCCCCGCGCGTGCCCCAGGACGAGCCGGCGACCACGTGGGCGCTGGCGGCCCGCGCCGGCGACCCGGACGCCGCCGAGCGTTTCGTCCGCTCCCTGCACCGGGACGTCGTACGGTACGTAACCCATCTGTCGGCCGATCCGCAGGCCGCCGACGACCTGGCGCAGGACACGTTCCTGCGGGCGCTCGGCAGTCTGCACCGGTTCGAGGGCCGTTCGTCGGCGCGCACCTGGCTGCTGGCCATCGCGCGGCGCGCGGTGATCGACAGCCACCGGTACGCGGCCGCCCGGCCCCGGCTGTGCGAGACCGACGACTGGACGCGCGCCGCCGAACGCGCCCAGCCCGCCGGTCTGCCCGGCTTCGAGGAAGGGGTCGTGCTGCTCGACCTGCTGGACGCGCTGCCCGACGAGCGGCGTGAGGCGTTCGTGCTGACCCAGTTGGCCGGACTGCCGTACGCGGAGGCCGCCGAGTGGAGCGACTGCCCCGTGGGGACGGTCCGTTCACGCGTGGCCCGAGCCCGCGCCACGCTCGCCCGCCTCCTCGCCGAAGCCGAAGCAACGGCCGACGCCGACGCCGAAGCCGGAGCTAAGGCCGAAGCCGGAGCCGAAACCGGAGGCGAAGCCGACGCCGACGCCGACCGAGAGGCCGTCGCCGCCTGATCAAGGACCGGCCCGCCCTCACCCACACCCCCGGCGGGCCGGTCCACGATCGACGTGCGTCCGCCCCACGACCGGAGAACACTGGAGAACGGCGGGACGAGGCGTTCTGCCGACATCTGCACGAGGTGCGAACGGATCAGCCGCACCGTGCGCCCCTGCTCCCGCCCGGACGCCGGAGGCCGGGTGCCGCCATCCGTGGCTCACCGACTTCGAGCGAAGGGGTCCGGTTATGGGCGCCATCAACGCAACGGCACTCGAGGAACTGCGCGCGGGAATGCGGGGACCCGTCATCACCCCGCAGGACCCTGAGTACGACGAGACCCGCAAGATCTACAACGCGATGATCGACCGGCGTCCCGCCGCGTTCGCGCAGTGCGTGGACGTCGCGGACGTGCGCACGGCGATCGCCTGCGCCAGGGACACCGGGGTGGAACTCGCGGTGCGGGGCGGCGGGCACAGCGGTCCGGGCCTCTGCCTGGTGGACGACGCGCTCGTCCTCGACCTGTCGACCATGCGCGGGGTCCGCGTCGACCCCAAGACGAGGACCGCGCAGGTCGCCGGCGGGGCACAGCTCGGCGATCTCGACCACGCGACCCACACGTTCGAACTGGGTGTGCCGGCCGGCATCGTCTCGATGACCGGCGTGGGCGGCCTGACGCTGGGCGGCGGGCACGGGTACCTGACCCGCAAGTACGGCCTGACGATCGACAGTCTGACCTCCGCCGACGTCGTGCTCGCCGACGGCAGCTTCGTCACCGCCTCCGAGGAGGAGCACCCCGATCTGTTCTGGGCGCTGCGCGGCGGCGGCGGGAACTTCGGGGTGGTGACGTCGTTCACCTTCCGTCTGCACCCGGTGGGCACGGTCGGGTTCGGCGTGACGGTGTGGCCGGTCGACCGGACGCCCGAAGTGCTGCGCTGGTACCGGGACTTCCTGCCCGCGGCGCCGGCGGACCTGTACGGATTCTTCACCCTGTTCAGCATCCCGCCCGGCCCCCCGTTCCCGGAGGCGATCCACGGGCAGAAGATGTGCGGAGTCGTCTGGTGCTACACCGGCGATCCGGAGGACGATCAGTTCGAGCGGCTACTGGCCCCGGTGAACGATCCCGCGCCGCCCGCCTTCCACTTCAGCGCGCCCATGCCGTACCCGGCCGTGCAGAGCATGTTCGACGAGCTGATCCCGAAGGGCTACCAGTGGTACTGGCGCGGTGACTTCTTCGACTCGATCAGCGACTCCTCGATCGACGTGCACCACAAGTACGGGGAGAACCTCCCCACCCCGCTGTCCCTGATGCACCTGTATCCCGTCGACGCCGCCGCCCATCAGGTGGGGCCCGACGACACGGCCTGGGCGTACCGGGACGCCGTGTGGTCCGCGGTGATCGCGGGCGTCGACCCCGACCCCGCCAACGCCGACGTCATCCGTGACTGGGCGGTCGCGTACCAGACCGATCTGCACCCGTACTCCATGGGCGGCTCGTACATCAACTTCATCGGTGAGGGGGAGGGGACGGACCGCGTCCGGAACACCTACCGCGGGCACTACGACCGGCTCGCCGCCGTCAAGCGGACGTACGACCCGGACAATTTCTTCCGCGCCAACCAGAACATCCCCCCGGCCGCCTGAGCAGCCAACCGTCCCCCTACACGCGCCCCGACGACGGCCGGGGCGTGTCGACGGGCGGGCCCGCGTGCCCCTCAAGAGGCCCGTGCCGTCCGGTCGGTGATCGACTGGAGGGGCGTACGGCACCGGCGTACGGTCGAAAGGTGGCGGGCAGCCAGTCCGATTCCGACCCGGCCCCCGAACCCCCGCCCACGGCGATGCGATGAGCCCTTCGGAGCCGACACCCCAAGCAACGACCACCCCGCAGGACGCGGAGCGGGACAAAGGCCGCGGCAACGCCATGGCGCTGTTCGTCATCGCTTCCTGTCAGCTGATGGTGGTGCTCGACATCACCATCGTGAACATCGCCCTCCCGGACATCCAGCGGTCGCTGGACTTCTCGACGACCAGCCTGTCCTGGGTGGTCAACGCCTACACGCTCACCTTCGGCGGACTGCTCCTCCTCGGCGGCAGGATGGGCGACATCCTGGGCCGACGACGGGTGTTCGTCTTCGGTGTGCTGCTCTTCGTCCTGGCCTCGCTGCTCGGCGGACTGTCCCAGAACGAGTGGCAACTCCTCAGCGCTCGCGCCCTCCAGGGCGTCGGCGGTGCCATCGCCTCCCCGACCTCGCTCGCGCTGATCAGCACGACGTTTCCCGAAGGACCGCAGCGCAACCGGGCGTTCGGGGTCTTCGCCGCGGTGTCGGCGGGCGGTGGTGCGATCGGGCTGCTGGCCGGCGGCATGCTCGTGGAGTGGCTCAACTGGCGCTGGGTGCTGTTCGTCAACGTGCCCATCGGCCTGCTCATCGTGCTTGCCACACCTCGCTGGATCCGCGAGTCCGAGCGGCACGCCGGGCACTTCGACATCCTGGGCGCGATGACGTCGACCATCGGCATGGTGCTGCTCGTCTACGGCTTCATCCGGGCCGCGCAGGAGGGCTGGCGGGACGGGCTGACGCTCGGCTCGTTCGGGGCGGCCGTCGTCTTCCTGCTGCTGTTCATCCTGGTCGAGCAGCGGTCCAGACAGCCGATCACACCGCTGCACATGTTCGCCGACCGCAACCGCGCGGGCACCTACGGCATCATGCTGAGCCTCGCCGCGGCGATCTTCGGGATGTTCTTCTTCCTCACGCTGTTCGTGCAGAACGTGCTCGACTTCAGCCCGTTGCAAGCCGGGTTGGCCTTCCTGCCGGTGAGCGCCGTCATCGCGGTCGGCGCCGGGCTCGCCTCCCAGCTCCTGCCCAAGTACGGGCCGAAACCGTTCATGGTGACGGGGGCGATCCTGGCCGCCGCCGGGCTGGCCTGGCTGACCCTGACCGACGTCCACTCGACCTACCTGGGCAGCATCCTCGGACCCATGCTGGTCTTCAGTCTCGGCATGGGCATGGAGTTCGTGTCCCTGACGCTGATGGCGCTGTCCAACGTGACCCCCGCGGAGACCGGTGCCGCATCCGGGCTGCTCAACGCCACCCAGCAGGTCGGCGGATCACTGGGACTGTCGATCCTGGTCACCATGTACGGGACGGCCAGCAACAACGAGGCGGACAAACAGATCCCGGCCTTCCTGGCCCAGGCCACCCCGCTGGAACGGCTGCGCTTCGAACGCACCGGACAGCTCCCGGCGCGGTTCGCCGACGAGATCCTCAGCGCCGGTGTCTCCGCCGCCTTCATCACGGCCGCGATCTTCACGGCGATCGCCGCGGTCATCGCCCTGCTCGTCATCCAGGTGCGCCCGTCGGACCTCGAACGCCTCCAGGGCGGCGGCGTACCGGCGGCCTGACCGGCACCCCGCGGAGCCCCAACGCGGCTCCCACATCACCCCGTTGGGTGTGACGACGTTCACCCCCCATGTGGCTGGATGTAGTGAATGCGTTACACAACAGGCGCGTAAGGGACGGTAGCGCAGGCATCACGCGACCGCGGAGGTTTCGATGCGACCCTTCACCCTGAACTACGCGTTCCCCAGAGGAGTCACCCAGGCGGTGACGCCGTACACGTTCGACCCGGCCCGGCAGTTGAACATGCTGCCCGACGGCCGCCCGGCCGTCAGCGACCCGGATCTCCTCCTCGCCGCCGGCACGACGACGTCCACGGCCGGTTCCGCCACCCACTTCGACGACTGACGAACCGGCCGGCGCATGACGGTACTGATCCTCACGTCCGAGGAGGACGTGACCGCCGACATGGTGGTGAGCGAACTGCACGCCACGGGCACGCCCGTGCTGCGGCTGGACCCGGCCGACCTGCCCGGCAAGGCCGTGCTGTCCGCGGACTACGCCCACGGCGACTTCGACGGGCATCTGTCGGTCAACGGCCATGTGCTGTCGATGGGAGGGCTGCGTTCCATCTGGGTGCGCCGGCCCGGTGAACCGGCCGCCCACGCACCGGACCCCTCGCCCTGGCTGACCGCCGAGACCCGGCAGGCGCTGTACGGCATGCTGCACTCCGCCGCCGCACGGTGGATGAACCATCCCCGCAACGCCGACCAGGCACGGCTCAAGCCCTGGCAGCTCAGACTCGCCCACCTCAGCGGGTTCGCCGTACCGCCCACGGTGTTCACCACGGCACCGCGGCTGGCGCGCGCGTTCGTCGAGCAGCACAAGGAGGTCGTGGTGAAGTCCGCCTCCGGACCGCCGCCCGGCGAGCCTCCGCTGGCCCTGCCCACCACCCTGATCGGCCCCGACGCGGACTTCTCCGCCGTCGCGGCCGGACCGGCCCTGCTCCAGCGGTACGTCCCCAAGCGGGCGGACATCCGGCTGACCTGCGTCGGCACCAGAATGTTCGCCGCGCGCAAGACCGCCGAACCCGACCAGATCGACGGCCGGTACGGCGACACCGGGCATCCGTGGGAACCGGTCCCGGTGCCCGGCCGGATCGGCAAGTCGGTGCAGGAGTACGTCACCCTGGCCGGACTGGCGTACGCCGCCTTCGACTTCGCGGAGGACGAGGACGGCATCTGGTGGTTTCTGGAGTGCAACCAGGGGGGTCAGTTCGGCTTCGTCGAGCTGGAGACCGGGCAGCCGATCGCGGCCGCGGTCGCCGACTGGCTGGCGCTGCAGCGCCGCCCGGACCGGCGCGGCAAGGAAGCCGGCATCGGGCGCCCCTGAGCCCCTACGACCACGAACGCACCCCCGACACGACGGCGTCGGGGGTGCGTTCGTCTCAGGCGGGCCGGATCGCGCTGTGGATCGCGTCCTCGCCGGCGTAGTGGATGGACTCCTCGCGGATGACCGTGCCGGGGCCGGGGGCGTGGATCATCATGCCGTTGCCGGAATAGATGCCGACGTGACCGGCGTGGTACAGGACCAGGTCACCGGGCTCCAGGTGTGTGAGGGCGACTCCCTGGCCGGCGGTGGCCTGCTCCTGGGCGGTGCGGGGGAGCGCGATACCGGCGGCCTTCCAGGCGGCCTGGGTGAGCCCGGGGCCGTCGTAGGTGTTGGGTCCCGTCGTGCCCCAGACACAGGGCTTGCCGGTCTGGGCCCGGGCGAACTCCAGGGCCCGCAGGGCCCGGCTGTCCTGCGGGGCCGCAGGGGCCGCCGCCGGAGCTGCCGCGGGGGTCGGAGCGACCAAGGGGAAGCTGCCGGTCTGGTCCACCGCCGGGAAGCCACCCGTCTGCGCCACCGCCGGATAGCTGCCGGTCTGGTCCACGGCGGGGAAGCCACCTATCTGACCGACAGCCGGGAAACTCCCGGTCTGCGAGACCGCGGGGAAGCTCCCGGTCTGGTCCACCATCGGGAACCCACCGGTCTGGTCGACCACGGGGAACCCACCGGTCTGGTCGACCACGGGGAACCCACCGGTCTGGTCGACCACAGGGAAGCCGCCGGTCTGGTCGACCGCCGGGAAGCTCCCCGTCTGGGCAGCCGCAGCCGCGGAGAAGCCCGCGTCAGGCACGCCGTAACCCTGAGGGCCCCTCAACTCCGGGCCACCGCTAGGAGTTGCCGTCAGATACGCAGCCGAGGCAGCCGACGCCTCCGAGGACTGCCCGGTCCAAGCCGTCGAACCGGGCGGAACCGTCATCAGATCGGCGGGGCTCTGCGCCTCCAGGGCATCCCACTGGTTCTGCGCCGAAGCAGGGGCAGGGGCAGGAGCAGTCGCAGGAACAGCGGCCGGCGCCTCGATCGCCGCCATGGACCGCCCGGTGTACGCCGACAGCAACTCACGCGCCTGCGCCAACTTCCGCTGGCTGCGCTCCTTGGTCGTACGCAGGGAGGCCCGCTGATCGACCTCAGGCTGCACGACAGGCGCAGAAGACGCGGCAGGCGCCGCCGGAAGGGCCAGCGCGCCCCCCGCCTCACCGCCCGCGGGCAGAGCCGCCACAGGCCCCGCCGTCAGCTCACCCACAGCCGCCGAACGCGAGGCACCGGACGTCAACTCGGCGACAGGGGCACCCGATCCAGCAGGCAGCTCCAAGGCCGTACGCCCAGATATCTCGCGCGCCCCTTCACCCCCGGCCGACGGGCGCGCACCCCGCGCCGGGGCGGCGGGCCGTTCCGGCATCCGGTCCTTGGGCAGCGTGGCCTGCACCGTCGGACCGAGCTTGGACCGGGCGATGTCGAACCACTGCCGGGCCACGTCGTCGAGCGGGGCGGCGCCACGGCCGCCGTCACCGTCGCGTCCGGAGGCCGCCGGGCTGCCCGCGCGCTTGCGCGGTCCCGTGGACGAGGCGCGGGTGGCGTTGAAGGTCCCCGTGTCGGTCTCGGCCCGGTCGTAGAGCGAACTGACCCGCCGACTGACCTCCTCGCGGCTCGGCCCCTCGTCCGCCTGGGCGGCGCCGGCCGACTGGCCGAGCAGGGCCACCGAGGTGAGGGCTGCTGCCGAGGCGAGCGCGGAGTTGCGCATGCCGGTGCGTTCCGGCGCCATGGGCGACGTGCTCCTTCCGTACTCCGCCTACCGAGTTAGCTGACGGGTTCGGGCGTTTCGCGTCGGAAGGTGTGCCCTACGACCCGGCCCGTCACGGCCTCGGGTCGATTCACCCCATGATTCGGTTGGGTCCCCGGCTCCGCGGCCCCGAAGGACGCGCCGACTCGGCGGAGGTCGCACGTCCCGGCGGGGATCGCCGGAGTTCAACGCGCGTCCTGGGCCGTAACTTAGCCAACTTGTGTGCCTGCAGTGAAGATTGACGTGTGAAATGTCCGATACGTTTTTGTGACCTTCGACGCTCGTGACGGCGGTCGGTCATCGCCGCCGCGCCATGCGCCTGCGTGAATACGGAGGGTAGCGACGCACGCGACCCCTCCGGCGCTCGGTCAAGGTCTTGCCCAGCCATCCGAAACACGTCACACTGGTACCGAACGAATGGTCGGTTGGGAAGCGGGAGCGATGACGACCTCACACTCCACCGAGGCGCCCCCACAAGGGCCGCTTGAGGAGCACTTCGACGCGACGATCGCGCGCGACCAGCGCATCGAGCCGCGGGACTGGATGCCGGACGGCTACCGCAACACGCTGATCCGGCAGATCGCGCAGCACGCCCACTCGGAGATCATCGGCATGCAGCCGGAGGGGGAGTGGATCACCAAGGCGCCCTCGCTGCGCCGCAAGGCGATCCTCTTCGCCAAGGTGCAGGACGAGGCCGGACACGGTCTGTACCTGTACTCGGCGGCCGAGACCCTGGGCGCCGACCGCGCCGACCTGACCGAGCGGCTGATCGAGGGCCGCCAGAAGTACTCCTCGATCTTCAACTACCCCACGATGAGCTTCGCCGACGTCGGCGTGATCGGCTGGTTCGTGGACGGCGCCGCGATCTGCAACCAGGTGCCGCTGTGCCGCAGCTCCTACGGACCGTACGCACGCGCGATGGTGCGGATCTGCAAGGAGGAGTCGTTCCACCAGCGGCAGGGCTACGAGCTGCTGATGACGATGATGCGCGGCACCGAGGCCCAGCGGGAGATGGTCCAGGACGCGGTGAACCGCTGGTGGTGGCCCTCCCTGATGATGTTCGGACCGCCCGACGACTCCTCGCCCAACTCGGCCCGCTCGATGGCCTGGAAGATCAAACGGCACAGCAACGACGAGCTGCGCCGGCGCTTCGTCGACATGACGGTCCCGCAGGCCGAGAAGCTCGGCGTCACCCTGCCCGACCCGGAGCTGCGCTGGAACGCCGAGCGCGGCCACCACGACTTCGGCACGCCCGACTGGGACGAGCTGATGCGGGTCATCAAGGGCGACGGCCCGTGCAACGCACAGCGGATGGAACGACGCAGGAGCGCCCACGAAGAGGGCGCCTGGGTGCGGGAGGCGGCCACCGCCCACGCGGCCAAGCAGGCCGCCCGCGCGGAGAAGGGAGCGGTGGCATGAGCACCGGAAAGCAGGACTGGCCGCTGTACGAGGTGTTCGTCCGGGGCAAGCGCGGACTGAACCACGTCCACGTCGGCTCGCTGCACGCCGCCGACGACCGGATGGCGCTGACCCACGCCCGCGACCTGTACACGCGGCGCAACGAGGGCGTGAGCATCTGGGTCGTGCGCTCCGAGCACATCGCCGCCTCCACGCGCGACGAGAAGGACCCGTTCTTCGAGCCCAGCGCCGACAAGGTCTACCGCCACCCGACCTTCTACGACATCCCCGACGACGTCCCCCACATCTGAAGGAGAGGGCATGAGTGACGACCATGTCTATCTGACCCTCGCCGAGGGACACGAGGACGACACCCGCTGGGCCTACGGCACCGGCTTCGAGGACCCGCTGCACGGCGTCGACACCACCGTGCCGGACGGCGTCGACGCCGCAGCGCTGGCCGCCCTGTGCGTCGCCCTCGGCGACGACGCGCTCGTCTCGGCGCAGCGCCTGGGGGAGTGGGTCACCCGCGCCCCCGAGCTGGAGGAGGAGGTCGCGCTCGCCAACATCGGCCTCGACCTGCTCGGCCAGGCCCGGCTGCTCTACTCCCGCGCCGGCCAGACCGACGGCACCGGACGCGACGAGGACGCGTACGCCTACTTCCGCGACGCCGCCGACTTCCGCAACGTCCGCCTGGCCGAACTGCCAGGCGGCGACTTCGCGTTCACGATCGTCCGGCTGCTGGTGCTGTCCAGCTGGCGGCTCGCGCACTTCGAGCGGCTGGCGTCCCACCCCGACCCCGTCCTCTCGGCGATCGCCACCAAGGGCGCCAAGGAACTGCGCTACCACCGGCAGTACGCCGCCGAGTGGGCGGTGCGCCTGGGCGACGGCACCGAGGAGTCCCACCGCCGTATGCGCCGCGCCCAGGAGCAGGTCGCCCCCTATCTGGGCGAGCTGTTCACCGCGTTCGACGTACGGCAGGAGGTCGTCGCCGACCTCAAGCAGGTCACCGACGCGGCCGGACTGCCGATGCCCGTGTACCGCCCGCTGCCCGGCTGCGGACGCGAGGGCGAGCACACCGAGCACCTCGCCCCGCTCCTCGCCGAGCTGCAGGGCGTCGCCCGCGCGCACCCGGAGGCGACATGGTGACGACGCTCCTCGACGCCCGGCGCGCCCGGCACATCGCCGCCCAGGTGCCGGACCCCGAGCTGCCCATGCTCACCCTCGCCGACCTGGGCGTCCTGCGGGACGTCGAGCTGACCGAGGACGGCACGGTCGTCGCGAGCCTCACCCCGACCTACTCCGGCTGCCCCGCGATGGCCGAGATGCGGGCCGACGTCGCCGCACGCTTGCGTGCCGCCGGATACTCGCGCGTGGAGATCCGCACCGTCCTCGACCCGCCGTGGACCAGCGACTGGATCACCCCGGCCGGCCGCGCCAAGCTCGCCGAGCACGGCATCGCCCCGCCCGGCCCCGCCCCGCGCGGCGGCCCCGTCGCGCTCGTGCTGTCACCGACCCGGCACGCCGTGGCCTGCCCGCGCTGCGGCTCTGCGGACACCGAGGAGACCTCCCGGTTCGCCGCCACGTCCTGCAAGGCACTGTGGCGCTGCCGCGCCTGCAAAGAGCCGTTCGAGTACGTCAAGGAGATCTGATGGAAGGCCTCAGGGAAGCACAGACGGCCGCCGCGCCCGGCCCGCGCGTCCGCCGCCGTCCGGCCTTCCACAAGCTGAGGGTCGCCGCCGTGCAGCCGCTGTGCTCGGACGCGGTCGCCGTCAGCTTCGACATCCCGGACGAGCTGGCCGAGGAGTTCGCGTTCGCGCCCGGCCAGTCGCTGACGCTGCGCCGCGAGATCGACGGGCGCGACGAGCGGCGGTCGTACTCGATCTGCTCGCCCGTCGGCGCGCGTCCGCGCATCGGCGTACGGGTCGTGCCCGGCGGGCTGTTCTCGACCTGGCTGGTCCACGACGTACGGCCCGGCGACGTCGTCGAGGTGATGGCCCCCACCGGCGCCTTCACCCCCGACCTCGGCACCCCCGGCCACCATGTGCTGATCGCGGCGGGCTCCGGCATCACCCCGATGGTGTCCATCGCCGAGTCCGTCCTGGCCGCCGACCCCCGCTCGACGGTCACCCTCCTCTACGGCAACCGCCGCACGGACACGGTGATGTTCGCCGACGAGCTGGCCGATCTGAAGGACCTGTACCCGGCGCGGTTCCAGCTCGCCCATGTGCTCTCCCGCGAGCCGCGCGAGGCCGAGGTGCTGTCCGGGCGCATCGACGCCGAACGCCTCGCGACCCTCGTCGAGGCGCTGGTCGACGTGCGGACGGCCGACCACTGGTGGCTGTGCGGGCCGCACGGCATGGTGCGGGACGCGCAGCGGGTCCTGGCCGGCCTCGGCGTGCCGGACGAGCGTGTGCACCAGGAGCTCTTCTACGCCGACGACGAGCCGGTGCGCGAGTTCCGGCACGTGGAGAGCGGGCCGGAAGGCCCCGTCAGCCAGGTCACCATCACCCTCGACGGGCGCTCCACCACGGCGGCCCTGCCGCGGGACCGGACCCTGCTGGACGGCGCCCAGCAGACCCGCCCCGACCTGCCGTTCGCCTGCAAGGGCGGGGTCTGCGGCACCTGCCGGGCCCTGGTCACCGACGGCAAGGCGGACATGCGGCGCAACTTCGCGCTGGAGACCGCCGAGGTCGACGCCGGGTATGTGCTGACCTGCCAGTCGTACCCGGTCTCCGAGTCGCTGACGGTGGACTACGACAGCTGACGAACGCAGATGCGCCCCGGTGACCATCGAAAGACGGTCACCGGGGCGCGCTCACGAGCGTGCGGGTCAGGCGTCCTTCGACGCCCGCTCGGCGTCGCGCTGCCGCAGCCGGGCCGCCTCCTTGCGGACCTCGGCCTGGGTGGCCCGCTCCTTGACCAGCCACTCGGGCTGCTCCTGCTTCAGGGCCTCGATCTGCTCGGTGGTCAGGGCCTCGGTGACACCGCCGCGGGCGAGCCCCGCGATGGACACGCCGAGCTTCTGCGCGACAACCGGGCGCGGGTGCGGGCCGTCGCGGCGCAGGTCGAGCAGCCACTGCGGCGGGTCGGCCTGGAGCGCGTTCAGCTCCGCGCGCGTGACCACGCCCTCCCGGAACTCGGCGGGGGTGGCTTCGAGGTACACACCCAGCTTCTTCGCCGCGGTGGCGGGCTTCATGGACTGAGTGGTGTGGTGCGACGTCATGGGGTCCAGGGTATCCACCGGGTGAACCTCCGCCGACCACGGCCGGTAACCTGGCCAGGTGACAGGCTCGGCGGCACCCTCCTCGTTCCGGCTCGCGTACGTCCCGGGAGTGACACCCGCGAAATGGGTGCGGATCTGGAACGAACGCTTCCCCGACGTCCCCCTCACCCTCCACGCGGTGACCGCCGCCGAGGCGCCCGAGCTGCTGCGGGACGGCGGCGCCGACGCCGGGTTCGTACGACTCCCGGTCGACCGGGAGTTCTTCAGCGCGATCCCCCTCTACACCGAGGCCACGGTGGTCGTCGTCCCCAAGGACCACGTCATCTCCGCCGTCGAGGAGGTCACCACCGAGGACCTGGCCGACGAGGTGGTCTTCCACCCCCTGGACGACGTCCTCGGCTGGGAGCGGCCGCCCGGACAGCCCGGCTTCGAACGGCCCGCGACCACCGCGGACGCCGTGGAGCTGGTCGCGGCCAACGTCGGCCTGCTCGTCGTCCCCCAGTCGCTGGCCCGCCTCCACCACCGCAAGGACCTCACCTACCGCACCCTGGTCGACGCCCCGCAGTCGAGCGTCGCCCTGTCCTGGCCGGAAGAGGCGACCACCGACCTCGTCGAAGACTTCATCGGCGTGGTCCGCGGCCGCACGGTCAACAGTACCCGGGGGCGTACGACGTCCCAGGCCCCGGCCGCCAAGGAGCAGCCCCGACGCAAGCGCCCCGAGTCCGGTGGGGGCGCCGCACGCGGCGGAGCCGGCCGTCGCGGCACCTCGGGCGGGGCCAAGGGCGCCAAGGGCAGCAAGGGCGGCGCCCAGCGCGGCAAGCCGCGCCGCCGCTCCTGAGCTACACCGCTCCGCGCAGCCACGCGTAGGCCGACCGGGCCGAGAACTCGTCCTGCCCGCCGCGCAGCAGCAGCTCGGCGGTGGCGAACTGTGGGCCGTCGGCCTCGGCGGCCACATAGGGCACGGCAATACACCGCATCCCGGCGGCGTGTGCGGCGGCCACACCCGGTGCCGCGTCCTCCAGGACGACACAGGCCGACGGGTCCGCGCCGAGGCGCCGGGCCGCCTCGAGGAAGACGTCCGGGGCGGGCTTGCCCTGAGCCACCTCGTCGGCGGAGACGACGGTGCGCAGGTGGGCGTCCAGGCCGGTGCCGGTCAGGATCGCGGTGATGGCCTCGCGTGACGAGCCCGAGGCGACCGCCATCAGGACACCGTCGGCGGCCAGCAGTTCCACGAACGCGCGCATCTCGGGGTACACACGGATGCCGCCGGCGGCGAGGTCCAGATAGTGGCGGTTCTTGGCGGCGAGCAGGTCGCCGACGCCGGCCCGCAGACCGTAGGCGTCCTTCCAGAGCGTCACGGTCTCCAGGGTGCTGATGCCGACGTACTTCTCATGGTCGGCCCAGGTGAAGCCGGTCACGCCGTGCTCGGCGAGGAGCCGCCGGCCCGCCTCGAAGTAGAGGGGCTCGCTGTCCACGAGTGTTCCGTCGAGATCGAAGATGACCGAAGTGCCGCCGAGATCGCTCATGGCCCCAGGATGTCAACGGTCAGCCGCGCGCCGACGCCCGCCCGACCGACTCCAGGAGCGGCAGCAGCCGGTGCGGGACGCGTTCGCGCAGCGCCACCTCCGTGCGGGTGCGGACCACACCGGGCAGACTGATCAGCTTCTGGATCACGTCCTCCAGATGCGCGTTGTCCCGGGCCACGACCCGGGTCAGCAGATCGCCGCCGCCCGTGATCGAGAACGCCTCCACGATCTCCGGCACGGCGGCCAGCTCGGCACCCACGTCGTCGAGATGCCCCTGGGTGACCTCGATGTGCACGAACGCCAGCACCGGGTGGCCCAGGGCGGCCGGTGACAGCGTCGGCCCGATGCCGGTGATCACGCCGTCCCGCTCCAGCCGGTCCAGCCGGGCCTGGAGCGTGCCGCGCGCGACCCCCAGGATCCGGGCGTACTCCCGGACGCTGGTGCGCGGCTGCTCCAGCAGCAGCCGCAGGATGCGGGTGTCGAGCTCGTCCACGGCCATGCTGCCGACCCTTCTCGCTGTTCGATCCTGGTCCGATGGCCCGCCGATGGACGATCCAGGACCGGAATGTCTGTGCCAATGGCCCACTCTAAGGGAGGTCACTTGAGCCAGTAGGCCCGGTGATGCTCCAATGGGACGGTCGATGGCGCTGCGGATCCCCGCGGCGCCTTTTCTGTGCCGTCCATCAGGGGGTTCACATTGCTGAAGAGGGTGTTCGTGGCGCCGGACCCGGGGCGCGTTCGGCTGCGCTTCGCCGCCCGGGGCGTCCTCGGCATCGGCTTCGCGGTGCTCGTGAGCGGAGTCGCCGGACACACCCTCGTCGGCATGGTCACCGGTGGCCTCGCCGCGCTGCTCGCGCTGTTCACGGTCACCGACGCGACCGTGCGCGGGCAGGCCGTCACCACCGCGCTGCTGCCCCTCGCCGGTCTGCCCGTCCTCGCGGCGGCGGCCGAACTGCACGACCAGCCGGTCGCCCGTGACCTCACCTTCCTCGCCGTCGTCGGCGCCGGCGTCTACGCCCGCCGCTGGGGGCCGCGCGGCCACAGCCTGGGCGTGTTCGCCTTCATGACGTACTTCGTGGCGCAGTTCCTGCACGCGACGCCCGGGCGGCTGCCGGAGCTCTACGCCGCCCTGCTGCTGTCCGTCGCGAGCGCGGCCGCCGTGCGCTTCGGCCTGTGGTGCTACGAGCGCCGGATGCCCCCGGCGGCCGTCCCTGCGCCGCCGGGCGGCCGCGGCCTCGCCCGGGTGACCACCCGCCAGGCCGTCCAGGCCACCGCGGGCGCCGGGTTCGCCCTCGTGGTGGGGCAGGTGATCTCCGGAGAGCGCTGGTACTGGGCTGTCGGCGCCACCTGGTGGATCTTCGTCAACACGACCTCGCGGGGCGAGACCCTGGTGCGCGGCTTCCGCCGGGTCATGGGCACCGTCCTCGGCATCGCCCTCGGCTTCCTCGTCGCCGTCCCGCTGCAGGGCGCCCACCTGCCCACGGCCGTCCTGCTCGCCGCCTGCGTCTTCGGCATCTTCTACTCGGCCGCCGTCTCCTACACCTGGATGATGCTCTGCGTCACGGTGCTCGCCGAGCTCCTGTACGGCCTCCTCGGCGTCCTCGAGCCCGCCCTGCTGGCGGTGCGGCTCGCGGAGACGGCCGTGGGGGCCGTCGGCGCCGTCCTGGCCGTGCTCCTCGTCCTGCCGGTCACCACCCACGCCATCACGGACGCCTGGATCCAGCGGGCGCTGCGCTGTGTGCACTCGGCCACCGCCGAGGCCGCCGCCCGCCTCGCCGGCGACGAGAGCGCCGACCCGGCCCAGCGCGTGGCCGAGCTGGAGCAGCTGCTCGCCCGTGTCCGGCTCTCGGTCGCCCCGCTCGTACACCCGCTGAACCCCCTGCCGGCTCGCAAGCGGCGCGCCCGTCACGTCCTGTCCCTGCTGGACGACTGCGTCCGCGAGGTGCGCGGCCTGGCCGCCGTCGCCGCGGACCCGGAGGCGTCGCACGACGCCCGCCTCGCCGCCGCCTGCTGGCGCGTGGAGAGCGCCGTGGAGGCTCTGACCGGCGGCAACGCGGCCATCACCGCTCCCACCGACCGCCCGACCGCCATGGACCCGGCCCTGGCCCACCTCCACAGCCTGGAGCAGGCCCTGTCCGAACTGGCCCACCCTCTGCGCACCGCTTCGGAGCGGCGCCTGGTGGCGGCGGAGTAACAGCGCCGGACACGACTCGGGGCGGTCGCCTTCGAGTGATCCACTGCTACCGTCGGCCGCACGGGGACCCGAGCGGAAGGGGACAGCGGTGGCAGACGCCGGCAAGCGGGGGAGACGGGCCTACATCGGGTCGTTCACGGCCGCCGGAGGCGCGGGCATCAGCACGGCGGTCGTCGCCGACAACGGGGCGCTGACCGTGCTGACTGGCGTACGGGACGTGCCCGACCCCTCGTACCTCGCCCTCGCACCCGGCGGCGACACGCTCTACGCGGTCAGCGAGACGGCTGAGGGCGCCGTGGCCGCGTATCGGGTGACCGGCGACGGTCCGGAGCGGATCGGCACCCCGGTCGGGCTCGACGCCAACGGCCCCACCCACCTCGCCCTCCACGACGGGCACGTCCTCACCGCCAACTACGGCTCCGGGAGCGTCACCGCCGTCCCCGTCCGCTCCGACGGCTCCCTCGCGGGCGGTCCGCTCGCCGAGCTGCGGCACACCGGCTCCGGCCCCTACACACCGCGCCAGCAGGGCCCGCACGCCCATCAGGTGCAGCCCGACCGGAGCGGCCGCTGGATCGTCAGCGTCGACCTCGGCACCGACTCGGTCCGGGTGTGCACCCTGTCCGACGGCACCCTCGCCCTGCACCGCGAGATCGCCCTTCGGCCCGGCTCCGGCCCCCGCCATCTGGCCTTCCACCCGCTCCGCCCGTACGCCTACGTCGTCAACGAGCTGAGCCCGACCGTCACGGTCTGCCACTGGGACGGCGACGACGGCACCCTGAAGCCGCTGACGGAGCACCCGGTGCTCGTGGACGCCCCCTCCGGCGACGCGTACCCGTCGGGCATCGCGATCTCGCCGGACGGCCGCTTCCTGTGGGTCGCCACCCGCGGCGAGGACGTCCTGTCGGCCTTCGCCGTCGACGACGAGGAGCTGCGGCTGGTCGGCACGGTGTCCTGCGCGGGGCACTGGCCGCGCGCCCTCACCGAGGCCGACGGCGTCCTGTACGTGGCGAACGAGCGGTCCGGCGACGTGGCCTGGTTCTCCGTGGACCCGGAGTCCGGGCTTCCGCGCCACCAGGGCTCCGTCGAGGTGCCCGCCGCCTCCTGCGTGGTCGTCGGCGAGGCCCCGGGCGCGCTCTGACCGTACGCCGATGGGCCCGCTCCCTGTGAGGGGGGGGGGGCGGGCCCTTCCGCGTCACGGTCTGTGCGGGCGTCAGCGCACCGGCGTGCCCTGCGCCTGCTGCGGGGCGATGCCCAGCGCCGTCGTGTACTGCGACAGGGCCAGCTTGCCGATCGCCGGGTAGGGGCCGAGCGCCTCGGCGGCGGAGCAGCCCACCTCCCGCGCGGCCTCCTCGATCAGGGCGGCGTCGATCTCCGGGCCGATCAGATACGGGGCCAGCGCCAGCTGCTGCGAACCTGAGGACCGCAGCTGCTCGGCGACCGCCGCGATCGAGCCCTCCTGGTCCAGGGCCGCCGCCATCACCGGCACGGCGAGCCGCGCGGCGAGCAGCATGCCGGTGATGCCGGCCGCCTGCACGGCCTCGTCACCGCCGACCGAGGCCAGGATGATGCCGTCCGCGGCCGTGGCCACGGTGAACAGGCGCGCCCGGTCGGCGCGGGCCAGACCGGCCTCCGACAGGCGCACGTGCAGGGCCTCGGCGAGCAGCGGGTGCGGGCCGAGCACATCGGTCAGATCGGCCGCGACACGGCTGTCCATCACGGCCTGGCGGATGACGCGCAGCAGCGCGCTGTCCGGGCCGGCGAGCAGCGGCACGACCACGGCGACGGGGCCCTCGGGCTGCTTGGCCTCCACGCCCGCGGCGATCGCCTGCTCGTAACGGGCGGTGCGCTCCTCGGCGGCCCGCGTGAGCACCGACTGGAGCGTGGGGAACTCCCCGTCGTCACCGTCGACGTACCCGATGCGGGCGTCGAGGCCGGGAAGCTCGGAGCGGGCGATGCTCACGACCTCCTCGGCGAGGCCGCGGGTTGCGGCACTCGGTGTGCCGGGCACCGCGAGGACGAGCGCGGGCGCGCCTTCAGGAGCCGCCAGGGGCTCGGGTCGGCGGTGCCGCCCGGGCTGGCGGGGTCGCGGCATTCGTACTGGCAGGCCGGACGCGGGTCCAGTGGGGGAGCTCATGGCGCCGCATGTTACTGGTTTCCTGGGCTCCCCTGTTCGGGGAGGGTGCAGGTGAGCGGTATCCGTCCGCTTTTGTCGGATTGGTTGCCGCGCAGAGGGGGATCGCGCGACCCCGGAAGATCACTCCTCGTCGCCCTCTGTCACGGTCGCCCCCTCGATCACGGTCAGCATCGCCGGGTCGCCGGGCAGTGCCAGTCGGCCCGTCACCAGGTCGGTCGCGAGGCACACGGAGCCCTCCAACGGGTCCCCGGCGGCCGGCACGCGCCGCGCGTGCGGCAGCCGCCGCGCCATCTCCTCGTCCAGCGGGCCGAGCAACGGGTCACCCAGCTTCAACAGGCCACCGGTGAGCGCCAGGTGCGGCGTGCCCGACGGCGGGCAGACGGCCGCCGCCGAGTCCGCCGCATGGCGCGCGGCGCCCCGCAGCACCTCCACGGCCGCCGGGTCCCCGTCGGCCGCGCAGGCGGCCACCCGCGGGGCGAACGAGGCGAGGACGGCCGCCCGGTCCGTACGTGGATACACCGCGCCCGGCAGCCCTCGCACTGGCCCGAACTGCTCCTCGGCGGCCGCCAGCAGCGCGGCGGAACCCCCGGAGCGCCCGTCGTGCGCGCGCAGCGCCGCCTCCAGTCCGGCCCGCCCGATCCAGGCGCCGCCGCCGCAGTCGCCGAGCAGATGCCCCCAGCCGTCGGCGCGGTGCCACGCCGTCAGATCGGTGCCGATCGCGATCAGACCCGTACCGGCGGCCACGACGGCTCCGGGCCGGGAGCCCAGTGCGCCCACATAGGCGGTGACCGCGTCTGCGGCGAGAGCGACCCGCCGGATGCCGAACGCCCGCTCCAGCGCGAGGGGCAGCTCGTCCCGCAGGGCGTCCCCGAGGGAGGCCATCCCCGCCGCGCCGATCGCGGCGGCGCCGAGCCGGCTGACCCCGGCGTCTGCGGTCAACGCACGCACCATGGGCACCAGTTGCCCCATGAGGTGGTCGGGGTCGAGCCCCCGGTCCCCGGTCCGCAGGGGCTCGCGCGACTCCCGCCGGGCCAGCACCCCGCGTCCGGCCTCGCCGACGACGACGCGCAGCCCCGAACCGCCGGAATCGACGGCCAGGAACCCGGCCGGCCCGCCCCCGGTACCGGTCACGGCAGACGCCAGTCCACGGGCTGACCGCCCTGCTGGATCAGCAGGTCGTTGGCCCGGCTGAACGGACGCGAGCCGAAGAACCCGCGGTCGGCCGACATCGGCGAGGGGTGCGCCGACTCCACCGACGGAAGGGTCCCGAGCAGCGGACGGCAGTTGCGGGCGTCGCGGCCCCAGAGGATGGACACCAGAGGCTTGCCGCGTGCGGCGAGCGCGCGGATCGCCTGCTCGGTGACCTCCTCCCAGCCCTTGCCACGATGCGCTCCCGGCTTGCGCGGGGCCGTGGTGAGCGCCCTGTTGAGCAGCAGCACGCCCTGCTGTGTCCAGGGCGTCAGATCGCCGTTGGACGGCTGCGGCAGCCCCAGGTCGGAACCCAGCTCCCGGTAGATGTTGATGAGACTGCCGGGCAGCGGGCGCACCTCGGGGGCCACCGAGAACGACAGACCGACGGCGTGCCCCGGGGTGGGGTAGGGGTCCTGACCGACGATCAGGACCCGCACCTCGTCGAACGGCTGCTGGAACGTCCGCAGGACGTTCGGCCCGGCGGGCAGATAGGTGCGTCCGGCCGCGATCTCGGCGCGCAGGAAGTCCCCCATCGCGGCGATCCGGTCGGCGACCGGTTCCAGGGCCTTCGCCCAGCCCGGTTCGACGATTTCATGCAAGGGTCGTGGAGCCACGGGCGTCACCCTACTGCCGTACGGGAGGCGCCGATCAACCGGTGGCCGGAGGCGGCCCGTAAGCCGCGCCCGGTCATCCGATCACCGCCGCCCTGACGCAGAGCACGTCCGGCAGATGGGAGGCCAGCTGACGCCAGGAGTCGCCGTCGTCGGCCGACGCGAACACCTCGCCGTTGCGGTTGCCGAAGTACACGCCCGCCGGATCGGCGTCGTCGGTGCACAGCGCGTCCCGCAGCACCGTGCCGTAGTGGTCCTCCTGCGGCAGACCCGCCGTCAGCGGCTCCCAGGTCCCGCCCGAGTCCGCCGTACGGAAGACGCGGCAGCGCCGCTCCGCCGGTACGCGGTCGGAGTCGGCCTGGATCGGGAAGACGTACGCCGTCCCGCCGCGCCGCGGGTGGGCGGCGGCCGCGAACCCGAACGTGGACGGCAGGCCCTCGCCGATGTCCGTCCAGTGCCCGCCCGCGTCGTCGCTGCGGTACACCCCCCAGTGGTTCTGCAGATACAGGCAGTCCGCGTCCTCCGCGTCCTGCGTGACCTTGTGGACGCACTGCCCGAACTCCGGGTTCGGATCCGGCAGGAACACCGCCGAGACACCGGAGTTGGACGGTGTCCAGCTCGCCCCGCCGTCGGTGGTGCGGAACACGCCCGCCGTGGAGACGGCGACCGTCAGGGTCTTCGGGTCGCGCGGGTCCGTGACCACGGTGTGCAGGCCCTCGCCCCCGCCGCCCGGCACCCACTTGGACCGGGTCGGGTGCTCCCACAGCGGCCGGACCAGCTCGAACGTCTCGCCCCGGTCCTCCGAGCGGTACAGCGCCGCCGGTTCGGTGCCCGCGTACACCACGTCGGGCTCCGCGGCGGCCGGGTGCAGCTGCCACACCCGCTCCAGCGAGGCCCCCGTGTCCTTGGGGAACTTGACCGCCGGCTGCGCCGGTTCGGTCCAGGTGCGGCCCAGGTCGTCCGAGTGGAACACGGACGGGCCCCAGTGCGCGCTGTCCCCGCCGACGAGCAGCCGGGTGCGGTCGCCCCGGGTGTCGACGGCGACCGAGTACACCGCCTGTGCGTTGAAGTACGGACTCTCGTCGAACTCCCAGGTCCCCCCTCGCCTCCGGCCGATGAACAGGCCCTTGCGTGTGCCCACTGCGAGCAATACCTCGGTCATGACGGTCACCTCCGCGACGCCTTTGTCCCAGACACCGGCCAGTCTGCACCCCACCACTGACAGTCACCCCCGCGAAGGGCGACACCGCAGGTCGGAGCGGCGATGACGCTCCCCGGCGACGGCCTCCCGGGCCGGACGGACGCCGGTACTGCGTGACGCGGCCCACGCCCGCGACGGTCCCGCGGCGTGAGCAACCGCGCGCCGGGGCCCGTATGGGTGTGAGCCGGCCCGGCACGTCCGTGCCGCGCGTCCGTGCGCTCGTGAGGAGGCAGCCGCCTATGGCGTTCCGTGGTCGCAGGGTGTGGCTGTGGCGGTGGCGGCGCAATCCGCTCAAGCGCCGCGCCGACGCGCTCGAGTCGTGGGTCCTGCTCGCGGTCTGGGCGGCCATGGTCCTCGCCGGTGTCCTCACCTGTCTGACGACCGCCGGCACCGTGGAGCGGGGCCTGGCCCGCGAACGGGCCGAGTGGCGGCCGGTCGTCGCCCTGCTCGGCGACGACGCGCCGGGCCGGGCCGGCGCCCGCACCGCCTCGTCGAACGCCGAGCGGGTCTGGGCCGAGGTCCGCTGGAGCGCGCCGGACGGCTCCCCGCGCTCCGGTCAGGCCCGCGTCCGCCCCGGCAGCCCGGCCGGCACACCCGTCACCGTGTGGACGGACCCGGAAGGACACCTGGTCGGCCGCCCCGCCAACCCCGCCGAGGCGCACACGCGGGCGACGCTGGTGGGCGGCCTCGCGGGTCTGTGCGCGGCCGCCGTCCCGTTCGTCGCGGGCCGCGCCCTGCGCACCCGCCTGGAGAGCCGCCGTATCGAGTGGTGGGGCCGGGAGTGGGCCCGCTTCGGACCGTCCTGGGGCGGACGCCCCACCTGGTGAGGCGGCTCCTTGGTGGGCCCGAGGTGGCGAGGCACCCCCGGTGGGGGCCCGGTGTGGTGCGGGCCCGCCACCTGATGCGCGGCGCGGCCCTCAGACGCCGTCCGGCAGGGCCCGCGCCAGGATCGCGTCGAGGTCCGCGCCGTCCGGGAGGGTCCCGAAGGCGTGCCCCCAGTCGCCGCCGAGCCGGGTCGCGCAGAACGCGTCGGCGACCGCTGCCGGGGCATGCCGGACCAGCAGGGCGGCCTGGAGGGTCAGGGCCATCCGCTCGACCAGGCGCCGGGCCCCGGCCTCGGACCCCTCGGCCAGCCCGGCCTTGAGCCGGGTGACGGAGGCGTCCAGCCGGGCGTCCGCCCCACGCGCGAGGGCCAGCTCCGCGAAGAGCGCGTCGACGGTGGCCGGTTCCCGGCTCAGCGCCCGCAGCACGTCCAGGGCGTTGACGTTCCCGGAGCCCTCCCAGATCGACAGCAGCGGTGCCTCGCGGTAGTGGCGGGGCATGCCCGACTCCTCGACGTAGCCGTTGCCGCCCAGGCACTCCAGGGCCTCCGCGGTGAACGCCGGGCCCCGCTTCGTCACCCAGTACTTGCCGACGGCGGTGGCGATCCGGCGGAACGCCGACTCGGTGCCGTCGGGGTCGTCCCCGCGCACCGACCGGTCGGCGGCTCCTGCCAGTCGCAGTGTCAGCGTTGTCGCCGCCTCCGACTCCAGCGCCAGGTCGGCCAGGACGTTGCGCATCAGCGGCTGGTCGATCAGCCGGGCCCCGAACGCGCTGCGGTGGCGCACATGGTGGCCCGCCTCGACCAGCGTCTTGCGCATCAGCGTCGCCGAGGACATCACACAGTCGAGCCGGGTGCAGTTGACCATCTCGATGATGGTCTTCACGCCCCGCCCCTCGGGTCCGACGAGCCAGGCGACCGTCCCGTCGAACTCCGGTTCCGAGGACGCGTTGGAGCGGTTGCCGAGCTTGTCCTTGAGCCGCTGGATACGGAAGGTGTTGCGACTGCCGTCCGGCAGGACCCGCGGCACCAGGAAGCAGGACAGACCGCCGGGGGCCTGCGCGAGCACCAGGAAGACGTCGCACATCGGCGCCGACGTGAACCACTTGTGCCCGCGCAGGGTGTACACGCCGGGCTCGGCGGACGGCCACGCCGTCGTCGTGTTCGTCCGGACGTCGGAGCCGCCCTGCTTCTCCGTCATCCCCATGCCGGCGAGCAGGCCCCGCTTCTCCATCGGCACCCGCAGGCCCGGGTCGTACTCCCGGCTGGTCAGCAGCGGTTCGTACACCTTGGCGAGCTCGGGCTGCCGGCGCAGCACGGGGACGGCGGCGTACGTCATCGACGTCGGGCAGCCGTGGCCGGCCTCGGTCTGTCCCCACACCAGCCCGCCCGCGGTCCGGGCGACGTGCGCGCCGGGCCGGTCGTCCGCCCAGGGCGCCGCCGCGAGGCCCTCGCCGACCGCGACCCGCATCAGGTGGTGCCAGCTCGGGTGGAACTCGACCTCGTCGACGCGATGGCCGTACCGGTCGTGGGTGCGCAGCTCGGGCTCGTGGCGGTTGGCCAGCTCGCCCCACTCCTGCGCCTCGGCGCTGCCGGCCCGCAGGCCGAGCCGCCGGATGTCCTCCTCGGCCCAGCCGGCGCCCTCGCGCCGCAGCCCCTCCAACAGCGCGATCTCCTGCGACGCGTCGTAGGGGGCCAGCGGAGGCGGCTGGTTGGAGACGTCGTGGGTGGCGTACGGCCCGGACCGGTCCTGCGGGTCCACGGGCTGCTCCTGGGCGGGTGTCGAGACCATGCGGCCCATGTTGCACCATCGCTACGACCGCAGCAATACTGTAATACGCCGATCCGGCACGTAAGCTACCTGCTCATGGGCGAGGACGCGGGACAGCGGGGTGACGAGGTGGAGCTTCGCCCGTTGTCCGCCCGCTCGGTCGTCCTCAGCCTGCTGCTCGGCCTGCACCCCCCGGAGCTGCCCGTACGGGAACTGGTGCGCGCCGTCGAGCCGTTCGGGATCGCGGGCACCACACTGCGGGCGGCGCTGAGCCGTATGGTCGCGGCCGGTGACCTGCGTCGCGCGGACGGCGTGTACGCGCTCAGCGACCGTCTTCTGGAGCGGCAGCGCCGGCAGGACGACGCCGTCCACCCGGAGACCCGGACCTGGGACGGCGACTGGGAGATGGTGGTGGTCACGGCCACCGGACGCGACCCGGCCGACCGGGCGGAACTGCGCGCCCGGCTGACCCGGCTCCGCCTCGCCGAACTGCGCGAGGGCGTCTGGCTGCGCCCGGCCAATCTGCGCCGCCCCCTGCCGGAGGCCCTCGACGAGGTCGCCCAGTGCTACCGGGCCCGGCCCGATCTGAGCGCCCGTGAAGTGGCCGCCGGTCTGTGGGACCTGGACGCCTGGGCCGCCACCGGGCACGCCCTGCTGGACCATGTGGCCCGCGCCGACACCCCGTCCGCCCGCTTCACCGCCTTCGCCGCGGTCGTACGGCATCTGCCGGCCGACCCGGTGCTGCCGCCCGCCCTGCTCCCGGACGACTGGCCGGGCGCGGCCCTGCGGGCGGCGTACGCCCGCTACCGGCGGGAGATGGCCGGAGAGACGCGCGGGCTGACGTCCGAGGCGGTGTAGAGGTTCGGGGTGGCGGGCCGAGACCGTGTGGTGCGGTCGGTGGCCCGCCGGGCCTCGATGTGGGTCAGACCGACCGGTGGTACTGGTCGGGCACGCGCACCTCGCCACCCAGCTCGCGCGCCGCATGGCGGGCGAAGGACGGGTTCCGCAGCAGCTCACGGCCGAGCAGGATGGCGTCCGCCTCGCCGTTCGCGAGAATCTTCTCCGCCTGCTCGGCGTCGGTGATCAGCCCCACCGCGGCGACCGGCAGGGGAGTCTCGGTCTTGACGCGCGCGGCGAACGGCACCTGGTAGCCCGGGCCGACGGGGATCCTGGCGCTGGGGGAGTTGCCGCCGGTCGAGACGTCGAGCAGGTCGACGCCGTGGGCGTGCAGATCGGCGGTGAGGCGGACCGTGTCGTCGTCGGTCCAGCCGTCCTCGCCCAGCCAGTCGGTGGCCGAGATCCGGAAGAACAGCGGCTTTTCCTGCGGCCACACCGCGCGCACGGCGTCCACGACCTCGAGGGCGAGACGGGTGCGGTTCTCGTACGAGCCGCCGTATTCGTCCGTGCGGTGGTTGGAGTGCGGGGAGAGGAACTCGTTGATCAGATAGCCGTGGGCGCCGTGGATCTCGGCGACCTCGAAGCCGGCCGCGAGGGCGCGGCGGGCGGCGTCCGCGAACTGCCGCACCACGTCACGGATCCCGTCGACCGTCAGCTCGCTCGGCACCGGGTGTCCCTCGGCGAAGGCGATCGCGCTGGGCGCGACCGGCTGCCAGCCGTGCGCGTCCGGTCCCACCGCCCCGCCGCCTTCCCAAGGGCGCCCGGTCGAACCCTTGCGCCCGGCGTGGGCGAGCTGGATCCCCGGCACGGTGCCCTGGGTCCGCAGGAAGTCCGTGATCCGGCGCAGCGCCTCGACCTGCCGGTCGTTCCAGATGCCCAGGTCGTACGGGGTGATCCGGCCGTCGGGGTGGACGGCGGTGGCCTCGACGAGGATCAGGCCCGTGCCGCCGGTCGCGCGGGCGGCGTAGTGCGCGAAGTGCCAGTCGTTCGCGGCGCCCGTGTCAGGGCCCTCCGGTGCCGCCGAGTACTGGCACATGGGCGCCATCCACACGCGGTTGGGGATGGTCAGGTCGCGCAGGGCGTAGGGCTCGAAGAGCGCACTCACGGCGGACTCCATTCGTCACGGGGCCGGTGGTCGACTCGTACGATAGGCATCGTAGTACGGTGGATGTCAAACTACGAGAGGTCTCGTACAATGACCGGAACCGAGTGAGGGGCACCGCGTCAGCGGGCCCGACGAACTGGAGCCGCCGTGACCAGCCCCGCCGTCAGCAGCCGAGACCTGCCGCACCCGGCGCGCGAGGAGATCCGTATCGAAGGGGTGCTGCACGCCCTGTCGGATCCCATGCGGCTGCGGATCGTGCGCGAACTCGCGTCGGTCGGGCAGGAGTTGACGTGCTCGCACTTCGATCTGCCCGTCACCAAGTCGACCACCACGCACCACTTCCGGGTGCTGCGGGAGAGCGGCGTGATCCGGCAGATCTACCGGGGCACCGCCAAGATGAACGGCCTGCGCGACGACGACCTGGACGACCTCTTCCCCGGACTCCTCGACGCGCTCCTGGATGCGGCCGGACGGCAGGCCGCACGGCTCGGTGAGGACGAGGCCTGAGCCATGCCCGCGAAGTCCCGCCCGGCGCCCGGCGCGATCTAGGACCCGCCGCCCTGCGCCGCGCGCATCAGTGACTGCCAGTCGGGGAGCTTGACCGTGCCCCGGCCGAGCGACGCGCCCAGTTCCGCCTCCGCCTGCTCGATCGCGCACCAGCCCTGCCAGCGCACCGGGTCGATCCCGGCCGCCCGCAGGGCCGTGACCGGCTCCTCGGGCACGGACTTCCCCTCCAGCGCGGACGCGTCCGCCAGCAGGGAGGCGACCGTCTCCTTCGCGCACGGCCGGTTGGTGCCGATGACACCGGTCGGCCCTCGCTTGATCCAGCCGGCCACGTACTCGCCCGGCGCCACGGCCCCGTCGCGCAGCATCCGTCCGTCCCGGTGCGGCACCGTGCCGGTCGCCGGGTCGAACGGCAGCCCCTCCAGCGGCACTCCGCGGTAACCGACCGACCGCAGCACCAACTGCGCCTCGACGTCCTCGAACCGGCCCGTGCCCGTCACACCGCCCCGCCCGTCGGGTGCCGTCCGCTCGAACCGCACCGCGCCGACGCGGCCGTCGGCGGGCAGGAGTTCGACCGGGCGCAGGAAGAAGCGCAGCCGGATACGGTGCCGGGCGGCCCGCGCCGGGGCCTCGGCCCAGGCACGCAGCACCTCCACGTTCCGGCGCTGCGGCGCGGGCAGCGCGGCGGGCTCGGCGCACGCCGGGTCCATCGCCAGCTCCCGCCCGTCCACCACGACCTCGGTGTCCGGCAGCGCGCCCAGCTCGCGCAGCTCCTTGGTGGTGAAGCGGGCCTGAGACGGGCCGCGCCGGCCCACCATGCTGATCTCGGACACCCGGCTCGCGGCGAGGGCGGTGAGCGCGGCGTGCGGGATGTCGGTGGGGCTCAGCTCGGCCACGCCGCGCGCCAGCATCCGCGTCACGTCGACCGCGACATTGCCGACGCCGATGACCACCGCGGAGCCCACCCCGGTCAGGAACCCGTCGGCGGCGGCGTCGGGATGCGCGCTGTACCAGGACACGAACTCGGTCGCCGACCAGCTGCCCGGAAGATCCTCGCCCGGGATCCCGAGGCGCCGGTCGCCGGCGGCGCCCACGCAGTAGACCACCGCGTGGTACAGCTCCCGCAGCCGGGCCGCCGGTACGCCGTCCGGGCCGACCGGCACCCCGCCGAGGAACCGGACCCGCTCGTGCTCCAGCACCGTGCGCAGGGTGTTCTGCAGGGACTTGATCTTCTCGTGGTCGGGTGCCACCCCGTACCGCACGAGGCCGTACGGGCACGGCAGCCGGTCCAGGACGTCGACGAGCGCGCCGGGATGCTGCTGGACGAGCCCCTGGGCGGTGTAGCACCCGCTGGGGCCGGAACCGACGACGGCGATCCTGAGCACGGCGGAACTCCTCGGTCATGGAAGGTCGGGAGTCGCTCTCGACTCCCAGCATCGCACCGCCGCCGCTCCGCTGACAGGGTGCTGTGCCGTGCGTGGGGAGCGTGTTCGTTCGTTATGGAATGTGATCATGCGGTTACGTTGCGTGTGTGCTGGAAGCATCCTTTCTTAATCTTTCCGATCGTTGTGCGACAGACGGCACCGTGTCCGTGTGGCCCGCGTGGGAAGTGCGGGACGGCGCCGGGGCCACCTCGTGGCTGGGTGTCCGCTTGGAGTTCGGTGACGGCGCACATGTGGACGCGGTCGCCGTGGTCGGCGAGGGCGGCGTCTACCTGGAGGACGTCCGGGCCGTACCGGCGCTCTCGCTGGACGACCTCGCGGCGCTCGCCGACTGGATCGAGGATCCGCTCTCCCAGGCGTGCGGTGCCGCGGGGCGGCAGGGCGGCGGCTCCGGGGCGAGCCGGGCGCGCCCGGAGTGGCCGCTCGGCGTCGAGGGACAGTGGCTCGTCGCGCGGGAGTACCGCCAGGCCCAGGAACGGGGCGCGGACCCCGTTCTGGCGGTGATGGGCGCGACCGGGCACAGCCGTCGCCGGTCGCTGCGGCTCATCGGGCAGGCGCGCGACGCGGGATTCCTGCCACCGCGCCGCGCCCGCCGGTGACGTAGCCGGTCGGCGGGCCCGGGGCCGCGCCGGCGCCCGTCGGCGCGTCCCCTGTCCGGCTCGTCCAGCGCGTCCGGCTCGGTCAGAGCAGGTCCCGCATCCGTGAGATCTCGGTCGTCTGCTGCGCGACGACGTCGTCGGCCATCTCCTCGACCTGGATGTTGTTGCCCTGCGCCTTCACATCGGTGGCCATGGTGACCGCCCCGTCGTGATGGGTGATCATCAGGGTGAGGAAGAGCTGGTCGAACGCCTGCCCACGCGCGGCGCGCAGCTTCGCCAGTTGCGCCTCGGTCGCCATGCCCGGCATCGGCGCGTGCGCGTGCTCGTGGCCTTCGGCCTCGGTGCCCTTGCCGTGGGTCTTCAGCCAGCCCTTCATGGCGTCGATCTCCGGGCCCTGTGCGGCGGCGATCCGTGCCGCGAGCTTCTTCACCTTCGCCGACTGCGCCCGCTCCGGCACGAGTTCGGTCATCGCCAGGGCCTGCTCATGATGCTGGATCATCATGCGCGCGTAGGAGACGTCGGCGGAGTTGGGGGAGTCGTCCTCGGAGCGCTGCCGTGCGGCCTCCTCCGCGGACAGCACCCTGTTGGGCTCGCCCGGCTCACCCGGCACGATCACCGAAGGCCCGCTGTCCGCAGGCGACTTGGCGTCGGTGCCGGAGTCGCAGGCTCCCAGCGCGAGCACGAGGGCGGCCGCGGTCAGGGCGACGCGGGCCCGGCGCCATGAAAGCGGTGTCACATCTGCCTGGTCCCCTTTTGATATGGGCATGCTGAGACGATACTCGGGCGTGCGTGAACCGTTCCAGTGCGAACGGCACAAGGGAGGAAAACAGTGATCCTGTTCGGCAATTCCCGAACCCGACGCAGACACCTGGGAGTTGTGGCCGTCGCCGCCGGACTCCTCGGCGCTCTGCTGACCGCGCAGCCGGCGACCGCGACCCCCGACCCCGGGGACGGACCCGCCCAGGAGCAGAAGATCTCGGAGAGCACCCGTGCCGAGGTGCGCAAGGCGCTGAAGGACGGCGAGATACCCGGCCAGGACGAGATCGTCCACTCCGCCAACATCCGGCACGTGGCGAACGTCCCCAAGGACGCCCTCCAGGGCACCAACTCCGACCTCGCCTTCCAGGGCAAGTACGCCTTCGCGGGCAACTACGACGGCTTCCGAATCTTCGACATCAGCAACCCGAGGGCCCCGAAGACCGTGGCGCAGGTGCTCTGCCCCGGCTCGCAGAACGACATCACCGTCTCCGGCGACCTCCTCTTCCTGTCCACCGACTCCTCGCGCAGCGACAGCAGTTGCAACAGCACCACCCAGCCCGCCACCGAGAAGTCGTCGTGGGAGGGCATGAAGGTCTTCGACATCAGCGACAAGCGCAACCCGAAGTACGTCGCCGCCGTCGAGACCGCCTGCGGCTCGCACACCCACACGCTGGTGCCCGAGCGCAAGAACGTCTACATCTACGTCTCCTCCTACTCGCCCAGCGCCACCTACCCGGACTGCCAGCCGCCGCACGACGGCATCTCCGTCATCAAGGTGCCGCGCCACGCGCCCGAGAAGGCGGCAGTCATCGACTTCCCGGTGCTCTTCCCCGGTGAGGGCCCGGACGGCGGCGGCAACCCCGGCACGCCCGGCCGCGTCAGCAAGACCACGGGCTGCCACGACCTCACGGTCCTGCCGTCCAAGGACCTGGCCGCCGGTGCCTGCATGGGTGACGGCATCCTGCTGTCGATCAAGAACCCGGAGCGCCCGAAGGTCATCGACCAGGTGCGGGACGACGTGAACTTCGCGTTCTGGCACTCGGCGACCTTCAACCAGAAGGCGAACAAGGTCGTCTTCACCGACGAGCTCGGCGGTGGCGGCGCGGCCACCTGCAACGCCGAGATCGGCCCGGACCGCGGCGCCGACGGCATCTACGACATCGTCGGCAAGGGCGACGAGCGCAAGCTGGTCTTCCGCAGCTACTTCAAGATCCCCCGGCACCAGGCCGACACCGAGAACTGCGTGGCGCACAACGGCTCCCTGATCCCGGTCAAGGGCAAGGACCTCATGGTCCAGGCCTGGTACCAGGGCGGCATCTCGGTCTGGGACTTCACCGACTCCAAGCGTCCGAAGGAGATCGCCTACTTCGACCGCGGCACCCTGACCACGGACACCCTGCAGATCGCGGGCTCGTGGTCGGCGTACTACTACAACGGCTACATCTACTCCAACGAGATCGCGCGCGGCCTGGACGTCCTGAAGATCGACGACCGCCGCACGGACCCGGCCCGCCGGATCCACCTGCGTGAACTCAACGTCCAGACGCAGCCGGACTACTTCGACTGACCGTCCGGACGACCGGGGCCGTTCCCGCTCCCGGTCGCGAAGAACCGCGACAGATCCTCGTCGCACGTCCCGCCGGACGCGGCCTCCGCGTCCGGCGGGACGCCCATCTCCCAGTCCAGCCGGTAGCGCTTGAACAACTCGGCCCGCAGCACCGGCACCTGCATCGGCACCCCCGGCACCAGCGCCGCGAACACCGCGCCCATCAGCAGAGCGCGCAGCATCGGATAGTCCGCGTCGACGTCCCGCGAGCCGTACCGCTCACAGGTCTCCCGCAGCAGCTCGGCCAGCCGCCGCTGCTCCGGGCACTGCACGAAGCCCTCCGCCTGCAGGATGCCCGCCATGTGCTGGCGCATCAGCACCGGCCGGTCCCGGGCCAGGCCCAGCACGGCGTCGATGGCCCGTGCCATCCGCTCCCGGCCGTCCTCGGTGCGGGGTTCGCGCTCCAGCGCCTCCTCCAGCGTCCGGTGCATCAGCCGGTGCACGGCCGACTGCACCAGCTGGCGCTTGCCGGGAAAGTAGTACGACACCAGTCCGCGCGCCGATCCGGCCCGGTCCGCGATGTCACCCAACGTGGTCGCGTCGAACCCGCGTTCGCCGACCAGCTCCACCGCCGCCTGGAGGAGCCGCTCCCGGGAACGCCGCCGCAACTCTTCATTGACCGAGGCGCTGCGCGGGGACATCCTGTAACTCCTGCGTTGACTGGCTGCCAGCCAACTATACTCAGCGAAGCCCGTCCGGAGCCGTAGCGCCCGCCCGGGTTCTGTCGTCCGCCCTGGGCGACGCGGGGGATCGTCCAGGGCGGACTTGACGTGTCTCGGCGCAGGTCCGGAGACGGCCGCGGCTCCGACGTCATCGCCGCCTGCATCTCGAAGGCTCGAGCGGCCGGGCCCTTCCGCGCATTCCTCCTCGGTGACTGCCTGCGCCGCGAGCCGCGTGTTCTTTCCGGAAGCGTGACCGCCCGCCATGACGCGTGTGCCCCGTTCGGGTGAGGTCGTGAAAGTTCATGGCTCAACAGTGCAACCACACACCATCTTCACGAAGAAGCGCAGCACGGGCAAGATCGTCGGGATCTGCGCGGCCGTCTTCCTCGGGCTCGTCGTCATCGGCTCCGTCGCAGGCGGCGGAGACGACAGCGCCACCGACAACAGCAACAAGGACAAGGCTGCCGCCGTCACCTCTGACAAGCCGAAAGCCGCCCGTGACGACGACGCGGACAAGACGGCGAAGGAGCAGCCGGCCGCGAAGGACCAGAGCCAGGCCGACCAGTTCAAGGACTGCGTCGCCGAGTCGGGTACCTCCGCCGAAAAGGCTGCCGTCAAGCACGTCACGAAGGTCACCGGTGCCGACAAGAGCAACGACATCCTCGACGCGGCCGAGGTCTTCACCGACTACACCGGGGGCCTCCTGAGCAAGAACAACGGCGACGCCAAGTTGATCGCGTCCGCGTTCGCGTCCTGCTACGAGTCGAAGAACGGTCTCGTCACCGTCTATGGCAGCGACGGCGACATGATTTCCAACGGCAACTACTGACGAAACCACGGACGCCGGCCCGGCATCGGCCTGGTCGCGGCCACGCCGTCCGGCGCGACGCCCCGCACCCCCGCTCCGGCGGCGGGTGCGGGGCGCTTCAGCCCACGAGGTCCAGGACCGGCAGCAGGGCGTCCGGGCGTTCTGTCGCCGGGAGGTGGTCCACGAAGTGGACCGTGCAGCCCAGGACCGCCGCGCCGCCGTCCGCCCGGCGGCTGTCGCCGACCATGACGACGTCCCGGGGATCGGCGCCGAGCGCCTCGCAGGCCACCGTGAACAGGCGGCGGTCGGGTTTCTGGACGCCGTGCTCGAAGGACAGCACGTAGGCGTCGATATAGGGGTCGAGTCCATGTGCCCGGAACACAGGGCGCAGGTCCCAGCCGATGTTGCTGACCACCGCGACGCCCACCCCGCGTTCGCGCAGGGTCCGCAGCACGTCGCCCGCGTCCGGGTAGGGCGCCCAGGCGGCCGGGGTCATGTGCCGGTCGTACAGCAGGTCGTGCAGACGGTCGTCCGGCAGTGGTACCTGCCGGGAGAGGCCGGTGTACGCGGTTCGGTGCAGCTCCTCGCTCGTGTCCCGCACGCCCCACACGCTGGCGACCTCCTCGGGGAGCCAGGAGGGCGGGGCGCCGCCGGGGAGCGCGCCCATCACCTCCAGGGCCCGCGCCGCCTCCAGCAGCTCGGCCTCGGGGAGGTCCCAGGGGGCCTCGGCGAGGGTGCCGCGCAGCCATGACTCGGTGGACTCGACACGGAAGAGCGTCCCGGAGAAATCGAACAGCACTGCGGTCATGGGTGTGATCGTAGGTGGCCGCTCGGTGCCGTGAGGCAAGATCGCGCCATGGGGGTGGGCGGGGTGCCCTGTGCGTCAGAGCGGCACTTCGTCGGTCGGGTGCGCCTGGTCCCGTGAGCGGCGGCGGATGTCGACGCCTACCGCCAGGACCACCACCAAGGCGCCCAGCAGCCAGCCTCCGACGACGTCCGTGGTCCAGTGGACGCCCAGCCACACCCGGGTCAGTCCGACCCCGGCCACCGACACGACCGCCACCGCGACCGCCGTGTGCCACACGAGGCCGACGACGCCATACCGGTGCAGCAGCCACAACAGGAGGCCGCAGACGACCGTCGCGGTCATGGCGTGCCCGGACGGGAAGGCGGCGTAGTGGGCGGAGTCCACGGGGTCGGGCCACACCGGGCGGGGCCGGTCGACGGCTGCCTTTAGTGTCTGCTGGACCAGTGTGGCCAGCGCACATGTGATGACCAGCCATACCGCCGTCCAGAGGGCGGCGTGGCGCCACACGAGCCAGATCGCCACCAGGAAGGTCAGGATCCGCATCGTCCACGGGTCCCACACCCAGTCCGTCAGGATGCGGCAGGCTTGCGTCATCGCGTCCGCATCGACGGCCCAGCCGTGTGAGGTGTCCGCGATGTCGGCGTCCAGGCGCATCAGCGGGTTCCAGCGGAGCACGACGAGGGTGAGCAGGAGTGCCGAGGCGAAGCCGAGGGCGCCGGCCCAGCGGGGGACCGTGCGCTCGGCCCTCGGATGGGGCGGGGACTCGACGGACCGGGTGGGCATACAGGGATCCTCGCCGACTCGTGGGGCGGGACTCCACTACCAATGGTGCGTCCGCGGCCCGCGCCGCGGCCATTCCGGCCGCCCCCAGGATGAACACCGTGGTCCACCGCATACCCAGGGCCACCCCGCGTATCCGTGCGCTTCTGTACGGCCGCCCGGCGGAACCCGTTCAGAGGGTCAGCAGCATCGCCAGCATCGCGATCCCCATGGACAGCCGGCACGCGCGCGCCAGCTCCGGGCGGTCGCCCCAGCCCACCCCAGGCCCGCCCGCCACGACCGGCACCATCCGGACCCCGGAGAGGAGTACATAGCCCGTGAAGTAGGCGAGCAGGACGCCCGTCAGGAGCGGGACGCCCGCGTCACCGTGTCCGCCCCCGCCCCCCGGTGCGGCGGCCATCGCCAGGGACATGTACACCATGGCGGCGGCGCCCACCAGATGGTGCAGATGGTGTCCGCCGGCCCGCGCCGACCACAGCGCGTGCAGCGCCGCCGCGCCGAACACGGCCGCGTAGACGGGCCAGGCCCAGTCGGGCGGAGTGAAGACCGCCGCGGGCACCGCCATCACCGCCATCCCGAAACCCATCAGCGCCTCGCCGCCCGCGGCCCGGCGCTGCTCCTCCACTTGGCTGCGCATCCGCAGCAGGCAGTAGGCGCCGGTCACCGCGCACAGCGCGACCAGCAGCCAGCCGGGCGAAGCCGGTCCGTGCACGCGTACCTCCCCGCTCGACGGTTCGGACAGTGCGTCGATGCCCGGGCGCGGTGGGGGCCACGCGGGCGCAGAGGTGTACACGGGGAGCGTTCGGAGGTGCACCGGCATTTGATTCACGGGTAAAACACTCGCTAAAGTGATGAAGTGAGTAGTCGAATTCCGCTTGAGGTCGCCCGCGTGCTGCGCCTCGGCCGGCCCCCGGAGATCTGGTTCAAGCCCGCCCTCAGCGTGGTCGCCGCCGTCGCCCCGCCCAACCTGACCCTGGTGGCGCTGGACCGGCTCGACCTGGCGATGTACACGATGGCCGGATCCCTGTGCGCGCTCTACGCCCACAACCGCCCCTACGCCGCCCGCGCCCGCACCCTGGCGTGGGTGCTGCTCGGCATGCTCGGCGGTCTCGCCGCCGCCCTGCTCGCCGCCTCGCTCACCGGCAGTGCCGTCGTCCTCGTCACCGTCGGCGCGGTCCTGGCCGCCGTCCAGAAAGTGCTGTGCGACGCCACCCGGATCGGCCCGCCCGGCAACGTCATCCTCACCTTCGTCAGCTCCGCCGCCCTGTTCGTGCCCCAGACGCTCGCCGAGATCCCCGGCCACCTCGCCCTTGGGGCCGCCGCCGGCGCCTGGGCCTGGCTGGTCGGCATGGCACCGGGCCTGCTGCGCCCGCACGGCCCCGAGCGCCGGGCCACCGCGGCGGCTCTCCGCGCGACGGCCCCGTACGCCGAGTCCGTGCGCGAGCACACCCGCGCCCACGCCGAGTCCGCCGCCGTGCACGACCACACCGACAGCGCAAACGCCGCGACCGCCCTGGCCGCCGCCCGCCAGGCCCTGCTCGGCGCCGGCCGCGCCACCGACGCCCGCCGGGCGCTCGGCCGCCTCCTCGACCGTGCCGAGATCGCGCTCGCGGCCCCCGCCGACGCCGACCCGGACCTGCTGCGCGCCTGGGCCCGGGACCTGCGCGGAACCGAGCCCGTACCGCTGGTCGACGACCTCACACTCCTGCGGGGCGAACCCGCCCCGCGGGACCCGCTGTGGGCGCGGGTCCGCCCCCTCGGCCGGCTCGCCGTACGTACCGCCCTGGGCTGCGCGTTCGCCGGTTACGCCTCCCTCGCGCTGGGCGTCGGCCGCCCGTACTGGGCGCTGGTCACCGCCGCCTCGCTCTACCAGGCCAGCCTCACGCTGACCTGGGGGAGGGGCGTCCAGCGCGTCGTCGGCAACCTCCTCGGCGTCCTCCTCTTCGCCGCCCTCGTGCCCCTCGCGCACACCGGCGGCCTCGCCCTCGTCCTGTGCTGCGCCGCCCTCAACTTCGGCGCCGAGGCCCTCATCGGCCGCAACTACTGGCTCGGCAGTGTCTGTGTGACCCCCATGGCCCTGCTCATCACCGAGTTCGCCGGCTTCCAGGACCCGGGACGCCTCATCGGCGAGCGCGTGCTGGACACGATCGTCGGCGCGCTCGTCGGTCTGCTCGCCGCCCTGGCCGTCCCGGACCGCGCCCGCGCGCGGGTCGTGCGAAGCGGGCGCGGGACACCCCGTACGCTCGCCGGGGCGGAACACCGCGAGGTGCCGCACCCAGACCAGCGCACACAGAGCGACACGACGGAGGGCGTACGGCCATGACGGCGACGAACGGCGGGCCGACCGGGACGCGACAGGACACGGTGGCCGCCGTGGTCCGCCAGTGGCGGACCGTGCACCCCGACCTCGACACCGCCCCCATGGAGATCATCGGCCGGATCAACCGCTGTGCCGCCCTGCTCCAGCAGGCCGAGGACGCGCCGCTGCGCCGGGCCAGCCTGAGCCGTGCCGAGTTCGACCTGCTGGGCGCGCTGCGGCGCACCGGCCACGAACTCACCCCCAGCGAGCTCACCCGCGAGACCTTCTCCTCCGGGGCCGCCGTCACCAAACGCCTCAAGGCGCTCAGCGAACGCGGACTGGTCGAGCGGCGCGGCGACACCCGCGACCGCCGGGTCGCCCACGTCCGCCTCACCGACGCCGGCCGGGACCTCGTCGACGGCATCCTGCCCGAACAGCTCGCCTACGAGACGGCCGTCCTGTCCGACCTCGACCCCGACGGCCAGGAAGAGCTCGCCTCCCTGCTGGGCGATCTGCTCACCCGGCTGGAGGGGCGGCTCGGCAGCCTGCGGGCCTGACGGGCGGGCCGTGGCTCAGATGCCGGGGCGGTAGCGCAGCGGATGTTCCGCAGGTACCTCGACCAGCACGATCGGTGTGCCGTCCGGGTCGGCGATCCACATCTCGATCAGGCCCCACGGCTCCCGCAGCGGCGGCCGGACGATCTCGACGCCCTTCGCCACCAGCTCCTCGTGCGCGGCCGCCACGTCCTCGACCTGCATCCACAGCCGGATCGCCGGTGACGGCGGGGTCTCGGACCGGCCGGAGACCTCCAGGAAGCCCCCGCCGAGGAAGTAGACGGTGCCGCGCTCGGCGCCCGTCCCGAACTCGCGGTACACCGCGAGGCCCAGCTGCTCGCCGTAGAACGCTCGGGACCGCTCGGGGTCGGTGGGACGCAGGAGGGTCCGGCCGCTCAGTACATGCACCATGCAGCCGCAGACTAGTGGCGCGTTAGGCTCTGCGGTGCCCTAGCCGCGCCCGAGATGGGGGAGAACGCACCATGGACACCGCCGCGCCCGACGCCCGTGCCGGACTCGTCTTCCGGGACGCCACCGACGCCGATGTGGACTCGATCGTCGCGCTCGTCGAGTCGGCCTACCGCGGGGACTCCAGCCGCGCCGGCTGGACGACCGAAGCCGACATCCTCGAAGGGCAGCGGACCGACCCCGAGGGTGTGCTGCAGGTCGTCAAGTCGCCCGACAGCCGGCTGCTCACCGTCGAGCGCGACGGCCGGATCGTGGCCTGCTGCCAGCTCGAGCACCGCGGGACGTACGCCTATTTCGGGATGTTCGCGGTCAGCCCGGAGCTGCAGGGCGCCGGTCTCGGCAAGGTGATCATCGCGGAGGCGGAGCGGCAGGCCCGTGCGACCTGGGGGGTGACCGAGATGCACATGACGGTGATCTCGGTACGGAACGATCTGATCGCCTGGTACGAGCGGCGCGGCTACCGCCGTACGGGCCGGATGACGCCGTTCCCGTACGGCGACGAGCGCTTCGGCATCCCACAGCGCGACGACCTCCAGTTCGAGCTGCTGGTCAAGGAGCTCGGCTGAGCGGTACGCGCCCCTGCGGGGGCGGCTACGCGGTGAAGCGGCCGGTGCGCTTGATCTCCGGGTAGTCGGTGGTCGCGCCGTCCAGTTCCAGGGCGCGGACGAGCCGCAGATGGTCCTGCGTGTTGACGACCCAGCCGATGATCCTGAGGTCGGCCTTGCGGGCGTGCTCGACGATCTCCAGGGTGAGACGTCGGATGTTGAGACAGACCGTCGCCGCGCCCACGGCGACCGCGCGGTCCACGATGTCGGTGCCGTAGCGGCTGGCGATCAGCGCGGTGCGGATCCCGGGCACCAGGCGGGCGATCTCGGCGACGGCGTCGTCGTGGAACGAGGACACCTCCACGCGGGAGACGAGATCGCGGCGGGTGATCACCTCGGCGAGCGCCCGGGCGGCGGCCACGTCCTTGATCTCCGCCTGCAGCGGCGTCCGTACCGCGTCCAGCACCTCTTCGAACACCGGTACGCGCTCGCCGCGGCCCGCGTCCAGGGCGCGGAGCTCGGCGAGGGTCTTGTCGGCGATCGCGCCGGTTCCGTCGGTCGTGCGGTCCACGTCGGTGTCGTGCATGACGACGAGGGCGCCGTCCTTGCTCAGGTGGAGGTCGAGTTCGATGACGTCGAGGCCGGCCTGCTGGGCGGCGACGAAGGAACGGAGGGTGTTCTCGGGTTCGAGACCCATGACTCCGCGGTGACCGATGGTAAGGAAGTTCAAGACTCAACTCGCTTCCGTCGACGGCGGCTCGGCACGCAGGCGAACCGGAGGGCACTGTTCGCGTGGCAGCCCGAGCCTAGTGGCCGCCGCGCGTGATGAACCCCACATGTGCACGGGGTTCGCGCTGCGTGACAGGGCACGGCTGGCAGACACGGCGGTGGGCCGTCACCCTGGGGTGGGCGAGTCCTGTGGGGATTGACCGGGGCTTGCTGGGTAGGAGCGACGTATGCCCATCTGACGGCGGCTCAATCGCATTCCTCGGGTGCGACAGGAAAAAGTGCGGTGACCTTGAGGGTGCGCAGGATAATTTCCCGAGCCTCCTCTTGCTGGGAGGAACCTCGTATGTATACGGTCTCTTTACGCGAGGTTCTCCCGTGGAGGATGGGACATGACGGAAATTCTTGTGCAGGCGGCTTCGGGGGACCAGATTCCTCCCGTGACCAGGGTGGTGGAGCACCCGGCATGGCCCGTGCTCAAGGATGCCGTGGAGCGGATCCGGCCATGGCAGTCCAAGGACGGGTCGATCGACTTCTCGGCCGAGGGCGCACCCGAGCGCGGTGACGCCGAGGCCGCCGTACGGCGTGTCGTGGAGGCCGTGGAGGAGCTTTCGCCGCTCCTGCCGCACGACGCCGCGTACCACCAGGCCCTGGTGAAGGACCTGACCCGCTGGGCCGAGGGCGGCTTCGCCATACCCGACTTCCTGGACTCGCTGCTGGCCTTCCAGCCCGCCGCGGGCCGTGCGGACGGCCTCCAGCACCTGGTCGTCTTCCCGATGTACACGCAGAACGGCAACCCCGACCGCAACCTCGAGGCCGTCGTCCTGCGCATGGTCTGGCCGGACTGGCTGGCCGAGCTGGAGCGCACCCGCTACGACAACCCGCTGTTCTGCGGCATCAAGTTCGAGGACTTCACCGCGGGCTACGACACCAACTCCGCGGTGCTCTTCCCGGAGACGATCGCCGTGCGCGAGGCGCCCGAGCGCTTCACCTGGGGCGGCATCTTCTGCGACCGCGAGGCGGCGCGCTTCCGCCGTGTCACCGACGCCGCCGTCGACATCCTGGGCCTGGAGCTGCCCGAGGACATCGCCGCGATGGTCCACGACCAGAAGCGCTGCGAGGAGGCGTTCGTCCTGTGGGACATGGTCCACGACCGCACCCACAGCCACGGCGACCTGCCGTTCGACCCCTTCATGATCAAGCAGCGTCAGCCGTTCTGGATGTACGGCCTGGAGGAGCTGCGCTGCGACCTCACCGCCTTCAAGGAGGCCGTGAAGCTGGAGGCCGAGGGCGTCTCCCAGGCCCGTGACGTGCAGTTCGCCGTCCTCTTCGACCGCATGTTCCGCTTCCCCGTCACCGGTGAGCGCGTGCGCAACTACGACGGCCTCGGCGGCCAGCTGCTCTTCGCCTACCTGCACAAGCACGACGTGGTCCGCTGGACGGACAACAAGCTGCACATCGACTGGGACCGCGCCCCGCAGGTCACCAACCAGCTGTGCGCCGAGATCGAGAAGCTGTACCGCGACGGCATCGACCGCCCGAAGCTCGTCCACTGGTTCGCCGGCTACGAGCTGGTCTCCACCTACCTGGCACCGCACCCGGGATCCAAGTGGGCCAAGGGCCCCGACGCCCTCGACCTGAGCCAGCCGCCCCGGAAACTCGTCGATGACGTGCTTCCGGACGAGTTTCCGCTGAGCATGTTCTATGAGGCCCTGTCCAAGAAGCTCAAGAACGTGATCGCCTCGACCCGGGGTATCACCGCGGACGACGCCGAGCGGATCGCCGCGTGAGCGACCGGGACACAGGCAACACGGCTCAGGCTGCCCAGGAGGCGAGGCGCATGGTGGGGAACGGTGCACTCAACGGTGCGGTGATCGCGGTGGCCGGAGCGGGCGGACCCGCCGGCCGGGCGGCACTGCGGCGGCTCGCCGAGGCGGGCGCCACCGTCGTCGGCGCGGACAACGACCCCGAGCGGCTCGCCGAGGCCGTCGACGCGGCCCGCTACGCCTCCGGCGGGGCGACCGTGACCGGGGAGACGGTCGACCTGCTCGATCTGGAGTCCACCCGTGACTGGGCGCTGCGCACCGAGAAGGAGTTCGGGCGCGTCGACGGGCTCGTCCACCTCGTGGGTGGCTGGCGCGGCAGCGAGACCTTCATCAAGACCAGCCTCGACGACTGGGACTTCCTGGAGCTGCTGCTGATCCGCACCGTGCAGCACACCTCGCTCGCCTTCTTCGAGGCCCTCCAGCGCAGCGACCGGGGGCGCTATGTGCTGATCAGCGCGGCCGGCGCCACCAAGCCGACCGCGGGCAACGCCTCGTACGCCGCCGCCAAGGCCGCCGCCGAGGCGTGGACGCTCGCGCTCGCCGACGCCTTCCGCAAGGCGGGGGGCCCCGAGGGCCCGACCTCGGCGGCTGCCATCCTGGTGGTCAAGGCGTTGGTCCACGACGCGATGCGCGCCGACCGCCCCAACGCGAAGTTCGCGGGCTTCACGGACGTCCACGACCTGGCCGACGCGGTCGTGGGCGTCTGGGACCAGCCCGCCGCCGAAGTGAACGGAAAGCGCCTGTGGCTGACCGAGCAGCCGTGAACCCTCCGAAGACCGACGCCCGCCGTCATCACGACCCGGACGTCCGCGGCTTCGCCAGCGACAACTACGCCGGCGCCCACCCCGAGGTGCTCGCCGCCCTGGCCCTGGCCAACGGCGGGCACCAGGTGGCGTACGGCGAGGACGCCTACACGGAGAACCTCCAGCAGATCGTCCGCGGGCACTTCGGTGCCACGGCGGAGGCGTTCCCGGTCTTCAACGGCACCGGAGCCAACGTCGTCGCGCTCCAGGCGGTCACCGACCGCTGGGGCGCGGTGATCTGCGCCGAGAGCGCCCACATCAACGTCGACGAGTGCGGGGCGCCGGAGCGGGTCGGCGGACTGAAGCTGCTCACGGTGCCCACCCCGGACGGCAAGCTCACCCCCGAGCTGATCGACCGGCAGGCGTACGGCTGGGACGACGAACACCGGGCCATGCCCCAGGTCGTCTCGATCACCCAGAGCACCGAGCTGGGCACCCTCTACACCCCGGCGGAGATCCGCGCGATCTGCGAGCACGCCCACGCGCACGGTATGACGGTGCACCTGGACGGCTCGCGGATAGCCAACGCCGCCGCCTCGCTGGACGTCCCCATGCGGACGTTCACCAACGCGGCCGGCGTCGACCTCCTCTCCCTCGGCGGCACCAAGAACGGCGCCGTCTTCGGTGAGGCCGTGGTCGTGATCAACCCCGACGCCGTGCGGCACATGAAGCATCTGCGCAAGCTGTCCATGCAGCTCGCGTCCAAGATGCGGTTCGTGTCGGTGCAGCTGGAGGCGCTGCTCGCCAAGGACCTGTGGCTGCGCAACGCCCGCCACTCCAACGAGATGGCCCAGCGGCTCGCCGAGGGCGTACGCGCCGTCCACGGGGTGGAGATCCTCTACCCGGTGCAGGCCAACGCCGTCTTCGCGCAGCTCCCGCACGATGTGGCCGAGCGGCTGCAGAAGAAGTTCCGCTTCTACTTCTGGGACGAGGCGGCCGGCGTCGTGCGCTGGATGTGCTCCTTCGACACCCGTGAGGACGACGTGGACACCTTCGTGGCCGCGCTCAAGGAGGAGATGGCCCGCTAGGGCTCATTCCGCCAGGAAAGCGGGCCGGCGCTGTGGCGCCGGCCCGCTCGCGTACCGTGGGCGTCCGCCCCCTGGTGCGTATGTGGGCCTCGGATACGCTCAAGCATGCGATCTCGAACAGGCGGCATGTGGTGGGGGACGACGATCGAAGCGCCGGATCCCAGCGGTTTGGCGAAGTTCTATGCCGAACTCCTCGATTGGCGCATGGGGCACGAAGAGCCGGGAACAGCCGTTGTGGCCGCCTCCCCGCAAGGACCGTTCCTCGTGTTCCAGCAGGCTGACGGCTATCGGGCTCCCGTGTGGCCACCGGCCGACGGCGACCAGCGCCCGATGATGCACTTCGACTTCCAGGTCGGCGACCTGGACTCAGCGGTCACCGAGGCGATCGCCCTGGGTGCCACCGTGGCGGAGTTCCAGCCGCGGGAAAACGTCCGGGTGCTCTTCGACCCGGCCGGCCACCCTTTCTGCCTGTGCCGCGACGACGACTAGATCAGACAGCACGTGATCATTGCTGCCGCCCGGCACTGCCGGCGGCAGCGACCGGACGGCAGATCATGGCAGGGCGAACGCTGCCCGGCGCGGTACTAGCCGGCAGCGCTCTCCGCGGCGCGCACCTGCTCCGGGGTGGGCGCGGTGCCGCCGAGGTGGGCCGGCATCCACCAGGTGTCGTTCGCGTCCTTGGGGCGGACCGGGTAGGCGCGCTGGGCGGCCTCCAGCAGCTCCTGGACGCGCTCGCGCAGCTGGCGGGTGATGGCCCCGGCGTACTTCTCCCGGGACGCCTCGATGGCCTCGCCGACGCGGATGGTGATCGGGATGTGGCTGCGCTTGAAGTTGCGCGGGTGGCCCTTGGTCCACAGCCGCTGGGTGCCCCACACGGCCATCGGGATCAGGGGCACGCCGGCCTCCTGGGCGAGGCGGGCGGCACCCGACTTGAAGCTCTTCAGCGTGAAGGACTGCGAGATGGTCGCCTCGGGGAAGACCCCGACGATCTCCCCGGAGCGCAGTGAGTCCAGCGCGTGGGCGTACGCCGCCTCACCCTGCTCGCGGTCCACGGGGATGTGCTTCATGCCCCGCATCAGCGGGCCGGAGACGCGGTGGCGGAACACCGACTCCTTGGCCATGAAGCGCACGAGCCGCTTCTGGGGGAGCGCCGCCAGGCCGTTGAAGACGAAGTCCAGGTAGCTGATGTGGTTGCTCACCAGCACGGCGCCGCCCGAGCGCGGAATGTTCTCCGATCCCTTGCAGTCGATCTTGAGGTCCCACACCTTGAACAGTGTCTGGGCGAAACCGACGACAGGACGGTAGACAAGCTCTGCCATGGACGGGGTGGACCCTTCCTTCAGTGCCTGGGAAGGAAGCTCCCAGAGGTAAGTTACGCAGCCGTAGGTTTACGGCTTGTCGCCGATCGTGCCCGAAGAACGGCCGAGGGCCAAGCCCAAGTGCCCGGATGCCGCGAGATCCTCGTCACGTCCTCACCTTGATCCACCTCGTGCTTTGGATCGCCCTTTACCCGGCGCGCACCGTCAGCCGTCGTACGAGCAGGTACATCTCACACCCCAGGCAGTACCCGAAAACGGCGTTGAGGAACGCGGCGGCCAGGGCGGCGCCGGTGGCGGCCAGGCCCAGCCACTGCGGTCCCAGTGCGTAGCCGACGAGTCCGACGACCGCGAAGACGAGCCCCACGGCCTGCGCGAAGCGCGGCGGCTCCGGCGCCTCGAAGGCGGTCGGCGGGCCGAGCCGCGGCCGCACCACCCGGCGGAACAGCACCCCGTAGGGCGAGCGCCCCACCCCGCCCGCGGCGCCCAGCGCGAACGCCAGCGTCTGCCAGGCCAGCAGCCAGGCGCTCCCGGTGACCAGGACGACCGCGAGCACCACGGTCGTCACGGCCGCCCCGAAGCGCGGCCCCCTCACATCGATGTCCATGAATCAAGCATTCCGCAACGGACGGACTTCGGGGAGGCGGGAATCTTTGCAGTCCTGTGAATGCTTGAGCAGGGTGATGACCGGACTCATGGTGTGCGTGGCGGTGCTGGCGGTGGCGAGCGCCTACGGAGTGCTGCAGCGGCGGCGGAGCGGGAGGGTACGGGTGCGCGGGCGCGACGACGGAAAGCGGCTCGGCGCGGGCGAGTTGGGCGGCGAGCTCGGCGAGCGCGCCACGCTCGTGCAGTTCTCCAGCGCCTTCTGCGCCCCCTGCCGGGCCACCCGGCGCGTGCTGGGCGAGGTCGCCGGCATCGTCCCGGGCGTGCGTCACATCGAGATCGACGCCGAGGCGCACCTCGACCTCGTACGGCGGCTCGACATCCTCAAGACGCCGACCGTGCTGGTCCTGGACGCCGACGGGGCCGTGGTGCGGCGGGCCACCGGGCAGCCCCGGAAGGCCGACGTCATCGCGGCTCTGGGCGAGGCGGTCTGAGGGGCCGTGCGGCCGAGGGTGAGTCATCTCCCACATGCCGGGACGCACTTGACTGTGCGGACCACCTATCGTCAGCCTGACCGTATGTGTGAGGAACTCCTTCTTTTCGGCCGGGCCCCCGCCGAACCGGCCCGCACCGTGGGCGCGCGCTGTCCGGGCTGTTGAACCGCCCCGGACCGCCCCGCATCCCCTCGCAGAAGGACAACTCCATGACGGCCTCTCCCGGCCTGGACACCGCTCAGCTCGCCTCTCCCGATCTGCTCCGCTCCGTCTTCCGGCGCCATGCCGCCGGTGTGGCGGTGATCACCGCCCGCGGTGAGCAGGGCCCCGTCGGCTTCACGGCGACCTCCCTCAGCTCCGTCTCCGCCGAGCCCCCGATGCTGTCCTTCGGCGTCGGCGCGGGCGCCTCCAGCTGGCCGGCCATCGCCGGGACGGACCATGTCGGCGTCCACATACTCGGCGAGCACCAGCAGGACCTGGCCGCGACCTTCGCCCGCAGCGGCGCCGACCGCTTCGGGCCGCCGACGGTCTGGCGGGAGGGTCCCGAGGGGGTCCCGGTGCTGGCCGGAGTGCTCGCGTGGATGGTGTGCCGGGTGGTGGCGCGCGTGCCCGCGGGCGATCACCGCATCGTGCTGGCCGAGGTCGTCCTCGGCGACCCCTCCGGGCAGGGCCGTCCGCTGCTGTACCACCAGGGCCGGTTCAACGGCCTGCGTGACTGAGGTCACCGGGAGCGTGTGACCGAACAGGCGCCGCGGGCGTTCTGCGAAGCCGTCGGATTCCGATTACGCTGCGTTGCAAAGGTCACAGTTCAAAGCGCTTGCTTAGCGGGAACGAACTGGGTGTACTGACGAGTAATATCTCGCTCGGAGCGCGGGTCGCCCCGATCGGGATCGGCCACTTGGGGCGCCTATGCTGCCTGCAAGAGGCAGCAGAGAAATGTCGACGCAGTAGGAGAGCCGGCGTGAGCTTGAGGATCGTTGTCACCGTGAAGTACGTGCCCGACGCCACTGGCGACCGGCACTTCGCCGATGACCTGACCGTCGACCGGGACGACGTGGACGGTCTGCTCTCCGAGCTCGACGAGTACGCCGTCGAACAGGCGCTGCAGATCTCCGAGAACTCCGACGACGACGTCGAGGTCACCGTCCTGACGGTCGGCCCCGAGGACGCCAAGGACGCCCTGCGCAAGGCGCTGTCCATGGGTGCCGACAAGGCCATCCACGTCGAGGACGACGACCTGCACGGCACCGACGCCATCGGCACCTCCCTGGTGCTGGCCAAGGCGATCGAGAAGGCCGGCTACGACCTGGTCGTCTCCGGCATGGCCTCCACCGACGGCACCATGGGCGTCGTCCCGGCCCTGCTGGCCGAGCGCCTGGGCGTCCCGCAGGTCACCCTGCTGTCCGAGGTCACCGTCGAGGACGGCACCGTCAAGGGCCGCCGTGACGGCGACGCCGCCTCCGAGCAGCTGGAGGCCTCCCTGCCGGCCGTCGTGTCCGTCACGGACCAGTCGGGCGAGGCGCGCTACCCGTCCTTCAAGGGCATCATGGCCGCCAAGAAGAAGCCGGTGGAGTCCTGGGACCTGTCGGACCTCGACATCGAGGCCGAGGAGGTCGGTCTCGAGGGCGCCTACACCGTCGTCGACGGCGCGGCCGAGCGTCCGGCCCGTACCGCCGGCACGATCGTCAAGGACGAGGGCGAGGGCGGCAAGCAGCTCGCCGAGTACCTCGCGAGCCAGAAGTTCATCTAAGGCTCGACACGCCGACCGCCCCTCAACTTCGTTTCGCAGGAGAGCAATCCCATGGCTGAAGTTCTCGTCTACGTCGACCACGTGGACGGCGCCGTCCGCAAGCCCACCCTGGAGCTGCTGACGCTGGCCCGCCGCGTCGGCGAGCCCGTCGCCGTCGCGCTGGGCAACGGCGCCGGTGACACCGCCGCCACCCTCGCCGAGCACGGCGCCGTCAAGGTCCTCACCCACGAGGCCGCCGAGTACGCCGACTACCTGGTCGTGCCGAAGGTCGACGCCCTCCAGGCCGCCGTCGAGGCCGTCTCCCCGGCCGCCGTCCTCGTGCCGTCCTCCGCGGAGGGCAAGGAGATCGCCGCCCGTCTGGCGCTGCGCATCGGCTCCGGCATCATCACCGACGCCGTCGACCTCGAGGCCGGCGACGAGGGCCCGGTGGCGACCCAGTCGGTGTTCGCCGCCTCCTTCACCACCAAGTCCCGTGTCTCCAAGGGCACCCCGGTCATCACGGTCAAGCCGAACTCGGCCGCCGTGGAGGCCGCCCCGGCCGCCGGCGCGGTCGAGGCCCTCTCCGTGACCTTCTCCGCCGCCGCGACCGGCACCAAGGTCACCGCGCGCACGCCGCGTGAGTCGACCGGCCGTCCGGAGCTGACCGAGGCCGCGATCGTCGTCTCCGGCGGCCGCGGCGTCAACGGCGCCGAGAACTTCGCGATCATCGAGGCGCTCGCCGACTCGCTCGGCGCGGCCGTCGGCGCCTCGCGTGCCGCGGTGGACGCCGGCTGGTACCCGCACACCAACCAGGTCGGCCAGACCGGCAAGTCGGTCTCGCCGCAGCTGTACATCGCCTCCGGCATCTCCGGCGCGATCCAGCACCGCGCGGGCATGCAGACCTCGAAGACGATCGTGGCGATCAACAAGGACGCCGAGGCCCCGATCTTCGAGCTGGTCGACTACGGCGTCGTCGGCGACCTGTTCGACGTCGTGCCGGCCCTGACCGAGGAGATCAACGGCCGCAAGGGCTGATCTCCCACCGGCTGCACCCGAGGCCCCCGTGACCGTTTCCGACGGTCACGGGGGCCTCGTGCGTCGGATGATGGGAGGGCGGCGGGCGGACCGCCGCCCGTGGACACGGTGTTGACCAGCCGGAAGGACTCCGGATACCGTCATTCAACGGATTGTTGATTCCGTATCGCGGAAGCGGAGGGTGTGGGAATGGGCCAGCAGGAGAAGGTGACGACGAGCCTCGCGGGTGCCGTCAGCGAGGAGATCGACGCCTCCCTCGCCCCGGTCGACGCCGAGCTGGAGCGCCGCTACCCCGGTGACCCCGGCACCCGTCAGCCCGTCCACACCGTCTACGTCCCCGGCGACGTCTTCGCCGCCGACACCGTACGCACCTGGGGCGACCGGGCGCTCGCGGCCCTCGACGAACACGCCCCGGACGCCGGATCGTTCGCGGCCGCGCTCGGCCTCTCCGACGACCTCGCCGAGCCGGTGTACAACCGGGTCCGCGCCAAGCTGGAACGCGAGCCCGTGGAGGACCTGCGGGTCGACTTCGAGGACGGCTACGGGCCCCGCCCCGACGCCGAGGAGGACGAGACCGCCGCCCGCGCGGCCCGGCTGATCGCCGAGGCGTACCGGGACGGGACGGCCGCCCCGTACATGGGCATCCGCATGAAGTGCATGGAGGCGCCCGTTCGTGCCCGGGGCATCCGCACCCTCGACATCTTCCTCACCGGCCTGATCGAGGCCGGCGGGCTGCCCGGCGGACTGCTTCTCACCCTGCCCAAGGTCACCTATCCCGAGCAGGTCACCGCCATGGTGCGCCTGTTGGAGGCGTTCGAGAAGGCCCACGGCCTGGACGCCGGCCGGATCGGCTTCGAGATCCAGATCGAGACCAGCCAGGCCATCCTCGCCGCCGACGGCACCGCGACCGTCGCCCGTATGATCCAGGCCGCCGAGGGCCGTGCCACCGGTCTGCACTACGGCACCTTCGACTACAGCGCCTGCCTCGGTGTCTCCGCCGCCCACCAGGCCAGCGACCACCCGGCCGCCGACCACGCCAAGGCCGTCATGCAGGTCGCGGCGGCCGGCACCGGCGTCCGCGTCTGCGACGGCTCGACGAATGTCCTGCCCGTCGGCCCGGCCGAGCAGGTCCACGCGGCCTGGCGGCTCCACTACGGCCTCACCCGCCGCGCGCTCGCCCGCGCCTACTACCAGGGCTGGGACATGCACCCCGGCCACCTCCCCACCCGGTACGCGGCCGTCTTCGCCTTCTACCGCGAGGGCTTCGAACAGGCCGCCGCCCGCCTCGCCCGGTACGCCAACCGGGCCGGCGGCGACGTCATGGACGAGCCCGCCACCGCCAAGGCCCTCAGCGGCTATCTGCTGCGCGGGCTGGACTGCGGCGCTCTGGACATGGGGGAGGTGGCCCGCCTGACCGGGCTGACGCGCGCCGATCTGGAGGGGTACGCGTCGCCTCGGCGCGGTGACTTGACGGCTTCGGGGAGCTGAAGCGGGTGCCGGCTGGCGGCTGCCGGCTGGCGGGGTCGCGTGGCCGCTGCGCGGCCGATCTGGAGGGGTATGCGTCGCCCGGCCCTGCGGTGACCTGACGGCTTGTGGAAGCTGAAGCCGCTGCTCGGGCGGGTTGCGTCGGCCGCTGCGCGGCCTGTACTGCGGGGGCCGGGCATCGGCGAGGTGGCTCGGCTCTCGGGGCCGACCCGCGCGAGCCGGGAGGTACGCGTCGCCCCGGGGCGGCGACCTGGCGGCTTGCGGTAGGTGAAGGCACCGCCGGCTGGGCGGAGGGCGTCGGCCGCAGCACGCCTCGGCATGGGCGAGGTCGCTCGGCTCCTCGGGCTGACTCGTGCGAGACGGGGGAGGGGTACGCATCGCCTCGGCGCGGCGGCCTGACGGCTTCCGGTAGGTGAAGGCGCCGCCGTTCGGGCGGGTCGCGTCGGCGCGCGTACGCCGTTGTTCGCGCCCCCGGGCGCCTGGCCCTCGGTCGCCCACGCCGTCACACGCGCCCCGTAGGCTGTACGGCACGCAAGTACGGGCCACAGGACGGGGTTGCGGGTGTCTTCGGGGGAGAACGGACAGGTGGAGGAGCCCGGCGGGCTGCTGGCCGGACGTTACCGGGTGGTGGAACAGCTCGGACGCGGCGGCATGGGGGTCGTCCGGCGGGCGGTCGACGAGGTCCTCGGCCGCGAGGTGGCCGTCAAGGAACTCCGTACCTTCTCCGACGCCGGCGGTCCCGAACTCGCCGATCTGCGGCTGCGGATGCGGCGCGAGGCCCGGGCGGCGGCCCGGATCCGGCACCCCGGCGTCGTCGCCGTGCACGACATCGCCGAGGTCGACGGACGTCCGCTCATCGTCATGGAACTGGTCGACGGCCCCTCCCTGGAGGCGGTGCTGCGCGAACGCGGCACCCTCGACCCGTACGAGGCGGCCCGCATCGGCGCGAAGGTCATGGACGCGCTGGCCGCCGCCCACCGGGCCGGCGTCCTGCACCGGGACGTCAAACCCGGCAACATCCTGCTGGAGACGTCCGGCCGCGTCGTCCTCACCGACTTCGGCATCGCGACGATGGACGACCCGGGCGACGGCTCCGCGACCCAGCTGACCCGCACCGGACAACTCGTGGGCTCCCTCGACTACCTGGCGCCCGAGCGGGCCCAGGGCGCCGAGCCGGGACCGTCCTCGGACGTATGGGCGCTCGGCGCCACCCTGTACGCCGCCGTCGAGGGCTCCGCGCCCTTCCGGCGCACCTCGACCTTCTCCACGCTCACCGCCATCGTCGGCGAGCCCCTGCCCGCGCCGCGCCGGGCCGGGCCCCTCGCCCCGGTCCTGGAACGCCTGCTGGACAAGCGCCCCGACTCCCGCCCCGAGGCCGAGGAGGCCCGCGACCTCCTCCAGGCGGTGGCGGACGCCGGCACGGACACCCCGACGACGGCGTTGCGGGGGCCGTCGGTGGTGGCGGCCACCTCCGGCGCTTCGGCCGGTGACGGGGTGCCTGCTTCCGGGCTGCCGGGCGCTCCTCGCTTCGGAGTCGGCGGGCAGGGGGCCGACGGGCCCACGGCACCGCAGGGCTTCGGCGCCGCCGCCGCGCAGGACGGTCCTACGGCTCCGGGGACGCCTGCGGCACCGGGTTATGGGCCGGTCGGCCCAGGGCAGCAGCCGCACCACCCTGGCGTCAGCAGCCCCCTCGCCCCCACCTCCGGCTCGCGCTCACGGCGTCGCGTGCTGCTCGCCGCCGCTGCCGTCGCCCTTGTCCTCGCCGCGAGCGGGACGACCGTCGCCCTGCTCAGCAACCGCGACGGCAAGTCCGGGACCGAATCGGCGGGGACCGCGTCCCCTACGACCACCGGTCCGTCCGTACGGGCCAACGGCAGCCAGGAGACCGGCCGTGCGGGCGACGCCGGGCTGACCGAGCGGGACGAAGCGGCCTCGTCCGACCCCACCGGCGACGAGAGCCGGTCAGCCGACCGGAAGCCCTCCGAGCGGCCCGACGACGCTTCCCCCAGCAGGACGGCGGGCGGTGCCCCCGGCACGGGCGAGGACGGCAAGAACGAGGGCGACGGCGGGCCGACGGGCGGGGGCGACGACCCCTCCACGCCCGCCGCGGCCTGCCACCCCATCGGCGGCGGCAAGTACAACTGCCAGGTCTGGAAGACGGCGGACTCCTACACCGCCAGCGGCGCCAAGGCGGGCATCCTCAACGCGGGCACCAACTACTTCTACTGCCAGCAGAACCTCGGCCGCCGTGAGACGTCCGGCCGCTGGACGAACGTCTGGTGGGCGAAGACCGACGACGACAGCGGCAACACCGGTGTCTTCGTCAGCGACGTCTACATCAAGGGCGGCGACAACGACGAGCCGGTGCCGGGCCTCCCGGTCTGCTGACCTCGGCCCCGGACGGACGGACGTACGGCCCGGCTCAGACGTACGGCTCGAGCCCCGACGCCGTCACCAGCTTCTCGCGCGCGAACACCTCGGTGCCCAGCGCGCACAGGCGGACGTCCGCGCGCACCCGGGCGCTGAACTCCTCCGGGGTGACGCCGAACAGCTCCCTCAACCGGGCCGAGCCCGACAGCAGTTCGGTGAGGAGCGGCCGCTGGCCGGGGTGGGTGCGCGGGGCGCCGGTGCCGTCGTGCAGGACGCCGTGGCGGTTGACGTAGACGTAGGCGCCGGGGAGTGACGTGCCGTCGGCCAGGTCCATCCGTACGTCCGGCGCGGGCAGCCAGGCGCGGGCGTAGTTGCCGTCGGGGCGGGGCACGCCCTCGCTGGCGTCGATCACGGCGAGCTGTTCGTCGTCCAGCCAGGTCAGGAACAGTTCGGTGACCCGGCCGGGCGCGAGGAACGGCGCGGCGGCCAGATAGCCGAGGCGGCTCACATGGGCGGAGACGCCCACCGCGAGGCCCGTCACCCGCGTCTTCACCAGGGGCACCGGCGAGTCGATCCCGAACGCCTGCATCTTCCGGCGCAGTTGGGCGGGGCAGGCGTTTGAGCCCACCGCGAGGACCGGTGTCCGCCCGTCGTGCACCAGGCGGTCCAGCGGCAGCAGCAGATCACCGTCGAGAAGCGCGGAGTCGTCCGGCCAGGCGCCCGGGTAGGTCAGCGGATGGTCGTGGGGCGACTCGGCCAGGCCCAGCGCCTCCAGCGTGCGGCCGCCGTCCCCGGCCCTCGCCGTCGCCTCCGCCCGCCCGGGCACACCGTCCATCTCCGCTCAGCTCTCGGGCGGCAGCTCGCCGGAGCCGCGGGTGACGAGGCGGGTCGGCAGCTCGATGCGCTCGGGGGCGACCAGCGTGCCGTCCAGCTGGCTGAACAGCCGCTCGGCGGCGGTGCGGCCGAGGGCGGCGGCGTCCTGCGCGACCACGGTGACACCGGGCTGCAGCAGATCGGCGAGCTCGATGTCGTCGAAGCCCACGAGGGCGACCCGGCGGCTCTGCGCGGCCAGGACCCGGATGACGGTGACGGTCACCCGGTTGTTGCCGGTGAAGATCGCGGTGACGGGGGAGGGCCCGGTGAGCATGTCCTCCGCGGCCCGGCGCACCCGCTCCGGGTCCGTGACCCCGAGCGACATCCAGGCGTCCTCGACCGGTATCCCCGCGTCCTCCATGGCGGCCCGGTAGCCGCGCAGCCGCTCGGCGGCCGTGTGGATGCGGGGCATGTCGCCGATGAACCCGATCCGGCGGTGCCCGTGCGCGATCAGGTGGGCCACGCCGTCTCGGGCGCCGCCGAAGTTGTCGGACAGGACGCAGTCGGCGTCGATCTGCCCCGCCGGACGGTCCACGAACACGGTCGCGACGCCGGCCTTCAGCTCGGGCTCCAGGTAGCGGTGGTCGTCACCGGCCGGGATGACCACCAGCCCGTCCACGCGCCGTGCGCACAGCGCGAGCGCCAGCTCCTGCTCACGGTCCGGGTCCTCGGCGCTGGAGCCGTTGATGAGCAGGGCGCCGTGCGCCCGGGCCACCTCCTCCACCGCCCGGCTCAGCGGACCGTAGAAGGGGTCCGCGAGATCCTCCAGGACCAGTCCGATACTCGCCGTACGGCCCTTGCGCAGCACCCGGGCGCTGTCGTTGCGGCGGAAGCCGAGGGCGTCGATGGCCTCCTGGACGCGGCGCTCCGTCTCCGGTGTGACTCCGGGCTCCCCGTTGACCACGCGCGAGACGGTCTTCAGACCGACTCCGGCACGCGCGGCGACGTCCTTCATGGTCGGACGGTTGCCGTAGCGGCTCTCGGGAAGTCGGTCGGATCGGCGGATGGTCTCGGGCACGATGCGGTGTCCTGTCCTGTTCTCGTCCACGGAGCTGCGGCGGTCCATGGGCTTGTATGAGGATGTGGCGTCGAGCATAGAGCCTGGACAACGTTGTCAGATCCGGGAGACACTGTCCACCGCAATCTCCGGCCTGCGCCCCCACCGCCAGACCGGCGCGTCCGATTCCCGTCGTGGGCGGGAGTTCCGAATGGTTGACGGGGAGAACTGAATCAGATGCACAACGACCTCGTGGCTGCGCTCGACATCGGCGGCACCAAGATCGCCGGAGCGCTGGTGGACGGTCACGGCACCATCGCCGTCCGGGCGCAGCGCCCGACCCCGGCGCAGGAGGACGGCGAGACCGTCATGCGGGCCGTCGAGGAGGTCGTCCAGGAACTCGCCGCCTCCCCGCTGTGGGGGCAGGTCACGGCGCTCGGGATCGGCAGCGCGGGGCCGGTGGACGCCTCGGCGGGCACGGTGAGCCCGGTGAACGTCCCCGGCTGGCGCGGCTACCCGCTGGTGCGCCGGGTCAGGGAGGCGACCGGCGGGCTGCCCGTCGAGCTGATCGGCGACGGCGTGGCCATCACCGCCGCCGAGCACTGGCTGGGCGCCGCCCAGGGGCATGACAACGCGCTGTGCATGGTGGTCTCCACGGGTGTCGGCGGCGGTCTTGTGCTGGGCGGGCGGCTGCACCCCGGACCCACCGGCAACGCCGGTCACATCGGCCACATCAGCGTGGATCTCGACGGCGACCTGTGCCCGTGCGGTGCGCGCGGCTGCGTAGAGCGCATCGCGAGCGGCCCGAACATCGCCCGCCGGGCCCTCGACGCCGGCTGGCGGCCGGGGCCGGACGGCGACACCTCCGCCGCCGCGGTCGCCGCCGCCGCACGGGAGGGCGACCCCGTCGCCGTGGCCTCCTTCGAGCGGGCCGCGCGAGCCCTGGCCGCCGGGATCGCGGCCACCGCGACCCTCGTCGAGATCGACATCGCGGTGATCGGCGGGGGCGTCGGCAAGGCGGGCGACGTCCTGTTCACACCGCTGCGCAAGGCGCTCGCCGACTACGCCACGCTCTCCTTCGTCCAGCGCCTGACCGTCGCGCCGGCCCGGATGGGCACCGACGCGGGGCTGGTCGGCGCCGCCGCGGCCGCGCTGGCCGGCCGGACGGGCGTGGCGGCGGCGGGAGTCTGAGCCGACTGCCCGGGGGAGCCGTCGGCGGTGGAGGCTGGTCGCCACTATTTTGAACACGTTCAAGAATGGGCTAGGGTCGACCTCGGGAGAGAAGAGGGGGCCCCATGAAGATCGTGATTCCCGGTGGGACCGGGCAGGTCGGCACCATGCTGAACCGTGCGCTGAGCGCGGCCGGTCACGAGGTGGTCGTCCTGACCAGGCGTCCGGGCCGGGCCGGCGAGGTCGGCTGGGACGGTACGACGCTGGGGCCCTGGGCCGCGGAGATCGACGGCAGCGACGTCGTCGTCAACCTGGCCGGGCGCAGCGTCAGCTGCCGCTACACCGCGCCCAACCTCAAGGGGATGATGGACTCGCGGGTGCGCTCGACCGAGGTCGTCGGCGAGGCGATCGCGGGCGCCGCCCCGCCGCCGCGCGTCTGGCTGCAGATGAGCACGGCCACCGTGTACGCCCACCGCTTCGACGCGCCCAACGACGAGGCGACCGGCGTCATCGGCGGCCAGGAGCCCGACGTGCCCGGCTACTGGTCCTACAGCGTCGACATCGCGAAGGCGTGGGAGCGGGCGCTGGACGAGGCGGACACCCCGGACACCCGCAAGGTGGCCCTGCGCGCCGCGATGGTGATGAGCCCGGACCGGGGCGGGGTCTTCGACGTCCTGCTGCGGCTGGTGCGCCTGGGGCTCGGTGGTCCCGTCGCGGGCGGTCGGCAGTACGTCTCCTGGATCCACGAGCACGACTTCGTCCGTGCCGTGGAGTACCTGATCGCCCGGGACGACCTGTCCGGGCCGGTCAACCTCGCAGCCCCGGAGCCGCTTCCTCAGCGCGCCTTCATGAGCGCCCTGCGCTCCGCCGCGCACGTCCCCGTCGGCCTGCCCGCCACGAAGGCGATGGCCGAGATCGGCGCCTTCGCGCTGCGCTCCGACACCGAACTGCTGCTCAAGAGCCGCCGGGTGATCCCCGGCCGACTCCTCGACACCGGCTTCGCCTTCACCCACCCGACCTGGCCGGAAGCGGCGAGGGAACTGCTGGCGCGGCGCGCTTCGGTGCGGCGCGGTGCGGGGATCGGGCCGTCGTCCGATCGGTCCCGGGCGGGGGCGTGACTGCTGGGCCCCAGCGAGCTGGTAGGGGGCGCCGAGGCGTTCGTACGGCGGCGCCATGAGGCCGGGTGTGCGGCTGCGGCCCGGTCGTCGCGGCGTGGCTGCTGGGCCCTTCATGAGTTGGTCGGGGGTGGCCGGGGAGCTTGTGCGGCGGTGCCGTGGCCCGGTATGGGGACGGGGGGTCCGGCTGTCGGCCGATCCGTCCCGGGCGGTGGGGCGTGAACGTCGGGCCTCGCCCGAGCTGGCCGGGGACGGCCTGAGGGGCTCGTGGCGGCGGTGCGGTGACGTCCTATGTGAGGCCAGGGCCTGGCTCTCGTCCGATCCGTGCCGGGCTGGGGCGTGACCGCCGGGCGACATCTGATCTGGGCGGGGGGCACTGAGGAGTTCGTGCGGGGGTGCCGTGAGGCCGGACGTGGGGCGAGGCCGTCGAGACCGTCGGGCATGGACGCGGGGGCCTCGGGGGTGGGCCGGGGTCCGGCCGTCGTGCGATACGTCCCGGTCCTGGGCGTGACCGGTGGGGTGTTTTGGCAGTTGGACCGGGCATGAAGAAGCGCAGCATGCTCGCCATCGCCTCCCTGGCCACCGGATTCGTCGTCGCCGCCGTCACCCCGTCGCACTCGGCGGAGCCGGCGGGCCCTCCCGGCACCGGCAATGGCGCCCCCGACACCGGGCTGCCCGGTCTCACCGGCGGGCAGATCAAGGCCGCCGGGCTGGACATGAGCGGCAAGAAGATCGACGGGCTCGGCACGACCGGTGCGACCAGGCTGGCCGGGGTCAACGTCGATCAGGCCCTGGACACCTTCGGCAAGGCCGTGAACCGCGAAGCGGACCGGGCCGTGAACGACGCCCCGCACGGCACCTCGGGGAAGAAGGGCTGACGAGCCCCGCCGACCCGCCCGCACGGCGCCGTACCCCCGCACCCGAGCGGAGGGCGGCGCCGTCGTCATGCGCCCTCTCCTGGGAGTGGTTTCCGTGGCAGTGTGGAGCGGGCAAGCCACAGGGGGCCAACAGAAGAGGGGGAAACGTGATCGTCTGGATCAACGGCGCGTTCGGTGCGGGGAAGACCACCACCGCACGGGAGCTGATCGAGCTGATCCCGAACAGCACGCTCTTCGACCCCGAGGTCATCGGCGCGGCGCTCAGCCGTCTCCTGCCACCCAAACACCTGGCCGAGGTCGGCGACTTCCAGGACCTGCCGATCTGGCGGCGCCTGGTGATCGACACCGCGGCGGCGCTGCACGCCGAGCTCGGCGGGACGCTCGTGGTCCCCATGACCCTGCTCCGCCAGGAGTACCGCGACGAGATCTTCGGCGGTCTCGCCGCCCGCCGGATCACCGTCCAGCATGTTCTCCTCGCCCCGGCGGAAACGATCCTGCGCGCCCGGATAGCGGGCCGCGACATCCCGCCCGACGCGTCCGACGGCGAGATGCGCGTGAGGCAGTGGTCGTACGACCACATCGAGCCCTACCGTGCCGCGCTCGCCGCGTGGCTCGTGGCGGACGCCCACCCCATCGACAACAGCTACCTGACGCCGTACGAGACCGCCGTGCGGATCGCCGGGGCGGTCGGCAGCGGCGAGGTGCCCGTCTGCGCCATCGTGCAGACGCCCGAGCCCACCGCCGAGACCCTCGCCGCCGGGGTGCTCCTCTTCGACGAACGGGACCGCGTCCTGCTGGTCGACCCCACGTACAAGGCCGGCTGGGAGTTTCCCGGCGGTGTCGTCGAACCCGGTGAGGCGCCCGCGCGCGGCGGTATGCGCGAGGTCACCGAGGAGACCGGGATACGGCTCAAGGACGTGCCACGGCTCCTGGTGGTCGACTGGGAGCGGCCCGAACCGCCCCGCTACGGCGGTCTGCGGCTGCTGTTCGACGGCGGCCGGCTGGACTCCACCGACGCCGAACGCCTGGTGCTGCCCGGCCCGGAGCTACGGGAGTGGCGCTTCGTCACCGAGACCGAGGCCGCCGACCTGCTGCCACCGGTGCGCTATGAGCGGCTGCGCTGGGCGCTACGGGCCCGCGAGCGAGGGACGGCCCTGTACCTGGAGGCGGGCACCCCGGCACCCTCCTGAATCGGCGGGGGCACGACACGTGCCCCCCGCACCGGCTCAACTCCCCGCGTAGTTCCGCAGGAACAGGGCCTCCGTCACCGACAGGCGCTCCAGCTCCTGCGGGGACACGCTCTCGTTCACGGCGTGGATCTGCGCCTCGGGCTCGCTCAGCCCGATCAGCAGGATCTCCGCCTCCGGGTAGAGCCCGGCGAGCGTGTTGCACAGCGGGATCGAGCCGCCCTGCCCGGCGTACTGCATCTCCTCGCCCGGGTACGCCACCGCCATCGCGTCCGCCATCGCCTGGTACGCCGGGCTGGTCGTGTCGGCGCGGAACGCCTGGCCCTGCCCGATCTGCTCGGTGCTCACCCGCGCACCCCACGGGGTGTGCGCCTCCAGATGGGCCTGGAGCAGCTTGGTCGCCTGGGCCGCGTCCACGCCCGGCGGCACCCGCAGGCTCACCAGCGCGCGGGCGCTCGCCTGCACCGACGGGGTGGCGCCGACCACCGGCGGGCAGTCGATGCCGAGGACCGTCACGGCCGGGCGGGCCCAGATCCGGTCGGCGACCGTACCGGAGCCGATCAGCTCCACACCGTCCAGCACCTTGGCGTCGGCGCGGAACTGCGCCTCGTCGTACTGCAGTCCCTCCCAGGACGACTCGCCGGTCAGCCCGTCGACCGTCGTCGAGCCGTCCTCGGCGCGCAGCGAGTCCAGTACGCGGATCAGCGCGCCCAGCGCGTCGGGCGCGGCCCCGCCGAACTGGCCGGAGTGCAGGTTTCCGGCGAGGGTGTCGATCTGCACGCGGACCATCGTCATACCGCGCAGGGTCGTCGTGACCGTAGGCAGGCCGACCCGGAAATTGCCCGAGTCGCCGATCACGATGGTGTCGGCCTTCAGCAGCTCCGGGTGCGCCTCGGCGTACCGCTCCAGGCCGCCGGTGCCCATCTCCTCGGAACCCTCGGCGATCACCTTCACGTTGACCGGGACGCCGCCGTTCGCCTTCAGCGCGCGCAGCGCCAGCAGGTGCATGATCACGCCGCCCTTGCAGTCGGCGGCACCGCGCCCGTACCAGCGGCCGTCGCGCTCGGTCAGCTCGAAGGGCGGGGTGCTCCACCCGGCCTCGTCCAGCGGGGGCTGCACGTCGTAGTGGGCGTACAGCAGCACGGTCTTCGCGCCCTCGGGGCCCGGCAGATACCCGTACACCGACTGCGTGCCGTCGGGGGTGTCCAGCAGGGCGACGTCCTCGAAGCCCTCGGCGCGCAGCGCGTCGGCCACCCAGCGGGCCGCTCCCTCGCTCTCGCTCCGCGGGAACTGGTCGAAGTCCGCCACCGACTTGAAGGCCACCAGTTCGGTGAGCTCCGCCTTCGCCCTCGGCATCAGCGAGGCGACGGTCTCGGCGACCGGAATCGACGACATGGGCACGCTCCTTGTGGGTGCGACGTTGTACGCGTGAGTGCTGTGATCCTCCCACAGTGGCCTGCGACGACGCCCGCCGTAGGATGCGGGGGGACAGCATCGGGCGGCGAACAGAGCGGAGCAGTAGGCCATCGTGAGCAGCGAGAACTCTTCGGCGGACGACGTGCGGCAGGTGTGGGACGTCGTCGTGGTGGGAGCGGGTCCGGCGGGGGCCTCGGCCGCCTACGCGGCGGCGGTCGCCGGAAGGCGCGTCCTGCTGCTGGAGAAGGCGGAGCTGCCCCGGTACAAGACGTGCGGCGGAGGCATCATCGGCCCCTCGCGCGACTCCCTCCCGCCCGGTTTCGATCTCCCGCTGCGCGACCGCGTGCACGCGGTGACCTTCACGCACAACGGCCGCTTCGCCCGCACCCGCCGTTCCCGGCACACGCTGTTCGGGCTCGTCAACCGCCCCGAGTTCGACCAGGCGCTGGTCGAGCACGCGCAGAAGGCCGGCGCCGAGCTGCGTACCGGCGTCACCGTGCAGCGCGTCGAGCAGCACGGCTCGGCCGTGCCGGACCGCCGCTGTGTCGCCCTCGTCCTGCAGGGCGGGGAGACCGTGCTGGCCCGTGCCGTGGTGGGCGCGGACGGCAGCGCCAGTCGTATAGGGGCGCATGTCGGGGTGAAGCTCGGCCAGGTCGACCTCGGTCTGGAGGCGGAGATCCCGGTGCCGGAGACCGTCGCCGAGGACTGGAAGGGGCGGGTGCTCATCGACTGGGGCCCGATGCCCGGGAGTTACGGCTGGGTCTTCCCCAAGGGCGACACCCTCACGGTCGGGGTCATCTCGGCCCGCGGCGAAGGCGCCGCGACCAAGCGGTACTTGGAGGAGTTCATCGGGCGGCTCGGGCTCGCCGGGTTCGAACCGAGCATCTCCTCCGGCCATCTGACGCGCTGCCGCGCGGACGACTCGCCGCTCTCGCGCGGACGGGTCCTGGTCTGCGGGGACGCGGCGGGCCTGCTGGAGCCGTGGACCCGCGAGGGCATCTCCTTCGCGCTGCGGTCGGGCCGGCTCGCGGGGGAGTGGGCGGTGCGGATCGCCGAGGCGCACGACGCCGTCGACACCCGGCGCCAGGCGCTGAACTACGCGTTCGCCGTCAAGGCGGGCCTCGGCGTGGAGATGAGCGTCGGCAAGCGGCTGCTGACGGCGTTCGAGCGCCGCCCCGGCCTCTTCCACGCGGTGCTGACCGGGTTCCGGCCGGCCTGGAAGGCGTTCATGGACATCACCCGGGGGACGACCACCCTCGCGGAGATCGTCCGTACCCATCCGATGGCCCACCGCGCCCTGAGCGCGCTGGACCGCCGCCAGGCGCCCGCGGGCGAGCAACCGACCTCCTGACGGCACCGGGGCGTCACCTCCGTCATCCGCGTCACCCGTCGACCGTGATCCGGAAGACGGGGTGGTCGGGGGCGCAGGCCACGATCTCCTCGTCGGTGGACTTCGCGGTCACGCCCTGGAAGTACTGGTTGACCTCCCAGCCCCACTTCTCCAAGTAGGTGCGCAGGATCGGGAGCTTCTCCTCGTCGGGGAGCTCCACCGCGGTGAACGTCCGCAGCTTGCGCCCGACCCGCAGCTCGCCACCGCCGGCGACGCGCATGTTGCGCACCCACTGGGAGTGCCCGCGCGCCGAGACGAGGTACTGCGCGCCCTCGTACTGGTGCGGGTTGACCGGGATGCGCTGCATCTTGCCGCTCTTGCGGCCGCGCACGGACATCTCCGCCGTGCCCGCGATACTCAGGCCGTGCCGGGCGAGCCAGCCGACGATGTTGTTGAAGCGGACGGCGAGCGGGCTGCCCTTGAGGTAGTACGGCGACGACGACATGGTGACCCCTTGAATCGGATGGAGAAGCATCTGGCTCCGTAACTTCGAGAGCACTGCTCTCGCTTGAGAGCAGTGTGCACGAGAACGGCGATCCAAAGCAAGAGCAATGCTCTCGAATGTGTGCACCGCTCTGTTCTCGTGGGAGACTGCACGGCATGAGCAGCACCGCACAGGGCGCCCGCGCCCGCGCCAGGATGGAAGTCACCGCCGCCATCAAGGAGGAGGCGCGCAGACAGCTCGCGGCGGAGGGCGCCGCACGGCTCTCGCTGCGTGCCGTAGCCCGTTCCCTCGGCATGGTCTCCTCGGCGCTCTACCGCTACTTCCCGAGCCGCGACGACCTGCTGACCGCACTCATCATCGACGCCTACGACTCCCTCGGCGAGGCAGCCGAGGGGGCGAACGAACGGGTCGCGGACGCCGAGCCGCTCGAGCGCTGGACGGCGGTCGCGGAGGCCGTCCGCCTCTGGGCGCTGGAGCACCCGCACGAGTACGCGTTGATCTACGGATCGCCGGTGCCCGGCTATACCGCACCCGTCACCACGGTCCCACCGGCCTCCCGCGTCGGTCTGCTCTTCATCGGCATCGTCCGCGACGCCCACCACGAGGGCGTCCTGGCCGACGCCCCCGAACTGCCGGACGAGCTGACCGCCGAGGCTGGGCGCATGGCCGCCGACCTCGCCCCCGACCTGCCCCCGGCGACGGTCGTGGCCCTCATCGCCGCCTGGGCCGAGCTTTTCGGGCTGGTCGGCTTCGAGCTGTTCGGCCAGTTCAACAGGGTCGTCGAGGACCGGCGCCCGTTCTTCCGGCACGGGGCGATGCGTATCGCCCACGCGGTCGGCCTGCGCTGACCCGCGGGCCCGGGCGGTACTCCTCGGGTAGTACGCGTGATCGGGCCCATCAGGTCGACCTGCGCTGACCCGCGGGCCCGCCCGTACTTCCCGGGGAGTACGCGTGATCGCCACGCGCGGGTGACGCCGCCCCCAGGTCCGCGCGTCTAGCGTGGCCACCATGGACGAGCAGCAGGCACACCGGCCCGGCGGTCCACCGACGGGGTGGCGGCACGGGACGCCGCCGTGGAACCGCTGGGGCGACGATGCAGAGCGCGGCCCGCGCCGGCCCTGGCGCTCCACCGTCCTGGTGACGGCGTTCGTGCTGGTCGGTTCCTCCTTCGCGGCCCGCGGCCGGCACGAGGACCGCCTGGACCTCGACCCCTTCGCACGGGTGCTGCTCGTCGTGGCCTCGGCCCTGCTGCTGTGGCGCAAGCGGTACCCGGTGCCCGTGGCCTTCGGCACCGCGGCGGCCGTCACGGTCTATCTGGCCGCCGGCTATCCGTACGGCCCGGTCTTCCTCACCGTGGCCGTGGCCTGCTTCAACGCCGTCGTCACCGGGCACCGGTGGGCCGGCTGGACGGCGATCGGGGCGGTGTGGGCCGGGCACGTCCTCGTGGGGCACTGGCTGTACCGGTGGCTGCCGCCGTCCGGGGACGGGGCCGGGCCCTGGGAACAGGAGGGCGTGGTCGCCGCCTGGGTCGTGGCGGTCGTGGCGGTGTCGGAACTGGCGAGGATCCGCCGGGAGCAGTGGGCGAAGGAGCGGGCGGAACGGGCCCAGGCGGCCCGGCGGCGCGCCGACGAGGAGCGGCTGCGGATCGCCCGCGAGCTGCACGACGTCCTCGCCCACAGCATCTCCGTCATCAACGTCCAGGCCGGGGTCGGCCTCGCCCTTCTCGACACCGACCCCGAACAGGCGCGCACCGCGCTCACCACCATCAAGGCGCAGAGCAAGGAGGCGCTCGGCGAGGTCCGCCAGGTCCTCGACACCCTCCGCGCGCCCGGCGACGCCCCGCGCGCGCCGGCCCCCGGTCTCGCCCGTCTGCCCGAACTCGTGTCCCAGGCGGCGGGTGCCGGGCTCACCGTCGAGGTCGAGGGCGAGCCGCCACGGCTTCCCCCGGGCACGGACCTGGCGGCCTTCCGGATCGTCCAAGAGGCCCTCACCAACGTCGTACGCCACTCGGGGTCGCGGCGCGCGCGGGTGCGCTTCGAGCAGCCGGACGGGGCGACGCTCCGGCTGTGCGTGGACGACGACGGGCCCGCGACCGGCGCCGACGCGGGCGGCAGCGGCAACGGGCTGGCCGGAATGCGGGAGCGTGCCGCCGCGCTCGGTGGCACGATCGAGGCGGGTCCGCGGGCGGACGGCGGCTTCCGGGTGCTGGCCGTCCTGCCGGTCACGACGTCCGAACGCGTGAAGAACACGACCCCTCAGGAGGAGGACCGGTGATCCGCGTACTGCTCGCCGACGACCAGTCGCTCGTGCGGGCCGGTTTCCGGGCCCTGCTCGACGCGCAGCCCGACATCGAGGTCGCCGGGGAGGCCGCCGACGGCGAGGAGGCCGTCCGCTCGGTGCGCGAACTGCGGCCGGACGTCGTGCTGATGGACATCCGGATGCCGGTGCTCGACGGGCTCGCCGCGACCCGCCGGATCACCGGGGAGAGCGCGCTGGAGGAGGTGAAGGTGGTCATGCTCACCACCTTCGAACTGGACGAGTACGTCTTCGAGGCGATCCGCTCCGGCGCCTCCGGCTTCCTGGTGAAGGACACCGAGCCGGACGAACTCCTGCGCGCGGTCAGGGCGGTGGTCGACGGGGACGCGCTGCTGTCGCCGGGGGTGACCCGGCGGCTGATCGCCGAGTTCGCGGCCCGCTCCAAGGAGCCCGCGGCCGCCGACGCGCTCGCCCGGCTGACCGAACGGGAACGCGAGGTGATGGCGCTGGTCGGCATCGGCCTGTCCAACGAGGAGATCGCCCGCCGCCTGGTGGTCAGCCCGCTCACCGCGAAGACCCACGTCAGCCGCACGATGGTGAAGCTGGGCGCCCGCGACCGCGCCCAACTGGTGGTGCTGGCCTACGAGTCAGGGCTGGTCCGGCCCGGCTGGCTGGGCTGAGCACCTGGCCGGAACCGCATCAGCACGCTCACGACCCGGACGACGAACAGCACCGCCGCGACGGTGGCGCCCACACCCACGAGGGCGCGGCGCACCCCGTCCGGCAGGTCGAAGACGAACACCGGTCCCACGAGCGCGCCGAACACCACGGCCGCCGCGAACAACGCGCTGCACAGCGCGTACCCGATCTCGACGGTGATCGCGTCCCGCTCGGCCTGACCGCGCCGTCCCCCGTGGTCACTCATGGGGTGAGTCTCACACCGGAGCCGGGGCGGAACAAGCGGGCCGGCGGCTCACGCCGTGCCCGGCCGCTCCGGTACCGCGCGCCCCGCCCCGGCCCCGATGAGCGTGGCGATCGCCGCCAGCAGGGCGACGCTGGTGAGCGCGACGGGCAGCGAGAACCAGTCCGCCATGAACCCGATGGCGGGCGGCCCGAGCAGCATGCCGCTGTAGCCGAACGTGGAGGCCAGGGCCACGCCGCTCGGCCCGGCGACCGTACCGGCGCGTTCGACGGCCACGGGGAAGAGGTTGGCGAGGCCCAGCCCGGTGACCGCGAAACCCAGGAGGGCCGCCCAGAGGGAGGGGGCGAGCGAGCCGAGCAGCATCCCGAGGGCGGCCGTCGCACCGCCCGCGACGACGGTCCGGGTGTGGCCGAGCCGTTCGAGCAGGGTCGTGCCGGTGATCCGGCCGACCGTCATGGACAGCGCGAAGAGGGTGTAGCCGAGGGCGGCGACGCCGGGCGCGGCACCGAGGTCGTCCTCCAGGTGCAGCGCTCCCCAGTCGGCCATCGCCCCTTCGCCGTACGCCGTGCAGCCGGCGATGAGGCCGAAGACGATCACGAGGCGGCGGGTGCGGGGGTCCTTGCGGCCGGGCGTGGCGCTCGGACGGCCGGGGGCGGCGGTGACCGGCGGGTCGTACCGCAGCAGGGTGCGGCCCGCGACGGCGGTGACCACCAGCCCGATGACGGTGAGGCTCAGCAGATGCCGGGTGGGGGAGAGGGAGCCGGCGACCAGTCCGCCGAGTCCGGCGCCGGCCATGCCGCCGAGGCTGAACGCCGCGTGGAAGCTGGGCATGACGGGCCGCCCCAGGGCGGTGACCAGGTCGACGGCCGCGCTGTTGAAGGCCACGTTGATACTGCCGTAGGCGGCGCCGAAGAGCAGGAGCACCAGGCCGAGGGCGAGCGCGGAGTGGGTCAGCGGGGGCAGGGCGACACTGAGGCAGAGCAGGACCGCGCAGACGACGGTCACCTGGTGGCTGCCGTAGCGGCGGCACAGGCGGCCGGTGAACACCATGGTGACGACGGCCCCGGCCGACACCCCGAGGAGGGCAAGACCGAGCGCGCTGGCGGAGGCGCCCGTCTGCTCCTTGATGGCGGGGATGCGGACCACCCAGCCCGCGAAGAGGAAGCCGTCGAGGGCGAAGAAGACGGTGATGGTGACCCGGAGACGGCCGAGCGGGCTGAGGGGGCGGGGCACGACGCTGTGCGCCCGCGATTTGTTTATTTGCGGCACAAAAGCAGGCTAGGCGCGGTCCTGGGATGCGGCAAGGGCTGCTCACCTGTGCGTTCGCCGGATCACACACCTCAGGGGGTGGTGGTGAGATAGCCGCCCATGGAGGTGAAGTACTCGGTCGCGGGCAGTTCACGGCCGTCCTCGGTGCGGACGCGGGTGATCGCCAGGCCGTGGTTGCGGCCGCGGCGGGCGTCGGCGCCGGTGACGATCACCACGCCGTCGCCCTCGCGGTAGAAGACGCGCCCGGGGGTGCCGCCGTAGCGCCCCTCGGAGACGACGGCGGACAGGACCTCGAGCCGCCTGCCCCGGTGGAAGGTGAAGGCGCTGGGATACGGCTCGGACTGGGCGCGCACCAGGCGTTCCAGGTCCTCGGCGGGCCAGGTCCAGTCCATCCGGCTGTCGTCGACGGACCGCTTGTGGAAGAAGCTGGCCTGCGACCGGTCCTGCGGGGTGAACCGCGTCCGCCCCGAGGCGATGAGGTCGAGGGCACCGAGGGTGACCGGGGCGATGAGGTCGACGGTCCGGTGGAACAGGTCGGTCGCGGTGTCCCGTGGGCCGACCGGGACCGCCTCCTGGCGCACGATGTCGCCGGCGTCCAGCTCCTCGTCCATGAGGTGCGCGGTGACGCCCACCTCGGACTCGCCGTTGATCAGCGCCCAGATCAACGGGGAGAAGCCGGCGTACTTCGGCAGCAGCGAGTCGTGCACGTTCAGGGTGCCGTGGCGCGGGAGTCCGAAGACCCTCGGCGGGATCCAGGTACGCCAGTTGTTCGCCACGATGATGTCCGGGTCGGCCTCCTTCAGACGGGCCAGGAGGTCGTCGTCGTCCGGGCGGTCGCGGATCAGGACCGGGACGCCGTGCTCCTCGGCGAGGTCGGCGACGGAGTCGTCCCAGATCTTCTCGTAGGCGTGCTCGCTCTTCGGGTGCGTGACGACCAGGACCACGTCGTGCTCGGAGTCGAGGAGGGCCCGCAGGGTCCGGTGCCCCCACGTCTGGTACCCGAACATGACGACCCGCATGGAGTTCCTCCTCGGAGCAGGGGCTGGTCGTCGTCAGTAAAGCGAGGCTTACCTAACTCGTCAACGGGGCCTTTTCTGCGGCCTGTTGAACCCTTTCGCACACAAGTCCCCCTCTGGACAGTCCGCCTGACGTCAGCTTAGCCTTACCTAAGTTCCGGGCGGCCCCGGCGTGCCCGAGCTGTCGTACTTCCCCGCTGCACGTCAACGGCGGCCTGCCCCCGCAGGGCCGCCGCCCCCGCACGATGGGAGTGACATGGCACAGGCTCGTCCCGGCGGCACCCCAACGATCCACGACGTCATCGGCATCGGCTTCGGACCGTCCAACGTGGCCATGGCGATCGCGCTCAGCGAGCACAACGCCGGCCCCGGCGCGCAGCCGCTCCGCGCCCAGTTCTTCGAACAGCAGCCGCGCTTCGGATGGCACCGGGGCATGCTCATCGACGACGCCACCATGCAGGTCTCGTTCCTCAAGGACCTCGTGACGCTGCGCAACCCCGCCAGCGACTACAGCTTCCTCTGCTACCTCAAGAGCAGGGGCCGGCTGATCGACTTCATCAACCACAAGAGCCTCTTCCCGCTGCGGATCGAGTTCCACGACTACTTCGAATGGGCCGCCGCGCGCGTCGACGACCTCGTCTCCTACGGCCATGAGGTCGTCGGTGTCATGCCCGTCCTGCGCGACGGCGTCGTGGAGCACCTGGACGTCACCGTCCGGTCGGCGCAGGGGCTCGCCGTGCACCGCGCGCGCAACCTCGTCCTCGGCACCGGCCTGCGCCCCCTCATGCCGGACGGCGTCGAACGCTCCGACCGGCTCTGGCACACCTCCGAACTCCTCGGCCGGGTCGCCGCGTGGGAGGGACCGCCGCCAGAGCGGGTCGTCGTGGTCGGCGCCGGGCAGAGCGCCGCCGAGAACGTCGCCTACCTGCACCGCCGCTTCCCGGAGGCCGAGATCTGCGCGGTCTTCTCGCGCTACGGCTACAGCCCCGCCGACGACAGCGGCTTCGCCAACCGGATCTTCGACCCGGAGGCCGTGGACGCCTTCTACACCGCGCCGGAGAGCGTCAAGCGCCGGCTGATGGACTACCACGGCAACACCAACTACTCCGTGGTGGACATCGACCTGATCGACGACCTGTACCGGCAGATGTACCGGGAGAAGGTGCTCGGCACCGAGCGCCTGCGCTTCCTCAACGTCTCCCGGCTCACCGACGTCAAGGAGACCGAGGACGACCGGGTCAGTGCCACGGTCACCTCCCTCGTCACCGGCGAGGAGACCCGGCTGGACGCGGACGTCGTCGTGTTCGCCACCGGTTACGGTCCGGCCGACCCGGTCGGGCTGCTCGGCGAGGTGGCGGACCGCTGTCTGCGCGACGACGAGGGCCGCGTCCGCGTCGAACGCGACTACCGCGTCGCGACCGACGACTCCCTGCGCTGCGGCATCTACCTCCAGGGCGGCACGGAACACACCCACGGCATCACCTCCTCGCTGCTCTCCAACACGGCGGTCCGCGTCGGCGAGATCCTCGACTCGCTCCTCGACCGGGACCCCGGCCCGGCACCCGAAGGGACCCGCGCGGTCGTCGACGGCACCGGCAGGCCCGCCCGGTAGACACACGCCGGCCCGGCCCACGGAGCGGAGGGATGACCCACGTCCAGATGAGCGCCACAGCCGAACGCACGGCGTCCCAGCGCATGAACCCGATCCGCGGCAGGCGGGTGGGCGGACTCGCCGTGCTCGGCGCGGTCCTGGTGACGGCCGCCGCGGTGTCCCTGGCGGTCGGGGCGCGGGCGCTCAGCCCGGCCGAGGTGTGGCACGGGCTGTTCGCGGCGCCGGACCCCGACCAGCGGCTCACCGAGATCCGGCTGATCGTGCGGACGGTCCGGGTGCCGCGCACCGTGCTCGCGATCGTGGCGGGCGTCGCCCTCGGGGTCGGCGGCGCCCTGATCCAGGGCCACACCCGCAACCCGATCGCCGACACCGGTCTGCTCGGGGTGAACGCCGGAGCGTCCTTCGCCGTGGTCACGGTGACCGCCGTGTTCGGGCTGTCCGGCCCGTTCCAGTACCTCTGGTTCGCCTTCCTGGGCGCCGCGCTCGCCGGAGTCGTCGTCTTCGGGCTGGCGAGCCTCGGCCGGGGCGCGGGCCATCCGCTGACCCTGGCCCTCGCCGGGCAGGGCGTCGCCGTCTTCCTCGCGGCGATGACCACCGCCGTCGCGCTGTCGGACCAGAAGTCGCTGAACGCGCTGCGGTTCTGGAACGCCGGCTCCGTGGCCGGCGTCGGCTTCGACGTCATCGGACCGGTGAGCGCGTTCGTCGCGGCCGGTCTGCTGCTCGCGTTCGTCACCCTGCCCGCCGTGAACCTGCTCAACCTGGGCGAGGACGTGGCGCGCGGCCTCGGTGTGAACGTCGCGCTGAGCCGGACCCTCGGCATCGCCGCCATCACCCTGCTCGCGGGCGCGGCGACGGCGGCCTGCGGGTCGATCGCGTTCCTCGGGCTGATGGTGGCGCATCTCGCCCGCTCGCTGACCGGGCCCGACTACCGCTGGCTGGTCCCGTACGCCGGGCTGCTCGGCGCGATCGTGCTGCTGCTCTGCGACATAGTGGGCCGGCTCGTGGTGCGGCCCGGGGAACTGGACGCAGGGGTGCTCGTCGCGCTGGCCGGCGCCCCGTTCTTCGCGGCGCTGGTGTGGCTCGGAAAGGTCAGGAACACGTGAGCGGGGCGAAGGCGCTGCCATCGGGGCCGCCGGGCGCGGCGACGGCGCCGGTGCTGCCCGGCGTCCGGCTCGGCCCGGTGTCGTTCGTGTGGCGGCCCTGGCAGGTCCTGGTGACCCTGCTGCTCACCGCGGTGACCTTCCTGCTGTTCTGTGTGTCGATCGGGGTGGGGGACTTCCCGATCGCCCTGCCCCGGGTCGTCGCCACCCTCCTCGGCCGGGGCGAGCGGATCGACGAATTCGTGATCATGGACCTGCGGCTGCCGCGCGCCCTGGCCGGCCTGGTCGTCGGCGTGGCGCTCGGGGTGTCCGGGGCCATCACCCAGTCCGTCGCCCGTAATCCGCTGGCCAGTCCGGACATCCTCGGCATCACCGGCGGCGCCGGTGCCACCGCCGTGTTCCTGGTGACGGTCTCGGGCGGTGCCTCCGCAGCCGTCATGAACACGGTCGGGCTGTCCGCGGCGGCCCTCGCCGGGGGTCTCGGCACCGGTCTGCTGGTCTACTTCCTCGCCTGGCGGCGCGGTATCGAGGGACTGCGGCTCATCCTCATCGGCCTGTCGGTGAGCGCCGTGATGGAGGCGGTCACCACCTGGCTGCTCACCACCGCCGACATCCGGGACGTGGCCCAGGCCCAGGCCTGGCTGATCGGCTCGCTGGACAACCGGTCCTGGGACGAGGTGCGGCTCGCCCTGTGGGGCACCGTCGTCCTGCTCGCCGTCGTGGCGGCCACCGCCTTCCCGTTCCGCCCCCTGCACCTGGGCGACGACGTGGCGGCCGGACTGGGCGTGCGCTTCGCGGCGGTACGCGCGGTCGTGCTGCTGTGCGCGGTCCTGCTGGCCGGTGTCGCGGTGAGCGCGGCGGGACCGGTGCCGTTCGTGGCCCTGGTCGCCCCCCAGGTCGCGATGCGCCTGACGCGCTGTCCCACCCCGCCGCCGACGGCGTCCGCCGTGACGGGTGCGCTGCTGCTGCTCGGCTCGGACCTGGTCGCCCGGACGGCCCTGCCCGTCGGCCTGCCGGTCGGCGTGGTCACGGCGGCGATCGGCGGCCCCTTCCTCGTCCATCTGCTGGTGCGGGCCAATCTACGCAAGGACGGTACGGCGTGAACAGGCGGAGAAAGAGGGGAGTCGTGGCCATCCACTCCATCACCGGGAGCCCGGCCGAGGTCGCCGGGGCGCGGCTCGCGGCCCGGTCCGTCACGGTCGGGTACGGCGCCCGGCCGGTCATCGAGGGACTCGACGTCGAGATCCCGCCCGGAGTGATCACCACGATCATCGGCCCCAACGGCTGTGGGAAGTCCACCCTCTTGCGGACCCTGGCGCGGCTGCTCAAGCCGGCCGCGGGGGCCGTCGTCCTGGACGGCGAGGACATCGCCCGGCTGCGCACCCGGGACGTGGCCCGCAGGCTCGGTCTGCTGCCGCAGGCGCCCGTCGCGCCGGACGGGCTGACCGTCGCCGACCTCGTGGCCCGGGGCCGCCACCCGCACCAGAGCTGGCTGCGGCAGTGGTCCTCCGACGACGCCGAGGTGGTGGCGCGCGCCCTGGCCATGACCGGGGTGTCCGACCTCGCGGACCGCCCCGTCGACACCCTGTCCGGCGGTCAGCGCCAGCGGGTGTGGATCTCGATGACGCTGGCCCAGGGGACCGGTCTGCTGCTCCTGGACGAGCCGACCACCTACCTCGATCTGGCACACGCCGTCGAGGTGCTGGACCTCGTGGACGATCTGCACGAGTCGGGCCGCACCGTCGTGATGGTGCTGCACGACCTCAATCTGGCCGCGCGCTACAGCGACCACCTCGTGGTGATGCGGGACGGGGCGGTCCTCGCGCAGGGTGCGCCGCGGGACATCGTCACGGCCGAGCTGATGCGGGAGGCGTTCGGGCTGCGCGCCCAGGTGATCGAGGACCCGGTGGGCGGCCGGCCGCTCATCATCCCGATCGGTCGTACACACGTCCAACTGCCTTAGTCGGTAGGCAGGTTGACGTACTTAGGCTAGGTTTACCTTACCTCCATGAGGGTACGGTTTCGCTGCCTCGTACGGGGCTCGACAGCGCGACAGGCAAGGGGATTTCCGATGCTCCTGCACACCACTTTCCGGAAGAGGCCCCGGCGGCGGCCGGCGGCGCTGCTGTCCGCCGCGGTCCTCGGCGCCGGTCTGCTCGCCGGCTGCGGATCCGACGACGACACGCCCGGCGACGACCGAGGTACGACCAAGGCGGCGGCCGGCGCCTTCCCGGTGACCGTGGAACACGCCTTCGGCACCACCGAGATCACCGAGGCCCCCGAACGCGTCGTCACCGTCGGCTACACCGACGACCAGACCGTCCTCGCGTTCGGCATCAAGCCCGTCGGCATGACCGACCAGTACCCCAACCCCGCCGGCCGCAGCCCCGACATCAACACCCAGTGGCCGTGGGTGAAGGACAAGTGGGGCGACACGAAACCCGAGGTCGTGATGAAGAACGGCGACTCCGGCCCCAACTACGAGAAGATCGCCGCCCTGCGCCCCGACCTGATCATCGCGGTCTACTCCGAGATCGACCGGGCCGGCTACGACAAGCTCTCCCGGATCGCTCCCACCGTGGCCCGCACCAAGGCCGAGAAGGAACTCTTCAGCGCCCCCTGGCAGGACAATGCCCTGCACATCGCCAAGGCGCTCGGCCGGGCCGAGGAGGGCGAACGCAGGGTCAAGGACATCCAGGCCCAACTCGACCGGGCCGAGAAGGACCACCCCGAGTTCGCGGGCCGCACCGCCGTCGCGCTGTCCTGGTACGAGAACTCCGTGGCCCCGTTCACCTCCACCGACGTCCGCGGCCGGCTCGTCTCCGGTATCGGCTTCACGTACCAGAAGAAGATCGACGACATCGCCGACGGCAGCTTCTACACCAAGCTGTCGCCCGAACGCCTCGACCTCGTCGACGTCGACCACATCTTCGTCATCAACGACAAGGCCGACACCGAGGCCCTGAAGAAGTTCGAGCTGTTCACCAACCTCGACGCCGTCAAACAGGGCAACGTCTCCTACCTGCTCGACAGCGAGGGCCCCGCGGTCGGCGCCGCCATCTCCCAGGGCACCCTGCTGTCCATGCCGTACGCCGTGGACGAACTCGTGAAGTCCGCGGCCGGCCGGTGATGCCGGCCGGCACCCCCCGCCCCCGGCCCGCCGAGGCCGCCGTATGACCACCGTCGACTCCCGCCGAGCCCCGGCCGTCCTGCGCACCGCCGGCGCGCGCGAGGCCGGTCGCTGGGTCGCCGCGCACTGCCGCGAGCGGCCCTGGCTGACCACCGCCACCGTGCTCACCACGGTGGCGGGCGCCGCCCTCCAGGTGCTGCCCGTGCTCCTGCTCGGCCGGATCGTCGACGCGGTCGCCGACGGCGGGCCGCGCTCGGTGCTGGTCACCGTCGGGGCGCTGACGGTGGCCGCCGCGCTGCTCGGCGCCGCCGCCACCGCCGCGTCGGCCTACCTCATCGGCCGCCTGGGCGCCGATCTGCTGGCGCGGCTGCGCGAAGGGGCCGTGCGCGCGGTGCTCGCCATGCCCAGCGACCGCGTCGAGCAGGTCGGCAGGGGAGACGTCCTCTCCCGCGTCGGCGACGACGTGGCCGTCGTCTCCAAGGGCATCCGTACGGCCGTCCCGACCGTGTTCTCGGCGGGCGTGCTGGTCGCCATCGCCACCGCCGGCATGTTCGGCCTGGACTGGCGGCTCGGCCTTGCGGGCGCCGGCGCCCTCCCCGCCTACGCGCTGGCGCTGCGCTGGTATCTGCCCCGGTCCGCCCCGCTGTACCGGCGGCAGCGGCTGGCGCAGGCGGACCGGGCGCAGGCCCTGATCAGCGCCCTCGACGGGATCGACACGGTCCGCGCCTACCGGCTGGAGCAGCCCTTCCGGGAGAAGGTCACCGCCGCGTCCTGGCGGGTGCGCGAGCTCGGCATCGACGTGTTCCGCCTCTTCGGCCGGTTCGTCGGCCGGGAGAACCGCGCCGAGTTCATCGGGCTCGTCCTGATCATCTGCGTCGGCTACGCCCTGCTGGAGGCGGGTGCCGCGAGCCTCGGCGAGGTCGCGGCGGCCCCCCTGCTGTTCCACCGGCTGTTCACCCCGCTGGGACTGATCATGTTCACCTTCGACGAGGCGCAGAAGTCGGGCGCGAGCCTGACCCGGCTGGTCGGCGTCCTGGGAGAGGAGGCCGGGGAACGCCTCGTCGGCGACCCCGCCGTCGCACCGCCGGGCCAGGTCCCGCACCCGGTGGTGGTCCGCGGCCTGACGTTCCGCTACCCCGGCGGCCAGGACCCCGTCCTCAGGGACATCGACCTGACCATCCCGGCGGGCGGCTCCCTCGCGCTCGTCGGCGCGACCGGCGCGGGCAAGTCGACACTCGCCGCCCTGGTCGCCGGCATCGGCACGCCCCAGTCCGGGTCCGTGCGGATCGGACCGGCCGACCTCGCCACGCTGGACGAGGCGGGGGCCCGCGCCCTGGTGAGCATCCTGACGCAGGAGACCCACGTCTTCTCCGGGCCGCTCGCCGACGACCTGAGGCTGTCCGCGCCCGGGGCGACCGACGCCCAGCTGTGGGAGGCGCTGCGCACGGTCGGCGCCGACAGCTGGGTCCGGCTGCTCCCCGACGGCCTGGAGACACCCGTCGGCGAGGGCGGCGAACGCCTGGACGTCACCAAGGTCGCCCAAGTAGCCCTGGCCCGCCTGGTCCTGGCCCGGTCACCCGTCGTCGTGCTCGACGAGTCCACCGCGGAGGCCGGCAGCGAGGGGGCCGCCGAACTGGAACGCGCGGTGCTCGCCGCCTGCGCGGGCCGCACCACCCTGTTCGTGGCCCACCGGCTCACCCAGGCGATGGCGGCCGACCGGATCGCCGTCCTGGACGCGGGACGGGTCGTCGAACAGGGCACGCACGACGAACTGGTCGCCCTGGGCGGCCGGTACGCCCGTCTCTGGCAGGCGTGGCGCGAAGGCGGCCGGGCGGGCCCGGACGGGCTCCCACAGGACTTCCGGAAAGGGTGCTGAGTCTTCGATGAGCGAACCGAACGCACGGCTCGTACGGCTCTCTCCCGCACGCCTGACCGAGGTGCGCGGGCGGACCGGCGACCACTCCGACACCACCATCACCCGGGCGTGCGCCATCGCCCTGTCCTACTGGGCCACCGGCCACGGCTGCGACGGCCTCGACCTCACCCCCGGCACTCTGTTCGCCGACGTCCTCGGCTGGGCCGAACACGACGGACACGGCCCCACCGACTGGCCGATCGACGCCGACGGCCGCGGCATCCACGTCCCCGAGGGCGTCGACCCGGCCGAGGCACAGCGCGCCCTCGACGACCTCGCGGACTTCCCGGACCGCCCCCTCGGCACCGTCGGCCCGTCCACCGCCGCCGACCGGCTCGCGGCGCTGGCCCGCTGGAACGACACCCACGCCGACCGGGTACGCCCCACCCTCATGGAGCTGTTCCTGGAGCAGGCCCGCCGCAGGCCGGACGCGATCGCCGTAGTCGACGAACGCCGAGCCCTCACGTATAGGCAAGTTGCCGATTCATCAGCGCAGTTGGCCAACCACCTGATCGCGCGCGGACTCACCGCAGAACAGGTCGTCGGCATCTCCCTCGCCCGCTCCGCCGAGCTGGTGGTCGGACTGCTCGGCGTGCTGCGTGCCGGCGGCGCCTTCGTCCCGCTCGACCCCCAGTGGCCCGCCGCACGCCGGGCCGTCGTCGTCCAGGACGCCGACGCCGTCCTCCAGCTCAACGCCACCGGCACCCACGACCGCGCCGAACCCCCGGCCGTGGCGGTCGACCTGGACGACTGGAGCCACGGCACCCACCCGGCCACGGACCCCGGTCTCTCCGTCCACGGCGACCGGCTCGCCTACGTCATCTTCACCTCGGGGTCCACCGGCCGCCCCAAGGGCGCCATGATCCGGCACGAGGCGATCAGCGAGCGTCTGCTGTGGCAGAGCGGCGAGATCCTGCGCTTCGGCCCCGGCGACGCCTCCCTGTTCAAGGCGCCCCTGTCCTTCGACATCTCCATCAACGAGATCTTCCTGCCGCTGGTGAGCGGGGGCCGTCTGGTGGTCCTGCGCCCGGGCGGCGAACGCGACCCGCAGCAGGTGCTGAGCGTGATCGCCGAGCAGCGGGTCACCTTCACCTACCTGGTGTCGTCCATGCTGGACGTTCTCCTGGAGATCGCCGGGGACTCCGGCGGCCTGGACAGCCTGCGGCACGTCTGGTGCGGCGGTGAGGTCCTGACCCCCGAGCTGTACGAACGGTTCCGCGCCCGGCTCGACATCCCCCTCTACCACGGCTACGGGCCCGCCGAGACGACCATCGGCGTCTCCCATGTCATCTACCGGGGCGCCGCCGAACGCCTGTCGACATCCATCGGCAAGGCCAACCCCAACACCCAGCTGTACGTCCTCGACCGCGAACTGCGGCCCGTCCCGGTCGGCGTCGGCGGCGAACTCTACGTCGGCGGACTGCTGCTGGGCCGCGGCTACGCCGGCGCGCCCGGCCTCACCGCCTCCCGCTTCGTGGCCAACCCGTTCGCCGACGACGGCTCCCGCCTCTACCGCACCGGCGACCTCGCCCGGTACGCCCCCGACGGCTCCCTGGACTTCCTGGGCCGCGCCGACAATCAGGTCAAGATCCGCGGGATGCGCCTGGAGATCGAGGACGTCGAGACCGGCCTCGCCGAGCACCCCCGCGTCCGGCACACCTGCGTCGTCGCCCGCAAGAACACGGCGGGCGGCACCTATCTCATCGGCTATGTCATCCCCACCACCGGGAACGAGGACCTGACGCCGGACGACGTCAGGGCGTGGGCCACCACCCACATGGTCGACCACATGGTGCCCGCCCACATAGTCGTCCTGTCGCGCTTCCCGCTCACCGCCAACGGCAAGCTCGACCGCGACGCCCTCCCGGACCCCGACCTCGGCGCGGCCACGGGCACGGTCGCCCGCCCCGCCACCGACGCCGAACGCACGGTCTGCGCGGCCGTCGCCGCCGTCCTGGGACGCGAGGAGGTCGGCGTCGACCAGGACTTCTTCCGGCTGGGCGGCGACAGCATCCTCGCCATCTCCCTGCTGAGCGCGCTGCGCGACGCCGGACTCCATGTCACCGCACGGCAGATCTTCGCCCACAGCACCGTCGGTGCGCTCGCGGCCGTCGCGAGCCGCGAGGACACCGCCCCCCGCGACCACCGCGACATCCCGACCGGCCCCGTCGTCGGCTCGCCCATCGTGCAGTGGCTCGGCGAGACGACCGACGCCGTCGACGGCTTCGTCCAGTCCGTCGTCCTCAACACCCCGCCCGAGCTGACCGCCGGGGCACTCGACGCGATCCTGACGGCCGTGGTCCGCCACCACCCCATGCTCCGCGCCCGGCTCGTACGCGGCGAACGCTGGAGCTTCGACATCCCCGAGGCCGGGGACACCACCGCCGACTGGCAGGAGAGCGACCTCCCCCTCGACGCCTGCGCCGCGCTCGCCACGGCGGGGCTCGACCCGGCGGCCGGCGTGATGCTGCGCGCCATATGGCGCCGCACCACACGTCAACTCGTCCTCGTGGCCCACCATGTGGTGGTCGACGGGGTGTCCTGGCGCATCCTGATGGACGACCTCGCCATGGCGTGGCGCCACATGTCCGCGGGGACGCCCATCGAACTGCCCCCGACCGGTACGTCGTTCCGCCGCTGGACCCAGCTCCTCGAACTCGCCGCGTTCGACGCGGACAGCTCCGTCCACCGGCGCCCCCTGCCCGCCGAGGACCAGCCGCTGGGCCGGCGGCCCCTCACCCCCGCCGACACCGTCGCCACGGAACGGACGGCCACCGTCACCGTCGACGCCGATACGACGGCCGCGCTGCTCGGCGAGATCCCCGCGAAGTTCCACGCGGGCGTGGACGACGTCCTGCTCACCGCGCTCGCCGTCGCCCTCGCCCGCCGGCGCCGGGACCTGGGGCAGCGCCAGACCTTCGCACACATCGAACTGGAGGGACACGGCCGCGAGAGCGGCTTCGTCACCCGGGCGGCCGGCTTCGAACCCGAACTGTCGCGCACGATCGGCTGGTTCACGACCCTGTGCCCGGTGACCGTGGACCCCGGTACGGACTCCGACCTCACCGACCCGGCCTATCTCACCTCGGCCCTCAAAGCCGTCAAGGAGGATCTGGCCCAGGTGCCGTACCACGGCATCGCGTACGGCGCCCTGCGCCACCTGACGCATACGACGTTCGACAACCCGGCACCTCAGGTGCTGTTCAACTACCTGGGCCGCTTCGCAGGCGGATCCGATGACAACTGGCAACTCGCCGTTGCAGCAGGTCAGTTGGGGGAGCGGCGCGATCCGCGGATGCGCCTGCCGCGCGCACTGGAGTTCAACGCGGTCGCCGAGCCCGGGCCGAGCGGCGCCCACGAACTCGTCACGACCCTGTCCTGGCCGGACGGCATGTTCACCGACGAGGACATCGCCGTGCTCGGCGGCTACTTCCGTACGGCCCTGGAAGGGCTGGCCGCACTGGACCCGGCGGGCGGCCACTCACCCAGCGACTTCCCGCTGGTGCCGCTCACCCAGGCCGATGTCGACGCCCTGGACGGCCCGGCCCTGAGGGACATCCTGCCGCTCACCCCGCTGCAGGAGGGCCTGTACTTCCACTCCGTCTACGACGACGACGACGCGGCCGGCGCCTATGTCGAGCAGCAACTGCTCACTCTGGACGGCGACGTGGACGCCGAACGCCTCGCGGACGCCGCCACCCGGCTGCTCGCCCTGTTCCCCAACCTCGCCGCGCGGTTCGTCACCCTCGCCGACGGCCGGGTCGTCTCCGTCCTGGAGCGCGGCGTTCGGGCCCCCTTCACCCCCCTGGACCGGCCCGGCATCAGCGACGACGAGCTGCGTGAACTCGCCGAGCGGGACCGCCGCGCCGGGTTCGACCTGGCCACGGGCCCGCTGATGCGGTACACGCTGGTCCGGCGCGGACCGGGCCACAGCGTCCTCGTGCAGACCGTGCACCACGTCATCGCCGACGGCTGGTCCGTGCCGCCGATGCTGCGGGCCTTGCTGGACGAGTACCACGCGCCCGGCAGCCGGTACCCGGCCGACGGCTTCGCCGACCATGTACGCCGGCTCGCCGCCCTCGACGACGAGGCGAGCGACCGCGTCTGGCGCGAGCGGCTGGCCGCACTGCCCGGCCCCTCGCTGGTCGCCGAGGGGCACGCCCCCTCCGACCGGTTCGCCGACGTCTGCGTGGAGCCCGGCGCCGACGCTGACGCGGACGCGCGCAGGGCCGGCGTGCCGCTGAGCGTGGCCGTGCACAGTGCCTGGGCGCTGACCCTGGGCGGCATCCTGCACCGCGACGACGTGGTGTTCGGGTCCACCGTCTCCGGCCGGGACGCGGACGTGCCCGGCATCGAGGACATGGTCGGCCTGTTCATCAACACCGTGCCCGTGCGGGCCCGCTGGACCGGCACCACCACGGCCCGGGACCTGCTGGCCGAGGTGCGCGCCCACCAGAGTGCCGTCCTGGCGCACCAGCATGTCTCGCTCGCCAGGATCGCCCGCCAGGCGGGGACCGGCACGCTCTTCGACACGCTGGTCGTGTTCGACGTCGCCCCCGACGTGGCCGGGCTGCGGCGCCCCGGTGACACCCTGGTCGTCACGGACATCGTGAACGAGGGCGCCCCGCACTACCCGCTGACCCTGGTGGTGGAGCGCGCCTCCGACGGCCGCCCCCGCTTCCGGCTCATCCATGACGCGGCTCTGCTCCGCGAGACCGGGGCCCTGTCGATCCTCGACACGTTCACGTCGACCCTGGCCGCTCTCCTCGAGCGCGCGGACACGGCGGTACGCGACCTGCGGACACCGTACGTTCCATGGGAGACGGCCCCCACGACCCTGGCCGACCGCTTCGACGCCGCCGCCCACCGAGACCCCGACGCCACGGCCGTCACCGAGTGCTCCCTGGACGGGGCCGGGCGGTCGATGACGTACGGCGAACTGGCCTCCACTAAAGACGAGTTGGCGGCCGTCCTGCGGGCGGCCGTCGTGCGACCGGGTCGCAGGGTCGCCGTAGCTGTCCCACGCTCCGCCGCGCAGGTCGTCGCCCTGATCGCCGTCGTCAGCGCGGGCGGTGCCTACGTCCCGCTGGACCCGGCGTACCCCGACGAGCGCCTGCGATACGTCCTGTCCGACGCGGCCCCGCAGGTCGTCCTCGTGGCCCCTGAGCTGCGTGAGCGCTTCGCCGGGCTGCTGGCCCGGGCGGGCTCGGAGGCGCGCCTTCTGGTCCCGGGCGACGACGAGGTGCCGACTGCCTTCGACGGCCCCCGCCCCGCACCGCACGACCCCGCCTACGTGATCTACACGTCCGGGTCCACCGGCGCCCCGAAGGGTGTCGTCGTCCCGCACTCCGCCGTGACCGCCCTGCTCGACCGGACCCGGCCGCTCCTGGACACCGGTCCGGACGACGTCTGGGTGCAGTTCCACTCCGCGTCCTTCGACTTCGCCGTCTGGGAGCTGTGGGGCGCGCTGACGCGCGGCGCCGAACTCCTCGTCCCCGACCATGCGTTGACCCGCTCCCCGGTCGACTTCCAACGGCTGGTGCGGGAGCGCGGGGTGACCGTGCTCAACCAGACGCCGTCGGCCTTCTACCAGTTCGCCGAGGCCGACCGGGCGGCCGGCGCCCCGCTGCCCGCCCTGCGCCGGGTCGTCTTCGGCGGCGAGGCCCTGGACCTCGGCCGGCTGCGTGGCTGGGTCGACCGGCACGGCACCCGGACACCCGAGCTCGTCAACATGTACGGCATCACCGAGACCACGGTCCACGTCACCCACCGCGCCCTCACCGACGAGGACTTCGCACGCGAAACCGGCGTCAGCCCCATCGGCGGCCCGATCCCCGGCCTCGTCACGCATCTGCTGGACGATCGGCTCAGGCCCGTTCCGCCCGGCCGGGTCGGTGCCGTCTACGTGTCCGGCGACCAGGTGTCCCTCGGGTATCTGGGCAGGCCCGCACTCACCGCTGCCCGTTTCGTGGCCGACCCGTTCGCGGCGGACGGCTCCCGCATGTACCACACGGGCGACCTCGCCCGGCGCACCCTCGACGGCGAGCTGGAGTTCGTCGGCCGGGCCGACGACCAGGTGCAACTGAAGGGCTACCGCATCGAGTTGGGCGAGGTCGAGGCCGCGGTCCGGGGCCTGGACGGCGTGATCGACGTCGCCGTCACCGTGGCCGCGAGCGGCGACCACCTGATCGCCCACCTCGTGGGCCGGGTGCCCGCCGACCTCACCGCCCTGCTGTCCGCGAAGCTACCCGCGCACATGGTCCCGGCCCGTGCCGTACGGGTCGACGCGCTGCCGCTCACCGTCAACGGCAAGCTGGACCGCGCGGCCCTGACCGAGCACGCCACCGACGGCCAGATGCCGGAGGCGCCCGGGGCGGACACGCTGGCCGCGCTCGTCGACCTGTTCACCGAGACGCTCCCCGGCGTCCCCGTGGACGCCGACACCGACTTCTTCCGGGCCGGAGGCGACAGCATCGTCGCCCTCACCGTCGTCAACCGGGCCAGGACGCGCGGCCTGCCCCTCACACCCCGGGACGTGTTCCTGCTGCGCACCCCGCGCGCCCTCGCCGGACACCTGGCGACGACCGCACCGCAGCCCGCCGCGCCCACCTCCACTCCTCGCCGTACCGACGGCCCCTTCCCGCCCACCCCCATCATGCTGCGGCAACGCGAACTGGGCGGCTCCCTCGCCCGGTTCGTCCAGGCCCGGACCGTGGTGGCCCCCGAGGGCACCACGCTCGCCGACGTCGAGCGGGCCGCGCGCGCCGTCGTGGCCGCTCACCCCGCGCTGAGGCTGAGGCTGCGCGTCGAGCACGGCGTGTGGACCCTCGCCACGGAACCGACCCGCGAGGTCACCGTCGTACGACCCGACCGGCCCGACCCCACCCACGCCGCCGACGAAGCCGCCGACGAAGCCGCCGACCGTCTCGACCCCGTCTCCGGTGACGTCATCGCCTTCGCCTGGCTCGAGGCGAGCCGTACCCTCGTCGTCACCGTCCACCACCTCGCCGTCGACGCCGTGTCCTGGCTCGTCCTCCTCGACGACCTCACCGCCGTCCTGCGCGGCGACCCGCTGCCGGCCCCCACCACCTCGTACGCCGAGTACGCCGAAGCCCTCGTGCTCACCTCGGCCCGCACGGCCGGTCACCTCGGGCACTGGCTCACCACCCTCCAGGCGCCGCCCCTGCTCGCCGCCGTCCAAGGCCGGCGCCGCACCCGGGTCGTCGTGCCCGCCAACGTCACCGCGCGCCTCACGCGCACCGCACTCGGCGTCGGCACCACCGAACTGCTGTGCGGCGCCCTGCGCACCGCGCTCACCCGCATCCAGGACACGCCCACCGACCTCGCCGTGGATCTGGAGCACCACGGCCGGGTGCCCGCGCTGGACCACCACGACTACAGCCGTACCGTCGGCTGGTTCACCGCGATCGCCCCGGTCCGGCTGACCGCCCACACCGACCCGCTCACCGCCGCCCGCGAGGTCGCCGCGCGCCGGCCCGACGAGGACGCCCACGTCGGCTACGGGCAACTGCGCCACCTCGACCCGCAGACCGCCCCGCTGCTCACCGCCCGCCCCCAGGTGCTCTTCAACTATCTGGGCCGGGCAAGCGAGTCGCAGGCGATCCACCTCGAAACCGGGGACCAGCCGAGCCCGTACGCGGTCGAGGTCGACGCATGGCTCGAAGGAGACGCCGAACAATCAACCCTGCACGCCGAGTTCACGCTCGCCGACGGCGTCCCCGACCACCTCGTCCGGCACTGGCGCGCCGACGTGGAGCGTCTCGCGGACGCCCTGGCCACCGCCGAGCGCACCGCACCGGTGACCCCGCTCCAGCGCGGCCTGTACTTCCAGGCCCAACTGGCCGGAGCGGCGGCCGGGCATTACGTGGCGCAGAGCTGGTTCACCTTCGACCGGCGTCTCGACCCGGACGTGCTGGCGGACGCCATGGCGCATGTGATCGCCCGGCACCCGGGTGTCGGCGCCGGGTTCACCACCGACGCCGACGGCAATCCCGTCCAGACGCTCGCGCCGGGCCGCCGGGCCGAAGTCCGCATACTCGAAGTCTCGGACACCGAGGTCGACGCACTGCGCGCACGGGACCGGGCCACCGGCTTCGACCTCGACGCGCCCCCGCTGATCCGGCTGACCGTGGTCCGTCTCCCCGGCGGGCACGACGGGCTGCTGTTCAGCTACCACTTGCTGCTGTGGGACGGCTGGTCCCGGGAGATCGTGCTGCGCGAGCTGTTCGGGGCCTACCGTGGCCTCCTCGCGGGCGAGACCCTCGATCCCACCCCGGCCGTCCCCTCGTTCGAGGAGCACGCGAGGGCCCTCGACGCCCGGGACCCCGCCGACGCCGAACGGTTCTGGGCCGGGCATCTGGCCGGGCTGCCCGGCCCGACCCTGCTCGCAGGACCCGCGCCGGACCTCTCCGACGACCTGCCCGGCACCCTCGTACACACGCTGTCCGCCGAGTCCTCCGACCTGCTGAAGGACGCCGCCAAGGCCCACGGCGTCACCCTGAACACCCTGCTGACCGCTGCGTTCGGCCTGTTTCTCGGGGCGCGCACCGGACGGGGCGACGCCGTGTTCGGGGTGACCGTGTCAGGGCGGGACGGCGACGGCCTGGCGGACATGGTCGGCGTCCTGCTCAACACCGTCCCCCTGTGGACGCGGCCACGGCCCCACGACACCGTGCGCGCCTATCTGACGGCCGTGCAGGAGGCGCGGGTCGGGGCGATGGAGCACGAGCATCTGGGGCTCGGCGAGATCCAGCGGGCGGCCGGTCACGACACGCTCTTCGACAACCTGTACGTGCTGCAGAACTTCCTGGACCTGGACGCCTTCGCCGCGATGAACACCCGGCACGGCATCACCGCCGTCCGGGCCGACGACTCCACGCACTACCCGTTCACCTGGGTCGTCACCCCCGGCGACCGGCTGACGGTCAAGCTGGAGCACCGGCACGGCGACACCGCGAGCGCCCGGCGTCTGCTCGACGACTATCTGCGGACGCTCGACGGACTGGCCCGGACGGCCGGCCCGCTGGGCGCCCTGCCCGGCCTTGCTGCCCGGCCCGTCCCGGGCGAGCGCACGCCGATCGGCACGGACACCGTCGTGGACCGGTTCGACCGGGCGGCGGACCGGCACCCCGGGCGGACCGCCCTGGTCGCCGCCGGAGCGACCCTGACCTTCGCCCAACTGCGCGACCGTAGCCGGGAGGTCGCGGGTGTGCTCGCCCGGCGCGGCATCGGCCCCGAGACCACCGTCGGCCTCGCGATCCCGCGCTCCCTGGACTCGATCGTGGCCCTGTTCGCCGTACTGCGTGTGGGCGCGGCCTATGTGCCGCTGGAGCTGGACCACCCCGACGAGCGCATCGCCGCGATCCTCGCGGACGCCCGGCCCGAGGTGATCCTCACCGTGCGGTCCGTCGCACCCCGGCTCACCGGCGAGCTGATCGAGCTGGACGCGCCCCTGCCGGACGCGGAGCCGTTCACGACGTTCGCGCCGGACGACCCCGACCGGCTGCGGCACCCGGCGTACACGATCTACACGTCCGGGTCGACGGGACGGCCCAAGGGTGTGGTGACCGAGTACGCCGGACTCACCAACATGCTCGTCAACCACCGGCGCCGCGTCTTCGACCCCGTCCTGGCCGAGCACGGCCACCGTGTCTTCCGCGTCGCGCACACCGTGTCGTTCGCCTTCGACATGTCGTGGGAGGAGCTGCTCTGGCTCGCCGACGGCCACGAAGTGCACATCTGCGACGAGGAGTTGCGCCGGGACGCACCCCGTCTCGTCGCGTACTGCCTGGAGCACGCCGTCGACGTCGTCAACGTGACCCCCACCTACGCCGGGCAGTTGCTCGCCGAGGGCCTGCTCGACGACCCGAGCCGGCGGCCCCCGCTGGTGCTGCTGGGCGGCGAGGCCGTCACCCCGGCCCTGTGGCGGCGGCTCGCCGACACCGAGGGGACGGTCGGCTACAACCTGTACGGGCCGACCGAGTACACGATCAACACCCTCGGCGCCGGCACGTTCGACTGCGCCGACCCGGTGGTGGGCGTCCCCATCGACAACACCGACGTGTACGTCCTCGACCCCTGGCTGCGGCCCGTCCCGGACGGCGTCCCCGGCGAGCTGTACGTGTCGGGCGTCGGGATCGCCCGCGGCTATCTCGGGCAGCCCGCCGGGACCGCGCACCGTTTCGTGGCCTGCCCGTTCGGCACGCCCGGCGAGCGTATGTACCGCACCGGGGACCTGGTGGCACGGCGGCCCGACGGGCATCTGACGTATCTCGGCCGCATCGACCGGCAGGTCAAGATCCGCGGCCACCGCGTCGAACCGGGCGAGGTGGAGGCCGCGTTCGCGGCCCACCCGGCGGTACGGCAGGCCGCCGCCGTCGCCCAGCCCGACCCCCAGGTCGACGGCGCGTACCGGCTCGCCGCCTATCTGGTCCTGGCGGACGGCGCCGACCTGGCCGCCGTCGCCAGCGAGGCGGGCGCCGCGCTGCCCGACTTCCTGCGGCCCACGCACTACGCCGCCGTCGACGCCGTCCCACTGACGGTGAACGGGAAGGCCGACACCGAGGCGCTGCCGGAGGCACGCCCGCTCGGCGCGCTCACCACGGCGGGGGAGCGGGGGCCGAAGACCACGACGGAGACCGCGGTGTGCGAGGCCTTCGCCGAGGCACTGGACCTGGACGACGACGAGGTGAGCGCGGTGGGCGACTTCGTGGCCCTGGGAGGCCACTCCATGCTGGCGGTACGGCTGGTCGGACTGCTCCGCCGCGAGTTCGGTCCCGTGCTCACCCTGCGCGACCTGTTCACGCTCCGCACGCCCGAAGCGATCGCCCGGCACCTCGATGAGCGCGCCTGACCACGGGCCCCGCACCGGGGCCGAGATCCTGCGCACCGCCCTGCGGCGCAACGTCGGCGCCATGGCGAGCGGCACCCTCCTCATGGGCCTGTACCAGGCGGGGGAGACCGCCTTCCCGATCGCGCTCGGCCTGATCGTGGAGCACGCGCTGCGCGACCGCGCCCCCCAGGCCCTCGCGCTGTCCGTCGCCGCGCTGGCGGTGATCATCACGACGGTGTCCCTGTCGTGGCGGTTCGGGATGCGCGTCCTGCAGAAGGCCAACACGACGGAGGCGCATCGCTGGCGGGTGCGGGTCGCCTCCCACGGGCTGCGGCCGGTGGCCCGGGACGTCGATCTGAAGTCCGGCGAGATCCTCACCATCGCCACCGAGGACGCCGACCAGACGGCCGACATCATCGAGGTGGTGCCGCTGCTCATCAGCTCCCTGGTGGCGGTGCTGGTCGCGGCGGTCGCGCTCGGCCTCGCCGACCTCCGGCTCGGGCTGCTGGTCATCGTGGGCACCGTGGCGATCCTGACGGTGCTCAGCGTGCTGTCCCGGCGGATCGGGGCGAGCACGCGCGAGCAGCAGGCGAGGGTGGCGCGGGCGGGCGCGAAGGTCGCCGACCTCATCACCGGACTGCGCCCGCTGCACGGCTTCGGCGGGAACCACGCCGCGTTCCGCTCGTACCGGACGGTGAGCACGGAGGCCAGACGCCAGGCGGTCACCGTCGCCAAGGTGAACGGCGTGTACGCGGGCACCGCACTGGCCCTGAACGCCGTCCTCGCCGCCGCCGTCACCGTGCTGGCGGGCTGGCTGGCGTTCGAGGGCCGGATCGGCGTCGGGGAACTCGTCATGGCGGTGGGGCTCGCGCAGTTCATCATCGAACCGCTGAAGATGTTCTCCGAGATGCCGAAGTACGTGATGATCGCGCGGGCCTCGGCCGACCGCATGGCCCTCGTCCTGAGCGCCCCGCCGGTCATGACACCCGGCGACGGGCGCCCCGCGCCGGCTCGTGGCCTGGAGGTGGACGGCGTCCGTCACGGGGCGCTGCGCGGACTGAAGTTCCAGGTCGAGGCGGGGGAGTTCGTCGCGATCGCCGCCTACCAGCCGCGCGCGGCGGCCGACCTGGCGGCGGTGCTGGCCGTGAACGTCCCGCCGGACGCCTACGAGGGCGAGGTCCGGGTCGGCGGGCGGCCGCTGGCGGAGCTGTCCGTGGCGGCGGTCCGCGAGCATCTGCTGGTGAACCCGTACGACGGGGAGATCTTCGCGGGCACCCTGCGCTCCAACATCGACCCGTCGGGCACCGGCCGCCCGGTCCGCGAGGCCGTCGAGGCGTCCCTGCTCACCGATGTCGTGGCCCTGCACCGTGACGGACTCGACCACGCCGTCCGCGACCGGGGCGCCAACCTCTCCGGCGGCCAGCGGCAACGGCTGTCCCTGGCCCGCGCCCTGTTCGCCGGCACCGACATCCTGGTCCTGCACGACCCGACGACCGCCGTAGACGCCGTCACCGAGCAGTTGATCGCCCGCAACATCGCCCAGGTGCGCCGGGGCCGCACCACCCTCGTCATCACCGCGAGTCCGGCCCTGCTGGACGCCGCCGACCGGGTCCTCGTCCTCGACGACGGCGTCGTCACGGCCGAGGACACCCACCGCAACCTCCTGGCCCGCGACGCGGACTACGGCAGGGCGGTCGCCCGGTGAGGGGCGCGGTGGACGCTCAGGTGGCCTCCAGCGCCCAGGCCACGTCCCGGAGCAGGGCGTGCCGCCACCCCGCCCGGTCATGGCCGGAGGGCGACCGGGACACCCGTACGGCCGCGCCTGCCTTTCCGCACAGCTCCTCCACCAGGGCGCAGTGGGGGAGCATCCGGCGCTCGTGCTCGCCGACGTCGAACGCGATCCGCAGCCCGGACAGATCGGCGCCCTCCCGCAGCAGCGCGGCGACGGTCCCGCCCACCTCACCGCCCAGCGGGTCCGGCCCATCCGCGGCGCCGGGCACCCACCAGAAGGACCCCGACTGGCAGGCGACCCGTGTGACCAGCTCGGGAAAGCGCAGCGCGGCGTACAGGGCGCTCAACCCGCCGAGGCTCTGCCCGGCGACCACGAGCCGGTCCGGGTCCGCCGGCACGCCCGCCTCCTTCACCAGCGGCAGCAACTCGTCGCGGACCGCCTCCCACAGCTCGGGACGGCAGGCGAACTCCGCCTCCCGGTCCCCGGCGGGCAGGAACACGAGCGTGACCGGTGGCATCGCTCCGGCGGCGAAGGCCGCCTCGAACGCGGTCGTCGCCGGATGCAGATGGAGCCAGTCGTCGCCGTCGAGCAGCAGGACGACCGGCCCGCCGCCCCCGACCGGCTGCACCCGCACGGTGCGCCGCCCGCCGAGCCGGCCGCCCGTCCAGCGGATCCGGGTGCGCGGCAGCGGCAGGACGTCGTCGGGACCCACCGGCGGCCAGTACGGCTGCGGCGGGCAGTCCGGCGTGGCGGCGACGGACCGGTCCCCGCCCACCCCGGCGGGGTTCAGGGGGTCCGCGTACGCCTGGCCGCCGGAGAGGAACCAGTACGTCGCGCGCAGGCGCGTGGGCAGGGCGACCTCGGCGTACCAGCAGTCCGTGTCCGCCCAGCGGCGCAACGGCACCCGCTCCGGACGGCTCTCGAAGAGCACGCTCGCCGGCGAGCCCCGCCACAGGAAGAGGGTCCGCCAGCCCTCGCCGTCGGGGACCGAGGCGGGCGCCCCCGCGCGGGACCAGAAGGCGTCGGTGCCGGGCACGTCCGGCAGACCGTACGGGGCTAAGGGGTGCTCGGCGTCGGGCGCGCGGCGCATACGTCTCCTTCGATCCAGGGGACCTTGTGGGACGGGGAGGGACACACTAGCCTGCCAATTAGGCAAGGCTAACCTAAGGTTGACGGTCTGTCAGTGGTCCGGTCGGGACCCGAGGAGGCGCCGAGCATGAGCACCAACCCCTTCGACGACGACGAGGGCCGCTTCCTGGTCCTGGTGAACGACGAGGGCCAGCACTCGCTGTGGCCGTCCTTCGCCGAGGTGCCCGGAGGATGGGCGGTCGCGTTCGGGGAGGACTCCCGGCAGGCGTGCCTGGACTACGTCGACGCGCACTGGACCGATCTGCGGCCCCGGTCCCTCGCGCGGACCCAGGATTAGTTTGTTCCTCGGCGGCACAAAAGGGCTCCGGGTCCTCTGCGGGGCGGCTTCCACGCCGTCGGCTGTCCGGGTCGCCTCCGAGGTGGGACTCTGGGACCGGAAAGGTGACCGCCGAGGGAACTCGGGAGGGCCCCATGGGACGCGATGTGCCGGCCCTGGTGTTCACGCGGGAGGACCGCCGCCGCTACCGGGAGAAGATGCACACCTGTCTCGACGTGCTGGCGCAGATGCTGCGCGAGTCGACGTTCGAGAGCGAGCGCCCGCGCGTCGGGCTCGAGATCGAACTCAATCTCGTCGACGACGACGGACTGCCGGCGATGCGGAACACCGAGGTGCTCCAGGCCATCGCCGACCCCGCCTGGGACAGCGAGCTGGGCCGCTTCAACCTGGAGATCAACATCCCGCCCCGGGAGCTGACGACCGGTGGCCCCGGCGCCTGGGAGCAGGCGATCCGCGACGCCCTCAACCACGCCGAGGACCGCGCCTCGGCCGTCGGCGCCCATCTGATCATGATCGGCATCCTGCCGACCCTCGGCGAGGACGACGTCGGCGAGGCCGCGCTGTCCGGCGACCCGCGCTACCGGCTGCTCAACGAGCAGATCTTCGCGGCCCGCGGCGAGGACCTGCGGATCGCCGTGGATGGGGAGGAGCGCCTGTCCACGTACGCGGACACGATCACCCCCGAGGCCGCCTGCACCAGCACGCAGTTCCACCTCCAGGTCTCGCCGAAGGAGTTCGCGGACTACTGGAACGCCGCCCAGGCCATCGCCGGAGTGCAGATCGCCCTGGCCGCGAACTCCCCGTACCTCTTCGGCCGTGAACTGTGGCGGGAGACCCGTATCCCGCTGTTCGAGCAGGCCACGGACACCCGCCCGGTGGAGATCAAGGCACAGGGCGTACGGCCGCGGGTGTGGTTCGGCGAACGCTGGATCACCAGCGTCTTCGACCTGTTCGAGGAGAACGTGCGCTACTTCCCGGCGCTGCTGCCGCTGTGCGACGACGAGAACCCGCGCCTGCTGCACGAAGACGGCCGGGTCCCCGAACTGGGTGAGCTGACCCTGCACAACGGCACCATCTACCGCTGGAACCGGCCCGTCTACGCCGTCACCGACAGCGGACCGCATCTGCGCATCGAGAACCGCGTCCTGCCCGCGGGCCCCACCGTCTCCGACACCCTCGCCAACGGCGCCTTCTACTACGGCCTCACCCGCGCCCTGGTCGACGAGGACCGGCCCGTCTGGTCGCGGATGTCGTTCGCGGCGGCCGAGGAGAACCTGCACACCGCCGCCCGCGACGGCATCGACGCCCGTCTGTACTGGCCGGGCGTGGGCGAGGTCCCCGTCACCGAACTCGTCCTGCGGCGACTGCTGCCGCTGGCCCACCGGGGCCTGGAGCTGGCCGGGATGGACACGGCGTGGCGGGAGCCGCTGCTGGGCATCATCGAGCAGCGGTGCGTCACGGGGCGCAACGGCGCCCTGTGGCAGGCGGAGACCGTGCACCAGCTGGAGAAGGGCTCGTCCACCGACCGGCGGGAGGCCCTGCGCCGGATGACCAGGTCGTACATGGACTACATGCATCTCAACGCGGCCGCGCACACCTGGCCCGTGGACTGACGGGCCCCGGGCCGGACCCCGGTGCCCCCACACTTCCCGCCGGATCTGCGCAGGAGTATCACTCAGGCTGCACACAGCCCGTCCATGGTCTCGTTACCGTTCTGGCCGTCCGGCCTCCGGCACGGACACGACCAGGCCGCGGCCGAGCAGGCCCGATGGCGCAGTCAACCCAGGAAGACCACCGATGGACTACTGCTCCTCGTGCCGCCGGCACCTCAACGGGGCGCTCGTGTGCCCCGGGTGCGGCGCCTACGCCCCGGACATCGCTCCCTCCGTGGCGGGTCCCGCCCGGTCCGCGACGCCGGGCCCGGCCGCGACCGGGAGGCAGCCGGACCACGGCCCGTGGTTCGAGGCCTCCTTCCACGACGGCACCGCGCACGCCGCCGCCCCGGACGATGACTTCTCCGCTCTGCCCGAGGACGTGGAGGGCGCCGAGGGCGTGACCGGCGCGTCCCAGGGCCGGGCGGCCCGGCGACGCCAGCGGGCCCGCTGGAAGAAGAACCAGCGCCGAGCCGTCGTCGCCACCGCCGTCGCCCTCGTCGGCGGCGGCCTCACCCTCACCTCCCTGGACCGCCAGTCCGGCGACCGCGCCCAGGCCGCAACCGCCCCCGAACAGCCGCACACCGAGCTGTCCCGGCAGCGGCACATCGAGCCCGGCGGCCCGGCGGAGAGCGCCCCCGACGGCTCCGAGGCCCGGCGCGGCGACACCTCGTCCCCGAAGCCGTCGGCCACCGATGTGGCGCGCGAGCCCGTGTCCTCCTCGCACACCACCCGCCGGGTCACCCGCCCGGACGCCCCCTCCAGCCCCACTACGGCCGCTCCGCAGGCGCCCCGGACCCAGCCGTCCTCCCCGCCGTCCGCCGCCACGACACCGGGCACCGGTGGCGGCGCCCAGACCGGCGGACAGCAGCAGACGGCGGAGCCGGCCCCCTCGGACGACACGGGCAGTGGCGCCACCCCAGCACCCGACAACCCCCAGGCACCGCAGGACACCTCGCCCGCACAACTCTGCGTGCTCAACCTGCTCTGCCTCGGCTGACCCCCGCCCCACGCCCCTCCTGAGATCACCGTCACGCTCCGGTGACGCCGCGAAACCCTGCGTCTGCGTCCATGCTGGAAGGAGCCGGCCGCCGCCCCGGCGCGCCCGGCACCGCAGAAGCAGGATGTGGCACTCAGGAGGGAACTCCCCATGGTCGAGCAGGACGAGCGCTTCGACGTCGTGGTCCTCGGCGCCGGACCGGGCGGCTATGTGGCCGCCGTCCGCGCCGCGCAGCTGGGCAAGCGCGTCGCGGTCGTGGAGGAGAAGTACTGGGGCGGCGTCTGCCTGAACGTGGGGTGCATCCCCACCAAGGCGCTGCTGCGCAACGCCGAACTCGCCCACATCGTCACCCGTGAGGCGAAGACGTTCGGCATCCAGGCGGAGGGGCCGATCACCTTCGACTACGGCGAGGCGTTCCGGCGCAGCCGCAAGGTCGCCGACGGCCGGGTCAAGGGCGTCCACTACCTGATGAAGAAGAACAAGATCACGGAGATCGACGGCCGCGGCACCTTCCTCGACCCGCACACCCTCCAGGTGGCCGGCTCCGACGGCACCACCCGCACCGTCCGCTTCGACCACTGCGTCATCGCCACGGGTGCCACGCCCAAGCTGCTGCCCGGCACCCGGCGCACCGACCGCGTCGTGACCTACGAGGAGCAGATCCTCACCGACGAGCTGCCCCGGTCGATCGTCATCGCCGGCGCCGGCGCGATCGGTGTGGAGTTCGCCTATGTGCTGCACAACTACGGTGTGAAGGTCACCATCGTCGAGTTCCTCGACCGGATGGCCCCGCTGGAGGACGCCGAGGTCTCCGCCGAACTCGCCAAGCAGTACCGCCGGCTGGGCATCGACGTGCTGACCTCGACCCGGGTGGACTCCGTCGACGAGTCCGGCGAGCAGGTGCGCGTGACCGTCACCGGGAAGGACGGCGCCCAGCAGGTCCTGGAGGCCGGCAAGGTGCTCCAGGCCATCGGCTTCGCCCCCAACATCGGCGGCTACGGCCTGGAGAACACCGGTGTACGGGTCACCGAGCGCGGCGCCATCGACGTCGACGGCCGCTGCCGTACGTCCGTCCCGCACCTGTTCGCCATCGGGGACGTGACGGCGAAGCTGATGCTCGCGCACGCCGCCGAGGCCATGGGCGTCATCGCCGCCGAGACCATCGCGGACGCGGAGACGATGGAGCTCGACTATACGATGATCGCGCGCGCCACCTACTGCCAGCCGCAGATCGCCAGCTTCGGCTGGACCGAGGCCCAGGCCCGCGAGCAGGGCTACGACGTGAAGGTGGCGAAGTTCCCGTTCACCGCCAACGCCAAGGCGCACGGCCTCGGCGACGCGACCGGCTTCGTCAAGCTGATCAGCGACGCCAAGTACGGCGAACTCCTCGGCGGCCACCTCATCGGCCCGGACGTCACCGAGCTGCTGCCCGAGCTGACGCTGGCCCAGCAGTGGGACCTCACCGTCCACGAGGTCGCCCGCAACGTCCACGCCCACCCGACCCTCGGCGAGGCCCTCCAGGAAGCGATCCACGGCCTCTCCGGCCACATGATCAACCTCTAGGCGAGCGGACGGCAGTACAGCGCGTCCGGGGTCCGGGCCGAGCCGATCCGGCCGGTGTAGGCGATCCCGGCCGCGTACTCGCCGTCGCCGCACTGCCCCTTGTACCGGCCGTACGCGAAGTCGCCGCCCTTGGGCGCCGTCCCGCGCGCGTCCCCCCGGTCGAACCAGACCGTACGGCCGCCGGTGCCGAGCGCGCCGGGCCGCGCGGTGACGCACAGGGCGGCCGAGACCGCCGCCCCGCGCACGCTGTACCCGGCGAGGAACTGCCCGTCGGCGCACTGGAGTTTGGTGTACCCGGACGCCCAGTCGCCGCCGGGGCGGACGTGCCGCTCGTCGCGGACCACCTCGTGCCCGAGGGCCGGGCCGCCCAGGTTCGCGGCGGTCACGTCCGAGCACAGCCCGCGGTTCCCGGTGTGCGCGAGCCCGAGCAGCCGCTGACCGTCGGGGCAGACGGCCTTGCGGGCGCCGGAATCGAAGTCGGGCAGCGCCCGCATCCGGCGTGACGCCACGAAGTCGCCGTGGTCGGGGCTGAGCTGGGACCACTCGGCGGCCTTGGGCACCGGTCCGGTGCGTCCGGGGGCCTCGACGAGCCGCCGCCACGCCGGGGCGCGCCAGTCGTCGCCGTCGTACACGCCCATCCGGTGCCCGGCGGCGTCCCAGTGCAGCAGCGCCCAGCCGTTGCCGCCGCGGTTCTCGTGCCAGCCGACGAGCGGCCAGAAGGCGAAGTCGGCGTCGGTGCGCACGAGATGGTCCACGAAGTTCTCGAACCAGGCGCGCGGCTTCGCCGCGGTCTCGGCGCGGCCCCCGACGCCGAACTCGCTGATCCAGACGGGTGCGGTGAAGTGCCGGTCCTGCTCGGCGGCGACGAAGAACGCCTGCCGGTTCAGCACGGCGACGAGTTCGTCCGGGCTCAGATCGCGGTAGCGGGGGTCGCTGGTCTCGCCGATGCCGGTGGCGCCGCTGTGCCGGGGGCCCGTGTAGTCGTAGAAGTGGGCCGAGTACACGAGCTTGCCGGAGTCGACGAGGGTGTGCGAGAGCCGGCGGGCGGGCTCCAGGGTGGGGCGTTCGTGCGGCAGGCCGTCGACGGGGATGCCGGTCCAGTTGATGCCCTCGACCACGATGAGCAGGTCCGGGTTGGCCTCCAGGAGGATGCGGTCGCCGACCCGCTGGGAGGCGGCGAACCAGTCGTGGTCGTCACCGAGGCCCCAGTTGGGGTCGTCCCACACCGAGCGGCGCACCTCGTTGTAGAGGTCGGCGCCGACCACCCGGGGGTTGTCCTGGTACCGGCGGGCCATGAACAGCCAGTCCTCCTCCCACTCGGCGGTCGAACGGCTCGCGTTCCAGCGCTCGTTGCCGTCGACGCCGCAGCACCACCGGGTCGTATTGGTGTGGTTGTTGAGGATGACCGCGAGCCCCGCGCCGGTGAGGGCGCGCACCACCGCGTCGTACACCTGGAGGGGGGTCCTGCCCCGCAGGGCCGGGTTGGCGGCGACGGCGTCGTCCGTCACGGGGCGGGTGTCGTGGACCATCTCGTTGGAGAAGGGCAGCCGGACGCTGTTGATGCCGATCTCCTGGAAGCCCGCGATGATCTCGGCCATCGGCGCGCGGTCGAGGCCGAGCGGGATCCGGCCGGAGTTCTCACCGGCGTGGTGGTTCGCGTCGTCCTTCATGTCGCCGGAGCCGTTCCATGTGCCGCTGGCGCCGTGCCAGTTGCCGGAGCGCAGCTTGAACCGGTCGCCGTCCGCGTCGACGATCCAGCGGCCCCGGGTGCTCAGCGGCGGCGTCCAGTCCTCCGCCACGGGCGCCGGGGAGGACGCGGACACCCCGGCGGCGGGCGCCGGGGCCGCCTGGGCCTGGGGGAGCGAGGTCATCGGAGCCACGAGGAGCGCGGCGGCCAGGGCCGCCCTCACCAAGGAACCGCGCACGGCCACCCTCCCGCCCTATTGTCATGACTGTGTCACGACGGCCGACGCCCACCACGGTAATGCACCAACGGCCGTACAGCACCGAGGAGTTCGCGCCGTGAGCACACTCCTCGGAGGGCTTTCCCCGTCGGCCTCCGACATCGCCCGTGTGGCGCGTGGCCGCCGCTGTGCGCATCCTCGGTGGTAACGCGTCCCCAGGAAGGCACGAACCCCATGCCGGCCAAGAACCTCACCGCCAACCGCGCCGCCCTCGGCCACCGCCTGCGCTACGCCCTGCACCACCCCGAGCGCGTCCCCCGCCACCTGGCCCGCACGGCCCGGGACCTGTGGCTGCGCCGCCGCCACCGGGACCACGTCTCCTACTACCGCGCCGTGATGCGCTCCGACACCCGCGCCGACCCGGACGCGGCCGTCGGCAGCGCGAACCGCGAGCGGTGGCTGGCGCTCGGCGCGATGCAGTTCGACTACCTGATCGGGCACGGTCTGCGCCCCGAACACCGGATGCTGGAGATCGGCTGCGGCAATCTGCGCGCCGGCTGGCGGTTCATCCGCCATTTGGAGCCCGGCCACTACTACGGCATCGACATCTCGCCCGACATCCTGTTCGCCGCCCAGGACACCGTCGTGGAGATGGGCCTGCAGAACCGGCTGCCCACCCTCACCCCCGTGCGCGACCTCAGCCTGGCGTTCCTGCCCGACGCCCACTTCGACGTCGTGCACGCCCACAGCGTCTTCTCGCACTCGCCGCTGCCCGTCATCGACCAGTGCCTGGCCCATGTGGGGCGGGTGCTGACACCCGGAGGCTGGTTCGACTTCACGTTCGACCGCACGGAAGGCGAGGAGCACCAGGTCCTGCGGGAGGACTTCTACTACCGCACCGAGACGCTGCTGGCACTGGCCCAGAAGCACGGGCTGCGGGCCCGCTTCATGGCGGACTGGGAACGGCTCCCGCACGGGCAGTCCAAGATCCGGGTCAGCCATCCTGCGTGAGCACCCCACATCCCGTCAGTAGGTCATCCGTCCCGGACTATTGACTCGTTCGGCGGTACTCGCGATCCTCGTCGCACATTGAGCGAGGTCATGACAACACGGCCTCGCACCGTCGCCGACCGAGGGACGTGGGCCGTGACCAGTGCCGGACGCCCGTACCGCAGACGCAAGAACGTGACCGTGGTGTCGCTCCTCCTGCTCGTGCTGTCCCTGGCGCTCGGCCCCGCCCCGAGCGCCTCGGCCGGATCCGACTGGTGGACGCCCACGGCCCGGCCCGCACCGGACTCCGGCATCGGGGTGACCGGCGAGCCCTTCACCGGCACCGACGCCCGCGGCGAGGTGCGCGGCTTCGTCGACGCCCACGACCACATCTTCGCCAACGAGGCCTTCGGCGGGCGCCTGATCTGCGGCAAGCCCTTCTCCGACAAGGGTGTGGCGGACGCTCTGAAGGACTGCCCCGAGCACTACCCCGACGGTTCGCTCGCCGTCTTCGACTTCATCACCAAGGGCGGCGACGGCCGGCACGACCCCGTCGGCTGGCCCACCTTCAAGGACTGGCCGGCCCACGACTCGCTGACCCACCAGCAGAACTACTACGCCTGGATCGAGCGGGCCTGGCGTGGCGGCCAGCGCGTCCTGGTCAACGACCTCGTCACCAACGGCGTGATCTGCTCCGTGTACTTCTTCAAGGACCGCTCCTGCGACGAGATGACGTCCATCCGGCTCCAGGCCAAGCTGACGTACGACCTCCAGGCGTACATCGACCGGATGTACGGCGGCCCCGGAAAGGGCTGGTTCCGGATCGTCACCGACAGCGCGCAGGCCCGCCAGGTCATCCAGCAGGGCAAGCTGGCGGTCGTCCTCGGCGTCGAGACCTCCGAGCCCTTCGGCTGCAAGCAGATCCTCGACATCGCGCAGTGCAGCAAGGAGGACATCGACAAGGGCCTCGACGAACTCCGCGCGCTGGGCGTGCGCAGCATGTTCCTGTGCCACAAGTTCGACAACGCCCTGTGCGGCGTCCGCTTCGACTCCGGCACCCTCGGCACCGCCATCAACGTCGGCCAGTTCCTGTCCACCGGCACCTTCTGGAAGACCGAGAAGTGCACCGGCCCGCAAGCCGACAACCCGATCGGCAACGCCACGGCCGCCGAGGCCGAGAAGAAGCTCCCGGCCGGCACCGACGTGCCCTCGTACAGCGCCGAAGCCCAGTGCAACGTCCGCGGGCTCACCTCGCTCGGCGAATACGCCGTCCGGGGCATGATGAAACGCAAGATGATGCTCGAGGTCGACCATATGAGCGTCAAGGCAACCGGCCGCGTCCTCGACATCTTCGAGTCCGCGTCCTACGCCGGTGTCCTGTCCTCGCACAGCTGGATGGACCGCGAGTGGACCGAGCGCGTCTACGGCCTCGGCGGCTTCACCGCCCAGTACATGAACGGCTCGGAGCACTTCGTCGCCGAGGCGAAGCGCACCGAGGCGCTGCGCGACAAGTACGGCGTCGGCTACGGCTACGGCACCGACATGAACGGCGTCGGCGGCTGGCCGGCCCCACGCGGCGCCGACGCCCCGAACAAGGTCACCTACCCCTTCCGCAGCGTCGACGGCGGCTCCGTGCTCGACCGCCAGACCACCGGCGAACGCACCTGGGACATCAACACCGACGGCGCCTCCCACTACGGCCTCGTCCCCGACTGGATCGAGGACATCCGCCGCGTCGGCGGCCAGGACACCGTGGACGACCTGTTCCGGGGCGCCGAGTCCTACCTCGACACCTGGGCCGCCTCCGAGCGCCACGCGGCCGGCACCAACCTCGCGCGCGGCGCCGCCGCGACGGCCAGTTCCTCCGAGTGGAGCCTGTTCACCAGCTACCAGCCCGGCCGGGCCGTCGACGGCGACCAGAGCACCCGCTGGGCCAGCGACTGGAACGACGACCAGTGGCTCACGGTCGACCTCGGCGCCACCCACCTGGTCGGCAGGGTCACCCTCGACTGGGAGCGCGCCTACGGCAAGGCGTACCGGATCGACCTGTCCACCGACGGCACCACCTGGCGGACCGCCTGGTCCACCTCGGCGGGCGACGGCGGCCTGGACACGGCCAGATTCACCGGCACCCCGGCCCGCTATGTGCGCGTCCAGGGTCTGGACCGGGGCACCGACTGGGGCTACTCCCTCCACGAGCTGGGCGTCCACAGCAGCTGACACCCACGAGAGGGGCTCCATGGCACGACTGCCGTCCGCCGAGCGGCGGCGACAGCTCACCGAGGCGGCGATCAGAGCGATGGCCCGGGACGGCGTCCCACGGACGACGACCCGGTCCATCGCCGCCGAGGCGGGTGTCTCGCTGAGCGTGTTCCACTACTGCTTCGACTCCAAGCAGGAGCTGATCGAGTCCGTCATCACCACCATCACCGACCACTACGCGGGCGTGGTGAAGGAGGCCCTGCGCCCCCGGACGACCCTCGAGGACACCGTCCGCGCGGGCTTCCAGGCGTACTGGGACCACGTCCGCGCCCACCCGGACGAGCACATGCTCACCTACGAGCTGACCCAGTACGCCCTGCGCCAGCCCGGCTTCGACCATCTGGCCCGGCACCAGTACGAGCTGTACGCCGCCGTCTACACCGAGCTGATCGACCAGCTCAGCGCCACGATGGGCCTGCGCCTACGGGTCCCCGTCCCGGTCCTCGCCCGCTACCTGGCCGCCATGACCGACGGCCTCACCCTCAACTACCTCGTCCTCGGCGACGACGCCGCCTGGACCGGCATCCTCGAAACGGTCACCGCCCACGTGGCCTCGCTCGTGCGCGAGTCCTAGACCGGCTCCCGCCGGAACAGCCACGGCATCCGGGGCTCGACCACCCAGCGCAGGGCGTGCCGGACGGGCGGGGTGCACAGCAGTGTCACGACGGTCGCGGCGACGGCGGTCACGACCAGCGCGCCACCCGGCGTGTGGACCCACGCCCGGTCGTACCAGTCGAAACGCCCGGCCGCCTGCGTCACGAACCCGTGCAGCAGATAGCCGAACAGCGTGCCCGTGCCCAGCACCGTGCACCACATCCGCCGCCCCGGCACCCAGGACAGGAAACAGGCCACCAGCACCAGGGAGCAGACGAACAGCACCGGTGTCATCACCAGCCCCGCCCACGGCGGCGCCCCCAGCTCCCCGGCGCTGTCCCGGTGGTAGAACCAGCCGCCCGTCATCCGCGGCTGCGCCCAGTACGCCACCGCGAGCGCGCCCGCGAACACGGGCACCGCGGCGATCCGCACCGCACGGCGCCGCACCCACCGGAAGTGCTCGGGCCGCAGCATCAGCCCCACCACGAAGTACGGCAGGAACTGCAGGACACGCTGCAGATCCAGGTCGTTGCCGATCGGCGACAGCGTGGCCAGCATCGCCACGGCCAGCGCCACCCCGACGGCGTAGCGCAGCCGCCGCCACAGCGGAGCCGTGAGCCGCCACACGAACAGCGCCGCCAGGAACCACGTCAGATACAGGGGGTCCAGAAGGCTGATCGGCCGGCCTGGTTCCCCGTCCGTCCACCGGGTGAAGAACGTGTAGGCCGTCTCGAAGATCACATACGGCACGAGCAGCCCGGTGACCAGCCGTTTCAGCTGCTCCGGACGTGCCTCGAAGCTTCGCGAGAAGTAGCCCGAAATGATGATGAAGGCCGGCATGTGGAAGGCGTACACGAGCATGTACAGCGCGCTGACGGCCCGGCTGCCGTCCCGCAGCGGCTCCCACGCGTGCCCCACCGCGACGAGCACGATCGCCGCGTACTTGGCATTGTCGAAGAACGCGTCCCGCTGACCGGAAGCCGCAGGTCGCGGCGGTGCGGCACGCTCCGGAGCGGTCTGTGCGGCCGGACTCACCACACCGCCTCCCGGGCACCGCGCACGAGCCCAGGGCAGGGGCCGGCGGCTCTCGGGGGCAGGGCGGGACGGAGTCTGGGCTTCGGCATCCCCCGCGTCTCACCACTTACGGGTGATCCAAACCCGGGGGAGGGGATGCCGCTGGTCATAGGGGTAGGGACACCCGTTCATACGGCCGTCAGGGTGTGCGCGTAACCCATGTGATCGCTTCGAATGGTGCCCCCGGTGGACATGGCTGACGGTGGATCACGTCAAGGCCTGGCTCCAGTGGTGATGAAGCGTCAGCCGCCCAGGCCGTGACGGGAGGACTCACCTATGCGCTCTGTTCGCATGCTGCTCGCCACCGCGACGGCCACGGCCGCGCTGGCGATCGCACCCGCCGCCCACGCCGTCACCACCGGTGACTGGGACAACAACGACGACCCGTCCCACAGCAAGGAGCACGGCAAGGGCACCGACAAGTCAGACGAACACGGCAAGTCCGACGAGCACGCGAAGTCCGAGGACCACGGCAAGTCCGACGAGCACGGCAAGTCCGAGGACCACGGAAAGCCGGACCACGACCAGTCCTACAGCAAGGAGCACGACGAGGAGGACAAGCACGACGGTCCGCGCGGCGGGATCCACACCGGTGGCGGAGCGCTCAGCTCCGTCATGAACGGCGACGACTGGGGCGGCGACCCCAAGCACGACCCGGACACGTACCGGAACAAGGACGACGGCGAGAAGGACGGCTGGAAGGGCGACCACGACAAGGACTCGTGGAAGGCGGAGGAGAAGAACGACTCGTGGGGCGGCGGTGACCACGGTGACGACTCCTGGGGCGGAGACCACGACGAGGAGGAGTCGTGGGGCGGCGGCGGTGACCACGACAAGCCGCGCGGCGGGATGCACACCGGTGGCGGCGGCCTCGCCTCCTCGGGTGTGACGGCCGGCGGACTGGCCGTCCTCGGGGTCGCGGGCGCCGGCGTGTACGCGATGCGCCGCAGGAAGGCCGCCGGGTCCGTGGCCTGACCCACACCCGGCGACCGGCCGTCGAGGCCGCCGCACGTGCCCGCGCGTCGCGGCGGCCCCGCCCGCCCCTCCACCCCGACCGTCCGCTGTCCGCTGCCCCGTCCCAGTGAGGTGGTTCCCCGATGGACGCCGGCCGTCCTCCCGTACCCCAGCCCGACCCGGCCGGTCGCGACGACCCGCCCGCGCGCTCGCGGCGGACCCGACGCGTGGCCGTGGTGTTCTGGAGCGCCCTCGCCGCGACGATCCTCTTCACGCTGTTCTCCGGCGGCCGTACCGAGGGGGACGGGCGCGTCGGCGCCCCCCACGCGCCGCCCGCCGCCACCCCCTCCGCACCCGCGACGGCCGAACCGGCCGGGCCCGACGCGCGTCCAGGCAGCAATCATCTGCCCAGGTCACGCCCGGTGCGCCTGGTCATCCCGAAGATCTCGGTGGACGCCCCCTTCACCGACCTGGCCATCGGCCGCGCCGGCCGCCTCGAGCCGCCGCCCGCCCATGACACCAACCTCGTCGGCTGGTACGCCAAGGGCGCCTCACCGGGCGAGCGGGGCACGTCGATCATCGCCGGGCACGTCGACACGGCGACGTCCCCGGCCGTCTTCGCCGAGCTCCACCGGCTGGCGAAGGGGGACCGCTTCGAGGTGCGCCGCGCCGACGGGCAGAAGGCCGTCTTCGAGGTCGACGAGGCGCAGACCTTCGACAAGGACAGCTTCCCGAGCGACCGCGTCTACGAGGACACCTCCACCGCCCAGGTTCGGCTCATCACCTGCGCGGGCGACTACGACCGCCAGGTCCGCGACTACACCGCCAACCTGGTCGTCTTCGCGCACCTCGTCTGAGCCGCCCGGGCCGGGTTCCCCCGGCCCCGCTCTCCGCGCTGACCTCGTGTCTTACAGTGACTGCTACCAGATCCGGTGAACGAACCTGTGAGGTAGTCGCTAACCATGCCGACCGAGACGTTTGAGTTCCAGGTAGAGGCCAGGCAGCTGCTCCAGCTGATGATCCACTCGGTCTACTCGAACAAGGATGTCTTCCTCCGCGAGCTCGTCTCCAACGCCTCCGACGCGCTCGACAAGCTGCGCCTGGAGAAGCTGCGGGACGACGCGCTCGACGCCGATGTGTCCGACCTCCACATCGAGATCGACGTGGACAAGGAGGCCCGCACCCTCACCGTGCGGGACAACGGCATCGGGATGTCGTACGACGAGGTGGGGCGGCTCATCGGCACCATCGCCAACTCCGGCACCGCCGGCTTCCTGAAGGAGCTGCGGGAGGCCGAGGACGAGAAGGGCGCCGAGGGCCTGATCGGCCAGTTCGGCGTCGGCTTCTACTCCGGCTTCATGGTGGCCGACGAGATGACCCTGGTGACCCGGCGGGCCGGCGAGAGCAAGGGCACGCGCTGGTCGTCGCGCGGCGAGGCCACGTACACGCTGGAGACCGTCGAGGACGCCCCGCAGGGCACCTCCGTCACCCTCCATCTGAAGCCCGCCGACCCCGAGAACCAGCTCCACGACTACACCTCGCCGTGGAAGATCCGGGAGATCGTCAAGCGGTACTCGGACTTCATCACCTGGCCGATCCGGATGGTCCCGGAGACCGCCGACGGCGACGGCACGCCCGAGCCGGAGACGCTGAACTCGATGAAGGCCCTCTGGGCGCGCTCGCGCGACCAGGTGACCGACGACGAGTACCACGAGCTGTACAAGCACATCAGCCACGACTGGCGTGAACCGCTGGAGACCATCCGGCTCCAGGCCGAGGGCACCTTCGAGTACCAGGCCCTGCTGTTCCTGCCCTCGCACGCCCCGTACGACCTGTTCACCCGCGATCACAAGCGCGGTGTGCAGCTGTATGTGAAGCGCGTGTTCATCATGGACGACTGCGAGGAGCTGCTCCCGCCCTATCTGCGCTTCGTCAAGGGCGTCGTCGACGCGGCCGACCTCTCGCTGAACGTCTCGCGCGAGATCCTGCAGCAGGACCGGCACATCCGGATGATGCAGCGCCGGCTCACCAAGAAGGTGCTGTCCACGGTCAAGGAGATCATGACCAAGGACAGCGAGCGGTATGCCACGTTCTGGCGGGAGTTCGGCACCGTCCTCAAGGAGGGCCTGGTCACCGACTCCGAGAACAGCGAGGCCATTCTCGCCGTCGCCTCGTTCGCGACCACCCACTCCGACGACGAGCCGACCACCCTGGCGCAGTACGTCGAACGGATGGGCGACGAGCAGAAGGACATCTACTACATCACCGGCGAGTCCCGGCAGAGCGTCGAGAACTCCCCGCACATGGAGGCGTTCCGGGACAAGGGCATCGAGGTGCTGCTGCTCACCGACCCCGTCGACGAGGTGTGGGTCGACGCCGTCGGCGAGTACCAGGGCAAGAAGCTGCGGTCCGTCACGAAGGGCGAGATCGACCTCGACGCCAAGGGCGACGAGCAGGCCGACGAGGAGCGCGAGAAGCAGGCCGAGGACTACGCGGGGCTGCTCGGCTGGATGGGGGAGCGGCTCGCGGAGGACATCAAGGAGGTCCGGCTGTCGACCCGGCTGACGGTCTCGCCCGCCTGTGTCGTCTCGGACGCGCAGGACCTCACCCCGGCCCTGGAGCAGATGTACCGCGCCATGGGTCAGGAGGTGCCGCGCACCAAGCGCATCCTGGAGCTCAACGCCGACCACCCGCTGGTCAAGGGCCTCAACCAGGCGTTCAAGAACGACGACGACCGCACGCGCCTCGCCGAGGCCGCCGAACTGCTGCACACCCTGGCGGTGCTCGCCGAGGGCGGCCAGGCCAAGGACCCCGCGCGGTTCGTGAAGCTGGTCGCGGAGCGCATGGAGCGCACCCTGTAGCCGGGCGTGTGCCCCGTACGGCCGTGAGCGCGGGCCGCTGTCAGTGGCCCGCGCTACGTTCCTCGGAGTCGGCTTCCGTCACTCCAGGAGGAGGAACCATGGCCTCACGACTCAACCCCTACATCACCTTCGCCGGCGACGCCCGCGAGGCGCTGGAGTTCTACCAGCAGGTCTTCGGCGGCACGCTCGACGTGAACACCTACGCCGCGTTCGGCCAGGCGGACACACCGCTCGCGGACAAGATCATGCACGGCATGCTGGAGACCCCGAGCGGCTTCACCCTCATGGGCGCCGACACCCCGACGGGCGACCACCGTCCCGGCAACAACATCTCCGTGAGCCTGAGCGGCGACGACGAGTCCGAGCTGCGCGGCTACTGGGAGAAGCTGAGCGACGGCGCCACGGTGAGCGTCCCGCTGGAGAAGCAGATGTGGGGCGACGTCTTCGGCATGTGCACGGACCGGTTCGGCGTCACATGGATGGTCGACATCACCGGTCAGCAGGGCTGAGCGGAGGCCGCCGGGCCGCACCGGCCCGGCGCCGTCCGATCCCAAGTACTGCTAAAGGATTCTTCACCTGCCTTGACAGTGTGCGTCCCGCTTCGCGACGTTTGATCCTCGCCGCATGGTTCGACAGAGGGGGAGACCGTGTGGCGGGCGCGCCGGAAAGCGCGCCCTGGGGGGACATCTGGGGGGAGCGGTCGCCATGCGATCCACGAACGCCATCACCATTCACCGGCCCGAGGACCTGAGCGGCCCGCTGCGCGCGGCGTGGCACCGGGCCATGGACGAGTCGCCCGAGTACGCCAACCCGTTCCTGTCACCCGAGTTCGCGCTCGGCGTCGGCCGGTTCCGGCCGGGCGCGCGGGTGGCCGTACTGCACCAGGAGGGGGAGGCCGTCGGCTTCCTCCCGTACGAACGCAACGCCCTCGGCGTGGGCCGGGCCATCGGCCTCGGGCTGTCCGACTGCCAGGCGCTGGTGCACCGGCCCGGCGTCGGCTGGGACACCCGTGAACTGCTGGCGGCGTGCGGCCTGTCCGTCCTGGAGTTCGACCATCTGGTCGAGGAGCAGCGGCCGTTCGCCCCGTACGTCACGGGCACCTTCGCCTCGCCCGTGCTCGACCTCAAGCCCGCCGAGGGCGACTACCCGGCCTGGCTGCGGGCCACCTACCCGGGGCAGGCCAAGACGACGCTGAAGAAGGAGCGCCGGCTCGGCCGGAACGTCGGCGAGTTCCGCTTCGTGTACGACGAGCGCGACCCGCGCGTCCTGCGCACGCTCATGCGCTGGAAGTCCGCCCAGTACCGCAGGACGGGGCGGATGGACCGGTTCTCCAAGCCGTGGATCGTCGCTCTGGTCGACCATCTCTTCCAGGTCCGCGAGGACCACTTCACCGGCATCCTGTCCGTCGTGTACGCCGGGGACCGGCCCGTCGCCGCGCACTTCGGGCCCCGTTCGCGCAGCGTGCTCGCCGCCTGGTTCACCGCCTACGACCCGGAGTTCGCGTACTACTCGCCCGGCCTGATGATGCACCTGCGGATGGCGTACGCCGCGGGCCGGGACGGCGTCACCCTCATGGACATGGGGCGCGGCGAGAAGGAGTACAAGGACTGGCTGAAGACCCGTGAGCTGCGGGTGGCCGAAGGGTTCGCGACGCGCCCCCACCCGGTCGCGGCGGCCCACCGGATGTGGCGCAGACCCGTCCGCGGCCTACGCAACACCGTCCTCGCCCACCCGGCCCTGCGGGACCCCGCCGACCGGCTGCTCAGAACCGCCGGCGGCCTGCGCACCTCCGTCGTCTCCCGCACCTCCGTCGTCTCCCGCACGAGAGGCACCGACTCCGGCACCCGCTGACCGCCGCACCCCCTCACTCACCGCCGCCGTCCGTCCACCACGGACGCCGCGGCCCTGCCCCCGCACGCCCTCATCCCCCCGCGAGACGGCCCCGCACGACGTCTGCCAGCCCGCACAGCCCGCCCCCGGGCGGTCTTCGCCGAAGCTCTCACGGAAGAGGTGACCATGCCGTACGGATCGCGGCTCGCCGCGATGATGACGCGGCGCATCGGACGCGAATGCGTCTACACGCCCTCGGCCCGACTCGCCCTCTATCTGGCGCTGCGGCGCTGGTGCCGGCCGGGTGGACGCGTGCTGATGTCCCCCGTGAACGACGACGTGATCCTCTTCGTCGTCCTCGCCGCAGGACTGCGCCCGGTGCAGGCCCCCGTCTCCCGCTGGGACGGCAACATCGACCCGGACGCCGTACCGGAGTCCACCTGGCGCGGGATCGACGCCGTCCTGACCACCAACCTGTACGGCCTGCCGGACCGGGTCGTCGAGCTGCGGCGGCGCTGCGAGGCGCTCGGCATCCCGCTGATCGAGGACGCGGCGCACGCCATCGGCACCCATGTGGACGGACAGCCCGTCGGGACCTTCGGCACGGCCGCCGCGTTCAGCCTCTCCAAACATGTCGCGGCCACGGCCGGCGGCTTCCTCGCCGTCGAAGACGTCCGCACCCGGCGCGAACTCGAACGGCTGCGCGACGACCTGCTCACCCCGCGCCGGCTGCGGGCCGACCTCACCGTCACCCTGCGCCCGCTGGCCCGGTCCGCGGTCCGCTCGCTCCACCTGGTGCGGCCCGTGTGGCGCACCATGCAGCGGCTCGGCCTGATGGAACGCGACGAGTTCCGGATGGCCCTGCACGCCCCGCGCCTCACCGCGAGCGCCCGTCGCGCGCCCAGTCTGGCCGCGTACGAGCCCTGGGTACGGGTCGACCTGCACGGTTTCCGGAACCGGCACGGGGCGCTGGTGCGCGGGCAGCTGCAGCTGCGCATGGCCCTGCTCGACGGCGACCTCGCCCGCCGCAGGGACGGTGTCTCCCGGCTGGCCGGCACCACCTGGGCCAGCCCGGCGCTGCGGGAGCGGACCGCGCACGACGGCCCGCCCGCCCTCTTCCGCGCCCCGCTGCTGGTCCACGACCGTGACGCGCTGGTGGACCGGCTCGTCGACCGCGGTGTGGTCACGGGCTACATCTACGACCCGCCGCTCGACGACTACGCGGGCGCCGAGTTCGTGGAACCGTCGTCCGACCCGACGGCGGCCCGCTGGTTCGCCCGGCACGTCCTGCCGGCCGACCCCCTCCTGGCCCGCGGGATCGACGCCTGCCTGACCAGGGAGCAGGTCACCCCGGCCCACCCGCCGCTCTCCGCCACGGCGGGCGAACCGGACCCGGCTGCCACACCGCCCGCCGGGAGCCCTGCCTGATCCGCGCCTACGCTGGAGGGGTGGCCCGGTCCAACGACGAGGTGGCCGCGCTCCTCCAGGAGTACGCGGACCTGATCCCCCTCACGGGAGGCGACGCGTTCAAGGCACGTGTCTACGAGAAGGCGGCCCGTGCCCTGGGCGCCCACCCCGTCGACGTGTCCACCCTCGACGTGGACCAGCTCAAGGAGATCCCGAACGTCGGCCGGTCCATCGCCGAGAAGGTCGTCGAGTACTTCTCCACCGGCCGGATCGCGGCGGTGGAGGAACTGCGGGAGCGCGTCCCCGCCGGGGTCCGGCAGCTGACCGCCATCCCGACGCTCGGCCCGAAGAAGGCCCTCGTCCTCCACCGGGAGCTGGGCATCTCCACCGTCGACGAACTCGAGGACGCCATCGCCCAGGAGAGGCTGCGCGACCTCAAGGGCTTCGGGCCCCGGACCGAGGCCAAGATCCTCCACGGCATCCGCCTGCTGCGGTCCTTCGGCGACCGCGTCCTGATCGACGTCGCCCTGGAACTGGCCGAGGACATCGTCGCCGCGCTGTCCCGGGTGCCCGGCTGCGAGCGCTGCGCCTACGCGGGATCGCTGCGCCGCGCCCGCGAGACGATCGGCGACGTCGACATCCTGGCCGCGGCCACCGAGCCCGGCCCGGTGATGCGGGCCTTCACCGCGCTGCCCGACGTCCGGGAGGTCGTCGCGGGCGGCGACAAGAAGACGTCGGTCCGCACCGCCCAGGGCCTCCAGGTCGATCTCCGGGTCGTCCCGCCGGACGCGTGGGGCGCCGCGATGCAGTACTTCACCGGCTCCAAGGCGCACAACATCCGCGTCCGCGAGCTGGCCGTCCGCCAGAAGCTCAAGCTCTCCGAGTACGGGCTGTTCGACGTGGAGAGCGGGGTGCGGATCGTCTCCGAGACCGAGGAGGAGGTCTACGCCCGGCTCGGCCTGCCGTGGATCCCGCCGCCGCTGCGCGAGGACCGGGGCGAGATCGAGGCCGGGCTGCGCGGCGAACTGCCCGCCCTGCTCCAGGAGTCGGACCTCCGGGGCGATCTGCACACGCACACCGATCTGACGGACGGCCTCGCCCCGCTGGAGGAGATGGCCGCGGCGGCCGCCGCACGGGGCCACGCCTACTACGCCGTCACCGACCACGGCCCGGACATGGCGATGCAGCGGATGACGGCCGAGCGGATGCTCGCCCAGCGCGCCCGCCTCCGCGCGCTGGAGGGGACGTACGGCGGGATGCGGCTGCTGCACGGTGTGGAGCTGAACATCGGCCCCGACGGCGAGGTGGACTGGCCCGCCGAGTTCCTGGCGGACTTCGACGTGTGCGTGGCCTCGGTGCACTCGCACTTCGACCAGGACCGCGCCACGATGACCCGCCGTCTGATCCGGGCCTGCGAGAACCCGCACGTCCACATCATCGGGCACCCCACCACCCGTCTCATCGGCCGGCGTCCCGGCGTCGACGCCGACCTCGACGCGGTCTTCGAGGCCTGCGCGCGCACCGGCACCGCGCTGGAGATCAACTCCCATCCGGACCGCCTCGATCTGCGGGACGAGGACATCGCGCGGGCCCGGCGGCACGGGGCGCGGTTCGCCGTCGACAGCGACGCCCACGCGGTGACCCATCTGGCCAATCTGCGCTTCGGGGTGGGCACGGCACAGCGCGGCTGGCTCACCGCGGACGACGTGATCAACGCCTGGCCGCTGAGCCGGCTGGGCCGCTTCTTCGACAAGGGGCGGGCCCGGACGGCGGATTGAGCGGCGCGAGCCCCTGGAGACCGCTGAGACCCCCTGTTCCGGGCCGTCCGGATTCCTCCCCCGAGTGCCCCGAACCTCTGTCAAGTCCGCCGAGTTGACGGTTTGTTGAGCCGCAACGGAGTAAACGACCGTTCAGGTGTCAATCATCTTGTCATGAACCTGCGGTCCGACGGGCGGACCGCAGCCTCATGGAGGTGTGGAAATGCGCCGCACACTCACCACCACGCTCGCCGCCTCGGCCGTGTCCGTCGCGACTCTCGTCGTCCTCGCACCGGCCGCCCAGGCCGCCACCCCCGCGGACAAGCCCCAGGTACTGTCCAGTTGGACGCAGACGTCCGCGTCCAGCTACAACGCCTGGGTCTCCGCCCGCAACAACCAGTCCGCCTGGGCCGCCTACGGATTCGACTGGTCCACCGACTACTGCTCCTCGTCCCCGGACAACCCCTTCGGCTTCCCGTTCCAGACGTCCTGTGCCCGGCACGACTTCGGCTATCGCAACTACAAGGCCCTGGGCACGTTCAGCGCCAACAAGTCCCGACTGGACAGCGCCTTCTACGAAGACCTCAAGCGCGTGTGCGCCGGATACAGCGGCGCGAGCAATACCGCCTGCAACAGCACGGCGTGGACCTACTACCAGGCCGTGAAGGCGTTCGGCTGAGCCGGCCGCACACGGCGGAGGGGCGCCGCGACCGCGGCGCCCCTCCCGTCCCTTCCCGTGCTCAGTCCGTGGCGCGGAAGGACCGCAGCCGCAGCGAGTTGCCGACCACGAACACCGAGGAGAAGGCCATCGCCGCCCCCGCGATCATCGGGTTGAGCAGCCCGGCCGCCGCCAGCGGCAGCGCGGCGACGTTGTAGGCGAAGGCCCAGAACAGGTTCGACCGGATCGTGCCGAGCGTACGGCGGGCGAGCCGGATGGCGTCGGCGGCGGCCCGCAGGTCACCGCGCACGAGAGTGAGGTCGCCGGCCTCGATCGCCGCGTCCGTCCCGGTGCCCATCGCGAGCCCCAGGTCGGCCTGGGCCAGCGCGGCCGCGTCGTTGACGCCGTCACCCACCATGGCGACCGAACGGCCCTCGCCCTGCAGCCGCTTGACGATGTCGGCCTTGTCCTGCGGCAGCACCTCGGCGATCACGTCGTCGACCGCGATGCCGACCTCGGCGGCGACCGCCAGGGCGACCCGACGGTTGTCACCCGTCAGCAGCATCGGCGTCAGACCGAGGTCGCGCAGCCGTGCGACAGCCTCCCGGCTGGTCGGCTTCACCGCGTCGGCGACCTCCAGCACCGCCCGTGCCGCGCCGCCCCAGGCCACCACGATCGCCGTACGGCCCGCCGCCTCGGCGGACTCCAGGGCCCGCCGCAGCTCCTCCGGCAGCTCCGGCACCTCGCCGGTCAGCAGCCGTTCGCGGCCCACGAGCACGCTGTGCCCCTCGACCACGCCCCGCACGCCGAGCCCCGGCACGTTCGCGAACTCCTCGGGCGTGGGCAGTGATCCGAGCCGGGCCAGCGCCCCTTCGGCCACCGCGCGGGCGACCGGGTGCTCGGAGGCGTGCTCCAGCGCCCCCGCCAGCCGCAGCACGTCCTCCTCCTCGGTGCCGGCGGCGGTGTGCACGGCCAGCAGCGTCATCCGGCCGGTCGTGACGGTGCCCGTCTTGTCCAGGACGACGGTGTCGACCCGGCGCGTGGACTCCAGTACCTCGGGGCCCTTGATGAGGATGCCGAGCTGGGCGCCGCGCCCGGTGCCGACCAGCAGCGCGGTCGGCGTGGCCAGGCCCAGCGCGCAGGGGCAGGCGATGATGAGTACGGCCACCGCCGCCGTGAACGCGGCGGCCGTACCGGCACCGTTGCCCAGCCAGAAGCCGAGGGTGCCCAGCGCCAGGGCGATGACGATCGGCACGAACACGGCGGAGATCCGGTCCGCCAGCCGCTGGGCGGCGGCCTTGCCGTTCTGCGCGTCCTCCACCAGCCGGGCCATCCGCGCCAGTTGGGTGTCCTCGCCGACGCGTGTCGCCTCGACGACCAGCCGGCCGCCCGCGTTGAGCGTCGCGCCCGTCACCGGGTCGCCGACGGAGACCTCGACCGGCACGGACTCTCCGGTCAGCATCGAGGCGTCCACCGCGGAGGAACCCTCGACCACCGTGCCGTCGGTGGCGATCTTCTCGCCGGGACGGACCAGGAAGCGGTCGCCCACGGCCAACTGCCCGACCGGCACGGTCCGTTCGGTGCCGTCCGGCCCCAGGACGGTGACGTCCTTGGCGCCCAGCTCCAGCAGGGCCTTCAGCGCCGCGCCCGCCTTGCGCTTGGAACGGGCCTCGAAGTAGCGCCCGGCCAGGATGAAGGCGGTGACACCGGCGGCCGCCTCCAGGTAGATGTTCCCCGAGCCGTCGCCGCGGGCGATCGTCAGCTCGAAGGGGTGGGTCATACCGGGCTCACCGGCCGTGCCCAGGAACAGCGCCCACAGCGACCACAGGAACGCGGCGGACGTGCCGACCGAGATCAGGGTGTCCATGGTGGCGGCGCCGTGCCGCAGATTGGTGAACGCGGCCCGGTGGAAGGGCCAGGCGGCATACGTCACCACGGGCGCCGCCAGGGTGAGCGACAACCACTGCCAGTACTCGAACTGCAGGGCCGGGACCATCGCCATCGCCACGACGGGCACCGCCAGGACCACCGCCGTCACCAGCCGCTGCCGCAGCGACCGCAAGCCGTCGTCCTCGCCCTCCTCTCCGCCCTCGCCCGCCGGTGTGTCGGCGGCGGGCGGCTCGGGCTCCCGGGCGGTGTACCCGGTCGCCTCGACGGTGGAGATCAGGTCCTGGACGGAGACCCCGGCGGCGAAGCTGACCCTGGCCTTCTCGGTGGCGTAGTTGACGGTGGCGGTCACGCCCTCCATGCGGTTCAGCTTCTTCTCGACGCGTGCCGCGCACGAGGCGCACGTCATGCCGCCGATGGCGAGCTCCACGTCGCTCGTCGGGCCGGTCGCGGTGGTGGTCATCGCTGCTCCTGGTGAGAAATGTGGGGTCTAGGCGGCGCGGCCGGTGAGCTCGTAGCCGGCGTCGTCCACGACGGCGGCCACGCGTGCGTCGTCCGGCTCGGCGGCGCTGGTGACGGTGACCAGTCCGGTGGCGAGATCGACGTCGACTCCGGTGACGCCGTCCAGCCCGCCGATGGCCTCGGTGAGCGTGGCCCGGCAGTGGCCGCAGCTCATCCCGGAGACGGCGTACGTGGTGGTGGACATGCGTTCCTCCTTGGCAGGGGGCCGGTGATCGACCTGGATACGGGGCGGGGGTACCCTCGCCGGAGTCCATGTATACCCCCGGGGGGTAGCCGAGGCAAGTCTCCTTCCCGACTTGACTTGATACCCCCCAGGGGTATGGTGAGGTGCATCGAAGGACACGACGCAGCAGCATCCGACCCGCAGGAGACCGCCATGCATGCCGGACTGAGGATCACCGCGTTCACCGCCGCGCTGGCCGCGACATTCGGCACGGCCTACGGCGTCGGCCAGGCGTTCGACCCCGTTGTCGAGGACGCCGCGCCCGCCCGCCACGAAACCCACCCGAGGGTCTCGTCGGAGCCGGCGCAGGAGGGTGAACACGGCGGGCATGAGGCGAAGCCGGCCGGGGGACTGCAGATCTCCGAGGGCGGCTACACCCTCGACCTCGCCACCCCGAGGGTCGCCGCCGGCGAGCGCTCGAAGCTGAGCTTCGTGATCCGCGACAGCGCGGGCCGGGCGGTCACCGCGTACCAGCGCGAGCACGAGAAGGAGCTGCACCTGATCGTGGCCTCACGCGACCTGGGCACCTACCGCCATCTGCACCCCACCCGCGCCGCCGACGGCACCTGGAGCATCCCCGTGGACCTGCCGCGGGCGGGCGGCTACCGGGTCTTCGCCGACTTCACCCCGGCGAGGAAGGGCGCCGAGAACCTCACCCTCGGCGCGGACCTCGCGGCCTCCGGCCCCTACGAGCCGCAGCGGCTCCCCGCCCCGAACAGCACCGCGAAGGTCGACGGCTACGAGGTCCGGCTCGACGGCGGCCTGCGGCCGGGCAAGGAGGGCGAGCTCAAGCTGAAGGTGTCCCGCGACGGCCGCCCCGTGACCGACCTCCAGCCCTACCTGGGCGCCTACGGCCACCTGGTCGCCCTGCGCTCCGGCGACCTCGCCTACCTCCACGTCCACCCCAACGGCGAGCCCGGCGACGGCACCACGAAGCCCGGCCCGGAGGTCTCCTTCACGGCCACGGCACCGAGCGCCGACAGCTACCGCCTCTTCCTGGACTTCAAGCACGAGGGCAAGGTCCACACCGCCGCCTTCACCGTCCGCGCCGGCGCCGCGCAAGGCATCGACGAGCCCCACGCCGACGAGTCGGGGCACGGGCACTGAGCCTCAGCCCAGCGCCCGGTCCAGGTTGAACGCGGCGCTGATCAGGGCCAGATGCGTGAACGCCTGGGGGAAGTTGCCCTGTTGCTCGCCCGTGTGGCTGATCTCCTCGGCGTACAGGCCCAGATGGTTGGCGTACGTGAGCATCTTCTCGAAGGCCAGCCGGGCCTCGTCCAGCCGGCCCGCGCGCACCAGGGCCTCCACGTACCAGAAGGAGCAGATGGAGAACGTGCCCTCGTCGCCGCGCAGCCCGTCCGGGCTCACCCGGGGGTCGTACCGGTAGACCAGCGAGTCGGACACCAGCTCCTCGCTGAGCGCGTCCAGCGTGGACAGCCACTTGGGGTCCGTCGGCGCGATGAACTTCGTCAACGGCATCATCAAGACGGCCGCGTCCAGTACGTCGGTGTCCTCGTGCTGGACGAACGCCTGCCGGGACTGGGACCAGCCGTGGCGCATGATCCGGCGGTAGATGGTGTCCCGGCAGCCCTGCCAGCGGGCCAGGTCGGCGGGCAGGCCGCGCCGCAGCGCCATCCGGATGGCCCGTTCGATCGCCACCCAGCACATCAGCCGGGAGTAGAGGAACTTCCGGCGCCCGCCCCGCGTCTCCCAGATCCCCTCGTCGGGCTGGTCCCAGTGTGTGCACACCCAGTCGACCAGGCCGCACACGTCGTCCCACTGGTCGCTGGAGATCGGCTGCGCCCACTTGTCGTACAGGTAGACGGAGTCGATCAGCGCGCCGTAGATGTCGAGCTGGAGCTGGCCGACGGCGCCGTTGCCGACCCGGACCGGCGCCGAGCACAGATGCCCTTCGAGATGGCCGAGCTCGCGCTCGGGCAGGTCGGTGCGGCCGTCGATGCCGTACATGATCTGCAGCGGTCCCGAGCCGTGGCCGTCGCCCGGGGTGATGTGCCGGCTCAGGAACCGCATGAACGCCTCGGCCTCGCTGGTGAACCCGAGCCGCAGCATGGCGTACACGGCGAAGGCGGCGTCGCGCACCCAGGCGTACCGGTAGTCCCAGTTGCGCTCGCCGCCCACCTGCTCGGGCAGGCTGGTGGTCGGCGCGGCCACGATGGCGCCGGTCGGGGCGTAGGTGAGCAGCTTCAGGGTGAGGGCCGAGCGGTGCACCATCTCCCGCCAGCGGCCCCGGTACCGGGAGGAGGACAGCCAGCGCCGCCAGTACGCCACCGTGTCGTTGAACTCGTCCTCCGCCTCGGTCCACGCGCACCGCCGCGGGGTCACCTCGCCGCCGACCTGGTCCAGGGCGAACACCGCCCCCTCACCCTCGGCGATCTTGAACTCGGCGTGCACGTCGGCGCCGTCGATCTCCAGCGGCACGGTCGAGGTCAGCCCCAGCGACAGCTTCGCGGACTCGAAGACCGCGACGTCGTCGATCATGCGCAGGGTATGCGCATCGGCGCCGTAGCCGAAGCGGGGCGCGATCCGGGTGCGGAACGGGATGGACCCGCGCACGCACACCACACGCCGGAACAGCCGGTGCCGGTCCGTCTCGGCCGAAGTCCCGCCGACCGGCATGAAGTCCTGGATCTCACCGACGCCGTCCTCGGTGAAGAAGCGGGTGATCAGGACGTTGGTGTCCGGGAAGTAGAACTGCTTGGTGCGAGCGGGCACCGCCGCCGCCAGCTCGAAGCACCCCCCGCGCTCGGTGTCCAGGATCGAGGCGAAGACGCTCGGGGCGTCGAAGGCCCCGCAGCAGTACCAGTCGATGGTGCCGTCCACACCCACCAGGGCGACACTGCGCAGATCACCGATCAGCCCGTGGTCGGCGATCGGCACATAGCCCTTCGCCCCGGGCGCGTCCGCCTCGACGGGAGTCGTGCTCATCGCAGCCTCCTAGGGGGTACGCCTCGCTCCCAGCGTAGAAGCAATCGCGCGGACCGGCGCCGTCACGGCCGCTCAGACCGTGAGGACCCGCAGGCCGGCCTCCTCGAAGCCGCGTACCAGCTCCGGGTCGGCCGCCGTGTCGGTGACCAGGGTGTCCACCGTGTCCACCGCGCAGATCCGGGCGAAGGCCCGCCGGCCCAGCTTGCTGGAGTCGGCCGCCACGACCACGCGTTCGGCGCGCTCGCACAGCAGCCGGTTGATCGCCGCCTCCGCCTCGTCGTGCGCGGCCGCACCATGCGTTACGTCGAGGGCCACCACGCCGAGCACGGCCACGTCCAGGGTGATCTGGGACAGCACCCCGTCCGCGAGCGGCCCGATCAGCTCGTACGACTGCGGGCGCGCGACCCCGCCGGTCAGCACGATCTTGAACTGGGGCCGTACGGCGAGCTCGTTGGCGATGTTGAGCGCGTTGGTGACGACGGTCAGCGCGGGCGTGCCCGAGGTGAGGTCGCCGCGTACGGCGAGGGCGCGGGCCACCTCGGTCGTGGTCGTGCCACCGGTCAGCCCGACCGCCTCGTCGGGCGCCAGGAGGTCGGCCACCGCGGCGGCGATGCGCTGCTTCTCGGAGGCGTTGCGGGCCGTCTTGTAGCGCAGCGGCAGCTCGTACGACACCCCGTGCACGACCGCGCCGCCCCGGGTGCGGACCAGCATCTGCTGGGCGGCGAGCTGGTCGAAGTCGCGGCGGATCGTGGCGGCGGACACCTCCAGTTCGGCGGCCGCCTCCTCGACGTCCAGCCGTCCCCGATCCACGAGCAGGTCCAGGAGCGCCTTCCAGCGGGCGTCGCGCGACATCCGCCCTCCAATCCGTCGATCTCCCGTGACCTTAGCGCACGCCCGTTCCCCCGTTTTGCTTGATCCTGCTTGAAAACTCGCTATATCTTGCAAGAACGAGCATCTTGGATGCAGGGCCGGGAGGGGTGGCGGCATGACGTACGTCGAGGACGAGCTCAACAGCCAGCCGGAGTGCTGGACCCGTGCGGCGGCGGACGCCTCGGACGCGGGCGCGAGGCTGCCGGAGCCGGGGGAGCGGGTCGCGGTCGTCGGCTGCGGCACCTCGTACTTCATGGCGCAGGCCTACGCAGCGCTGCGCGAAGGGACCGGCGGCGGAGAGACGGACGCCTTCGCCGCGTCGGAGTTCCCGCACGGCCGCGCCTACGACCGGATCCTCGCCCTCACCCGCTCCGGCACGACCACCGAGGTGCTGGACCTGCTGGAGCGGGCCGAAGGACGCACCCGCACCACGGCGATCACTGCCGACCCGGACACCCCCGTGATGAGCGCCGCCGACGACGTCGTGGTCCTCGACTACGCGGACGAACGCTCCGTCGTACAGACCCGCTTCGCCACCACCGCGCTCACCCTGCTCCGCGCACACCTCGGCCGGCACCCCGACACCGCTGTGGCCGACGCGCGCACCGCGCTCGCCGCCGACCTCCCCGAAGGCCTCGTAGCATCCAGCCAGTTCACCTTCCTGGGCCGGGGCTGGACCGTCGGTCTCGCCAACGAGGCCGCCCTGAAGATGCGCGAGGCGTCGCTGTCCTGGACCGAGGCGTACCCGGCGATGGAGTACCGGCACGGCCCCATCAGCGTCACCACCACCGGCACCGCCACCTGGATGTTCGGCGAGGCCCCCGAAGGGCTGGCCGAGCAGGTCCGCGCCACCGGCGCCCAGTGGATCGAGGGCCGGCTCGACCCGCTCGCCGAACTGGTCCGCGCCCAGCGCCTCGCCGTCGCCGTCGCCGCGGCGCGCGGCCTCGACCCCGACCGGCCGCGCCACCTCACCCGCTCGGTGATCCTCACCCCCTGACGCACCGCGCCCGTCCACGCCCGCCGCCCGCCCAGAAAGGACAGGCCGTGCCCCTCGTGACCACCGGTGAGCTCGTCACCCGCGCCGCCGCCGACCGTTCCGCCGTCGCCGCGTTCAACGTCATCACCCTGGAGCACATCGAGGCCGTCGTCGCCGGCGCGGAGAGCGCCGGTTCACCCGTCGTCCTCCAGGTCAGCGAGAACGCCGTCAAGTTCCGTTACGGACGGCTGCTGCCGCTCGCCCGCGCGGCCGTCGCCGCCGCCGAACGCGCGGACGTCCCCGTCGCCCTGCACCTGGACCACGTCCAGAGCGACGACCTGCTGCGCCAGGCGCCCGCCGCCGGATTCAGCTCCGTGATGTACGACGCGGCCCGGCTGCCCTACCTCGACAACCTCGCCGCGACCAAGGCCGCCGCGGACTGGGCGCACGCCCAGGGCCTGTGGATCGAGGCCGAGCTGGGCCGCCTCGGCGGCAAGAACGGCGAGCCGCCCCTGGACGCGCACGCCCCCGGCGCCCGCACCGACCCGGCGGAGGCGCACGCGTTCGTCGCCGACTCCGGCGTGGACGCCCTCGCCGTCGCCATCGGCAGCGCGCACGCCATGACGACCCGCACCGCCACTCTCGACCACACCCTGCTCAAGCGCCTGTCCGCCGCCCTCGACGTCCCCCTCGTCCTGCACGGCTCCTCCGGCGTCCCCGACGGCGAGCTGACCGAGGCCGTCGTGGGCGGCATCGCCAAGGTGAACGTCGGCACCGCCCTCAATCTCGCGATGACGACCGCGATCCGCGAATTCCTCGCCGCCCACCCGGACGCCGTCGACTCGCGCACGTACCTCAGCGTGGGACGGGAGGCGATGGTGCGCGCGGTCGCCCGGATCATCACCCTCCTGGCCGGCACGCCTTAGCGGCGGACCGCCCGCAGCACCACGAACTTGGGGTCGGAGGCGACCACTTCGCTGTTCCCGAACAGCCGCCGCAGCTTCACGTGGTAGCCGAGGTGCCGGTTGCCGACCACCCACAGCTCACCGCCCGGCCGCAGCGCCCGCCGCGCCCCGGTGAACATCCGCCAGGCCGTCGCGTCGGTGGTCGCCTGGTGGGAGTGGAACGGCGGATTGTTCAGCACCAGGTCGACACTGCCCGCCGGCACCCCCGCCATCCCGTCGCCCACCCGGAACTCGGCGTGCCCGGGGACGCCGTTCGCCTTGAAGGTGGCCTCCGCCGACGCCACCGCCTGGAACGACTCGTCGACGAACAGCACCTCGGCCTCCGGGTTCGCCAGCGCCACCGCCGTCCCCACGACGCCGTTGCCGCAGCCCAGGTCCACCACCCGCCGCGGCCCGCGCCCGCCCGGCAGATGCGCCAGGAAGAACCGCGTGCCGATGTCCAGCCGGTCGGCGCAGAACACCCCCGCGTGATTGACGACCGTACTCCCGGACACGGCCCCCACCCCGTCCGGCAGCGTGTAGGTGTACGGCCACGGGTTCGCGGGCCGCTCCACCGACGGCTCGGGCGTGCAGAAGATCAGGCGGGCCTTCCGCTTCGCCAGCGACGTCCGGGTCGGCCCGAGGATGCGTCCGAACAGCTCCAGCGTGGACGTGTGGATCTCCCGCACCATGCCAGTGCCCACCACGACCGTGCCCTCGTGCACGGAGGGCGCCAGCCGCAGCAGCTGGTCCTCCAGCAGCGCCAGGCTCTTCGGCACCCGCACCAGCAGCACGTCGATCCGCGCCGGCGGCGGGTCCTGGGTCGTGAGCAGCCGGACCGCCCCCGGCTCGACGCCTTGCCGCGCGAGGTTGGCCCGGGTGGCCTCCTGCGCCAGCCAGGAGTCCGTGATCTGGGTCGGCCGGTGCGCCGCCAGCGCCGTGACCAGGGCGCCCCAGCGGTCGCCGACGACCACGACCGTGCCCGACAGCGGGACGTCCTGCTCGGCGAGGTGCGCCAGAAGGTACTCGTCGGAGGCGTCCCAGGCGCGCAGCCTGTCGCGGGGGTCCTCGGGGAAGCGGGTCAGCGCGAGAGCGCCCCAGGGCGTCGTCATCCGGTCGTTCATCGTGCGTCAAGGCTAAGCGACCACGGGCGCCCGCCCGCACCCGAGCTGCGACGCCGGATCGACCACGGGCGCCCGCCCGCACCCGAGCCGCGACGCCTGACCGTAGGCGAGGACCGTGGGGGAGGATGGGGGACATGGACGCCGAGCTGTTCCCGCGGGAGCGCACCGTCGTCGCGCCGGGCGCGGTGCACGTCCCCGACTGGCTGGACGCCGCCGCGCAGCGCGAGCTGCTGGACGCCTGCCGGGTCTGGGCCCGCCCCCCGGCCGGCCTGCGCACCGTCCGCACCCCCGGCGGCGGCACGATGACGGCCCGGCAGGTGTGCCTCGGCCGGCACTGGTACCCCTACGGCTACGCCCCCACGGCCGTCGACGGCGACGGCGCCCCGGTCAAGCCGTTCCCGGAGTGGCTGGACGAACTGGCCCGAGGCGCGGTCCGCGACGCCCTCGGCGAGGAGGCCGGCCCCTACGACATCGCGCTGATCAACTTCTATGACGCCGAGGCCCGGATGGGCATGCACCGCGACGCCGACGAGCGGTCGCCGCAGCCCGTGGTCTCCCTGAGCCTCGGCGACACCTGCGTCTTCCGCTTCGGCAACACCGAGACCCGGACCCGGCCGTACACGGACGTCGAACTGCGCAGCGGCGACCTCTTCGTATTCGGCGGCCCCGCGCGGCTCGCCTACCACGGGGTGCCCACCGTGCACCCGGGCACGGCGCCCCCGGAGCTCGGTCTCACGGGGCGGCTGAACCTCACGCTGAGAGTGAGCGGCCTGTAGGTCACGGCGTTCCGGGATCATGGGAGACTCGCCCTCATGAGCGGCAAGGCGGACCCCCGGCCGGCGGGGGAAGGGACCACCACCCCGAGGACGCGACTGGAGCGGGGGCGCGGTGCGCTCGGGCCCGCGTTGGAGCTCGTGCACACCGGGCGCGCCCCCACCCGCGCCGTCCTCACCGCCGAACTCGGCGTCACCCGGGCCACGGCCGGGGTGGTCGCCGCCGAACTGGAGGCGCTCGGGCTGATCCGGGTCGACGCCCGGCCGGGCGCGGCGGCCGGCTCCCAGGGGCGGCCCTCGCACCGGCTGTCCGTCGCCGAGGACGGCCCGGTCGTCCTCGCCGCCCAGGTGCACGCCGACGGGTTCCGGGCGGCGCTGGTCGGCCTCGGCGGCCGTATCGTCGCCACCGCCCCGGGCTGCGAGACCGTGGAGGCCGATCCGGCCAAGGTGCTCGGCTCGGTCGTCGAGGCCGGCGCGGACCTGCTGAGCGCGACCGGCCGGCGCTGTGTCGGCGCCGGACTCGCCGTCCCGTCCGCCGTCGCTGAACCGGACGGCCTCGCCCTCAACCCGCTGCATCTGGCGTGGCCCGTGGGCGCCCCCGTCCGCCGTATCTTCACCGAGTGCGTACGCGCGGCCGGGATCACCGGACCGGCGTTCACCGGCAACGACGTCAACCTGGCCGCGCTCGCCGAACACCGGCACGGCGCCGGGCGCGGCGCCCGCGATCTGCTGTGCGTGGCCACCGGGCACCGGGGCGTCGGCGGCGCGCTCGTCCTGGACGGCCGTCTGCACACCGGGAGTTCGGGGCTCGCCCTGGAGGTCGGACACCTCACCGTCAACCCCGAGGGCCGGCCCTGCCACTGCGGCAGCCGCGGCTGCCTGGACGTCGAGGCCGACCCGCTGGCCCTGCTCACGGCGGCCGGCCGCGAGCCCGGCCCCGAGGTGTCGCTGCTGAAGCAGGCCATCGACCTGATCCAGGACCACTACGACGACCCGACGGTCCGCACCGCCACCGAGGCCCTCATCGACCGGCTCGGCCTCGGCCTGGCCGGCCTGGTCAACATCCTCAACCCCGACCGCATCATCCTCGGTGGTCTGCACCGCACGCTCTTCGACGCCGACCCCGGCCGGCTGCGCGCGGTCGTCGCCGACCGCAGCCTGTGGGGGCAGAGCGGCGGCGTCCCCATCCTCGCGTGCAGCCTCGACCACAACAGCCTGGTCGGCGCCGCCGAGTTGGCCTGGCAGCCGGTGCTCGACGACCCGCTCACCGCGCTGGCGGCGTAGCGGTCGGTAGGCTTTTCGGTATGCGGATCTCCGTCTCCTCGGACATGGACGAACCCGTCGCGCGGCGCCTCGTCTCCGAGCTGCGCGAGCGGGGCCACGACGTGCGGGCGCACGGCGCGCTCAGCCCCGGCGACGACGAGCGCTGGGCCGTCTGCTCGCAGGCGGCGGCCCGCGAGGTGGCGGAGGGCACGGCCGACCAGGCCGTGGTGTGCTGCTGGACCGGCACGGGCGCGTCGATCGCCGCGAACAAGGTGCCCGGCGTCCGAGCGGCCCTGTGCACCGACGCCTACACCGCGGAGGGCGCCCGGCGCTGGAACGACGCCAACGTCCTCGCCCTCAGCCTGCGCCTGACCTCGGAGCCGCTGCTCAAGGAGATCCTCGACGCCTGGTTCGCCACCGGGGCCGGCACGGACGCCGAGGACCGGGAGAACGTGGCGTACCTCGAACGGCCCGACGGGACCTGACGCCGAAATCCACGGCGTACTCCTCGGGTGGTACGCGCGATGCCGCTGCCCGTACGACGACCCGGACCCCCTCGCGGCGCGAAGCTCGAGTCATCACTCAGGAACGTCCCGACCACCCGGGAGATGACCCGACATGCAGACCTTCGCGCACTTCGCCGACGGCGGGCCCGGCCCGTGGATCCTCTTCTTCCCGCTGATCTGGGCGGCCGTCGTGGTCGGCGGCATCACGCTGCTGCGCCGCACGGGATGGCGCCCGCGCCGTGGACCCCGGCCGACGGGGCCCGACGACAGCTCGCCGATCACCGTCCTCGGCCACCGGTTCGCCTCCGGCGAGATCGACGAGGACGAGTACTGGCGCCGACTGTCCGTCCTCAACGAGGAGTTCGGCCGCACGGGCAAGGGCGGCCCCATGTGACACCTGAGGGTGCGCGGCAGCAGGGGCGGCCCCCGTGACCCCCTCACCGCCCGGTCAGCCGGCAACGGCCGACCGGGCGGGAGCGCGTTCCGGCCGACGCAGGTCGACCGGTGGTCCGACGGCCGCGAGCCGGCGCACGGGCTGTTCCACGGTGACGCGGCGCGGTGGCCGCGCGGCCGTGGACGGCGCCGCGCCGGGCGTCGGCAGCGAGAACCACACGACCTTGCCGGACTCGCCCTCCGGCCGTACGCCCCAGCTCTCGCTGAGGGCCGCGACCATCGCGAGCCCGCGCCCGCAGGTGGCGAGCGCCTCGGTGTCCCCGGCGTCGGCGACGACCGGGAGCCGGGGGTCGTGGTCGTGCACGGAGACCGTGAGGCGGTCGAGCAGCAGCTCGATCTCCACGGTGCACGTCTTGTCCGGCCGTGCGTGCTGATGGACGTTGGTCAGCAGCTCGGTCACACCGAGCGCGGCGCGGTCTATCAACGGGTCCAGATGCCAGTAGCGCAACTGCGCCGATACGATTCTGCGGACCTGGCCGATCCGCGACGGCAGGGCTTGGAGCTCCACCGCGCAGTGCCTGCTTGGGTAACTGATCACGGCTGCGACTCCCCGACTGAAGAGGTCCGGAAGAACACGGAGTACGGATCCAGCAGGGTGCTTGAAGGAAACGGCCGCCTGCTGTCGTGGCCGGCGGGCTGGTTCGCAGCGTTATCGCCGGTAAACCCAGAGTGACGTGAGACCAGCGTGGCGCAGGAGGCGCGGTAACGCAACTCGCGGTGACTCAGCCGTTACGCCCCGCAGCCCTCCGTACGGCCTCGATGAACCGGCGCGCGGCGGGCGGTCCGGGCTCGCCCGGGGCGGGGTCGTGATCCCCCAACGTCAGTGAGTACCGCTTGCCGTTGAGGTCGGCGAGCGCCCGGTCGTCCGGCGCGAACCAGGGCCGGGACGCGCGCACCGCCTGCACCGGCGCGCTGTCGATCTCGGTGCCGTAGCTCGTGAGCAACTGCAGCCGGCCCTCGCTGATCCGCACCTGCCCGGCCCGGGTCAGGGAGCGCAGGCGCTTCCCGATCCGCACGCCCTTGGCCGTGAACTCCGCCTCCGCCATGCCCCGCCCCCTCGTGCGTCTCGGTGGCCGGCCCGCCTCCGCGCGGGCATCGGCCGGGCCCCGGTCGTGATCCAGTGTGCACCCCGTCGGGTGCAGTCTGCCCCCGTCCCGCGTCCCGCACCAGTGCGCGCGTGCCCCTTGCCGGGGGCGCTCGGAGCACTCGCGCGGATGCGCCCCCGCCGGGTGCGCCGCGACCGCCTGCCCAGGGGTGACTTTGAGCCTCTCAAAGGTGTGTTTATGCAGGTGAGAAGCGTCCTGAAGATGTCTATGCTCGAAGGGACGGCAGTGCGAGTCGCCGCTGCCGCGAGCCCGAGGAGCAGCGCCGTGAGCACCGTCCAGCAGACCCCGTCCGGCGTGACCCTCGACGTCGACCGCAGCGATCCCGCCTACCGGGCCTGGCTCAAAGACGCCGTGCGCAAGGTGCAGGCCGACGCCAACCGCTCGGCCGACACCCACCTCCTGCGCTTCCCGCTGCCCGAGCGCTGGGGCATCGACCTGTACCTCAAGGACGAGTCGACGCACCCCACCGGCAGCCTCAAGCACCGGCTGGCCCGCTCGCTGTTCCTTTACGGACTGTGCAATGGCTGGATCCGGCCGGGCCGCCCGGTGATCGAGGCGTCCAGCGGCTCGACGGCCGTCTCCGAGGCGTACTTCGCGAAGCTGATCGGCGTGCCCTTCATCGCGGTCATGCCGCGCACGACGAGCGCCGAGAAGTGCCGTCTGATCGAGTTCCACGGCGGCCGGTGCCACTTCGTGGACGACTCGCGCCGGATGTACGAGGAGTCGGCCCGGCTCGCGGTGGAGACGGGCGGCCACTACATGGACCAGTTCACCTACGCGGAACGGGCCACGGACTGGCGCGGGAACAACAACATCGCCGAGTCGATCTTCCGTCAGTTGCGGCTCGAGCGGTATCCGGAGCCCGCCTGGATCGTCGCCACGGCCGGCACCGGCGGCACCTCCGCGACCCTCGCCCGCTACGTGCACTACATGCAGTACGACACCCGTATCTGCGTCGCCGATCCGGAGAACTCCTGTTTCTTCGAGGGCTGGACGACCGGGGACGCCCATGTCACCTGCGACTGCGGCTCCCGGATCGAGGGCATCGGCCGGCCCCGGATGGAACCGAGCTTCGTGCCCGGCGCCGTCGACCGGATGATGAAGGTGCCCGACGCCGCCAGCGTGGCCGCCGTCCGCGCCCTGGAGCGGGCCATCGGCCGCAAGGCGGGCGGCTCCACCGGCACCGGTCTGTGGAGCGCGCTGAAGATCGTCGCCGAGATGGTGGCCGTGGGGCGGCAGGGCAGCGTGGTGACGCTGCTGTGCGACCCGGGGGACCGGTACCTCGACAAGTACTACTCGGACGCCTGGCTCGCCGAACAGGGCCTGGACATCACGCCGTACGCGGCGGCCCTGGAGCAGGTCCTCGCCACCGGCGTCTGGCCCGAGTGAGACCGCGCGGCGCGCCGGTTCAGGAGCCCGAGGCGGCCAGCCGCCGGTCCAGGGAGGCCACCGCGCCCCGGAACGCCCGGCTGAGACCGGGGCGCGCCAGCCGCACCGAGGTCCTGAAGGGGGCGGTGCCGTCCACCGCGACGGTCCACTGGACCCGGGTGCCCGCGCCGGACGGGGTGAGCCGCCACTCCTCGACGATCGCCCGCGATCCCGGTGTGTTCGTCAGGTCGATGCGGTAGGCGTACACCTCGGGGCGTTCGGCCGCCAGGACCGTCTCCTCGAAGCGGGCACCGCCCTTGAGCCGGATCTCGCGCCGCGCCCCGCCGTCCAGCGGCCGGGCCAGGGTGACCGCGCCGTACCACTGGGTCCACCCGGGCACATCCTCGGCGAGCGCCGTGTAGACCGCCTCGGGCGGCGCGGCCGTCTCCCGTGCGAAGACATGCCGTACGGGGGCGGCCCCGACGAAGTCGAGCCCCACCTCACGCAGCAGATGAACCATGGACGACAACCCCCTGTGGGTGACGCTGCACCGGGCAGCGTCACCCTAGCTGGCGCCTCCTCAGATGTCTGCACCCTCATCGGGCTCGCCCGCCACCACCAGCCGCAGATGCTCCGCGATCTCCGCGCGGGCGCCGCCGTCCAGCCCCGAGTCCGTCACCAGGGTGTCGACCTGCTCCAGCGAGGCGAACGAACTCAGGCCCACCACACCCCACTTGGTGTGGTCGGCGATCACCACGACACGCCGCGCCGACTGCACCAGACGGCGGTTCGTCTCGGCCTCCGCCAGATTCGGCGTGGACAGGCCGGCCTCGGCCGATATCCCGTGCACGCCCAGGAACAGCATGTCGAAGTGGAGCGCCGCGATCGCCTGGTCGGCGACCGGCCCCACCAGCGAGTCGGACGGGGTGCGCACCCCGCCGGTCAGCACGACCGTGGCCGCGCCCTGCCGGGGGCCGGTCGTGCGCTGCGCGGCGTGGAAGACATCGGCCACCCGCACCGAGTTGGTGACCACCGTAAGATCGGGAACGTCGACCAGCCGGTGCGCCAGCGCGTACGTCGTCGTGCCGCCGGACAGGGCGATCGCGCTGCCCGGGACGACCAGCTCGGCCGCCGCCCGCGCGATGTCCTCCTTCGCGGTCAGCTCCAGACCCGACTTGGCCTCGAAACCCGGCTCGTGCGTGCTCGCCTCGACCACCGGGACGGCACCGCCGTGCACCTTCTCCAGCACGCCCTGCCGGGCGAGCGCGTCGAGGTCCCGGCGCACCGTCATGTCCGACACGCCGAGCTTGCGGGTCAGCTCGTTGACACGCACCCCGCCTCGGCGCCGTACCTCGTCCAGGATCAGGGCGCGTCGCTGCTCCGCGAGGAGGTTCTGATTCTCGCTCACGTACGCTCCGGTCCTCTCGCCGCTGCCGTCCGACCTGCCCCGGCCACCCTGTCCGACAAGGACATTCTCGCCCCTGCCCGGGCGCGGGACGACCCATCCTCGCACGGGCCGCCCCCACCCGCGCCACCGGTCGCCCCGACGCGTGCATGCCACATTCGGACGCCCCCTCCGGCCGCCCCGCGCACGCACCGGGGAGATTCCGTGACGAGAGGTGTACGGCGGTCCGGAAACGGAGATCCTGTGCCCGCACGGACACACGCCTCAGCGCTCACGGGGGAGCCGCCGACATGGGCCGCACGGACAGACACGCCGCCGCGAACAGCGCGGACACCGCACCGCTGACAGCCGGATCCTGCGCCGGGGAGGCCAGGATCGCCCTGGAACTCCTCGTCCACGGCGTCGGCGGCACCACACCCCAGCAGATGCTGGACGATCCGCGGACCCAGCGGATCACCGGCGACGACACCGCCGCCGTCTTCCGCCGCGCCGACGACGTCGACGCCGAGGACCGGCCCGACGACTACCGGGGCCGGCCGGTGCCCGAGGCGTACGTCTGGTGCAACCTCACCTCCGGCAACAGCGCCCGCGCGTTATGGCTGCTCCTGCTGCCCTTCATGGTGGTCAACCTCGCCCACTGGATGCGCCCCGCCGCCCGCGACCGCACCCGCACGATCCGCCTGTACGGCCTGCTCGTCCGGCTCGCCGCGCTCAGCCTGACCGTGCTGCTCGTCGCCGCCGCCTGCGAGGTCGCCCTGGACCTCACGGCCTGGCAGTGCGCCGGCACCCCCGACTGCGCGGGCCGGCACAGCTGGCTGGGCTTCCTGTCGGACGGCGGCTGGTGGAGCGCACCCGGCCGCAGACTCGCCCTCGCCGCCGTGGTGCCCACGGCCCTCACCGGACTCCTCTGGTACCTCTCCCGCCGCACCTGGAGCGCCTACGAGTCCCAGCAGCCTCTCTTCCAGCAGCCCGAGCCCGACGAGACGGCCGGCGGCGCCCTGGGCCGCCCCGGCTTCTGGTACGGCCGCCGCCTGGTCGCCCGGCTGCGCGCCGCGCACACCGCCGCCGGACTGCTGACGGTCGCCGCGGCGGTCGGCTCGGCCGCGGCCCGCTTCGACCGCCGCCCCGGCGGACCCGCCCTCCTCGACGTGCTCGGCTGGCTCCTCGACGCCGCCCTCGTCACCGGTGCGGCCGCCGTCGTGTGGGTGGTGTGCCGCCGGGGCCGCAGCGAGAACCGCCTCGACCGCGAACTCGACGCCCATCTGGTCCGCCGGCTGCCGCTCGCCGCGCTCGCCCTGCTCGTGCTCACCCTCGTCTACGCCGGATGGGATCGCCCCGGCTGGCAGTCGGCCGGGCGCCTCCCCGGCGACGCCACCTTCGGCGCCATCGCCCTCATGCAGGGCCTGACCGCCGTCGTCCTCGCCGTCGTCGCGCACCTCCTGCACCGCACGGCACCCGACCCGCGCGCCGCCCTGCGCGGTCTCGGCGGACCCGCCGTGGTGATGCTGGCCTGCGCCCTCGGCGGTGTGATGTCCGGCGGCGTCTCCCAGCGCGTCGCCGACTGGCTGGACGGCACCCGCGCCTCCCTCCCCGGCCCACCCGTCCTGCTGACCTGGCAGGCCTCCGTCATCCCGCCCCTGCTGGTCCTCCTGCTGCTGCTCTGCGCCCTGCTCGCGCGGCGCGCCTGGCTGCTGCGCCGCGCCGAACTCGCCGCCGTCGAAAGCGACTACGCGGGCGAGCCCCACGACAGCGCCCGCACCCGCCGCATCGCCAGCACCCGCGCCATGGCCACCCTCACCGACCGCGCGCCCCTCGTCGTCGCCGTCACCGCCGTCGCCACCCTGCTGCTGGGCGCCGGCGCCCTCGCCGGGGCGCTGATCACCGGGGACACCCCGGGCGAGACCGCGGAGGGCACGTACGCCGTCGTCCACGGGGCCGCCCAGACCGCGCAGGCGATCGGCTCCTGGCTGATCGGCTTCGGCTTCATACTCTTCGTCACCTGGGGCCGGCGCGCCTACAAGGACGCCTCCGCCCGCCGCACCATCGGCATCCTCTGGGACGTCGGCACCTTCTGGCCGCGCGCCGCGCACCCCTTCGCGCCGCCCTGCTACGCCGAACGCGCGGTGCCCGACCTGACCTGGCGCATCGCCACCTGGACCCGGGCCGGAGAGGGCCGCCGGCTGGTCCTCTCCGGGCACTCCCAGGGCAGCGTCCTCGCGGCGGCCGCGGCCTGGCAGCTCACCCCGGCCGACCGCCGGCGGGTCGCGCTGCTCACCTACGGCTCCCCGCTGGAACGCCTGTACGGCCGCTGGTTCCCCGCCCACTTCGGCCCCGACGCGCTCACCGCGCTGCACGCCGAGGTGGACTGCTGGCGCAATCTGCACCGGCCCACCGACCCCATCGGCGGGCCCGTCCGCCTGCCCGGCGACGCCGGACCCGCCGTGGACCGCGAGGCCCTCAAGGATCCGCTGGCCTACGGGCGCACCGCCGCACACCCGCTGCCCGCGCCGATCCACGGTCACAGCGACTACCAGGCCGACCCCGCCTTCGCGGAGGAACGGCAGCGGCTGCTCGGGCGGCTGGGACCGGAGGTGCCGGGGCAGCGCCCCGAGAGCTGACCCGGGCCGCCGAGGCGCCCGGTCAGCCCAGCTCGGGCAGGTCCTCGGCGTAGAGGAGCGTCAGATCGTCCGTGCTGGGCTCGGCGAGCTGGGCGACCCGGCCCGCGTGCCGCTCCACCATCGCCTCGAACGTCTGCCGGGCCGTACGGCCGTTGCCGAACGCGGGCCCCTTGGGAAGCACCGTGAAGTACTTCTGCAGCGCCTCGGCGACCCCCGGGCCCAGCCGGTACTCGTGCTCCTCGGCCTGCTGCTCCACGATCCGCAGCAGCTCCTCGGGGCCGTAGTCGCTGAAGGTGATGGTCCGTGAGAACCGGGACGCCACACCGGGGTTGACCTGGAGGAACCGCTCCATCTCGGCCGTGTAGCCCGCCACGATGACGACGACCGCGTCCCGGTGGTCCTCCATCAGCTTCACCAGGGTGTCGATGGCCTCCTTGCCGAAGTCCCGGCCCGAGTCCTCCGGAGACAGCGCGTACGCCTCGTCGATGAACAGCACACCGCCGCGCGCCTTCTCGAACGCCTCCTGCGTACGGATCGCCGTCGAGCCGATGTGCTCACCGACCAGGTCGACCCGGGACACCTCCACCAGATGCCCCTTCTCCAGCACGCCCAGGGAGGCGAGGATCTCCCCGTAGAGCCGGGCGACCGTCGTCTTGCCGGTGCCGGGGGAGCCCGTGAACACCAGATGGCGCTTGACCGAGGCCGCCTTCAGCCCGGCCTCGCGGCGGCGGCGGCCCACCTCGATCATGTCGGTGAGGGCCCGCACCTCGCGCTTGACGCTCTCCAGGCCGACCAGCGCGTCGAGTTCACCGAGGACGTCCTGGGAGGTGCGGGACGGCTCACCGGGCCGCGTGTCGGGGGCCGCGGGCTCCTCCCCGGTGCCGCGCGGGCCCGGGACCGAGCCGAGCAGACCGCCCGGCGCCTGGTGCGCCGTCTGCACCACGGGCTCCGGCGCCGACGGCTGCTGCCGCAGGCTCCCGCTCTCGTCGCTCGTGCAGTCCTCCACGTCCGGACCTGTGCCCGGCCCGTCCCCGGCACCGTCCGCGAACTCGTAACCCCCGCGCGCGCAGCGCTCCGTACGGCACTTGCGCAGTGTCGTACGGCAGCCGTCGATCACATGGAAGCCGTAGCCCGCGCTGCCCCTGACCCGGCAGTTGGTGAAGGTGCCGCGGCCGCCCGCCGAGACGTAGAAGCCGGCCTCCGCCGGGGAGTCGACGGTGCAGCGCTCGATCGTCGGGTCGGCGCCCTTGGTGACGATGACCCCGGTCTGCGTGCCGTCCACCGTGCAGTTGCTGAGTGTGCCGCCGCTGCCGTGGTCACGGAACCAGGCGCCCGTCGCGGCCTCCCGGATACGGCAGTCGTCGAGCTGGGCGGTGGCGCCGTCGCTCACCGACACCGCGGTGTTCCGCACCTGGAACAGATCGCTGTCCACGACGTCCGCGCGGGAGCCCCGGTCGAGGACGAACAGCGCGTCCGGCACGTCGTGCACCCTGCAGGAGTCCAGCACCGCGGTGGCGCCGTCGCTGACCCACACCGCCGGGTAGTCGCCGGTGCTGTCGAAGATCTCGCACTGGTTGGCGTCGACGCGGGTGCCCGGGTCCCACACGGACAGGCCGTTGCGCCCGAACTGACGGACCGTCGTACGGGTCAGGGTGAGCACCGACCGGGATCGCAGGTCGACCGCGTTCTCCGGGACGTCGTGGATCCGGCAGTCCGCGAGGGTCAGCACGGCGTCCGTGTCGAGGGTGACCCCGTCGGACGTGGTCCGGTGCACATCGCAGTCCGTGAGGTGAGCGGTGGCCCGGCCGGTGATCTGGACCCCGGAGCCCCGCACCTCGTAGATCTCGCAACCCACGGCCTCCAGCGCGGAGTTCTCCCCGGTGGCCGTCAGGCCGGAGCCGGAGGCGTGGTGCACCCGGCAGCGCTCCAGGCGGGGGTGGCCGCCGCCGCGCACCGCGATGCCGGCCTGGCCGGCCGCGACGACCTCGCACTCCTCGAACACCCCGCCCCCGCCGTCGAGCACGGCGATGCCGATGCCCGCGGGATTGTCCACCGTGCAGCGCCGCACGGTGGGCCGGGCGCCGCCGCGCACCTCGATACCGGCGGCGGAGCGGGTGACGACCCGCACGCCGGACAGCTCCGGGGTGCCCTCCTCGATGAGCAGCGCGGGCGCCGCCGCGTCCTGGCCCTCCACATGGAGGTCGAGGACCACCGCCGAGGCGCGCACGGTCAACGGCACACCGTCCAGCGGCGCGATCCGCACCGAGCCGGGGGAGCCCTCGGGGCCGCGCAGGGTCACCGCCCGCTGCACCACGAGGTTCTCCCGGTAGGTGCCGGGGGCGACGGTGAGGACGTCACCGTCCGCCGCGGCCTCCAGGGCGGCGGCGAGCGACGCGTACTCACCCGTGCGGCGCCGCCACCGCGAAGTGCCGGTGTGCGTCACCTGGACCGTGCCCTGTGCCATGGTGTTGACGTGCCCCCACCTCGTAGTACGCGGGTCTCCCAGCCGAAGACTTCGGCCGGTCCACCGTAGCGTGCGCGCGGACGGTGGGTTGACCGGAGCCGGAAGGCCGTCAGCTGCCGGCGCCGGTCCGGCCCCAGTCGGGGCCCGCCTTGTCCCAGGCCCGGTCCCAACTCAGGTACCGGTGGCGGACCATACGCCAGACGATCAGGCGTCTGGCGGCCTCTATCAGGGCGATCGCGAGCAGCGCGGCGCCGAACCCGGCGATCACGGCATGCGTCGACGCCGTCGCGGAGTCCAGCGGCGGGGCCACGGCCCGGCCCCGGCGGTCGATCCACAGCGGGAAACGCGTGCCCGGGTCGGGGCTGAGCAGGTCGACCGTGACCGCACCCCGGCGCGCGGTGCCGTCCGCGGTGGTCCAGTCGGCCAGGACGCGGGCCCGTATGCCGCGTCCCGTGGTGGTCTCGGGGTCGGCGTCGAGCCGTGTCCCGTCGAGCTTGCGGACCACGGTCGCCCACACCTGGTGCCGCGACGCGCGCTGCTGCCGTACGGACTCCTGGAGGGACTCCTGGGCGAGGCCGCCGACCACGGAGCCGGCCGTGGGCGCGGCGACGACGATCAGCAGCAGCGCCAGCAGGGCGATCCAGCCCTCGGCCACATCGGTCCGGCGGCGCAGCGGATTGTGCCGCCAGCGCCACAGACCCGTGATCGCCCGCATCGTCGCTCACCCCCCTTCCGGCTCCGCCGTCACCCCGCGCCCCTGGCGCCCCGCGTCCTTCACATCCGTCTCACAGCATGCCCAACGCGCGGCGCCCCGGCCGCGGTTCCCGCGAACCGGCGCACTCGCACAGATCTTCTCAGCCGAGGACCCGGACCGGGTCGCCGGTCCGGATCGTGCCCGGGCCGAGGGGGACCAGATTCTGGCCGAACACCAGCTTGCCCCGCATACGCCGGTGCCGGGCGAGGGTGTGCAGGGGCTCCTTGCCGCGCGCGCCGGTGCGCTGGTCGGTGGTGGTGACCGTGCAGCGTCCGCACACCTTGGCGACCCGGAAGGTGACGTCCCCGATGGCGACGCGGCTCCACTCGTCCTCGGTCCAGGCGTCCGTGCCGGAGACGACGATGTTCGGCCGGAAGCGGTCCATGGGCAGCGGACCCTCGGCGGCGTGGTCGCCGCGCGCGATGAGGGAGTTGAGGGCGTCGAGGGAGGCCGTGGTGGTGAGCAGCAGCGGATAGCCGTCGGCGAGGCTCACGGTCTCGCCGGGCAGCGCGTACTCCGGGTCGACGGGCCGGCGGGTCGCGGGGGAGTCCAGATGGACGAGGCGCATCGGAGCGCCGAGGTAGGTGCTGCACCAGGTGTGCGCGGCGTCGCCGTCGGCGGGGACCGTCTCCACCTTGTCGCCGAAGACGTCCGTCGGCACGGTGTCCGAGGCGCGCGGCACGGCCACCGTCAAGGGCTCCATGCCGGGCGCGGACAGACGGACGCCGCCGCCGGGCAGAAGCTCGGCGGCGGCGCGCGCCAGGCGCGGGTGTCCGCGCTGTGTCACGACCTTCGCCCCCGCGTCGATCAGCGCCCAGCGCCGGTCTCCGGCCAGCCCCCAGGGCTCCACGACGGCTTCCCGGAGTTCGATGCTCCGGAACGCCTTGACCGGGTGGACGTGGATCGACTGCAGCCGCGGGTGTCCCATGGGGTCATCGTGCCAGGCGGCACCGACAACCCCTGGGACGGATCAGTAGCCGCGGTACTGCTGCTGGTTGTTGTACGGGTCCTGGTACTGCTGCGGCGCGGGCCGGGGAGCCGCGGGGCGCATCGCCTCGTAGCCCATGCCGCCCGGGGCCACCGGGCGCGGCTGCTGCGGAGCCTGCGGACCGGGGTACCCGCGCGGGGCGGCCTGCTGCGGGATGTAGGCCGCGGGCGCCTGCTGCAGCGGTGCGGGCTGCGGTGCCTGCGGATAGCCGTAGGAGGGCTGGGACGGTGCCGCCGGGAGGGCGGGCAGCGCGGACGGCAGGGCCGGCAGATGGCTGCCCGGGCTGTCGTACGCGGCGGGGACCCGGATCGGGGCGATCTGCGGGGTGCCCCGCTCGGCCACGAGCGAGTCGTAGATCGGGGTGTCCGGGAAGGCAGCGGAGTAGTAGCCGCCGCCATACGTGGAGCGGGGGGAGGTCATGGCACATAAGGTAAGCCCACGATGTGCTGGTTGGGGAGACCGATAAGAGGGTTGTTTTACGGTTCCGCAGTGACGCCGGATCCCCAATGCGAGCGAACTTGTCAAAAAGGGACGCCAATCGGTGTTCGGATCAGGTAAAGGCCGAGTTCCCAGGGCGTTACCGGCGGTTGACCTCCCCTCTTCCGATCCCCCTCGCGAGACTTCCGGGACCCACGGAATAGGTTGACCCTGGAGAACTCGACGGCCCGCCGGGACACCCCGGCGAAGATCAAACGATGGGGGCGGACATGACAATGTCGAAAGGGTCCAATGTTCCGGTGCCGGCCACGGCATTGACGGTCGAATTGGGCTGGCACTCGGCACCGGGCACCCCCGACGTGGACGCCTCGGCCCTGCTGCTCGTCGGCGGCAAGGTCCGCTCCGACGACGACTTCGTCTTCTACAACCAGCCCGCCCACGCGTCCGGGGCCGTCCGGCACGAGGGCAAGACGACGGCCGGCGCCCAGGTCACCGACCGCCTCCTCGTCGACCTCCCGCGCGTGGAACCGTCGATCGAGACCGTCATCCTCGCCGCCTCCGCGGACGGCGGCGCCTTCGGCCAGGTCCCCGGCCTCTACATCGAGGTCCGGGACGCCCGGGGCACCGTCGTCGCCCGCTTCGACAGCACCGGCGCCACCGTGGAGACCGCGTTCGTCCTCGGCGAGTTCTACCGCCGGCAGGGCGCCTGGAAGTTCCGTGCCGTCGGCCAGGGTTACGGCACCGGGCTCGCGGGCCTGGCCACCGACTACGGCATCAGCGTCGACGAACCCCAGCAGGCGGCGCCCACACCGGCCGCCCCCATGACCCCGCCCCCGGCGCCGCCCGTGACGATGCCCCCGCCGCCCGCCATGCCGCCGGTCCCCCAGGCGCCCCCGGTCAGCCTGAGCAAGGTGACGCTCACCAAGGCGTCCCCGTCCGTCTCCCTGACCAAGCAGGGCGGCACCTCCGGCGCCATGCGCGTCAACCTCAACTGGCAGGTGCGCAAGCAGTTCTCCGGCTGGGCGAGCAAGCTGGGCCGCCCGGTCGCCATGCACAACGACCTCGACCTCGACCTGTGCGCCCTGTACGAACTGGCCGACGGCCGCAAGGGCGTCATCCAGGCCCTCGGCAACGCCTACGGAGCCCTGCACCAGCCGCCGTACATCCACCTCGACGGTGACGACCGGACCGGCGCCATGGCCACCGGCGAGAACCTCACCATCAACCTCGACCACCAGCAGGCCTTCCGGCGCATCCTGGTCTTCGTCACCATCTACCAGGGCGCGCGCTCCTTCGCCGACCTGAACGCCACGGTCACCCTCACCCCGCAGCACGGCGCCCCCGTCGACTTCTCCCTCGACGAGTGCACCGTCCCCTCCACGGTCTGCGCCCTCGCCCTCATCACCCGGACCGGCGACGACCTCGTCGTCCAGCGCGAGGCCCGCTACCTCGTCCCGGAACGCGGCGTCAGCCCCCAGCGCACCGTCGACCACGCCTATGGCTGGGGCATGAACTGGACTCCGGGCCGCAAGTAGTCAGCCCTCGTCGGACACCGTCCCGGGACGCGTATAGGTGCGGCCCTTCCAGGCCGCGCCGCGCCCCCGGTAATGCTGGACCGCGGAGTCGGCCGTCATCAGCAGATAGAGGAACGCCGTCACCGGCAGCAGCGGTGCCGGCCACAGCGGCTGCCGGTAGTAACGGAGCATCGGTACGTACGTGCCCGTCATCACCAGCCACGCCAGCCCGCCCAGGACCGCCGTCACCCCGTCCCCGGAGGCTGCGCCGAAGGCCACGGCCACGGGCGGCACCAGATAGACGAGCGCCAGCCCGGCGATCGTCCCGAGCAGCAGTGCGGGCTGGTGCCGCAGTTGCGCGTAGGCGCTGCGCGAGACCATCCGCCACAGGTCCGCCAGCCGCGGATACGGCCGCACACTGTCCACCCGGTCCGCGAGCCCCAGCCAGACCCGGCCCCCGCCGCGCTTCACCGCGCGCGCGAGCGCGACGTCGTCGATGACGGCACCCCGGATGGTGTCCGGGATCCGCGCCCGTACGGCCGCCTCGGTCCGCAGCAGGACACAGCCGCCCGCCGCGGCGGCCGTCCGCGTGCCCGTACGGCCGATCCGGCGGAACGGGTACAGCTGGGCGAAGAAGTACACGAACGCCGGCACCACCAGCCGCTCCCAGAGACTGTCCACCCGCAGCCGGGCCATCTGTGACACCGCGTCGAAGCCGCCGGTGCGTGCCGCAGCCACCAGCTCCCGCAGGCTGTCGGGGGCGTGCGCGATGTCCGCGTCCGTCAGCAGCAGATACTCGGGATCACGCGCGCGGGCCAGACCGATGCCGTGCCGCACCGCCCAGAGCTTGCCGGTCCAGCCGGCCGGCGGTTCACCGGGGGAGTCCACGGTCAGCGCGAGCCCGCCCCGCTCGCGCGCGAGCCGCCGCGCCAGTTCGCCCGTGCCGTCGGTGCTTCCGTCGTCGACGAGGAAGACCTCCGCACGCCCCGGGTAGTCCTGGGCGAGCAGCGACGGCAGGCTCGCGGGCAGTACCGCCGCCTCGTCCCGGGCCGGCACGACCACACAGACGGACGGCCATTCACCGGGATCCGTACGCCTGGGAAGCCGGACGTCCGTACGCCAGAAGAAGCCCTGGAACAGCAGCAGCCACAGCCAGGCGGCCAGGGATCCGGCGGCGATCCACGCGTAGGCGCTCACGCGCGCAGTCTGCCCCACGACGGCCGCCCGCAAGGGCCCATCGTCTATCGTGGCCGGGTGAAGATCGCGCTGATGGACTCCGGAATCGGCCTGCTGGCGGCGACGGCCGCCGTACGGCGGCTGCGACCCGACGCGGATCTCGTGCTCTCGCTCGACCCCGACGGCATGCCCTGGGGACCGCGGACCCCCGAGGACCTCACCCGGCGCGCCGTGGCCGTCGCCGAGGCCGCCGCCGCGCACCGCCCCGACGCCCTGATCATCGGCTGCAACACCGCCACCGTGCACGCCCTGCCGACGCTGCGGGCCTGCTTCGAACCGGGCATACCGGTCATCGGTACGGTCCCGGCGATCAAGCCGGCCGCCGCCGGTGGCGGCCCCGTCGCGATCTGGGCCACCCCCGCCACCACCGGCAGCCCCTACCAGCGCGGACTGATCGAGGACTTCGCCGCCGGTGTGAAGGTCACCGAGGTCCCCTGCTTCGGGCTGGCCGAGGCGGTCGAGCACGCGGACGAGACGGCCATCGACGCCGCCGTCGCCGCGGCCGCCGCGCTCACCCCCGACGACGTCACCACCGTCGTCCTCGGCTGCACCCACTACGAGCTGGTCGCCGAACGCATCCGCACCGCCGTCCAGCGCCCCGGCCTCCCGCCGCTCGTCCTGCACGGCTCCGCCGGAGCGGTCGCCGCGCAGGCCATGCGCCGGCTCGGCGAGCAGCCCGCCCCGCGCGCGGAGTCCACCGGCACCCTGACCGTGCTGCTCAGCGGCCGCGAGGGCGCCCTGCCGGAAGCGGCCCTCACCTACGCGGAGGGCCGGCTCCTCAAGGCGACCAGCCCCGCCGGCTGACCCCCGGGCCCCCGGGCGGAACCATCTGCTCCGGGCTGGTCCGGTCGGAGCAGTCACTCTGTGCAGCGCGGTACCACCGCAGCGAAAGCTGAGTAACCTCATAGCCATGAGGGACCACCCCCACGGCAGGAAGCCGCACCCCGACATCTGGACCGGGCGGGCGACCAACAGGGTCCAGTGGCTGCTCGCACTCGCCGGCGCCGCCTGCATGGCGCTCGGCATCGGGCTGGCCGTCGACTCCGCGTGGACCGGCGGCCTCGCCCCCCTCGTGATGGCCGTCGTCGGCTGCATCGCCGCCGGACTGCTCGTCCTCTTCGGCACCCTCGCCTTCGTGCACGTCGCGCTGAAGGTCGACCAGGAGTGCCTGGAGGTGCGCTGCGGCCACATCGGCGTGCCGCGCCGCCGTATCCCGCTCTCCGAGATCGTCGGCGCCGACTTCCTGCCGCTGGTCACCCCGCGCCACTGGGGCGGCTGGGGCTACCGGTGGCGCCCGGACAAGGGCACCGCCGTCGTCGTACGCCGGGGCGAGGGCCTGGTCCTGCGACTGGGGGACGGTCACACCTTCACCGTGACCGTGGACGACGCCGAGGCGGCCGTCCGGGTCATCGAGGAGCGGCTGCGCACACGGACGGCGGGCACGGCGCTCTGAGGGCTGCGGGTCACGGGATGACTGTCCAGGGCGTGGGCCGGTGACTCGTCGCTCCGGGATGGTTCGGTCGTCAGGGATCGTGCCGTCGCCAGGCCCGCGGGTGGTGGCTCACGGCACGGGATGACTGTCGCGGGCGTGGGTCGGTGCCTCGTCGCTCGGGGATGGTTCGGTCGTCAGGGGTCGTGCCGTCGCCAGGCCCGCCAGGAGGCCCGCGCCGACCGAGACCGCCGTGAAGCTGAGCGCGTTGCCGACGGCGGCGATCGCGGCCAGGGCCGTCAGGGTCGCGCCCGCCGTGAGGGCGACCGGCGTCGGGCGGCCCGTGCGCCACAGGGCGAACAGCATCCAGCAGAAGGCTCCCGCGAGCAGCAGCAGTCCTACGACTCCCTGCTCCGCGACCTGCTGCAGCAGCGCCGAGTGAGGTTTGCCGTCCACCGGCACCGCGCCGTCGGCCGTCCCGCCGAGCTCGCCGAAGCGGCCGGGACCGACGCCGAGGGCGAGATCCTGGTGGGCCAGCCGCAGGGCCTCGTGCCACAGCCGCACCCGCTGCCGGGTGAGCTGCCCCTCCAGCCAGCCGCCGAACCCGCCCGGCACCGCCCTCGCCGCGACCGCCCAGGTCAGCCCGGTCACCGCCAGCGCCGCCACGGCCAGCCCGGCGATGCCAAGGCCCCGGCGGCGCACGTGACCGGCGGCGAGCGAGCACAGCAGTACGGCGGCGCAGCCGACGAGACCACTGGTGGAGCCCAGCACCGCCGCGGTCACCGCGATCCCGGCGGCGAGCAGGCGCAGACCCAGGCGGAGCACCGCGGACCGCGCCGACCAGGCCGCGCAGCAGGCGGCGCCGGCCGAGAGGGTCAGTACGGCGGCCGTGGCTCCGGCGTGGCCCAGCGGGGCGACCAGCTGGGGGCCGGGCGCCAACCGCGGGACGGCCAGGGTGAGGGTCACCCCGGCCAGCGCACCGGCGCAGGGAGCGGCGACCGGCAGCAGCGCGCCGCTGATCCGCCCCACCGCGTAGCCGGCGGCCACCGCGAGCACCGCCAGCAGAACGCCCTCGGGGCGCCCGCCGTGGACGGCCGCCGAGATCAGCGACCACGCGGCACAGGCGCCCAGCACCACGACGCCCGTCGCGTCAGAAACGTTTCGTCTGTCGCTGTCCTCGTCCGGACCTGCCGCAGACGTCATCCCCGTGAGACCCACCCCGCCCCCTGAACCCGGTCCCCCGACCGGTGACGGACCCCGTCCCACCGGACCTGAACCGGATGCGATCGGGGCTGCGGCATACCGTAACGGCAGATGGGCGGTTTGTGGACGTCTCGTGCATGGGGCATTCACGGGTGGGGGAGGTGGGGCCCGTAGCCGTGAGGTCGAGCGGTGCGTGGGCGAGGTGCCCACCGTCGCCTTCCCGCCGCCGGCCGAGCTGTCGGCCCCGAGCCCGCCCGCCGTACACTCCGGGAGTGACCGTCACCGCAACCTCCGTGGACGAGTCGGACCAGCTCAAGCCGCCGATCGCGCCCTCGCCGCGCGCGGCGAAGCTCCTGCGGCTGGTTCCGGCCCTCACCGCGGCGCTCTCCGGAGTGCTGCTCTACGTCAGTTTCCCGCCCCGCACCCTCTGGTGGCTGGCCCTGCCCGCCTTCGCCGCCCTCGGCTGGGTGCTGCGCGGCCGCAGCTGGAAGGCGGGACTCGGCCTCGGCTACCTCTTCGGCCTCGGCTTCCTGCTGCCGCTGCTGGTGTGGACCGGTGTGGAGGTGGGCCCCGGGCCCTGGCTCGCGCTCGTGGCCATCGAGGCGGTCTTCGTCGCGCTGGTGGCTGCCGGGATCGCCGCGGTGTCGAAGCTCCCGGGCTCGCCGATCTGGGCGGCGGCCCTGTGGATCGCCGGTGAGGCGGCCCGCGCGCGGGCGCCGTTCAACGGCTTCCCCTGGGGCAAGATCGCGTTCGGCCAGGCCGACGGCGTCTTCCTGCCGCTGGCCGCCGTGGGCGGCACCCCGGTGCTCGGTTTCGCCGTCGTCCTGTGCGGCTTCGGCCTGTACGAGCTCGTGCGGCTCGCCGTCGAGCGCCGCCGGACCCGTATGCTGCGGCGGTCGGCCGCGACCGTGGCCCTGCTGAGCGTGGCCGTGCCCGTGGCCGGCGCCCTGGCCGCGCGGCCCCTGGTCAGCGACACCGCGGAGGACGGCACCGCGACCGTCGCGGTCATCCAGGGCAATGTGCCCCGCGCCGGCCTCGACTTCAACGCCCAGCGCCGGGCCGTCCTCGACCACCACGCCCGGGAGACCGAGCGGCTGGCCGCCGAGGTGAAGGCCGGCAAGGTCGCCCGGCCCGACTTCGTGCTGTGGCCGGAGAACTCCTCCGACATCGACCCCTTCGCCAACGCCGACGCCCGTGCCGTCATCGACACGGCGGCCGAGGCGATCGGCGTGCCCATCTCGGTCGGCGGTGTCGTCGAGCGGGACGGCAAGCTGCTCAACGAGCAGATCCTGTGGGACCCGGAGAAGGGCCCCGTGGACACCTATGACAAGCGGCAGATCCAGCCCTTCGGCGAGTATCTGCCGCTGCGCTCGCTCGTCGGGGCCATCAACGAGGAGTGGACCTCGATGGTCCGCAAGGACTTCAGCCGGGGCATCGAACCGGGCGTGTTCACCATGGCCGGAACCCGGGTCGGCCTCGTCACCTGCTACGAGGCCGCCTTCGACTGGGCGGTGCGCTCCGAGGTCGAGGACGGCGCGCAGATCATCTCCGTGCCGAGCAACAACGCCACCTTCGACCGCAGCGAGATGACCTACCAGCAGCTCGCCATGTCCCGGGTACGGGCCGTCGAGCACAGCCGGACCGTCACGGTTCCGGTGACCAGCGGCGTCAGCGCGATCATCATGCCGGACGGGACCATCACCCAGCGGACGGGCATGTTCGTCGCCGACTCCCTCGTCCAGAAGGTGCCGCTGCGCTCCGGTGAGACCCCCGCCACCCGGCTGGGCGTCCTGCCGGAGATCGCCCTGGTGCTGCTCGCCGCGGGCGGACTGGGCTGGGCGATCGGCTCCGGCATCCGCGCGCGCCGGGCCGCCGAGGCCTGACCCGGACTCCTGTTCGCCAACATCTGCGCACGGTCGCCGGCACCTGCCCAGGGTCGCCAAGACCCGCGCACGGTCGCCATGACCCGCGCACGGTCGGTCGCCGAGACCCACGCCCCCGCCCCGCCCTCGCACCCGGTCCCGTCTCCGGAGGCGAGGGTGGCGCCGTTAGGGTCGGGCCATGGCTACTCCTGACTTCATCCGGACGATCCGTGCCGCCGCGGGCCACCAGTTGCTGTGGCTGCCGGGCGTCAGCGCCGTCGTGTTCGATGACGAGGGGCGGGTCCTGCTCGGGCAGCGGGCCGACAACCAGCAGTGGACGGTGGTCAACGGCATCCCGGACCCCGGCGAGCAGCCCGCGGCCGCCGCCGTGCGCGAGGTTTACGAGGAGACCGGCGTCCGGTGCGTCGCCGAACGGGTCGTCCTGGTCAGGTCCAGCCAGGAGGTCACCTACCCCAACGGGGACATGTGCCAGTTCATGGACATCACCTTCCGCTGCCGTGCGCTGGGCGGTGAGGCCCGGGTGAACGACGACGAGTCCCTGGAGGTGGGCTGGTTCGAGGTGGACGCCCTGCCGCAGATGAAGGAGAGCCAGCTCTTCCGGATCAAGCAAGCCCTGGCCGATGAACCCACGTGGTTCGAACCTATGGATTGAGCCTCAAGTATGGGCTGCGGCCATATGTGGCCAGGTGAGGGGGCTGCCTAGGGTCGAGCCATGACCCCGCCCAGCATCCCTCCCGCCCATGGCTCGACCCCGTCCGCCCCGCCCTCCCCGCTCGATCTCGGGGGGCGCACCGCCCTGGTCACCGGTGCCGCCGGCGGCATCGGGCGCGCCTGTGCGCTCCGGCTCGCGGCCGCGGGGGCCAAGGTCAGAGCCGTCGACCGGGACGCGGCAGGACTGGAGGCGCTCGCCGAGCGGGCGCAGGACCTCGGGGGTGCCGTGGAACCCCATGTCCTCGACCTGACGGACCTCGACGCCGCCGAGCAGGCCGCCGCCGGCACCGATGTGCTGGTCAACAACGCCGGGCTCCAGCTGGTGCGCCCGATCGAGGTGTTCCCGCCGGACACCTTCCACACCGTGCTCACGGTGATGCTGGAGGCGCCGTTCCGGCTCATCCGTGGCGCTCTGCCCCATATGTACGAGCAGGGCTGGGGCCGCATCGTGAATGTGTCCTCCGTCCATGGGCTGCGCGCCTCGGCGTTCAAGTCGGCCTATGTGGCCGCCAAACATGGGCTGGAGGGCCTCTCCAAGGTCGCGGCCCTGGAGGGCGCCTCCCATGGGGTGACCTCGAACTGTGTGAACCCCGGCTATGTGCGCACCCCACTGGTCGAGAAGCAGCTCGCCGACCAGGCCCGGGCGCACGGCATCCCCGAGGAGCGGGTGCTGGCCGAGGTGATGCTCCAGGACAGCGCGGTCAAGCGGCTCATCGAGCCGGAGGAGGTCGCCGAGGCGGTGGCGTATCTGTGCGGGCCGCAGGCGTCCTTCGTCACGGGCACCTCGCTCGTGCTCGACGGCGGCTGGACCGCGCACTGAGTCATGGCACGGCGACGGCCCGGACCGGCCGGACATCGAGTTGTCCACAGGGCTGACGAGGTGGTGGCGCGATGAGCAATTCTGTCGGCATGTCCCGCGATCACGTGCAGCCCACCGGGCGTCCCGCCGCAGCCTCCCTGACCGGTGCCGAGACGCCGTTCCTCGAACTGCTGGCCAGGGGCGCGTCCGCCGACGCCTACGAGCAGCCCGTGCTCCTCGCGCGCGCCGAGGGCCGCCCCACCGAGCAGATCGTCGCCCTCGAACAGGCCAAGCTGCTCGCGCTGCGTGTGCGCTCGGAGCTGGAGGGCCGGCGCAGACGCGAGGCCGAGCTGTCGGCCCTCTTCGAGACCGCCCACGACCTGGCCGGCCTGCGGGACCTGGACGCCGTCCTCCAGGCCATCGTCCAGCGCGCCCGCTCGCTCCTCGGCACGGACGTCGCCTACCTCAGCCTCAACGACCCGGCCAGGGGCGACACCTATATGCGGGTCACCGAGGGCTCGGTCGCCGCCCGCTTCCAGCAGCTGCGCCTCGGCATGGGGGAGGGCCTCGGCGGACTCGTCGCCCAGACCGCCCGCCCCTATGTCACCGACGACTACTTCAAGGACGACCGGTTCCAGCACACCCTCGCCATCGACGCGGGCGTGCGCGACGAGGGGCTGGTCGCGATCCTCGGCGTACCGCTGACGCTGGGGCACCACGTCATCGGCGTGCTCTTCGCCGCCGACCGGCGCGCCCGCGTCTTCGAGCGCGAGCAGATCGCGCTGCTCGGCTCCTTCGCCGCGCTCGCCGCGGCCGCCATCGACACGGCGAACCTGCTCTCCGAGACCCGCTCGGCCCTCGCCGACCTGGAGCGGGCCAACGAGATCATCCGGGACCGCAGCGGGGTCATCGAGCGGGCCTCCGACGTGCACGACCGGCTCGCGCAACTCGTGCTGCACGGCGGCGGGGTGCACGACGTGGCCGCCGCGGTCTCCGAAGTCCTCGACGGCACCGTCGAGTTCACCGAGGCCGCCGGAGTCCCGGCCGCCGCCCTGGAGGCGTCCCGCGCCGAGGGCCACGCCGTGCGGCACGGCGGCGACTGGGTCGCGGCCGTGGTGGCCGGCGGCGAACTGCTCGGCGCCCTCGTCCTGCGCGGCCAGCCCGGCCTCGACCCCGTCGACCAGAGCACCCTGGAGCGGGCGGCCACCGTCACCTCCCTGCTGCTCCTCGCCCGGCGTTCCGCCGCCGAGGCCGAGCAGCGCGTCCGGGGTGAGCTGCTCGACGACCTGCTTGACGCCCGCGACCGCGACCCGCGCCTGCTGCGCGAGCGCGCCTCCCGGCTGCACGCCGACCTCGACGCCCGGCACGTCGTCCTCGCCGCCCGCCTCGACGCCGTCCCGGCCGACGCCGAGCAGGAGGCGGACGCCCGCCGGCGGCTGTGGTCCGCCGCCTCCCACCTCGCCGCGACCCGGCACGGCCTGGCCGCCGCCCGCGACGGCGGCACGGTGCTCCTGCTGCCCCTCACCGGGGACGACACCGCCACCGCGCTGGCCCGGCGCACCGCCCGCCACCTCGGCACGGCCGTCCACGAGGCGGTCACCGTCGGCGCCTCCGCCCCGGTCGAGGATCTCGCCGCCCACCCGGACGCCGTGGCCGCCGCCTACGAGGAGGGCCGCCGCTGTCTGGAGGCCCTGCGTCTCCTCGGCCGGCCCGGCGACGGCGCCGCCGCCGAGGACTTCGGCTTCCTCGGCCTGCTCCTGGCCGGCGACCGTGACGTCACCGGCTTCGTCACCCGTACGATCGGCCCGGTCGTCGCCTACGACCGACGCCGCGGCACCGACCTGCTGCGCACCCTCGACGCCTACTTCGCCTGCGGGATGAGCCCGGCCCGCACCAAGGACGACCTGCACGTCCATGTGAACACCGTCGCCCAGCGCCTGGAGCGCGTCGCGCGCCTCCTCGGCGACGACTGGCAGAGCCCGGCCCGCGCCCTGGAGATCCAGCTGGCGCTGCGGCTGCACCGCCTGTCCGCCCCCGCACAGCGCTGACCCCCGCACCCCCGGAGTGCGGGGGATACGGGGGTCGGCTTGTCGAGACGCCGTCCGCGTCAGACGAGCGGGGCGCCGGCGGCGGGAGCCTTGGCGGGCACCTCACCGTCCGAGGGCTCGACGTCGGTGAGATCCCGGTCGCGGGTCTCCTTGGCCACGAGGATGGCGACCACCGTCAGCAGCGCCGCCGCGATGACGTACAGGGAGATCGGCGTCGAGGTGCCGTAGTCCTTCAGCAGCGCGGTGGCGATCAGCGGAGCGGGCGCCCCCGCCGCGACCGAGGCGAACTGGGCGCCGATGGAGGCACCGGAGTAGCGCATCCGGGTCGCGAACATCTCGGAGAAGAACGCGGCCTGCGGCGCGTACATGGCGCCGTGCAGCACGAGGCCCACGGTCACCGCGAGGAGCAGGTTGCCGAAGCCGCCGGTGTCGATGAGGGCGAAGAACGGGAACATCCACAGGCCCACACCGACCGCGCCGATCAGATAGACGGGACGCCGGCCGAGCCGGTCCGACAGCGCGCCCCAGGCCGGGATGACGGCGAAGTGGATGGCGGAGGCGATCAGCACCGCGTTGAGGGCGGTCTGCTTGGACACTCCGGCCGACGTCGTGGCGTACACGAGGATGAACGCGGTGATGACGTAGTAGCTGATGTTCTCCGCCATACGCGCGCCCATCGCCACCAGCACGTCCCGCCAGTGGTGGCGCAGCACGGCGACCAGTGGCATCTTCTCCGCGATGGCGTCGGCGGACTTCTTGCGCGCCTCGGCCTGCTCCAACGCCTGCTTGAAGACCGGGGATTCATCGACAGAGAGACGAATCCACAAGCCGACGATCACCAGCACGCCGGAGAGCAGGAAGGGCACACGCCAGCCCCAGCTGCCGAAGGCGCTCTCCGACAGCACGGCCGTCAGCAGCGAGAGCACACCCGTCGCCAGCAACTGCCCGGCGGGCGCCCCGGTCTGCGGCCACGACGCCCAGAACCCGCGCCGGCGCGCGTCGCCGTGCTCGGACACCAGCAGCACCGCACCGCCCCACTCACCGCCCAGCGCGAAGCCCTGCACCAGACGCAGCACGGTCAGCAGCACCGGGGCGGCGCTGCCGACGCTGGCATGCGTCGGCAGCAGACCGATCGCGAAGGTCGCCCCGCCCATCATCAGCAGGCTCAGCACCAGCAGCTTCTTCCGGCCCAGCCGGTCGCCGTAGTGCCCGAACACCAGCGCGCCCAACGGCCGGGCGGCGAAGCCCACGGCATAGGTGAGGAAGGAGAGGAGGGTACCCACCAGGGGGTCCTCCTCGGGGAAGAACAGCTTGTTGAAGACAAGAGCGGCGGCGGAGCCGTAGAGGAAGAAGTCGTACCACTCGATGGTGGTGCCGATGAGGCTGGCGGCGACGATGCGCTTCAGATTGCCGGGGCTTGTGGGCTGTGGTGGAGCGGATGCTGCGGAGGCCATGTGCGCCACTTCCTCGTGTGCGGTGGGGACGGGTACGTGTCGGCACACCGTAGGAACACGCAGGTCGGGCGCACATGTGGTGGGGCTACATAGTTCCATGGGCTCTTATGCGTGGGATCACCATGCGGGGGTGGGGGAGTGGGCCCCCGTGACCGCGCCTGGCAAGGCACCGCAGCGACCCGCGCCCCCGTACGCCCGCCCCGGCCCCCCGTCAACTCGCGCCCCCGCACCCCCCGTTGAGCGGCCGAAAAACCTCGGCGTGCCGCTCTCGTTGTGAACTGCGTGTTCTTCACCTTCTCAGGCCGGCGGCGGCATGCCCCGCGAGCGGCCGACCGCCCGGCCAGATCCGTAGCGGCGGTGATCGGTGACGACCCCGCGCTCCGGTCGGCGTACCGGTTGTGCCGCGACCGCACCCGGCGGCAGGACCCGGCGGAGTACGCGCTGATCCAGCTCGTGCCCGTCGCCCTGCGCCCCGCCTGCTGGGCCCTGTGGGCCGCCGCCAACACCATCGACGACCTCGCCGACGACCGTACGGCCTCCGCCGGGGAACGGGCCGCGCGGGTCCGGCGGTGGATCGACGCCCTGGAGCGTGAGCTGACCACCGGCACCAGCCCGGACCCCGTCCGCCGGGCCCTGGTGGACACCGCGGCCCGCTGGCGGCTGGACCTGAGCGGACTGCACCACGCCATGACCGAGGTCGCGGTCGACGCGCACGGCAGGCGGTTCGCCGACTGGAGCGGCTGGCGCGCCTGGGGCCGGGGCAATCTGCTGCCCTGGTTCGAGCAGGTCCGCGACCTGTTCGACCGGGCCGGCGTGCCCGTCGCCCTGCGGCTGGACCGGCAGGAGTCGTACGAGCGGTTCCTCGACGGGATGCGTCTCGCCGACATCCTCACCGACCTGTCCGCCGACCTCGCGCAGGGCGACCTCCTGCTGCCCGCCGAAGCCCTCGACCGCTGCCCGGGCGCCGAGGAGGACCTGACCGCGCTGCGCTGGAGCCCCGCCGTCGCCGGACTGGTCGCCCACCTCACGGACCTCGGCCGCCAGTGGGTCACCCAGCCGTCCCTCACCCGGGGCATGCATCCCGGGCCCGCGACGGTCCTCGCCGCCATGGCCGACCTGCTGCTCGCCCAGCTCGACGCCGTCGACGCCGCCGGCCCCGCCCTGCTGCGCGCCCGGCCCCGGCCCGCGCTGCTCACCACCGCCCGTCTGCTCGCCCCCGCCCGGGCCCGCGCGGCCCTCGCCTGGTCCCTCACCCCGGTGCCCGCCCCGCCCGCACGGCGCCCCGCACCGCACCTCCCGGCCGTACACCCCCGCCCGCTGCGCCGCCCCGCCTTCCGCAGCCCGCCGCCCCACCCCAGCGGCGAGCGCCCGCCACGGATCCCGGTGGAGCGGATGCCCGCGCATGTCGCCGTGATCATGGACGGCAACGGCCGCTGGGCGCAGCGGCACGGCCTGCCCCGGCACGAGGGCCACCGCGCCGGAGCCGCAGCCGTGCGCGACGTCGTCCACGGCGCCCTGGAGATCGGACTGCGGCATCTGACCCTGTACGCCTTCTCCACCGAGAACTGGAAGCGCGACCCCGAGGAGACCGGCGCGATCCTCGACCTCCTGCGCCAGGAGACACGGGCGTACCCGTTCGAGGACCTCGACGTCCGGATGCGCTGGCACGGCCGCGCCGACAACCTCCCGCAGGACCTGGTCGACCTGCTGGACATGCGGGAGCGCAGCACCCGCGACCGCACCGGGCTGACCGTGACGACCTGCGTCAACTACGGCGGCCGCGACGAGATCGCCCGGACCGCCGCCGCCCTCGCCCGGCGGGCGCGCAACGGACGGCTCGACCCGGACCTCATCGGCGAGCAGGACTTCGCCGAGCATCTGCCCCGGCCGGACATGCCCGACGTCGACCTGCTGTGGCGCACCGGCAACGAGCAGCGCACCTCGAACTTCCTGCCCTGGCAGGCCGCCTACGCCGAACTCCACTTCACGCCCGACCACTGGCCCGACGTCGACCGGCGCGACCTGTGGCGGGCCATCACCGAGTACACGCACCGGCAACGCCGGCACGGAGCCGCCGGGCCGGCTCCTCACGAACCTGCCACCGCTCCCCGCGACGGGGCCTGAGGGCACCTACCGGGGGCGGACCGTGAGGATCTGCTGCGCCGTGCCGACGGGACCGTCCACGTCGTGGAGGACGGTGCTGGTCAGGCCCTGCCCGGACGGGCCGAAGGAGACCGTGGTGTCCAGGCCGGTCCAGCCGCCGCGGGGCTGCCGGTGCAGATGGACGGTCAGATCCACGTTGGGGAACATCCACTCGGTCGGCGGCCGCAGCACGGCGATGCCGTTGGCGGTGTCGACCAGCGCGAGATACGAGGCGAGCGGGCTGACGGTCTCCCCGGCCACCAGGTCCAGCGGGGTGGACACCCAGGCCGTGGTGCGGCCCGGCCGGGGCGGTGCGACGGCACGGACGTCCAGGGAGGCGATGTAGCCGCCGGACCACAGCTCGGCCATCGGCCACCGGTCCAGCGCGTCGGGCGGGGTCGGGGGCTCGGCCGTACCGCCCGCGACCTCCGTGGTGTCCAGGGCTGTGAGGTACCAGGCGCGGGCGCGCACCACAGGGCGCCCGGCGATCCGGACGACCGCCTCGAGCAGGGCGATGGTGCGCCCGGGGCGGACGGTCTCCACCTCGATCTCGCACTCGTCCACGGCGAGCTTGCCCAGGATGTCGTAGCTGATCCGGGAGAGCACCAGCCCGTCGTCCGGTGACGCCGCGCGATGCCGGTCGAGGGCGTGGACGACCAGCCCGCCCAGCGGGCTGAAGTGCTGCTCGTCGCGGCGCCAGGCGCCGCCCACATGCGGGGTCGGCTTGTAGCGGCGGTCGTCTATGGCCTCGAAGTAGCTGTCGGGCGTCACAGCGCGTCTTCTCCCCAGGGTGCGAGGGGCCTGGCGGGCCGGGGCCCGGCAAGCCGGTGTGGCGCCAGGGTAGTTCGCGGCCGCCGGGCGTCCGGCCGACGGGGTGTACATATCGGAACCGGCGTTCCCGACCGTTCCATTCAGCAGATTCACGGATGTTCCCGTGCACACCGTCCTTGGTGTGATGTTCCCCATTGCGGACCCGGCCGGGGCTCGTGAGTCTCACGGACAGCGCGCGGCCTGAACCGTCCGAAACCTTCGAGTCCCTCCCGAGCCCCATCCGGGAAACGGTCCGGCGAAATCGTCGAAGAACCGTTATCCGAGGCCCGCCGAGCGATCTCCCAGGTATCGGACACCACCGTCCGGCGTCGACGACAGGGAAGCATTGATGAGTACAGAGCGCACGAGGGAACTGACGGCCCTGGTCACCGCTGCCCGTGACGGCGACCCGCAGGCCCAGGACGCCCTGGTCGGTGCGTACCTCCCGCTGGTCTACAACGTCGTGGGGAGGGCTCTGAACGGTTCCGTCGATGTCGACGACGTCGTGCAGGAGACCATGCTGCGGGCCCTCGACGCGCTCGACGGGCTGCGGACGCCCGAGAGTTTCCGCTCCTGGCTCGTGGCGATCGCGATGAACCAGGTGCGCGCCCACTGGCACGCCCGGCAGAACGCCCCCGGCGGGGTCGAGGAGGCACGCGAACTCGCCGACCCCGGGGCCGACTTCGTGGACCTGACCATGGTCCGCCTCCAGCTGTCCGGGCAGCGCCGGGAGACCGCGCGCGCCACGCGCTGGCTGGAGCCCGACGACCGGGGTCTGCTGTCACTGTGGTGGCTGGAGTGCGCCGGTGAGCTCACCCGCGCCGAGGTCGCGCAGGCGCTGGAGCTGTCGCCGCAGCACACGGCGGTACGGGTGCAGCGGATGAAGGCGCAGCTGGAGGCCGCCCGGGTCGTGGTGCGCGCGCTCGACTCCCGGCCCCTGTGCGAGGAGCTGCACGGCCTGCTCGGCTCCTGGGACGGCCGGCCCTCGGCGCTGTGGCGCAAGCGAATAGCCCGGCATGCCCGGGGTTGTGCCCGTTGTTCCGGACTGTGGAGCGGGCTGATGCCCGCCGAAGGACTGCTCGCCGGACTGGCGTTGGTCGCAGCGGCCCCCGCGCTGCTGGACCGGATCCGTTCGGCCGCCGACCTGGCCCCGGCTGGCTCGGCCTCCGCGCTCGCCGCCGACGGACACGGCGGCCACCGGGCCGCGGGCAGCCGGTCCGCTGCCCGCGGTGAGGCCCGCCGGCGCCGCCGCAACCGGCGCCGCGCCGTCGGAGGCGCCGTCGTGGCGGCCTGTGTGGCGGGCGGTGGGCTCTGGTACTTCGACTCCGTCCCCGGCACCGGCCGCCAGGAACCGGCCGCCGCGCGCGGAGCCGGCGCCGCCGTGCCGGACGAACTCGTCGAGCCCAGCCCGGTCAGCACCTCGGCGTCCCCGTCGGCGTCGGCCTCGACGTCCCCGAAGCCCTCCGCCAAGCCCTCGAAGAAGGCCACCCCCTCCCCGTCCGCGAAGAAGACGGAGAAGGCCACGCCGACCAGTCAGGCGCCCACCCGGGCGTCCCGCAAGGCGGCGAGCGCCCCGCAGCAGGAGGCCCCGTCCGGCACCGTCGGCCAGGTGGTCGCCCTGGTGAACAAGGAGCGGGCCACCGCCGGCTGCGGTCCCCTCGCCGAGGACTCCCTCCTCGACAAGTCGGCGCAGGAACACTCCGCCGACATGGCAGCCCGCGACTTCTTCGACCACACCAACCCCGACGGCGCCGACCCCGGGCAGCGCATCACCGCGGCCGGCTACCGCTGGTCGACGTACGGGGAGAACATCGCGATGGGGCAGCAGACGCCCGAGGCCGTGATGGAGTCCTGGATGAACAGCCCGGGTCACCGGGCGAACATCCTCAACTGCTCGTTCAAGGACATCGGCGTCGGCGTCCACGAGGGCCCGGGCGGCCCGTGGTGGACCCAGAACTTCGGCGCCAAGCTCTGAGAAAGTCCCTGGTGAGGGTCACAGGCTCAGCGCGTCGCCGTTCGCGGTGAGGGGCTGCTCGGTCCAGATCGTCTTGCGGTTGCGGCCGTAGCGCGTGCCCCACCGCTCGGCGAGCTGCGCCACCAGGAACAGGCCGCGTCCGCCCTCGTCGGTGCTGCTGGCCTGGCGCAGATGCGGCGAGGTGCTGCTGGAGTCGGAGACCTCACAGATCAGGTGCCCGTCCCGGATCAGCCGCAGCTGCACGGGGCCGCCGGCGTACCGGTAGGCGTTGGTGACCAGTTCACTGACGATGAGTTCGGTGGTGAAGGCCAGCTCGTCGTCGAGCCCCCACTCGGCCAGCTGGTCCCGCACCAGGGCCCGGGCGTCGCCCGCGGCGGTCGGCTCGGCGGACAGCTCCCAGGTGGCCACGTGCCCCGCCGGCAGGACGCGGGTGCGGCCCAGCAGCAGGGTCACGTCGTCGTCGGGCCGGCCGGGCAGCATGGCGTCCTCCACCGCCTTGCAGGTGTGCTCCAGGGACGGTGCCGTACCGGCCAGCGTGATCCGCAGCAGGGCCAGGCCCTCGTCGATGTCGCGGTCGCCGGCCAGCAGCAGACCGTCACTGCACAGGCCGATCAGGCTGCCCTCCGCCAGCTCGCACTCGGCGCTCTCGAACGGCAGCCCACCGAGGCCGAGGGGCGGCCCGGCGGGCACGTCGACGTCCAGCACCTGCCCCTCCGGGTCGAGCACCGTCGGCGGGGGATGCCCGGCGCGGGCCATGGCGCAGTGCCGGGTGACCGGGTCGTAGATGGCGTACAGGCAGGTGGCGCCCACGAGTTGGGGGGCGTTGGCGTCGGCCTGCCGCTGCTCGGTGGCGAGATGGTCCACCAGGTCGTCGAGCCGGGCCAGCACCTCGTCCGGCGCCAGATCGAGGTGCGCCAGCGTGTGCACGGCGGCCCGCAGCCGCCCCATGGTGGCGGAGGCGTGCATCCCGTGCCCGACCACGTCGCCCACCACCAGGGCGACGCGCAGCCCCGACAGCGGGATCACGTCGAACCAGTCGCCGCCCACGCCGGTGGAGGCCCGCGCCGGCAGATAGCGGTGCGCGGTCTCCACGGCCGGGTGCCACGGCACCTCGCTCGGCAGCAGACTGCGCTGGAGGGCCTCGGCGGCCTGGTGCTGCTGGGTGTAGCGGCGGGCGTTGTCGATACAGACCGCCGCCCGGGCCGCGAACTCCTCCGCCAGCGTCAGGTCGTCGGCCTCGAAGGGCTCCGGGCGCTGCGAACGCCACAGGGACACCACGCCGAGGACGACCCCGCGGGCGGCGAGCGGCACCACGATCAGCGAGTGGACGCCGGCCTCCAGCGCGTGCCGGGCCCGTTCCGGTTCGGCGGCGATCCAGCCCGAGCCCGTCTTCAGCTCGGGCAGCAGCACCGGCCGGTGCTCGGCCAGACAGCGATGCGGCGCGGTGTCCGGCGGGAAGAAGAACAGATGGCCCTCGGGGTGCATCAGCCGTACGCCCTCGGGCCGGACCGCGCGGGCCGCCATCCGGCGCAGCGGACCCAAGCTGTCCGGTTCCGGTTCCTCGCCGCGGGTCACCGGCTCCAGCAGGTCGACCGAGAGGGCGTCCGCGAGCTCCGGTACGGCCGCCTCGGCGAGCTCGCGGGCGGTGCGGCCCACGTCCAGGGTGCTGCCGATCCTGGTGCCGGCCTGGTTGAGCAGGGCCAGCCGCCGGCGCGCCCGGTGCCGGTCGGTGACGTCCTCGACGATCTCGGTGACGCCCAGCACCCGCCCGGAGGGGTCCTCCATCCGGAACGCCGACACGGAGATCACGATCTCCTTCTGCGGGTCGCTGAGCAGCCGGCACCGCTGCTCGGCGAAGATCAGTGGCCGCCCCGTGGCCAGGACCGTCTGGAGCTTGCCCTCCACCCAGTCCGCGACCGGCCCCAGCAGGAAGTCCCCGGCCCGCCGCCCCCGGTAGGCGTCGGCGGGCAGTCCGCCGAAGCGGGCGATCGCCTGGTTGACCCGCAGCACCCGCAGATCGGGGCCCAGCACCACCACCCCGATCGGGGAGCGGCGGAAGAAGCCGTCCAGTACCGAGCGGTCGATCTCCCACTGGGTGACCTCATGGGCGAGCGAGCCGACCAGCAGCCACTCGGCACCGCTGTCCAGCCGCTGCACCCGCCGGGCCCGGAAGCCCACGTGCAGCCGGCGCCCCGAGCTGTGCCGCACCGGGAGCAGACCGAACCAGCCGTGCTCGCGCAGACAGGAGCGGGCGGCCTCGGCGACGACCTCCTCGTCCCCGGCGTCGACCAGGAACTCGTGCACGGTCCGGCCCAGCACCTCGTCCGCCCGGTATCCCAGCAGCGTGGTCGCCTGCTCGCTCCAGGCGACCACCCGTCCACGCCGGTCCAGCACCGCCGACGCGGACCGGAGCACCGAGAACGGGTCCTCCGGACTCTCGCTGAGCGACGTAGGGGATGTGTCGTGCATCGCCCACCCATCTCGCGCCGTGCGCGGGGCCACGGGGCCCGGCCACGGGCGCTGCTGCCGTTCCGAATGCCTGGCCTTGCAGCGTTCCCTCTCAGTATCAGCCGTGAGGGCACCCCGTGCTTGATCACGGTGGCCGGGGGCCCTCGGACGGGTGACGGGGCCGGACACCTGCCGCCCGGTGCCGCCTCACCTGGGCAGCGCCCGGGCCAGCAGCACGGCCACGTCGTCGTCGGCGGCCCCCGGCACCAGGTCCGCCAGGAGGTCGTCGCAGATCCGCTCCAGCGGCAGGCCCGGATCGTGCACGGCACGGGCCAGCCGGTGCATGCCCTGCTCCAGGTCGGTGCCCCGGCTCTCGATCAGCCCGTCGGTGTACGTCAGCAGGAGGCTGCCCGGCTCCAGATTCAGATGCAGCACATGCCAGTCCTGCCGGCCCACGCCGAGCGGCGGACCCGCCGCACCGTCCAGGAAGGCGACCGTGCCCCGCCGGTCGGCGACCAGCGGCGGAGGATGCCCCGCGCTGGCGATCAGACAGTGCCCGGACGCCTCGTCGTGCACGGCGTACAGACAGGTGGCCATCTCGTTCTCCCCGAGGTCGGCCACGACGGCGTCCAGGAACCGCAGCACCTGGTCCGGGGCGGTGCCGCGGCGCGCGAGGGTCCGTACGGCCGTGCGCAGCTGCCCCATGACGGCCGCCGCGTGGATGCCGTGCCCCATCACGTCCCCGATCACCAGCGCGGTCCGCCCGCCCGGCAGGGCGATCGCGTCGAACCAGTCACCGCCGACCTCGTGCTCGCCCGCCGGCAGATAGCGCCCGGTGAGCTCGAGGCCGCCGACGTCCGGCAGACACGGGTCCATGAGGCTGCGCTGCAGGGTGAGCGCGGCGTCCCGCTCGTGGCTGTACATACGGGCGTTGTCGATGTTCAGCGCGGCCCGCGCGACCAGCTCGTCGATCAGCAGGATGTCCTGGTCGTCGAACGGCTCGCGGTCCCTCGTCCGCGTCACCACCACCGCGCCGAGGACCGTCCCCCGGGCCACCAGCGGCACCAGCCGCGCCGACCCGACCCGGGCGTACAGGTACGCGCGCAGCGGTTCGGACTCGGAGCCGGGGATCAGCCGGTCGACGTCGTCCAGGTACAGGTTCATGGGCCGGCCGGCGTCGATGATCCGCTCGTACTCCGAACCCGGCGGGACCTGCATGGTCATCCCGACCTCGAGGTGCTCGGCCGGTGCCCGCGGGTCGACGAAGGACGCCGCCGCGCGCCGGGCCACCCCGTGCGCCGACGCGGCGGTCTCATCGGGTGCCACCGCCTCCTCCAGCAGCTGGACGTCGGCGGAGTCGGCCAGCCGGGGCACCAGGACCCGGACGACCTCCTCGGCGGTCTGCCGCAGATCCAGCGTCGAGCCCATCTGCGCGCCCGCCTCCGCCAGCAGCGCCAGCCGCCGCCGGGCCCGCTCGGCCTCCAGGTGGGCGCGCTGCTCCCGGGTGACGTCGATCAGCGAGGCGATCACCCCGACCCGCCGGCCGGCCCCGCCGAGCAGGGGCGCGTAGGAGCACGACCAGGTGCGCCGCAGCGCCGGATCCGGGCCGTCGGAGGTGTACCGGTAGTCCACCACGGCCTCGCCCCGGTCCAGGACCCGCCGCATCACCGTCTCCAGCACGGCCGTGCCGGGCGCGATGTCCGTGACCCGGCGGCCGACGTGGTCGTCCGCCGCGACGCCGTGCATGCGGGCCAGCGCCTCGTTGACCCGCAGGTACCGCAGATCGGGCCCGAGCATGGCGAGCCCGACGGGGGACTGCTCGAACAGCCCCTCCAGCGCCGCGAGCGCGTCCCGCATCCCCTCCACGGCGGAGGTGTCCGCGGCGATGGCGAGCACCCCCGTGCGTCCCCGGGCGTCGGCGAGCGGGCAGTGCCACATCTCCATGTCGACGAGGGTGCCGTCGCGATGGCGGACGGGCAGCCGGGCCACCACCGCGGCGCCGGTCCGCACCGACCCGGTCAGCCGGTCCGCGAGCTGGTGGTTCTCCTCGGGGACCAGCGCCAGCTTGGCGTCGCGCCCCAGCATCTGCTCCGGCGTGTGCCCGAGCAGATCCTGCGCGGCCAGCGACCACTGCACGAGGCGCCCGTCGCCGTCGGCGACCCACAGGGCGAGCGGGAGCAGCTCCTCGAAGACGCCCGCGTGACCCGCCGAGGCCGTGAGCAGGTCCGTGACGTCACCGATCGCGTCGTGCGTCGGCCCGTGGTCAATCGCTCCGGCCATTGGGCACCTCGCTCACACCTCCCGCGACGACAGAAGGCTCAGGAACAGCGTAGGCCGTGTCCGTAAAATCCCGCCTGCCGCCTGCCGCCTGCCGCCTGCCGCCTGCCGCCTGCCGCCTGCCGCCCACGAGCCAGGCCCGTCCGGTCGCCCGCGTACGGGCAATGCACGCCCGCCGGTGCGGGGCGGCACGTCAGTGGCCCGGCTCACATAGCGTGGAAACGATCGCCCCGACACCATGGGTGCTCCGTCTCCGGCCGAAGGGATCAAGAATGTTCCGCAAGGTGCTGGTCGCCAACCGCGGGGAGATCGCGATTCGCGCGTTCCGCGCAGGCTACGAGCTGGGCGCGCGCACCGTCGCCGTCTTCCCGTACGAGGACCGCAACTCCCTGCACCGGCTGAAGGCCGACGAGGCGTATGAGATCGGGCAGCCCGGGCACCCCGTCCGCGCCTACCTCTCCGTCGAGGAGATAGTCCGCGCCGCGCGCCGCGCCGGAGCGGACGCCGTCTACCCGGGGTACGGCTTCCTGTCCGAGAACCCGGACCTGGCGCGGGCCTGCGAGGAGGCGGGCATCACGTTCGTCGGCCCCAGTGCGGACATCCTGGAGCTGACCGGCAACAAGGCGCGCGCGGTCGCCGCGGCCCGGGAGGCCGGGGTCCCGGTGCTCGGCTCGTCGGCGCCCTCCACCGACGTCGACGAACTCGTCCGCGCCGCCGACGAGGTCGGGTTCCCCGTCTTCGTCAAGGCCGTCGCGGGCGGCGGCGGGCGCGGTATGCGCCGGGTCGAGGAGCCCGCCCAGCTGCGCGAGGCCATCGAGGCGGCGTCCCGCGAGGCGGCGTCGGCGTTCGGCGACCCCACCGTCTTCCTGGAGAAGGCCGTGGTCGAGCCCCGCCACATCGAGGTGCAGATCCTCGCCGACGGCCGGGGCGAGGTGATCCACCTGTACGAGCGGGACTGCTCCGTGCAGCGCCGCCACCAGAAGGTCATCGAGCTCGCCCCCGCGCCCAACCTCGACCCGGAGCTGCGCGACCGCATCTGCGCCGACGCCGTCCGCTTCGCCCGCCAGATCGGCTACCGCAACGCGGGCACCGTCGAGTTCCTGCTCGACCGCGACGGCAACCACGTCTTCATCGAGATGAACCCGCGCATCCAGGTCGAGCACACCGTGACCGAGGAGGTCACCGACGTCGACCTGGTCCAGTCGCAGCTGCGCATCGCCGCAGGGGAGACCCTCGGCGACCTCGGCCTCGCCCAGGAGACCATCACCCTGCGCGGCGCCGCCCTGCAGTGCCGGATCACCACCGAGGACCCGGCCAACGGCTTCCGCCCGGACACCGGCCGTATCAGCGCCTACCGCTCGCCCGGCGGCTCCGGCATCCGGCTCGACGGCGGAACCACCCACGCCGGTACGGAGATCAGCGCTCACTTCGACTCCATGCTGGTCAAACTGACCTGCCGGGGCCGGGACTTCCCCACCGCGGTGGGCCGCGCCCGGCGCGCCGTCGCCGAGTTCCGCATCCGCGGCGTGGCCACCAACATCCCCTTCCTGCAGGCGGTGTTGGACGACCCCGACTTCCAGGCCGGCCGGGTCACCACGTCGTTCATCGAACAGCGCCCGCACCTGCTGACGGCCCGTCACTCCGCCGACCGCGGCACCAAGCTGCTCACCTATCTCGCCGACGTCACCGTCAACAAGCCGCACGGCGAACGCCCCGACCTGCTCGACCCGCTGACCAAGGTGCCCCCGCTCCCGGCCGGCGACCCGGCGCCGGGCTCCCGGCAGAAGCTGGCCGAACTCGGCCCCGAGGGCTTCGCCGCCTGGCTGCGGTCCTCGCCGACCATCGGCATCACCGACACCACCTTCCGCGACGCCCACCAGTCGCTGCTCGCCACCCGGGTGCGGACCAAGGACATGCTCGCCGTCGCCCCCGTGGTCGCCCGCACCCTCCCGCAGCTCCTCTCCCTGGAGTGCTGGGGCGGCGCGACGTACGACGTGGCGCTGCGCTTCCTCGCCGAGGACCCCTGGGAGCGGCTCGCCGCCCTGCGCGAGGCCGTCCCCAACATCTGCCTCCAGATGCTGCTGCGCGGCCGCAACACCGTCGGCTACACCCCGTACCCCACCGAGGTGACCGACGCGTTCGTGCAGGAGGCCGCGGCCACCGGCATCGACATCTTCCGTATCTTCGACGCCCTCAACGACGTCTCCCAGATGCGCCCGGCCATCGAGGCCGTACGGGAGACCGGCACGGCCGTCGCCGAGGTGGCGCTGTGCTACACCTCCGACCTGTCCGACCCGTCGGAGCGCCTGTACACCCTGGACTACTACCTGCGTCTCGCCGAGCAGATCGTGGAGGCGGGCGCGCACGTCCTCGCCGTCAAGGACATGGCCGGGCTGCTGCGGGCGCCGGCCGCGGCGAAGCTGGTGTCGGCCCTGCGCCGGGAGTTCGACCTGCCGGTGCACCTGCACACCCACGACACCGCGGGCGGTCAGCTCGCCACCTACCTCGCCGCGATCCAGGCCGGCGCGGACGCGGTCGACGGGGCCGTGGCGTCCATGGCCGGCACCACCTCCCAGCCGTCGCTGTCGGCGATCGTCGCCGCCACCGACCACTCCGAGCGGCCCACCGGCCTCGACCTGCAGGCCGTCGGCGACCTGGAGCCGTACTGGGAGAGCGTCCGCAAGGTCTACGCCCCCTTCGAGGCGGGCCTGGCCTCGCCCACCGGCCGGGTCTACCACCACGAGATCCCCGGCGGGCAGCTCTCCAACCTGCGCACCCAGGCCGTCGCCCTCGGCCTCGGCGACCGCTTCGAGGAGATCGAGGCGATGTACGCCGCCGCGGACCGGATGCTCGGCCGGCTCGTCAAGGTCACCCCGTCCTCGAAGGTGGTCGGCGACCTCGCGCTGCACCTGGTGGGCGCCGGTGTCTCCCCGGACGACTTCGAGGCGTCGCCCGACCGCTTCGACATCCCCGACTCGGTCATCGGCTTCCTGCGCGGCGAGCTGGGCACGCCGCCCGGCGGCTGGCCCGAGCCGTTCCGCACCAAGGCGCTGCAGGGTCGCGCCGAGGCCAAGCCGGTCCCGGAGCTGAGTGCCGACGAACGCGAGGGCCTCGCCAAGGACCGGCGCGCCACCCTGAACCGGCTGCTGTTCCCCGGCCCGACACGCGAGTTCGAGTCACACCGCGACTCCTACGGCGACACCAGCGTTCTGGACAGCAAGGACTTCTTCTACGGGCTGCGCCCGGGCAAGGAGTACGCCGTCGACCTGGAGCGCGGCGTGCGGCTGCTCATCGAGCTGCAGGCGATCGGCGACGCCGACGAGCGTGGCATGCGGACCGTGATGTCGACGCTGAACGGCCAGCTGCGGCCCATCCAGGTCCGGGACCGGGCCGCCGCCACGGACGTCCCGGTGACCGAGAAGGCCGACCGGTCCAACCCCGGCCATGTCGCGGCGCCGTTCGCCGGCGTGGTCACCCTCACCGTCAGCGAGGGCGACGAGGTGGAGGCCGGTGCCACGGTCGCCACCATCGAGGCCATGAAGATGGAGGCGTCGATCACCGCCGGGAAGTCCGGCCGGGTGGCCAGGCTCGCCATCGGGAAGATCCAGCAGGTGGAGGGCGGAGACCTGCTGGTCGAAATCGCCTGATCCGTACCGCCGTGCGACCGAGCGCCCCGCGCGGGGAGTCATCCCGCGCGGGGCGCCGCCGTCACCGGTCCCGCCAGCCGAACCGGCGGTCGACCACCGCCGTGAACTCCTCCAGCGTGACCACCTCGTCGCCGTTCAGGTCGGCGGCGTCGAACAGCGCGGACGAGTCGTTGTCGTCCCCCAGGCCCCAGGGAGGCAGATCCCCCGAGGCCGCCAGCGAAGGGCCCTTGGACCGCAGCGCGACGATGACCTCCGCGCGGGTCAGCGTCCCGCTGTCGTCGAGGTCCAGGGCTTCGAACAGCCGCCGTGCCTTGTCGCTCATCGTGCGCGTCCTCCTGTCGCGGGGAGCCGGACGGTGCCTCGTCCGTACGAGGACGTGTTCCCCGCCTTCGAAGACGTGTTCCCCGCCCCGCCGGTTGCTCCCGAGGCGGATGGCTCCCTCCGTCACCCGAATGCCGCCTCCGGAGTGGGCCGGAGGGGCGAGGGCCGGTGCGCGGTGTTTCCGTGGTGGAAGGGATCCGCGTGCACCCGCACACGAGGAGGCAGCATGGCGGACGGACCGGCCGCGAGCACCGCCACGGCGGACGTCTCACCCCACGCCGAATTCGAGCAGGTCGGCGCGGTCGCCGACGCCGTGCTCTACGAGGGCTATCTGCTCTACCCGTACCGCCGGTCGTCCGCGAAGAACCGGGTCCGCTGGCAGTTCGGCGTGCTCTTCCCCCGCGACTGGGTGGAGGCCGACGAGCCCGTCACCCCCACCGTGTCCGGCTCCGCCGACTCCTGGTACCAGCGCACCGAGTGCCTGGCGCGGATCCGGCGGCCCGACGCCACGGTGCGGGTCCGGCTGCGGTACCTGCAGATGCAGCGCAAGCAGGTCCAGGAGACCGGCCCGGACGGGTACCGGGACGTGCCGTCGCTGCGCACCGGCGACGGGACCGTGCACCTGACCTTCGACGAGGCGGTGCCGCGCGAGGCCGAGGTGACCCTGCGTCTCGACGAGCGGGCCCACCACGGGACCACCGTGCCGGTCGGAGCGCCCGGCGGCACCGAAGTCGAGCCGTTGCCCGGGGACGCCGGGCGTGTGGTGCGCGTCCGCGAGGAGCTGCGCGGCAGCGTCACCGTCACCGCCGAGCGGCTCGCGCCGGATCTGGTACGGCTCCAGGTCCGCACCGCCCACACCGGGCTCGCCCCCGCCCCGCGGACCGCGCGCGACGAGGCCCTGCGCGGCGCGTTCATCGCCACCCACACGCTGATCGGCGGCGACGGCGTCGAGTTCGTCTCGCTGATCGACCCGCCCGCCGCCCTGCACGACCAGGTCCGCGCCTGCCGCAACGAGTTCACCTTCCCGGTCCTAGGGGGTGTCTCGTCCCTCGGCGGCGACCCGCCCACCGCACGCGTCCTGCTGTCCGCCCCGATCATCCTCCCCGACCACCCGCAGGTGGCGCCGGAGAGTCCGGGCGATCTGCACGACGCGGCCGAGATCGACGAGATCCTCACCCTGCGCACGATGCTGCTGACGGACGAGGAGAAGTGCGAGGCCCGCGCCACCGACCCGAGGGCCGCCGCGATCCTCGACCGGGTCGACACCATGCCGCCGGAGGTCTTCGCCCGGCTGCACGGCGCCGTCCGCTCCCTGACTCCGTCCCGCCCGGCCGCCCCACCGGGCGAACACCCGGCCACCCCGTCCGGCGAGCGCCCGGCCTGGTGGCAGGAAGGCGGCGACGACGGGCCGGCCCCGGCCACGGACACGGTGCTCGTCGACGGCGTGCCCCTCGGCGGCGGCAGCCGGGTGCGGCTGAGCCCCCGGGGCCGCGGCGCCGACGCGCAGGACATGTTCCTGGCCGGGCGGACCGCCGAGGTGGCCGCCGTCTTCCACGACGTGGACGGCAGCGTCCACCTCGCCGTCACCCTCGACGACGATCCCGCATCCGAACTGCACACCTGGTACGGCCGCTTCCACTACTTCCGGCCCGACGAACTCGAGCCGCTGGAGCCCGCAAGGGAGCCCGCACCGTCCGACACCCCCGCGGCGGAGGCATGACATGACGACGCACAGCAGCACCACCGAGGCCGCCGGCGAACCCGCGCGCGGCGAGGACCGGCAGGGCTTCGACGAGATCACCATCCTGTGGATCTCCGAGGGCATGAGCTGCGACGGCGACACGGTCTCCCTGACCGCCGCCGACCAGCCGTCCATCGAGGACCTGGTCCTTGGCCTGATCCCCGGGCTGCCGAAGGTGAACCTGGTCAACAAGGTGCTCTCGCCGAGCCTGGGCGGCGAGGACTTCCTCGCCCCCTACCGGGCCGCGGCCCGCGGCGACCTGACGCCGTTCATCCTCGTCATCGAGGGGTCCATCCCCAACCAGAACATCATCAAGGGCGACGGCTACTGGACGTCGTTCGGCAACGACCCGGAGACCGGCGAGCCGCAGACCCTGAACTCCTGGATCGACGACCTCGCCCCGCGCGCCTGGGCGGTGGTCGCCGCCGGCACCTGCGCCACCTTCGGCGGCATCCACGCCATGGCCGGCAACCCGACCGGCTCCATGGGCCTGGCCGACTACCTGGGCTGGGACTACCGCTCGCAGGGCGGCCTTCCCGTGGTGAACGTGCCCGGCTGCCCCATCCAGCCGGAGAACTTCATGGAGACCCTGATCTGGGTCCTCTACCACGCGGCCGGATCGGCGCCCCCGCCGCCGCTGGACCACATGCTGCGCCCGCAGTGGCTGTTCGGGCGGACCGTCCACGAGGGCTGCGACCGCGGCTCGTACTACGAGCAGGCGAACTTCGCGAAGGACTACAACTCGCCGAAGTGCCTCGTGAAAACGGGCTGTTGGGGTCCGGTCGTCAACTGCAACGTGCCGAAGCGGGGCTGGATGGCCGGCATCGGCGGCTGCCCGAACGTGGGCGGCATCTGCATCGGCTGCACGATGCCCGGCTTCCCCGACGCCTTCATGCCGTTCATGGACGAGCCGCCCGGCGGCACCCTGTCGTCGCTCGCCATCAAGCCGTACGGCGCCGTCATGCGCCGTCTGCGCGGGATGACCAACGAACTCGTCAACCACGAGCCGAAGTGGCGGCACAACAAGCGCAAGCTGACCAGCGGCTACGACCCGCGCTACCGGCCCTGACACCGGGTCACCACGCCGATCGACTCACCACCACACCGACAGCGAGGGGCAGTACCGCAGATGACGACCACCGAGGCCCGCGCGGCGGAGCGCAAGCCGCCACAGATCGTGGACATGTCCTGGGACCCCATCACCCGGATCATCGGGAACCTGGGTATCTACACGAAGATCGACTTCGCCAACCGGGAAGTCGTCGAATGCCACAGCACCTCGTCGCTGTTCCGCGGCTACTCGGTGTTCATGAAGGGCAAGGACCCCCGGGACGCCGGCTTCATCACCTCCCGCATCTGCGGGATCTGCGGCGACAACCACACCACCTGCTCCGACTACGCCCAGCAGATGGCCTACGGCGTCAAACCGCCCATGCTCGCCGAGCACATCGTCAACCTCGGCGAAGCCGCCGAGTACATGTTCGACCACACGATCTTCCAGGACAACCTGGTCTTCGTGGACTTCTGCGAGGCGATGGTCAAGGCCACCAACCCCGGCGTCCTGGCCCGCGCCGAACGCACCGCGGCGCCCCGCGGCGACATCCACGGCTACAGGACCATCGCCGACATCATGCGGGCCTTCAACCCCTTCGAGGGCGAGATCTACAAGGAGGCCCTGAAGGTCAGCCGGGTCACCCGCGAGATGTTCTGCCTGATGGAGGGCCGGCACGTCCACCCCTCCACGCTGTACCCGGGCGGCGTCGGCACGATGCCCCAGCCCACCGCGTTCACCGACTACCTCAGCCGGCTCATGCGGATCATCGACTTCATCAAGAAGGCCGTCGCCCTCAACGACGACGTCTTCGACTTCTTCTACGAGGCGCTGCCCGGCTACGAGGAGGTCGGCCGGCGCCGCGTCCTGCTCGGCTGCTGGGGCGCCTTCCAGGACCCCAAGGTCGTCGACTACCGCTACGAGACGATGAACACCTGGGGCAAGGCGATGTACGTCACCCCCGGCATCGTCGTCGACGGCGAACTCGTCACCAACAACCTCGTCGACATCAACCTCGGCCTGCGCATCATGCTCGGCAGCTCCTTCTACGAGGACTGGGTCAACGAGGAGCCCTTCGTCACCCGCGACCCGCTCGGCAACCCCGTCGACATGCGCCACCCCTGGAACCAGACCACCGTGCCGGTCCCGCAGAAGCGCGACTTCGACGGCAACTACAGCTGGGTGATGAGCCCGCGCTGGCTCGACCCGCGCACCGGCGACCACCTCGCCCTGGACACCGGCGGCGGCCCGCTGGCCCGGCTGTGGTCCACCGCGCTCAGCGGCATCGTCGACACCCCCTACGTCAAGGCCACCGGCGACAGCGTCCGCATCTCCCTGCCCAAGGGCGAGAGCCTGCCGGAGACCACCCTGGAGTGGCGCATCCCCAAGTGGAGCAACACCATCGAACGGGATCGCGCCCGGCCCTACTTCGTCGCCTACGCGGCCGCCATGTCGCTGCAGTTCCTGGAGGAGGCCATGGGCCTCGTCCGCTCCGGCGACACCAAGGTGTTCGAGAACTACGAGGTGCCCGACGAGGCGATCGGCTGCGGCTTCCACGAGGCGGTCCGCGGTGTCCTCTCCCACCACCTGGTGATCAAGGACAAGAAGATCGCCAACTACCACCCGTACCCGCCCACCCCGTGGAACGCCAGCCCCCGCGACATGTACGGCACCCCCGGCCCCTACGAGGACGCCGTGCAGGGACAGCCGATCTTCGAGGAGAACGGCCCCGACGACTTCAAGGGCGTCGACATCATGCGCACCGTCCGCAGCTTCGACCCCTGTCTGCCGTGCGGCGTCCACATGTACGTCGGCAAGGGCAAGACGCTCACCACGATGCACTCCCCGACCTATGGGGCCAACCATGGCTGACGCGGGTTCGGCCCGGCTGGCCGACCCGGACGTCGAGGCCCGCCTCGCCCGGCTCGACGTACTCCTGGAGGGCCTGGAGTCCACGCCCGGCCCCGTCACCCGCCCCGCCACCGAGGCCGTCGGCCTGCTGACCGAGGTCTACGGCGAGGCGCTGGCCCGCGTCCTGGACCTCGCCGACACCGCCCTCGCCGCACGCCTCGCCGACGACGAACTCCTCGGGCATCTGCTGGTGCTGCACGACGTCCACCCCGAGCCCGCCGAACGCCGGGCCGCCCGCGCCGTCGAACGGCTGCGCCCCGCCGTCCGCGAACGCGGCGGCGACGTCGAGTGGGCCGGCGTGGAGGGCGGCGTCGCCCGGGTACGGCTGACGACGGGCGGCGGCTGCGGCTCCGGATGCGGAGGCGGAGGTGGCAGCGGCGGGGTCGACGTCACCGACGCCGTACGGGCCGCCGTGCTCGCCGCCGCGCCGGAGCTGACGGGCGTGGAACCGGTGCCGGACCCCGAGGACCGGAGGCCCGCCCCGGCGTTCGTACCGCTGGCCACCCTGACCCACCGGGGCGCGCCGTGACCACCGGCGGCGCCCTGGCCCGGCTCATCCGCTCCACGGCCGCCCGGGCGGCGGCAGGGGACGCGGAGGTGTGCGAGCTGTGCGCGGCACCGGTCGCCGAGGAGCACCCCCATCTGCACGACGCCGAGGAGGAGCGGGTGCGCTGCGTCTGCGGCCCCTGCTCGGTGCTGTTCGACCGGGGCGGCGCGGGCGAGGGCCGGTACCGGCTGGTGCCCCGCCGCAGGGTGAGGCTGCCCGCGGTCGGCACGGACGTCCTCGGCGTGCCCGTCGGGCTCGTCTTCTTCGTGCCCCGCGCCGACGGAACGGTCACCGCCGAGGGACCGAGCCCGGCCGGGGCGATGCGCTGGGAGGTGGACGCGGCGGCCTGGCGGCGCCTCGCCGAGACGTGTCCGCCGCTCGCCGGCGTGGAACCCGAGGTGGAGGCCCTGCTGGTGAACACCGTGCACGGCGCCGACCACCACTGGATCGTGCCGGTCGACGACTGCTACCGCATGGTCGCCGTCATCCGCCGGCATTGGCGCGGTCTGTCCGGCGGCGGCGCGGTCTGGCCGGCCGTCGAACAGTTCTTCGCCGGCCTCACCGAGAGGTCGTGAGCGCGCCCCGGCGCGCGGACGAGGAAGGAGAACACCATGGGCAGCATCCGAGTCGGCAGGCCCCAGGCCAAGCCCGACACCCCCGGCCATGTGTCCGGCATGCACCAGGGCAACCACGGCCGCTACCAGGACCAGACGGGTCACCACCCGGACGGCACCTCCGACGCGCGCCGCTCCACCGGGATCCACTGGAAGCGGCACGACGCCCTGGTGGACGCGATGCCGAACATCTCACCGGGATGAACGAACGACGGGCGCACAGGTGCGGCGCCGGGAGCAAAGGAGCCGAGATGAGCGGAGAGCGCGTACTGAAGGCCGAGGCCGTCCTGCTGGGCGCCCTCGTGGTGGCCCTGCTGGTGTGGGAGCTGCCCAGCCTGCGGCGCGAGGCACGGATCTGGCGGATGGCGGGCGGCCTGCGCGCGGGCCGCCGCTACCCGTGAGCCGGCCGTGCACGAACTGTCGATCGCGACCGCGATCATCGAGCGGGCCGGTGAACTGGCCCGGGCCGACGGGACGGACACCGTGTCGGCGGTGACCGTCCGCGTCGGCGAACTGGCCGGAGTCGTCCCCGACGCCCTGGACTTCGCCTTCGAGGTGGCCCGCGACGGCACCGCCCTCGCCTCGGCGCGGCTGGTCGTCGAGCAGGTCCCCGCGCAGGCCTGGTGCGGGGAGTGCGCCGAGGAGTTCGCGGTCGGCATGCCGCCGTTCTTCTGGTGCCCGCGCTGCGACAGGCCCTCCTCGGACCTGCGCAGCGGTCGGGAACTGGAGATCACCGGGATCGAACCGGCCGTCACCTGACATACGAGGGCCCCGGCGGTGCGGGAACGCACCGCCGGGGCCCTCGCACGCCGCTCAGCAGATCCGCGGCAGCTGCTCGCCCAGCGGCAGGTCCACCACCCGGGTGCCGCCCAGCCCGGTCGCGACGACGACCATCCCGGGATGCTCGGCGACACACTCACCGATCACCACGGCCTCCGCCCCGTGCGGATGGGCCCGCATCGCCGCGAGGACCTCCTCCGCCGCCGACGGGGGCACGAAGGCGACCAGCCGCCCCTCGTTGGCCACGTACAGCGGGTCGAGCCCGAGGAACCCGCAGGCGTTGGCCACCGCGTCCGGCACCGGAACGGCCCGTTCGCTGAGCCGGACCCCCGTCCCGGAGGCGCGGGCGATCTCGTTGAGGGACGCGGCCAGCCCGCCCCGGGTGGGATCGCGCAGCACATGGACGTCCGGCGTGACGGCCAGCATGGCCGCGACCAGGTCAGCGAGCGGCGCGCTGTCGCTGATGACCTCGACACCGAACTCGAGGCCCTCCCGGACACTCATGATCGCCACGCCGTGCAGCCCGATCGGCCCGCTGACGATGACGACGTCACCGGGGCGCGCCCGCTGCGGCCGGATGTCCACCCCGGCGGGCACCAGACCCACGCCGGCGGTGGTGACGTACACCCCGTCGCCGTGGCCCGACTCCACGACTTTGGTGTCCCCGGTGGCGATGGTGACCCCGGCCGCCTCGGACGCGGCGCCCATGGCCCGCGCGATCCGCTCCACGACCGCCAGCTCCACGCCTTCCTCCAGGACGAACGCGGCGGACAGGTAGGCCGGCCGGGCCCCGCTCATCGCCAGGTCGTTGACGGTCCCGTTGACCGCGAGGTCCCCGAGGCAGCCACCGGGGAAGAACAGCGGCCTGACCACGTACGAGTCGGTGGAGAACGCCAGCCGGGCGCCCCCGAGTTCGAGGACGGCGGAGTCGGTGAGCGCGGCCAGCGTGCTGTTGCCGTACGCGGGGGTGAAGACCTGCTCCATCAGCTCCGCCGACAGCGCGCCGCCGCCCCCGTGCCCCATCACGACGACGGGCTGGTCGCGCAGGGGGGCGGGACAGGTCCAGGCGGCCGGGTCGACGACTTCGGCGAGACGCTCAGGCAACGGGGTTCATCTCCTCGGCCGCGGGCCGGGCGCCCCGCGCCGCGGGCGCGTTCATCCGGCGGTACAGGTAGTAGGCGGCGCAGGCGCCCTCGCTGGAGACCATCGTGGCGCCGAGCGGTGTGCGCGGGGTGCACGTCGTGCCGAACGCGGCGCACTCGGTCGGCTTGATCAGGCCCTGCAGCACCTCGCCGCTGCGGCACTCCGCCGGCTCCTCCGTGCGGATGCCGGCCACGTCGAAGCGGTGCTCGGCGTCGTACGCCCGGAAGGCCTCGCTCAGCCGCCAGCCGCTGGCCGGGATGGGCCCGATGCCCCGCCAGTTGCGGTCGGTGACCTCGAAGACCTCCTCGATCATCCGTACGGCCGCCGGGTTGCCGTCGTCGCGGACCGCGCGCGGGTAGGCGTTCTCCACCCGGTGCTCGCCCCGCTCCAGCTGCCGCACCGTGCGCCGGATGCCCTCCAGGATGTCCAGCGGCTCGAACCCGGTGACCACGACCGGCACCCCGAACCGGTCCGCGAGCCCCGGGTACTCGGCGGTCCCCATCACGCTGCACACATGCCCGGCGGCGAGGAAGCCCTGCACCCGGCAGGCCGGCGCCGTCATGATGGCCTCGATCGCCGGGGGGACCCGTACGTGCGAGACCAGCAGGCTGAAGTTGCCCAGCCCCTCGCGGCGGGCCCGGTGCACGGCCATGGCGTTCGCGGGGGCCGTCGTCTCGAAGCCGATGGCGAAGAACACCACCTGCCGGTCCGGGTTGCGGCGGGCCAGCTCCAGCGCGTCGAGCGGCGAGTACACCACCCGTACGTCACCGCCCTCGCCCTTCACCCGGAACAGGTCGCGGTCGGTGCCGGGCACCCGCAGCATGTCCCCGAACGAGCAGAAGATCACCCCGGGGCGGGCGGCGATGGCCAGCGCCTTGTCGATGACGTCCAGCGGCGTGACGCACACCGGACAGCCGGGGCCGTGGATCAACTCCACCTGCTCGGGCAGCAGCTGGTCGATGCCGTGCCGGATGATCGAGTGGGTCTGCCCGCCGCACACCTCCATCAGCGCCCAGGGTCGGGTGGCGGTCGCGCGGATCTCGTCCAGCAGCCGGCGGGCCAGCTCCGGGTCGTTGAACTCGTCGATGTACTTCACCGGGCCTCACTCCCGCTCTCCGGGCGCCCCGCGGGCGCGGGTTCGCCCGCCTCCCGGGCCGCCTGCTGCCAGGCGTCCCCGAACTCCTCCTCCAGCAGGCCCAGTTCCTCGAACAGCTTCAGCGAGGCCAGGGCGGACTCCTCGTCGAGGCGTTGCAGCGCGAAACCGACGTGCACGATGACGTACTCACCCACCCGTACGTCGGGCACGTACTCCAGGCACGCCTGTTTGCGCACCCCGCCGAAGTCGATGAGCCCGGTGAGCGGGTCGGAGCCGTCCTCGACGGCCACCACCTTGCCGGGCACTGCCAGACACATGCGTCACTCCTTCGTTCGTCGGTGCGCCGCGACCATCAGCTGGCCGAGGGCCAACCCGCCGTCGTTCGGCGGGACCTCGCCGTGCCGCAGCACCGTGAAGCCGTCCGCGGCCAGCAGCCGCGCACACTCCTCCTCCAGCAGCGCGTTGGCGAACACCCCGCCGCTCAGGGCGACCGTGCGCGGACCGGCGTCCTCGCGGACGTGCCGGCACTGCTCGGCCACGGCCCGCGCGACACCGCGGTGGAAGCGGGCGGCGAGCACGGGGACGGGCGTGCCCGCCCGCAGACCGGCGACGAGCGCGCGCAGCACGGGCGCGGGGTCGCACAGGCCCCCGGCCACCCCGAACGCGTACGCCTCGTCGTCGGCGTCCCAGGCCGTGGTCGCCGCCGCCTCCAGCTCGAGCGCCGCCTGCGCCTCGTACTCGGCGCGATGGCAGATCCCCACCAGGGACGACACCGCGTCGAACAACCGGCCCATGCTGGAGGTCGCCGCACACGCCACGTCCCGCGTCAACTGACGTTCCAGCAGCGCGAGTTCGTCGGACTCGCAGGCGGCGACACACGGCAGGTCCGGCTCCCACCGCACGCCCGCCGCCCACAGCCGCGCCAGCGCCAGCCGGCAGGGATTGGCCACCCCGGCGTCCCCGCCGGGCAGCGGCGCCGGGGTGAGATGGGCGAGACGCCGGTAGCCGCCGTACCCGGCGAGCAGGAACTCGCCGCCCCACACGGTGCCGTCGTCGCCGTACCCGGTGCCGTCGAACGCGACCCCGATCACCGGCTCGGTGCCGTCCAGCCCGTGCTCGGCCATCGCGGAGGCGATGTGTGCGTGGTGGTGCTGCACGAACACCGGTGAGCGCAGCCCCGTATGGGCGGCCTGCAGCCGGGCCCACCGCGCCGAGTGGTACCCGGGATGCCGGTCGGCGGCGACCACCTCGGGAGCCACGCCGGTCAGATGCCGCATGTGCGCGTCGGCCCGGCCGGCCGCCTCCAGGGTGGCCAGCTCGCCCATGTCGCCGATGTGCGGCCCGAACCACGCCAGATCGCCCTCGCCGACACACAGCGCGTTCTTCAGGTCACCGCCCACTGCGAGCGCCGGCCGCACCGGCACGGGCAGCCGCAGCGGGCGCGGGACGTACCCGCGGGAGCGGCGCAGCACCTGCTCGGTGCCGTCGCTGCGCACCCGTAGCAGCGAGTCGTCGCACGGCGAGGCGATGGGCCGGTCGTGCGCGAGCCAGGCGTCCGCGAGGCCCGCCAGCCGGGTCAGGGCCTCCTCGTCGTCCGTGACGATCGGCTCCCCGGACCGGTTGCCGCTGGTCATCACCAGCACCCGGGGCCCCGGCGGGTCGCCCGGCAGCCCGAACAGCAGGGTGTGCAGCGGGGTGTACGGCAGCATCACCCCGAGGTGCGGACTGCCGGGGCAGACGCCGGGCGCGAGCGGCTCGTCCGCCCCGCGCCGGCGCATCAGGACGATCGGCCGCCGGGGGCCGGTCACGGCGGCCAGCTCGGCCGCCGAGGGCTGCGCCACCCGCCGTACGGCATCGGTGTCGGCGCACATCACGGCGAACGGTTTCCCGCCGCGCTCCTTGCGGGCCCGCAGCGTGTCCACGGCCCGGGCGTCGGCCGCGTCGCACGCCAGGTGGTAGCCGCCGAGACCCTTCACGGCGACGATCCGCCCGCCCGCCAGCAGCGCCCGGGCCAGCGTCAGCGCGTCCCCGTCCCGGGCGGCCCGCACCCCGCTGCCGGGGGCCGGCTCCAGACGCAGCAGGGGACCGCAGTCCGGGCAGGCCACCGGCTGGGCGTGGAAGCGGCGGTCGCCGGGATCGCGGTACTCCCGGGCGCACGCCGTGCACATGGGGAAGCCGTCCATGGTGGTGACGGCCCGGTCGTAGGGCAGGCCCGTGGCGATGGTGAAGCGGGGGCCGCAGTGGGTGCAGGTGATGAAGGGGTGCCGGTGGCGGCGGTCCTCCGGATCGGCCAGCTCACGCAGACAGGCGTCACAGGTCGCCGTGTCGGGTGGGAGGAGCGTGCGGCCGGGGGAGCGGTCGGTGGAGCGGATGGTGAAGGTGTCGTCGGCGCCGGTGACCGGCAGGTCCTCGACCTCGACGCCGGTGACCGCCGCCAGCGGGGGCGGCTCGGCCGCCAGCCGGTCGCACAGCCGCTCGACGCCGTCCGGCAGGCCCTCCACCTCGATGAGCACTCCGTTCGCCGTGTTGCTGACGAAGCCGGCCAGCGCGAGATCGGTGGCCAGACGATGCACGAACGGCCGGAATCCCACCCCCTGCACGGTGCCGCGCACGACGACACGGCGCCGCACCGACCCGTTGCCGACGGGCGCCGTCACGCGACCGGGCCCGCCGCGTGGGTGTGGCTGTGCGGCCGGGGCGCGAGGGGAGGCGAGTGCACCGGGGCGCCGTCCCGTACGGCGAGCACCCGCTCCAGCAGGGTGTCGACGCCGTCCCCGGTGCGGGCGCAGGACCGCAGCACCTCGACCCCGGGGTTGACCCTGCGCACATGCTCCTCGAAGGCGGCCGCGTCGAAGCCGGCCGGCTCCGCCAGATCGGACTTGGTCAGCACCACCAGATGCGCCGAACCGAACGCGGTGGGGTACTTCAGCGGCTTGTCCTCGCCTTCGGTCACCGCCATGAGCACGATCCGCAGGCTCTCCCCGAGGTCGTAGGAGGCCGGGCAGACCAGGTTGCCGACGTTCTCCACGAACAGCAGCGAGGTGCCCTCGGGCAGCCAGGACTCGACGTGCCCGCGCAGCTGACGGGCCTCCAGATGGCAGAGCCCGTCGGTGAGGAGCTGCTTCACGGGGGCGCCGGAGCGGGCGAGGCGCCGGGCGTCGTTCTCGGTGGCCAGGTCGGCGGTGAGCGCGGCCACCGGGACGCCCTGCTCGACCGCCCGGGCGAGGACGCGGCCCAGCAGCTCGGTCTTGCCGCTGCCCGGACTGGACAGCAGGTTGACCACGCTGACCCCGCGCCCGGTCAGCTCCTCGCGCAGGTGCGCGGCCAGACCGTCGTTCCTCGCCAGGACGGCCCGGCCGACCTCGTCCACGGACTCACACATCGGCGCTGCTCCTCGCGGTCGGTGGGGGAGGGACCGGGGTGCCGGTCCGCTACCGATCCTCCGCGCCCCCGGCCGCCGTCGGCCGGACCCCGGCCGGGGACAGGGCGGGGGATTCGTCCGGGCGGCGCAACGCGGGCGTCGCCGCGGGGTCGGCGAGCAGCACCGGGACCAGGTGGTGCAGGGCCTCCACCGCGTGCCGTACCGCCGTCAGGACCGTCGCGCTCATGCCGGGCGTGATGTCCTCGTCGCCGCGCGGGACCCGTTCGGGCTCGCAGGCGAGGACGAGGACCCGGGGGAGCGGTTCGTCGCCCAGGTGGGCGGCGAGCGCCAGGACCTTCGCCGGATCCATGCCGTGCGCCTCGGGGGGCGGCCCGCCGCGCGTGCCGTCGGGGAGGTCCGGCTCGATGAGCGACAGGGTGCCCGGGGTGTGGCCCCGGACCGCCGCGTCGACCAGGAGGGCGGTGTCGTAGCCGTCGAGCAGGGTGTAGGCGAGGTCGAGCCCGCGGATGCCGAAGTCCCGGACCGTCGCCCCGGACGGCAGGGGCCTCTCGTCCAGGGCGCGGATCACCTCCGGGCCGAAGGCGTCGTCCGCGAGAAAGATGTTCCCGACCCCCGCCACCAGCACCCGTCCGCTCATCGCGCGCCCGCCGGCTGCTTGCGTACGAACGCCGACCGCAGGGCGTGGTACGGGGCGCGCGGGTCGAAGAAGATCGCCCGCATCCGGGCGAGCTCGTCCCGGCGGTACTCGGCGAGCGGCTGCCGTTTCTCGTCGGCCTGCCGGGCCGCCGCCTTGGCCTCGATCCGCCGCTCCAGGTCCCGGTCACCGGCGAGCGCGGCGGCCAGCCGGTCCACCTCGGCGCCGAACTCCTGCGGTGGCGTGGCCACCAGACGGTCCACCAGGCCGATCCGCGCGGCGGTCGCGGCGCTCACCGGGAAGGCCTCGGTGGTCAGCCGGTGCGCCGTCTCGACGCCGACCCGGCGCGGCAGCGAGTACGTCCAGAACTCCGAGCCGTACAGGCCCATCCGGCGGTAGTGCGGGTTGAGGACGGCGCCGGAGCGGCACCACACCTCGTCGGCGGCGAGGGCGAGCATGACCCCGCCGGCCGCCGCGTTGCCGCCCAGGGCCGCCACCACCAGCCGGTCGGTGGTGCGCAGCACGGCCTCGACCAGGTCGTCCATGGCGTTGAGGTTCGACCAGGACTCGCCCGCGCTGTCCGGCGCCGCCTCGATGACGTTCAGATGGATGCCGTTGGAGAAGAAGTCACGGGCGCCGCCGAGCACCAGCAGCCGGGTCGGCCGGGTGAGGGCGTACCGGTAGGCGGCGTGCAGCCGGCGGCAGTGCTCGGTGCTCATCGCGCCGCCGGGGAACGAGAAGCGCAGGAAGCCGACGTCGCCGCGCTGCCGGTAGCGGATGTCGGTGAAGGTGGTGCGGTCGGCGGGCAGTTCGAGGGGCGCGGCCATCTCCGGGAGCCGCGGCTCGGCGGGCCGCTGGAAGGAGTCCAGTACGGAGGCGGCGGGGCGGCGGAAGGGCGCCGGGTCGCCGGACGCCTTGCGGGGGCGCAGCTCGGGGATCCAGACCGCGCCGTCCACGGTGGCCCGGCAGATCGCCCCGGCGCGGGTCGCCAGCAGCTCGCCGGGTCGTCCCCGCAGCCGGTCCTCGGGGTGCCCGCCGTGCAGGAACAGCTCACGGCCGAGGAGTTCGTCGAGGACTCCGGGCTGGGAGTCGGCGCCGCGCAGCTTGCGCACCACGGTCCGGGTGTCGTCCCGGTCCCAGTCGATCCGCCGCTGCTCCTGGCGGAAGGCGTCGCGCCACAGCACCCGGATCGAGGGGTCGGTCTGGGGCTTCGGCTTGAACGATCCTTCGGCGTACCGGCGCACGGCCTGCAGTACGGCGGCGGAGGCGGCGTCGGACATCTCGCCCCGGTACAGGTCGCTCTTGCCGACCTCGGGCACGGGGAACGTCTCGGCAGCCCACACGGCGCCCGCGTCCATGGCCGCCTCGGCCTGCAGGACGGTCACGCCCCAGTGGGTGGCCCCGTCGGCGATGGCCCAGTCCAGGGCGGACGGCCCGCGGTCCCCCGGCGGACCGGGGTGCACGACGAGACAGGTGTGCTCCCGCCACACGTCCTCCGGCAGGGCCGTCTTCAGCATGGGGGCGACGATCAGTTCCGGGCGGGTCGCGCGGACCGCGGTCCGTACCGCCTCGTCGCCCTGCGAGGCGAGGACGACGTCCACCCGGTGCCCTTGGTCGGACAGTTCCGCGTACACGCGCTGGGACAGGCTGTTGAACGCACTGGCGACGAGCAAGATCTCCATGACCGGGCATGTTCGTCCCTTTGTCCAGGGGCGAGAAGGACCACGGCGGCGTTTCGCCGCCCCCTGGCCGGTCTCTTGCTCCATACGGCTCGCTTTCGTCACCGTGCCCCGCCCGGGAGAGGGGTCCCGCGCGGGGCCGGCGGTCACGCGGTCAGGCGCAGAGCACCCGGGTCTCCGGTGTGAAGACCGGGCCCCCGCTGGTGCTGGTCGCGTCGCTGAACTCGGCGTAGTAGTACGAGTAGAAGCCGATGTTGCCGTTGCAGCCGGAGTCGGCGGCGATCTGGAGCGTCAGTGTGACGGTGCGGCTCTGGCCGGGCGGCACGGTCGCCCCGTAGTTCGTGCCCAGGTTGGCGGGCCCGGTGCCGGCGCACGGCGTGCTGCCCGCGGCCGTGGCGAGGGTGCAGCCGGTGAAGCTGTACTTCAGGTCGGGGCGCTGGGTGGTGAGCCAGGTCGGCTCGATCGTCTGGTAGACGAACAGGACGTCGTACGTCTTGTTGTTGGTGAGCGTCATCGAGAGCTGCACCGTGCCGCCGGGCGTGGTCGTCGCGGCGTCGGTGGCGAAGGTCAGGGCCGCCGGTGCGGGGTCCGCCGCGCTCGCGCTCGGGGCGAGCCCGAACACGGCCAGCAGGAGGGCGAGGACGGTGGTGAGACCCAGGCGTCTCATACGTGGTGATCGCATGGCCCGGGAGGCTAGGCAGGCGTCACGCGCACCGTCTGCCCCGCGCCGGGCACCCCGGCTTGATGTGTCTGTCATGTGGAGGAGGCGTGATGGCGATGTGAAGGCGTGGGCGGGGTGGCGAACGCGCAGGGCAGACCGAGGGTTCCGGGTGGAGGCCCGGCCGTGGGCTCCCGCGCGCCGCCTGTCGTGTCGTACGCCGATATTGGCCGGAACCGGGACACCGGCGCCACCGGAACGAACGGACCGGACCGATGCCTATCGGGCATGCGGCGGTTTCCGGCCGCACGGAACACTGGGCCCATGACCCCGACCCTCGTGGACCCGCACGCCGTCCCCGCCGTGCTGCGGCCCTACTTCACGGAACTGGTCCGCCGAACGCACCGCCTGTGCGGCGCGCGCCTGGTGAGCGCCGTCGCCGTCGGTTCCGTCGCGCTCGGCGACTACCGGCACGGCCGCAGCGACATCGACGTCACCGTCGTACTGGACGGGACACCGCCCGCCTCCCTGCTGCTGGACCTCGCCGCCGAACTCGCGCACCCCGCACTGCCCTGCCCGGCGGCGGGACTCGAACTCGCGGTGTACGACGCCGGGTTCGCGGCGGGGCCGTCCGGTGACGCCGGTTATCTGCTGGACCTCAACACCGGGCCGCTGCTGCCCTCACGCGTGAGCCTCGACCCGGGGGAGTCCCCGGCGTTCTGGTACGTCATCGACCGCTCGGTCGCCCACCAGGCCGGACGGACGCTGTACGGGGCGCCCGCGCGCGAGGTGATCGCCGAACCCGCCCGCGCCGATCTGCTCGCCGCGATCCGCGCCTCCGTCCGGGAGCACGGCACCGGCGACGGGCACCTCGCGGACAACCGGGTCCTCAACGGCTGCCGGGCCGTGCGCCACCGCCGGACCGGACGCTGGGAGCCCAAGCGGGCAGCGGCCCGTGCGGTCGCGGCCGCAGAGGAGCGCTTCCGCCCGCTCGTCGAGGCCGCCCTGCGCAGCTACGAGCAGCCGTCCCGTACGGCCGCGGTCCCGCTCCCCGCCGAGCGGGTGCGGGAGTTCCTGGCCTGGGTCGCCGGGCAGGTGGCCGGGGCGGACGCTCCGTAGTGGAGGTCCGTCCCGGCCTTGCGGCACGGGGACCGGATCAGACGGCCGGGGCCGGGTACGTCGGGTACTCGACGCCGGAGACGTGCTGGACGACCCGGATGACCTGGCAGGAGTAGCCGAACTCGTTGTCGTACCAGAGGTAGAGGATGGCGTTGTCGCCCTCCACCTTCAGTGCGCCCGCGTCCACGATCGACGCGTGCCGGGAGCCGATGAAGTCGCTGGAGACCGCGTCGGGCGCCGTGATGAAGTCGATCTGGCGGCGCAGCGGCGAGGTCAGCGACACCTCGCGGAGGTAGTCGTGCACCTCCTCGCGGGTCGCCTCCCGCTTCAGCTGCAGGTTGAGGATCGCGATGGAGACGTCCGGCACCGGCACCCGGATCGAGCTGCCGGTGATGCGGGCCTTGAGGTCGGGCAGCGCCTTGGCGACGGCCGAGGCGGCGCCGGTCTCGGTGATGACCATGTTGAGCGGCGCGGAGCGGCCCCGGCGCTCGGACTTGTGGTAGTTGTCCAGCAGGTTCTGGTCGTTGGTGAACGAGTGGACCGTCTCCACGTGCCCGCGCTGCACGCCGTACTCGTCGTCCATCGCCTTCAGCGGCGGCACGATGGCGTTGGTGGTGCAGGAGGCGCAGGACAGGATCTGCTCGTCCGGCTTGATCGTGTCGTGGTTGACGCCGTGCACGATGTTCGGGACGTCGCCCTTGCCGGGGGCGGTCAGCACGACCTTGTCGACACCGGGGCGCAGGTGCTTCGACAGGCCCTCGCGGTCGCGCCACTTGCCGGTGTTGTCGATCAGGATGGCGTTCTTGATGCCGTACGCCGTGTAGTCGACCTCGGAGGGGTCGTTGGCGTAGATCACCTTGATCGCGTTGCCGTTGGCGAAGATCGTGCTGCTCGCCTCGTCCACGGTGATCGTGCCCTGGAACTGCCCGTGGATGGAGTCGCGGCGCAGCAGCGAGGCCCGCTTGACGATGTCCTGCTCGCCGCCGCTGCGCACGACGATGGCGCGCAGCCGCAGGCCGTTGCCCGAACCCGACTTCTCGATGAGCAGACGGGCGACGAGCCGGCCGATGCGGCCGAAGCCGTACAGGACGACATCGCGTCCCTCGCCCCGCTCGATCTTGTTGGCGCCGGTGGCACCCGCGACGGCCTCGGCGGTGAACGCCTCCACCGACAGACCGCGGTCGTCCGCCTTGTAGGTGGCCGCCAGCATGCCGAGGTCGATCTGCGACGGACCGAGGTCGAGAGCGGCGAGCGCCTTGAGGAAGGGGAGCGTCTCGGTGACCGAGAGCTCCTCGCCCGCGATCTGCCGGGCGAAGCGGTGGGTCTTGAGGATGCTGACCACCGACTTGTTCACCAAGGAGCGGCTGTGGACGAGGACGGTGACGTCCCTCTCCCGGTGCAGCTTCCCGATGATCGGGATCATCGATTCCGCGATCTCCTCGCGGTTCTTCCAGTGGGTGAACGAGTCGTCGTTGACAGTCACGGGCGCGGGCCTATCTTTCGAGCTAGGTGGCGCTCATATGCTAACCGCAGGGTTCGACGGGTGTTCGAAGGGGGGTCCGCACATGATGAGATGGCCCTCTATCGCCCTGTTTCGCCGGAGTGCGGCGGAGCGGCGGCCCGACGAGGAGGGTGGGACGGGTGGAGCTGGAGCTGCGGCATCTGCGGGTGCTGTGCGCCATCGCGGACGCGGGGAGCGTCGGCCGGGCGGCGGCGGAGCTGGGCTACTCGCAGCCCGCGGTCAGCACCCAGCTCCGCCGGATCGAGCGGTACTTCGGTGAGCCCGTCTTCGAGCGCGGCCCGGCCGGCGTGCAGCTGACCCCGTACGGCTTCGAGGTCGTCGCCTCCGCCCGGGACGTGCTGGCCCGCGCGGACGCGATCGGCCGGCGGCCCGCCGGCGGCGGCGCGGCGGCCCGCCGCACACTGAAGGTCGCCGCGACCAACTCGCCGATGCTGGCGGGCATGGTGTCCGGGCTGCGCGCCCGGATGCCGGACGTCTCCCTCGCGGTGAACAGCGTCTACGCGTCCTCGCGGATCGTCGAGCTGCTGGAGGAGGGTGCGGTGGACGCCGCCCTCGCCGCCGACTACCCGGGGCGTGAGCTCCGCCACTCCGACGAGGTCGCCCATCGCGGGATCGTCACCGAGCCCACCTTCGTGGCCCTGCCGGCCCGTCATCCGCTCGCCCAGCGCTCCCAGGTCGCCCTCGCCGACCTGGCGGGGGAGGAGTGGTTCCTGACCCCGGACGACGGGGCGGGCTGGCCCGAGGTGTTCCACGCGGCCTGTACGGCCGCAGGGTTCACGCCGGCCGTCGCGCACGAGTTCCTCGGCGACCACCGGCAACTGCAGGGCATGATCGCCGACGGGCTGGGCGTGGCCGTCGTGCAGCCGACGATGCGGCCCCTCCCGCAGGTGGTCGTGAAGCCGCTGCAGGGCACACCGCTGTGGTGCCGTTACGTCCTGGCCTGGCGGCGTGAGGCCGTCACCGAGGAGCTGGCCGACGCGCTGTTCCAGTCCGCCGCCGAGGCACACCGCCAACTCGTCGCCCAGTCACCGCACTTGAGGGCCTGGGCCGCCCGCACCTGGGGAGTGCCGGGCGCGTAACCGCGACGAGCCCCGGGCCGCCGGACGTTATGACCGAACAGCCCCAACTGCTATGCCGTACGCCGTTGTTGGGCCGCACCCGCGTTGAGACAGTCCTCTCACGCCTCAGCACCCCACCCCGAGGCGCATCCGTCCCTGGAGGATCCCCGATGCGCTACCGCTTCGTGCTGCCCGGACGCCTGGCGTCCGCACTGGCCGCCGGTGTCGCCCTCACCACGACGATGACGGTCCCCGCCCTGGCCGCGCGGCCCGACCCCACTCCTGTCGTCGCCCCCGCGAGTACACCGGTCCCGCCCCCCACCGGCACCTCCTCCGGCCCCGCCGTCCGGGAGCGGCCGGTCAGCCCGGCCCAGGTGCCGCCCCTCACCCCGGCCCACCTCCCCGCCCGCAAGGCCGCCGCGCCCGCCGCCTGCACCCCCGCCGACTTCGGCAGCCGTACCGGGGCGGCGCTCGTCGCCTTCGTCAAGGCGTCCACCAGGGACTGCGTGAACAGCCTCTTCGCGGTCGGCGCCACGGACGCCCGCGCCGTCTTCCGGGAGTCCCGGATGGTCACGGTCGCCGACGCGTTCACGCGCGTCGCGCGGACGTACCACGGCGACAACAGCGCCCGTATCAGCCAGCTCGTCCTCTTCCTGCGGGCCGGCTACTACGTGCGGTTCAACCACCCCGCCGCCACCGGCCCCTACGGCACCACCCTCACCCGGGCCACCACCCGCGGCCTGGACACCTTCTTCGCCCGCCCCCGCTCCCGCGATGTCACGGCGGCCAACGGCGACGTGCTGAGCGAGGTCGTCATCCTCACCGACAGCGCCGACCGGCAGGCCCGCTACCTCGACGTCTACCAGCGCGTCCTGGACGACTACGACCACTCCTACGACGGCATCCCCAGCATGCTCGCCGCCGTCAACGCCGTGCACACCCCGCTCTGGCGCGGCCACTGGAACCCCGACTACGTCCGGGCCGTCACCGCCGACCGGTCCGTCGTGTACACCCTGCACAGCTTCGCCCTCGCCCATCTCGACCTGCTGGGCACCGAGCGCGGCCACCTCACCTCCAACGCCGGGATGAACCTGGCCCGGCACGTCGAGCACCCCGGCCAGCGGACCACCGTCCGCCCCCGCATACGGCACCTGCTGGACACCGCCCGGATCACCGGCCCCACCGCCGCCCTCTGGGTGAGCGTCGCCACCCAGGCCGACACCTACGACGGTGACAACTGCGCGTACTACGGCATCTGCGACCTGCGCGGCCGGTTGATGCGCGCGGCCCTGCCGATCACCCACCGCTGCGACGCCACCCGCACGATCCGCGCCCAGTCCCTCAGCCGGACCGACCTCGACGCGGCGTGCGCCAGCGTGCTCGGCCAGGACGCCTACGTCCACGACGTCGTCCGGAACCCGGGCCCCATCCCGGGCCAGCACCTGTCCACGCTCGACCTCTACGTCTTCGCCGGGCGCGAGGACTACCGCACCTACGCCGGCGCGATCTTCGGCATCAGCACCGACAACGGCGGCATGACCCTCATCGGCGATCCGGCGGACCCCGCGAACGCGCCCTTCGCGGTCATGTACCGCAAGAGCGAGGACACCGGGCACGCCGCCCGCATCTGGAACCTCAACCACGAGTACACGCACTACCTGGACGCCCGCGACAACCTGAAGGGCGACTTCGCCCAGCAGACCTCGGTGCCGGACGTCTGGTGGATCGAGGGCTTCGCCGAGTACGTCTCCTACGGCTACCGGGGCCTCACGTACGCGAACGCGGTCGCCGAGGCCGGGCGGCACACGTACCGGCTGAGCACGCTCTTCGGGAACACCTACGCCAACAGCGACGTCAACCGCACCTACGCCTGGGGATATCTGGCGGTGCGCTACATGCTCGAACGGCACCCGGCCGACGTGCACCGCATGCTGGAGCGGTTCCGCGCGGGTGACTACGCGGGCGGGCACGCCGTGTACGCCACCGGGATCGGCACCCGCTACGACGCCGACTTCGACGCCTGGCTGACGGAGTGCGCCGCGGGCGCGTGCGCGGCGTGACGCCTCAGGGCTCGGGAGTCTCGGACTCCAGGGCCGTGCGGGTCGGCTGCCCGTAGACGCCGGACTCGTCGTCGAGGACGACCCGGGTCAGCTGGTAGGCGCGGACCGCGTTCTCGACGGACCGGCCGTAGACACCGTCGGCCTCGCCGCCGTAGAGGCCGGTCCGGCGCAGCCGGAGCTGGAGTTCGACCACCTCGGGCCCCTCGTCGCCCGGGCGGAGGACCGGCGGTGCGCCCGCCGGTCCGGTCGGCGTGGGGTCCGGGCCACCGGTCGGGGCCGCACCGGACGGCTTCGCCGACGCGGTGCCGGACGCCTGGGTCGGCGTGGGGGAGGGGCCGGTCGACCGGGTCGCCGAGGGGGAGCCGGCCGACGGCGACGACGGTGCCGTGGACACCGGGCCGGGGGTGGTGCCTGCTCCGGTGCCGGTCTCGGCCGAGCTGTCGGGCAGCGGGGCCCGCAGGCCGTCGTCGGCGGCGCCGTCCCGGGCCGGGCTGTCGTAGCCGAACAGGCCGCCGAAGGAGGCACCCGTCACCGCCACCGCCAGCAGGGCGCCGGCCCCGGCGATCAGCGGGGCGCGACGGCGCCTGGGGCGCTTCGGCCCTGGCTCGGCAGTGGGCGGCTCGTCGTCGGTGGCGGGGGAGAGGGGTGTCGTCTCCTCGGTCCGGTCGGCCGGTGGTGGCGCCTGCGCTCCGGTGCCGTCCGTCTCGTCCAGGCCCACGAAGGGGCGGATCCGCACCGGATCGAAGTCCTCCGCGGCCGCCACCTCCGCCGTACGGGCCTGGCTGCGGGCGTCGGCGGCCCGGTCGCCGCAGTCGCACGCGGGGGTGCCGTCGGACGCCCTGGGGGCGCCGCACGCAGGGCAGACGAGACGGTCGGGTTCGCTCACGTGGGGGTCCTTCTTCATACCGGACCCAGAGTCTAGACATAAGTTCAACACTCAATCTCCACGGTGCGGGAGGTTGGCGGAGGCCCGGCCCCCGGGCGGCCGAAATCAGCCGCCCCTCAGGCCGAGCGGCTCGGCGAGGCCCCCGCGGTCGGCCGTCCGACATGGCCGGTGAACCAGTCGCAGGCCAGTTCCGCCACCGTGCACAGAGCGCCGGGCTCCTCGAACAGATGGGTCGCGCCGGGGACGACGGCGATCCGGTGCTCGCAGTGCATCCGGTCCGCCGCCAGCCGGTTGAGGCTCAGCACATGGGTGTCCCGGCTGCCGACGATGAGCAGCGTCGGCGCGCGCAGCCGGGTCAGCGCCGCCGGTGTCGCGAGGTCGGGCCGGCCGCCCCGGGAGACCACCGAGCGGATGCCGGAGCCGGACAGCGCGGCGGCCTCCAGCGCTGCCGCCGCCCCGGTGCTGGCGCCGAAGTAGGCGACGGGCAGCCCGGTCTGCGTGTGCAGCCACACGGACGCGGCGTGCAGGCGCCGGGCCAGCAGCAGGATGTCGAAGACGTTGTGCCGGTCGTGCGCCTCGGCGTCGGTGAGCAGGTCGAGCAGCAGCGTCGCCAGGCCCGCGCGCTGCAGCGCGGCCGCCACATACCGGTTGCGCGGACTGTGCCGGCTGCTGCCGCTGCCGTGCGCGAAGGCCACCGCCACCGGCGCCCCGTCCGGCACCGCCAGCCACGCGCCGAGCTGCGACCCCGCGGCCGGGATCCGCACCTCCCGCTCCACCGGCACCGCCGTGTTCCCGGTCGGCGGGACCGCGGCGGTGGCCCGCGCCAGCAGGGAGACCACCTCCGCGTCGGGGACCTGGTCGAAGTCCCGGTACCAGGCGCCCACCGAGCCGAAGTCGCGGGGCGTGCGCGGGCACACCACGGCGTCGGCCACCTGCCGCAGCCGGGTCACCGAGTGCTCGGGCGCGACCGGCACCGCGAGGACGACCCGGGCCGCGCCCTGACCCCGGACCACCCGGCAGGCGGCCTCGGCGGTCGCGCCGGTGGCGAGTCCGTCGTCCACCACCACGGCCGTACGTCCGTTCACCGGCACCGCCTCCCGCCGCCGCCGGTAGGCCCGTACCCGCCGCCCCAGCTCGGCGCGCTCGGCCGCCTCGACCGACTCCAGCGCGGTGGACGAGACCCCGGCCGCCGCGATCACATCCCGGTTCAGGACCCGCACACCGTGCTCGCCGATCGCCCCGAACGCCCACTCCGGCTGACCGGGCACCCCCAGCTTGCGCACCACCAGCACATCGAGGGGCGCGCGCAGGTGCCGGGCGACCTCGGCCGCCACCGGCACCCCGCCGCGCGGCAGGGCCAGAACGACCACGTCACCGCCCCGCAGCTCCTCCAGCTCCCCGGCGAGGAGCCGCCCGGCAGTCCGGCGGTCGTCGTACCGCATATCCGCCTCCCGCACCCGCGAGGACCGGATCCGCTTCGTTCCGTGCCTTCAGGCTACGACCGTTCGGCGCGACCCTCAGCGCCATGCGCACACCCGGGCCACCGCGGAGGAATGCCGCACTCCGGATCGGGTAGGCGGGCATGACCGCGCCGAGGCCCAAGCATGCCCTTGGCGGGTTGTACGACCGCCGCTACCTGGGGATTTCGCCATGAACACACCCGCGCACGACAACTCCGCGACACCGGCCAGGCGAGCGCTGGACGCGCTGGCCGACAACACCGAGGACCGGGCGGCGATGGACACGCTGGCGAGCAGCGACGTCCTCGTGCCCGTGCCCGACGACGCCGGTGACGGCGACGCCACGGACCCCGGCGTCGTGGCGCTCCCGGTGATCGAACGGTCGGGCGCCGAGCCCGTGGTCCCCGTCTTCACCTCGGAGCCCGCGATGGCGGAGCTCCTGCCGACCGTCTCCCGCTACCGTCTGGTGCCGCTGGGCGCGCTCGCCTCGCAGTGGCCCTCGGACGAGCTGGCCCTGTCGATAGACGCCGGGTCAGAGCACCCGTTGACCCTCACGTCGGAAGGGGTGCGCACCCTGCTGGCGCGTCCGTGAGCGCGACGGCCCGGACGCCCGGCGCCGGCCCCCGGGTCAGGCGCCGAGCATCCGGGCCAGCGCGGCGCGCTGCAGCGGCAGTACCTCGGCGTGCAGGGCACGGCCCTTGGGGGTCAGCGTCACGTACACGCCGCGCCGGTCCTCCGCGCACACGGAACGCTCGACGAGACCGTCCTTCTCCAGGCGCCCGATGAGCCGCGACAGCGCGCTCTGACTCAGATGGACCCGCCCGACGAGGTTCTGGACCCGGCACGGCGCCTGTGCGTCGGGCGTCGAGGACACAAGGATGTCGAGCACTTCGAAGTCGCTCGCGCCCAGCCCGTGCGGATGCAGGACGCGGTCGATCTCGCACATCGTCCGGGCGTGCACGGACAGGATGTCCCGCCACCGTTCCTCGAGCCCCGCCTCGGCCGTGTTCGCTGCCATACCCGCACGGTAGCACCGATGCGGGCATTTGTTGATCGTGCAACTAGTGCGGGTGTGGGCTCCGCTGGGACAGTCCCGTCTCCGGGGGCCCGACGAACCCCTCCAGCCTCCGGCCCGGCCGCGGCGCGGACACGAACTGCCGTTCCGTACAAGGACGTTCGGTACCGGACAACGACCCCTGAGTCCCGGACACGGGGGTGGGTCCTGCGGGACAGTGGAAGCACGCGCCACGCCGCGGCCGGACGGAGGGGAACGACCATGCTGAGGACTCCCGTCAACGAGACGCGCCTCGCCATCCTTGAATGGCTCAGGGATCCGGTCGCGCACTTCCCCGCGCGGCGGGGCGCCGACCCCGTCGAGGACGGGGTCACCGCCGCCGCCGTGGCCGCGCGGCTCGGGGTGCCCCGCGCGGTCGCCGAGACCCACCTCGGGCTCCTCACCGGGCTCGGTCTGCTGCGCACCCGGCGGGTCGGCCGGCGCACCTATTACCGGCGGGACGAGGTGCGGATCGCCGAGATGGCCCGCATGTTCGAGAAGGGCTGGTAGCCCGCCGCCTCAGGTGGGGGCGGGCTCGTGGTGCTCGCGCACCGCGATCCGGGCCAGCTTCGTCAGCATCATGCCGTTGCGGATCGCCACGACGTAGTCGACGGGCAGCCCGTGCATCCGGGTGCCGGGCCCCCGCAGCGGATGCCAGTCGATGACGAAGAGGGTGTGCTCGCCCCAGGGGATCAGCCGCATCGCGATCCGGGCCGCGCCGAAGGGTTCGGCCCGTGCCTCCAGTTCCAGCCGCCGCTCGGGCTCGCAGATCCGCACCACGACGTCGTCGTCCAGCGTCACGGGTCCCATCCCGACGCGCACCCGCAGCCGGGCGCCCACGTCCGGCCAGTGCGGGTCCACGGTGAGCACCCGCTGGGTCCCGGTGACCCACTCCCCGTAGCGACTGCCGTCGGCGAGCAGGCTCCAGACCTCGGACGGTGAACTGAGGATCAGACGGCGGTTGCGGGCCATCCCGACCACGCTCCTTCCCCGTGCGCGGACCGGCTCGACGGGCCCTCCGACCGTAACCGGCGGCCACCCGGCGGGCATCCGGAGCGGGGGCGGGCCGGGCGTGCGCGGCGGGGGCGGATCGGGCGTGCACGGCACGGGGTCGATACCCTGGTGTCCGGCCGCGAGCACCTCGCGGCGCGGCGGTGGGGCCCGCCGTACCCGAACCGCGGCAGCTGCGCCGCCAACGGTCCCTACTTGCAACCGCGCGGCCCGCTGTCGGGCCCAGGCGAGTAGGAGACACCCATGACCACCCAGGGCACCGACCGCGCGCCCGCCGCCGCGCGGGCCACCCGGCCACCGGCCTGGCGGGCCCAGGTGCCGGTCGTCGCGGTCGTCGCGCTCGGCGGGGCCCTCGGCGCCACCGCCCGCTACGCGGCCTCCCTGCGGTGGCCGGCCGCGCCCGGCGCGTTCCCGTGGGCGACCTTCTGGGTCAACGTGAGCGGCTGCGCCGTGATCGGCGCGTTCATGGTGCTCCTCACCGAGCGATGGGCCGCCCACCGCCTGGTCCGCCCCTTCTTCGGCACGGGGGTGCTCGGTGGCTTCACCACCTTCTCCACGTACGCCGTCGACATCCGCGCCCTCGTGGACGACGGGCACCCGCGCACCGCGCTGGCCTATCTCGCCGCCACCCTCGTGGCGGCGCTCACCGCCGTATGGCTCGCGTCGGCGGTCACCCGCCGCGTCCTCAGGAGGAGGCCGTCATGACCGGTACGACCGGCCGGGCCCTGCGCCTGACCGTGCTCGTCGGCGAGCACGACACCTGGCACCACCGCCCGCTGTACTCGGAGATCGTGCACCGGGCCCACCGGGCCGGTCTCGCCGGTGCCAGCGTCTTCCGGGGCATCGAGGGCTTCGGCGCCTCCTCGCTGGTCCACACCTCGCGGCTGCTGTCGCTCAGCGAGTGCATGCCGGTGGCCGTCGTGATCGTCGACACCGAGGAACGCGTCCGCGGCTTCCTGCCGCAACTCGACGAACTCGTCACGGAGGGGCTGGTCACCCTCGACGCGTGCGAGGTCGTCCGGTACGGCGACCGCGGGGAGCGCGGGCCGGGGGAGGCGCCGGCGTGAACTGGTTCCTGGTGATCGCGGGCGCCGCCGTCGGGGCGCCCCTGCGCTATCTCACCGACCGTGCGGTGCAGTCCCGCCACGCCTCGGTGTTCCCGTGGGGCACCTTCACCGTCAACATCGCCGGCTGCCTCGTCCTCGGCCTGCTCACCGGCGCAGTCGCCGCGGGCGCCGCGGACTCCCACGTACGGCTGCTCCTCGGCACCGGCCTGTGCGGCGCCCTCACCACCTACTCGACCTTCTCGTACGAGACCCTGCGGCTCACGGAGACAGGGGCGGGGCGGTACGCCGTCGCCAACGTGGTGGGCAGTGTGCTCGCGGGACTCGGTGCCGTCTTCCTGGGCGTGATGATCGCCGAGGCGGTGTGGGCGTAGGAACTCGTCGGGCCGCCGCTTGACAGGAACGGCCACCCGAACGGACCATCGATTCCGTGAACCTGTCAGACAGCCGGACAGCCGGACAGCCGCCGCGCCGCGTCAGCGCCATGGAGGCGGTGCTCGCGCATCTGCGCGACGCCATCGAGCGCGGCGACTACGCCGTGGGCGACAAGCTGCCGTCCGAGGCCGAGCTGTGCCGCACCCTGGAGATCAGCCGGCCCGTGCTGCGGGAGGCCCTTCGGGCCCTGCAGACCATGGGGCTGACCGTCTCCAAGACCGGCAAGGGCACCTTCGTCGTCGCCCGCAGCGTCGAGGACCCCACCTTCGGCGACTACACCGCCAGCGACCTCATGGAGGTGCGCCGGCACGTCGAGATCCCGGTCGCCGGGTACGCGGCCCTCCGCCGCACCCCCGAGAACCTCGACCATCTCGCCCATCTGCTGGACCGTATGGAGCGGGAGACCGACACCACCGCGTGGGTCGCGATGGACACCCTCTTCCACCTCGGCGTCGCCGAGGCCGCGCAGAACCCGGTGTTCCGCCGGGTCATCGAGGAGATCCGCGACGCGCTGGCCCGCCAGTCCGCCTTCCTCAACGAGCTGGGCGGCCGCCGTGAGCAGTCCGACCGCGAACACCGCGCGATCCTGCGCGCCCTGACCGACGGCAGCGAGGGCGACGCCACCGCCGCCATGACCCACCACCTCGACCGTGTCGGGACCACCCTCACCGACATCGTGCGCCGCGGACGCCAGGACGGCCCCACCCCGGCCGCCGGGCACCGCGCCCCGCACCCCAGGCCCGGCGCGTGACCTCCGCGCCGGCCGGCCACCCCGCACCGACCTACGACCCCCAGGCAGTGATGTACTCCAGCACCATGGCGGACGCACCCCTCGTCCGCGCACCCCTGCACGCGCCCGTCGCCCACCTCGTCCGCAGCGGCGTCATCGAGGGCATCCACCACGGCTCCGTCGTCGTCCTCGGCCCCGACGGCGCCGTACAGCTCCAGCTCGGCGACATCGAGGCCGCCTTCTACCCGCGCTCCGCGATCAAGCCCGTCCAGGCCGTCGCCATGGTGCGCGCCGGGCTCCCGCTCGACGGCGCGCTGCTCTCGCTCGCCGCGGCCAGCCACTCCGGCGAGGAACGCCACCTCGCCGGCACCCGGCGCATCCTCGAACTCGCCGGACTCACCGAGGACGACCTGCGCAACGTCCCGGACCTGCCGTACGACCCGGTCGTCCGGGACACCTGGGTGCGCGAGGGCCGTCCGCCGTCCCGGCTCGCCCAGAACTGCTCCGGCAAGCACGCCGCCATGCTCTACACCTGCCGGCTCAACGGCTGGTCCCTGGACGACTACCTCGACCCCGCCCACCCCCTCCAGCAGGCGATCGCCGAGATCGTCGAGGACCTCACCGGGCAGCGCATAGCCCGGGTCAGCGTCGACGGGTGCGGGGCACCGCTGTTCTCCGTCTCCCTGCACGGGCTGGCGCGCGCCGCCGCCCGGATCACCACGGCAGCGCCCGGCACCCCCGAGGCGCGCGTCGCGGACGCCATGCGCACCCACGCCGAGATGGCCTCCGGCTCGGGCCGGGACGTCGCGGCGCTGATGCGGGCCGTGCCGGGCCTGCTCGCCAAGGACGGCTTCGAGGGCGTGCAGGTCGCGGCCCTCCCGGACGGACGGGCCGTCGCCGTCAAGATCGCCGACGGGGCGAACCGGGCCCGCGTCCCGGTCGCCGCGGCGGCGCTCGCGTGGGCCGGTGTGGACCCCGCGTCGCTCACCGAGTTCCGGGGCGAGGCCCTGCTGGGCGGCGGCCATGAGGTGGGCCGGGTGCGGCCCGTGCCCGCGCTGGAGCCGGCCCCGGTCTCGGCCCTCTCGGCTTGAACGGTCTGAGGGGCCGCAACCGCCGGGCACGCGAAGGGATCCCCCGAAGGGCATGATGTGATCATGGCAGCGTCGACGCCCCTGACCTTCCAGCCGATCCTGGAGCGCATCGCCGAGGAGATCGAGCGGACCCCCGGCCGGGGCCGGCCCGCCGACTACATCCCGGCGCTCGCGGCCCGCGACCCCCGCAGCTTCGGCATGGCGGTCGCCGAGCTCGACGGCACCGTGTACGGCGTGGGGGACTGGCGCGAGCCGTTCTCCGCGCAGTCCATCACCAAGGTGTTCACCCTCGCCCTCGACCTCGCCCGCGAGGGCGACGAGCTGTGGGAGCACGTGGGCCGCGAACCGTCCGGCAACCCGTTCAACTCGCTGGTGCAGCTGGAGTACGAGAACGGCATCCCGCGCAACCCGTTCATCAACGCCGGCGCCCTCGTCGTCACCGACCGCCTCCACACCCGCACCGGTGACGCCGCGAGCGAGCTGCTGGCCTTCCTGCGCGCCGAGAGCGGCAACGACGGCCTGGACTTCGACCTCGAGGTGGCCGCCTCCGAGACGGCGCACGGGGACCGCAACGCCGCCCTCGCCCATCTGATGGCGTCCTACGGCAACATCGACAACCCCGTGCCCGTCCTGCTGGACGACTACTTCCGGCAGTGCTCCATCATGGCGTCCTGCGCGGACCTCGCTCTGGCGACCATGTTCCTGGCGCGGCACGGCGTCCGGGCCGACGGCACCCGGCTGCTCAGCCTCAGCCAGGCCAAGCAGATCAACGCGATCATGCTGACCTGCGGCACGTACGACGCCGCCGGCGACTTCGCCTACCGGGTCGGGCTGCCCGGCAAGAGCGGGGTGGGCGGCGGCATCATCGCCGTCGTCCCCGGCCGCTGCACGCTGTGCGTATGGAGCCCCGGCCTGGACGAGCGCGGCAACTCGGTGGCCGGTGTGGCGGCCCTCGACCGGTTCACCACGCTCACGGGCGTCTCGGTCTTCTGACACCGGTGCCCGCCTCCGGTCACTCCGTCCTGCCCCGCGTCACCAGCGACACGGCACCCGCTCCCATCCCTGCCGCTCCGGCGATCGCGCACGCCTCCGCCCAGCCCACCCGCCGCTCGGGCGGCGCGGCGGCCACCACCGGTACGGCGCTGGGACCCGGCCCGGGTCTGGCCCGCCGCCCGTCGAGCGAGCCGACCGGCTCCACGCGCCCAGCCGCACCGAAACCCCAGTCGAGCAGCGCGGACGCCTCCTCGTAGACGGCGTGCCCACCGCCCGCCCGCGGGTTGAGCACGGTGACCACGAGCGTGCGCCCGCCGCGGCGGGCGGCGGCGACCAGGGTGTTGCCCGCCTCGGTGGTGTAGCCGTTCTTGACGCCGATCGCCCCGGGGTAGCGGGCCACGCCGTCCGCGCCGGTCAGCAGCCGGTTGGTGTTGCGGATCCCGTACGGCGGGCCGCCCGCGCCGGGGAACAGGGCCTCCGCCGTGCCGCAGTACCGCGCGAAGTCGGCGTTGCGCAGCCCCGCCCGCCCGAACACCGCCAGGTCGTACGCCGACGACACCTGCCCCGGGGTGTCGTAGCCGTCAGGCGACAGCACCCGGGTGTCGAGGGCGCCCAGGGCGCGCGCCTTCTCCTGCATCCGTGCCGCCGTGGCCCGCCAGCCGCCGTTGAGCGCGGCCAGGACCCGGACGGCGTCGTTGCCCGAGCTGAGGAACACCCCGCGCCACAGATCGGCGACCCGGTAGGTGCGGCCCGCCGCGACGCCGACCAGGCTGGAGCCGGGACCGATGCCCGCCAGCTCTTCCGGGCGCACGGTGTGCGGGACTCCGGCGGGGAGCGTGGGCAGGACCGTGAGGGCGAACAGGGTCTTGAGCGTGCTGGCGGGCGGCAGCGGGCGGTGCGCCTCGTGGGCGGCGAGCACCTCGCCGGAGCCGGCGTCGGCCACCAGCCAGGACCGCGCCGAGAGGCGGGGCAGCGCGGGGGCGTCCGCGTGGGGCCGCACCTGGGTGCCGGACCGGTACAGCAGCGCGGGTGGCGGGGTCGTGCGGGGTCCGCGCGGCGGGTCGGGGTCGTGCCCGGGGTGCGCGGACGCGGAGGCGGGCGCCAGCGCCAGCAGACCGGCCGCGCCGAGGGCGCAGGCGGACACGAGGGCCCGTGCGGTAAATCCGATCTTCATACTGCCAACGTAGGAACGGGAGACGGCTGCGGGGCGCTGCCCGGGCCGCGCGGGCCGCTCCGGCACCCGGACGGGCGATGCCCGGCGGGCGGTGGGGTCAGGTGGCGGGCGGCGGGCGCTGGGTCAGGTGGCCGGCAGCGTCGGCTGGATGCGCCGCAGGAACGTGGCGTTGTCCGGGGTCTCGCGCATCCGCTCCAACAGGGTCTCCGTACCGCTGAGGCCGTCCCGGCTGCGCAGGGCCCGGCGCAGGCCTCGTGCCGCGTTCAACTCGCCCGGCGACAGGAGCAGTTCCTCGCGACGGGTGCCGGACGGGTCGATCTCGACGGCGGGGAAGACACGCCGGGAGGCCAGCTCCCGGCTGAGCCGCAGCTCCATGTTGCCGGTGCTCTTGAGCTCCTCGAAGAAGAAGTCGTCGGCCCGGGACCCCGTCTCGACGAGGGCCGTGGCGAGAATGGTGAGCGAGCCGCCCTCCTCGGCGAGCCGCGCGGCACCGAAGAACCGCTTGGGGCCCTGCAACGCGGCAGCGTCGACACCGCCGCTCAGGGTGCGGCCGCCGGAACCGGCCGCGTTGTTGTGCGCCCGGCACAGCCGGGTCAGCGAGTCGAACAGGATGACGACGTCGTCGCCCGCCTCCACCAGCCGCTTGGCCCGCTCGACGACCAGCTCGGCCAGTGCGATGTGCTGCTTGGGCGACCGGTCGAAGGTCGAGGCGTACACCTCGCCGCGCACGGAGCGCCGCATGTCGGTGACCTCCTCGGGGCGCTCGTCGAGGAGCACGACCATCAGCCGGCACTCCGGATGGTTGCCGGCGACGGCCGCCGCGATCTGCTGGAGCAGCACGGTCTTGCCCGTCTTGGGCGGGGCCACGATCAGTCCGCGCTGCCCCTTGCCGACGGGGGCGATGAGGTCGGCGACCCGCCCGGCCGCACCGGACGCGGGGTGCTCCAGGCGGATGCGCTCCCGGGGGTGCAGCGGCGTCAGATCGCCGAAGCGGCGGCGGTCCTGGCCGGGTGCGCGCCCGTCGACGCGGACGACGCCGATGAGGGTGCGGCGCTCGCCGCGTTCGCCGTCGACGAGGTCGCCCTTGCGCAGGCCGTACCGGCGGATCAGCGCGGGGGAGACCTGTGGGTCGTCGGGGGAGGGCAGCAGGCTCGGGGACCGCAGATGCCCCTTCCCGCTCGCGTCGATGTCGAGGACGCCGGTGACGGCGTGGACGGCGGCCCGCTCGGGTGCCGCGGGGTGTTCGAGTGTGGTGGTCATGGTGGGTGTCCTTTCGGACGGAAGACAGACGGAAGACAGAGGACACGCGTGAGGAGGGGAAGGGCCGCGTGAGAGACGGGAAGGCGTGGAACGTGCCTTCGCGGGCGGCGAGAACAGCACCTCGTCGAACGACGCGAAATCGCTGGTCACACGAGGTGGAAGAGAAAGCCGCCGGTACGCCGACCGGCGAACTGGGGAGAAGGACAGGCACCGGCGCCCACGACGGGGCGTACACAAGTGCTGTCTCGACGGTACCACGGGGCTTCAGCGCATGGCGAGCAGTGCGTACGGCGGGGGCTCTTCAAGCCCTGTGGAACGGGGCCCGGGCCGACGGGAGTTGAGCAGCGCGACGGGCGGCGGGAGGACCACCACACCCGCCGCCCGCCCGTGCGCGACCTCTACGCGGAGCCCGTCTCGGCGTCCGCCAGGATCCGGTCGAACTGCGCGCCCATGGCCTCGGCCAGCGCCTGGAGCCCGGACAGCGGGCGCACCATGACCATGAAGTCGTCGATCAGCCCGTCCTCGTTCACCGACAGGAAGTCGCACCCGGTGACCTGCTTGTCGCCGACCCGCGCGGTGAAGACCAGCGCGTGGTCGCGGCCGCCCGCGTCGTTGATCTCGCGGACGTACCGGAAGTCCTCGAAGACCCGGACGACACCGCGCAGGATCGCCGCCGTGATCGCCTTGCCGGTGTACGGCTTGAACACCGCCGGGCTGGTGAAGACGACGTCCTCCGCCAGCAACGCCTCGATGGCGTCGGTGTCACCCGCCTCGACCGCCGCACGGAAAGCGTGCATCCGGATCACCTCATAGTCAATTAGTTGAGTAGGTGCGGATGAGAATAGTCACCCGCTGTTACGGTGTCCACATGTCCCTCAAGTACGCCGTGCTCGCCGCCCTGCTCGAGGGCGAGGCCTCGGGCTACGAGCTGTCCAAGCTCTTCGACATCTCGTTCGCGAACTTCTGGCCCGCGACCCCGCAGCAGCTCTACCGGGAGCTGGAACGCCTCGCCCAGGACGGCCTCGTCGAGGCCAGGTTCGTGCAGCAGGAACGCCGCCCCAACAAGCGGATGTTCACGCTCACCGAGGCCGGCCGCGAGGACCTGCGCGCCTTCGCCGCCGAACCGCCCCGGCGGCCCACCGCCATCCGGGACGAACTCCTCATCAAGGTGCAGGCCATGGAGGACCCGGAGACCGCCCGCGCGCTGGTCGAGGAGCGCCGCGGCTGGGCACGCGGAAAGCTCGACCGCTACGAACGCGTCCGCGAACGGCTGCTGGACGGCCGGACCGAGGAGGAGTATCTGCGGGACGCGGAGCGCATCGGGCCCTATCTGACGCTGCTGGCCGGTATCTCCTTCGAGGAGGAGAACCTGCGCTGGTGCGACCGCGTCCTCGCGGTCCTCGGCCGACGCGTCGCGGCGGGGTGACGCCGATGTTCGGCCCCGAGGGTCCCAGCCTGCGCGAACTCACCGTCCAGGCCCTGTCGTCGGTCGAGCGCGGCTACGACCTGCTCGCCCCCAAGTTCGACCACACGCCGTTCCGCACGCCGGATTCGGTCCTGACCGCCGTCACGGGCGCGCTCGCCGCCGACGGCCCGTACGCCGACGGACTCGACCTGTGCTGCGGTACGGGCGCCGGGGTGGGCGTCCTGGGCGAGCTGTGCCGGCGCAGTGTCACCGGTGTCGACTTCAGCGCGGGCATGCTCGAGGTCGCCCGGCGGCGGGCGGTGCCGGGCTCGCGGGCGGGTGACGAGCCTCGGGTGCACTGGGTGCGTGCGGACGCCCGCGCGCTGCCGTTCACGTCCGCCTTCGACCTGGTGGTGAGCTTCGGGGCGTTCGGCCACTTCCTGCCGCGTGAGCTGCCCGGACTCTTCGCCCAGGTCCACACGGTCCTGCGGCCGGGCGGCCGCTTCGCCTTCCCGGTCGTGGCGCCGCCGCGCCCCACGTCGCCCGCCTACTGGGCACTGCTGGGCTTTGACGCGGTGATGCGCGTGCGCAACGCCGTCCGGCGGCCGCCGTTCGTCATGTACTACCGCACCTTCCGGCTGGCGGACGTGCGGGCGGGCCTCGCGGAGGCGGGGTTCGAGGTGTCCTGGCAGCCGCTGCCCGAGTTCGGCGCGCGGCGGGACGGCAGCCCTCGGGTGCGGATGGTGGTGGCGCGCCGGCCCCTGTGAGCCTTACTGACGGCTCCTGAAGAGCAGGGTTGGATTTCCGTACTTAATCCAGGGCGAGGGTTTGTTTTTCAAACTTACCCGGCTATCGTGACCGGGTGAGCACCACGACCGACACCGAGACCCGCGTCGACCCTGCCTGGTGGTCCTGGGAGGGGGCGCACGGCGGCCATGTCGCCGCCCTCGCGCTGACCGCCGTACGCGACCGCTTCCCCGGCGGCGCGCACCCGGTCCGCACGCTGACCACCCACTACCTCGCCCCCGTGGACGGCAGTCCGCTGCACTTCTCCGGTACGGCCCCGGCCGCCCCGGGTCGGCGCACGGCGACCTGTGTCTTCACCGGCCATCAGAACGGCACCCCGGTCGTCCTGGGGTCCGCCCTCTTCGGCGCCCGGCGCCAGGACGTGCCGTACGCGCAACCGGCGCCGCGCGTGCCCGGGCCCGAGGACTCCCCGCTGCTGCGGCTCCCGGCCGAACTGTCGCCGTTCTCTCAGCAGTTGGAGATACGCCCGCCGACGGCGGACCGCCCGCTCGCCGGTGGGGAGCGGGCGGAACTCACCGCGTGGATCCGCTTCCTGGACGGCCGGCCGCTCGACGCGGCGGCGATCGTCACCCTCACCGACGTCCTGCCGCCCGCGCTGTACGCCGTCTGGGACACCCCGCGTCCGGTGCCCACCGCCGAACTCACCGTCCATCTCACCGACGTTCTCGACGAGGGTGCCGTGGACGGCTGGGCGCTGGTGACCATCCGCACCGAGCACGCCGGTGGCGGCTGGGCCGTCGACGACAGTGTCGTCCGCGCCGCCGACGGCCGCCTGCTGGCCCTGGCCCGGCAGTCGAGGGTCGTCCGCCCTCAGCCCGCCGCCGGGACCGTGAACTCGTAGACCAGCGCGTCCTGATGGGCGTCCACGACCAGGTCCGTGATCTCCAGCGGGCGCCCGTACTGGTCGTGGGAGCGCCGGGTGACCCGTACCGAGGAGCCGCCCGGCAGTCGAGTGATGGCGTCCCGGTGATGCAGCGTCAGGCCCGCCCGGCGCATCCAGTCGTAGGCGCGGCGCAGTTCGGCCGCACCGGAGCCGTCCGCACGGTCCCGGTAGCGGGCCAACTCCACCACCTCCGCGAGCGCCACGGCCGAGAACGTCGTCACGGCCGTGCGCCGGGCGCGTCCGTCGGCGCCGGTGGACTCGTGGCGGTGCACCAGCGTCGGGCGGTGCGGATCGACCCCCAGCGCCTCGGCGTGCTCCGGCGAGGGAAGCTCCCAGGCGACCGCGGCCCGGTCCACGGCGCCCGGACCCGTGGCCCGGGCGCCGATCGGGAACGCCACCGCCGTCGGCGCCTCGACCGGCAGGCCCGGCAGGCTGGCGTGGCTGCCGCGCCGGTCGGTGGCGACCAGACCGCTGCTGCGCAGCACCTCCAGCGCCTGTCGTACGGTCTCCCTGCTGACTCCGAAGTGCCCGGCCAACTGGCGTTCCCCCGGCAGCCGTTCACCGGGCGGGATGGTGCCGTCGCGCAGCTCGCCGAGCAGCTGGGTGGCGATCCGCCAGTACAGCGGCTCTGCGGTGGTGAGGGGGCGTTCGTGCGGGGTGGTGCGGACCATGCCGCGCCTCCTGATCGGTGACGTGTCGTAGCCGTGCGGGCTCCTTGCGTCACCAGATCCAAGCATTGGTCTAAACCATGAGGGAAGGGTCGGCCTCCACTTCGGCCGAAACCGCGTGGTCGCCCGCTGACTCAGAGTGAGGCATACACGGCGTCGACCAAGGTCATCTTGCGGGGATCGTCGGCGATATGCGGCCCCATCCGGTTCATCACATACCCCATCGACACCCCCGCCTCCGGATCGGCCAGACCGCAGGAGCCGCCGAAGCCGTCATGTCCGAAAGCCCGCGGGTTGGGCCCGTACGAGCCACCGGCGCCGCTGAGCCACAACCCCAGCCCGATCTCCGTGTCGTGCCCCAGTCCGGCCCCCAGCACCAGGTCACGGCAGCTGCCCTGCCCCTCCCGCACCCGCTCGGCCGCCTCCGGGGACAGGAACCGCCGGCCGCCGTACGAACCGCCGCCCGCGAAGATCCCGTACAGCGCCGCGACCGCCCGCGCGGTGCCGTGCCCGTTCGCGGCGGGGATCTCGGCAGCCCGCCACGCGGCGGTGCCGGCCTGCTCGGCGCCCACCGCCGGATTGGCCAGCGCGGCCAGCGCCACGGGCGGCAGCGCGGCCAGTGCGGCGGATCCATCGCCCTCCGGGCCGGCCGGCGGCTGGACCAGCTCGGCCGCACGGCCGGACTCCTTCTCCGGCAGCCCGATCGTGAAGTCGACGCCGAGCGGCCCGGTCACCTCACGCTCCAGGAACGCCGAGGGCCGCAGCCCCGACACCCGCCGCACGACCTCCCCGACCAGGAAGCCGTAGGTGAGCGCGTGGTACCCGGACGCGGTCCCCGGTGTCCACCAGGGCTCCGTCGCAGCGAGCCGACGGGTCGTCGCCTCCCAGTCGTAGAGCTGCTCGAGCGAGTGCGGCTCGCGCAGCCCCGGCAGGCCGGCCCGGTGCGCCAGCAGATGCCGTACGAGGACCCCTTCCTTGCCCGCCGCCGCGAACTCCGGCCAGTAGGCGGCCACCGGCGCGTCCAGGTCGAGCAGCCCCCGGTCGGCCAGGATGTGCGCGCACAGGGCCGTCGGCCCCTTGGTCGTCGACCAGACGTTGACCAGCGTGTCGCGCTCCCAGGGGCGGCTGCGGGCCCCGTCCGCCCAGCCGCCCCACAGGTCCACGACCGTCTCGCCGCCGACCGTCACGGCGACCGCGGCCCCCAGCTCGCCCCGCTCCCGGAAGTTCGCCTCGAACGCCGTGCGCACCGCCGCGAACCGTGGATCGCAATGCCCGTGCACCCGCGCCGCAAGGTCCGTCATGAGCCACTCCACCCTTCGTCGTCCACCGAGGTGACCGGGGGCCCGCCGGAGCGGTCCCGGGCTCCCTGAACGTACCGACTGGTCGGACTGTGCGGAAGGGGACGGGCGCGCGGCGGCCGCGCGAGCGCCCGTCAGGCGTAGGAGCGCAGCCAGTCCAGCTTGGCCACCTGGTGGTACGGGCCGCCGCCCTCGTGGTCGTTGAAGTCGTAGACCTCGATGGCCTTCTCGTCGTGCGCCCAGGCGTTGAACGCCGCGAACACCGTCGACGGCGGGCAGGTCTGGTCCTCCAGCGCCGCCGAGAACAGCGCGGGTGCCCGGCCGCGTGCGGCGAAGTGGACGCCGTCGAAGTAGGACAGGGTGCGCAGGGCTTCGGCGGTGCGGCCCCGGTGCGTCGAGAGGTAGGCGCCGATCTCCCGGTACGGGCGACGGTCCGTCAGGGTCACCGCGCGCGGGAAGTCGCACAGGAACGGCACGTCCGGCGCCACCGCCGTGAGGTCGGGCACCAGCCCGCCGACCGCGATCGAGATGCCGCCGCCCTGGCTCTCCCCGGCCACGACCGTACGGGCGGCGTCGGCGAGCGGGTGCGCGCGGGCCGCCTCGACGGCCCGGACCGCGTCGGTGAGCACCCGGCGGTAGTAGTACGTCTCGGGCGCCTCGATGCCCCGGGTCATATAGCCGGGGTGCGCGGGACCGGACCCCACCGGGTCCGGGGTGTCGCCGCCGGCGCCCCAGGTGCTGCCCTGCCCGCGGGTGTCCATCATGAAGTGGGCACGGCCCGTGGACGCCCACAGGAGGTTCTCGTGCGGCAGCCCGCGTCCACCGCCGTAGCCGACGAACTCCACGACCAGCGGCAGCGGTTCGGTCGCCCCGGCCGGCAGCCGCAGCCAGCCCTTGACGGGGTGTCCGCCGAACCCGGCGAACGTCACGTCGTACACCCGTACCGTGGACAGGCCGGTGTCGACGGGCTCGTAGCGGACGTCCAGGTCGTACGCGCGCGCCTCCTCCAGCGTCGTGGACCAGAAGGCGTCGAAGTCCTCGGGCTCGACGGACCGGCTGCGGTACGTGCGCAGTTCGTCGAGCGGGAGGTCGAAGAGGGCCATGGAGTTCACCTTGTGAGAGGGAGGGAGCGCGGACCACCGCACGCTACGTCGGTGATCGGTGCGCTGACCAGGGCCACTTCACAGGATCCGTGTTCGGCTCGGCCTTTGGGGCGCGGGCCGTGATCAGACGTTGCGGCCGGTCCACGCCGGTTCGGTGGCGGCCCAGGCCCGGTCCCACTCGGCGAGCCTGCGGCGCATCGCCGTGCCCCGGACGAGGCCGTGGCCGAGGACGACGACGGCTGCCGTGGCGCCCGTCGCGCACACGCCCATCGTCGCCGCGTGCAGCCGGACCGCGGAGTCGTCCGGCGGCGGCAGCACACCCCGGCCGCGGGAGTCCAGCCACACATGGACCGTGTCACCGGGCCGCGTCCCGGAGGGGACGCGCACGGCCGACGTCCGGGGGCCGGTCCCGGGCTCCGCCCAACGGACCGTCACTTTCGCCGACGGCCGGCGCCCGGTCTGCGGGGTGTGCAGCGCGCCCGACACCGTGCGGACCACCATCGCCCGCACCTGGCGCCGTTCGGCCCGCTGTTTCTCCGCCGTGGCGTGGGCGTCCCCGTGGGCCCACCACGCCGCGACCACGCCCACCAGGGGCGCGGCCACGAACAGCAGGAGGCCCACCCCGAGCAAGGTCCACGTCTCGACGACATCCGACCGGCGCCGCAGCTCGTTGGGCCGCCGGCGCCAGCCACGCACCCGGCTTCGCATGCCGTCCAGGTACCCCGAACACCGGCCGTTGTTCCTCGCGCAGCCCTCGCACCGGCAGCGCATCGACCTCAATCGGCCACGCGGTCGCCATGGGCCGGCCGCGGCTCGCCCGGGCCGGCCGGGCCGGTCAGCCGAAGCGCTCGATCCGGATGCGGTCCACGGGCTGGCCCGCCGCCACGAGCAGCCGTGACGCGTGCTCCGCGAACCCGTTGGAGCCACACACATAGGCCTCCCACCCACCGTGCGGTGGATCGGCCAGGAGCGGCGCCACATGTGCGGCGGCCATACGTCCCACGGGCACACCGGCCGGTGCGGAGCGCGTGAAGACGGCCGTCGTCTCGGGGCCGTACTCCCGTGCGTAGATCAGCTCTTCGGGGCTGCGGGCCGACACCAGCAGCCGCAGCGGCACGTCCGAGCCGCGGGCGCGGGAGTGCCGCACCATCGACATCAGCGGGACGACGCCGGAACCGGCGCCGAGCAGCAGGGCCGGCCGGTCGCCGGGCCACGCGAAGAACCCGCTGACCGGGCCGCGCACCTCGACCGTGTCGCCCGGCTCGGCCACCGTGTGGAACCAGCCGGACACCTCACCGCCCTCGACATGGTCCAGCGTCAGCTCGATGTGGCCGGTGTCGTCGGGCGCGGACGCGATCGAGTAGTGGCGCTGCGCCACATAGCCGTCCCGGGCGCGCAGCCGCACCATCAAATGCTGGCCGGGCAGGTGTCCCGGCCACACGGGCACCGCCAGCCGGAAGGTGGCCGCCCGCGGTGTCTCGCGGCGGATCTCCGTGATCGTCGCGGTCTGCCACTCGGACGCCACCTGGTCGTCCACGGCGATACGGCCGGGCACGGCGAACCGGGTCGGGGGAGTGAAGGACTGTGTCGTACCGAGGGTCTCAGTCACCGGAGTACCGCTGCTCCTCCCAGGGGTTGCCGCGCGGGTGGTAGCCGTTGCTCTCCCAGAAACCCGGCTCGTCGTGGTCGAGGATCCGCAGACCCGCGATCCATTTCGCGCTCTTCCAGAAGTACAGATGGGGCACGATCAGCCGCGCCGGCCCACCGTGCTCGGGGGCGAGCGGACGCCCGTCGTACTCCCAGGCGATCCACGCGCGCCCGCCGGTCACATCGGCGAGCGGCAGGTTGGTGGTGTAGCCGGTGTGCGCGTAGGCGACCACATGGGTGGCGGACCCATGGGGCCGGACCACATCGAGGAAGGCGTCCAGCGAGACACCGCCGAACCGCACGCCGAACTTGGACCAGCTCGTCACACAGTGGATGTCGCCCTCGTACGCGGAGGCGGGCAGAGCGTGCGCCTCGTCCCAGTTCCAGGTGTGCGGCCGCTCCACCAGGCCGTCGATGCGGAACGACCACTCCTCGGCCGTCAGCTCCGGGGTGACCTCGGCGGACAGCACGGGCCAGTCGTCACCGGCGTCGTACTGACCCGGCGGCAGGGCGGCGTTCGGGACGCGCGGGCGTCCGGTGAAGCCTCGGGTGACATGCATGCGGGTGGGGCCTCCAGGCCGCCGCGGGCGACGGCCCGCTGGTCGAACGGGAACAGCAGGTGCGCGTACCACCGTACGACGTCCCGGCGGCGGACCCGCGCCCGGGCGTCCGGCCGCTCACGTGCGGTGACGCCGACCGGACACCGCGTCGCCACAGCCCGCGGACAGACCCGGGCCTGACAGGCCCGGAACGCCCCGCACCCTTGCGGTAGGGTGTGCCGTCCAGCCGGGAGAGCCCCGGCCCAGGAGCCGGGAGGTGGGACCCATCACCGCTGTGTCAGGTCGGGTGCTCACCCTTCGGATCGGCGCGGACCTCCGCCGCTAGGCGACCGCCAGAGCACCCTTCGGCCCTCCGAAAGGCTCTCGGCTTCCATGCCCCCCGCGTCCCCGCCCCCGTTCCGGCCCCCCGCCTCTCCCTCACCCCTCTCCCACGACGCCGTCGTGAGCGCCCTGCGCGCCGCCGGCTGTGTGTTCGCCGAGGACGAGGCCCGGCTCATCCTCTCCGCAGCCGCCGACCCCGGCGAACTGGCCGCCCTGGTGGACCGGCGCGTGAGCGGTCTTCCTCTGGAACTCGTCGTCGGCTGGGCCGAGTTCGCCGGTCTGCGGATCACCGTCGCACCCGGCGTCTTCGTCCCGCGCCGCCGGACCGAGTTCCTGGTGCGGCAGGCGCTCGCCCACGTCCCCGACGCCCGGGTGGTCGTCGACCTGTGCTGCGGGTCCGGCGCGGTCGGCGCTGCCCTCGCCGCCGCGCTCGACGGGGCCGAACTGCACGCCGCCGACATCGACCCCGCCGCCGTGCGCTGCGCCCGCGGCAACGTGGCGCCCTTCGATGGCCGGGTGCACGAGGGCGACCTGTTCGAGGCCCTGCCCGCCGGGCTGCGCGGCCGCGTCGGCATCCTCGCGGCGAACGTGCCGTACGTCCCCACCGGCGAGGTGCCGCTGCTGCCCGCCGAGGCGCGGGAGCACGAGCCGCTGGTGGCGCTCGACGGGGGCCCGGACGGCCTGGACGTGCTGCGCCGGGTCGCCGCCGAGGCACCGCGCTGGCTCGCGCCGGGCGGCTGCCTGCTGATCGAGACCAGCGAGCGCCAGGCGCCGCAGGCCATGGAGACCTTCACGGCCAGTGGGCTGTCGGCCCGCCTGCTGGTCTCCGACGAGCTCTACGCACATGTGGTCGTCGGCCAGGTCTCAGACCTGGCCGACGACCACATGTGCGGGCCGCTCAGGCGGGGTCGAGCACCCGGGCGATGAGCAGCGCCACATCGTCGGAGTTCTCGGGCTGGTGCAGCGTCCGCAGCAGGAGGTCGCAGCACTCCTGCAGCGGACGCCCCGGGTCGTCGAGCAGGGCGAGGAGCGCGTCGAGGCGTTCGTCCAGCGGGTGCCGGCGGGTCTCCACCAGACCGTCGGTGTAGAAGACGAGCTGGTCGCCCGGTGCGAGGTCGACGGTCGTCGTGGAGAAGGCGACGCCGCCGACGCCGAGCGGGGCGCCCGTCGGCAGCTCCAGCAGCTCGGGCGGCCGGCCGGGGCGGACGCGGACGGGCGGCAGATGCCCGGCGTTGGCGATGCGGCACTGCCGCAGCTCCGGGTCGTGGACGGCGTACACACAGGTCGCGATGGAGTGGTCGAGTCCCTGGGTGATCGTGTCGAGGTGCTCCAGGAGCCGCGTCGGCTCCAGATCGAGGGAGGCCAGGGTGTGGGTCGCGGTGCGCAGCCGGCCCATCGTCGCGGCGGCCTCGATGCCGCTGCCCATGACGTCGCCGACGACCAGCGCCGTCTTGGCGCCCTCCAGCGGGATCACGTCGAACCAGTCGCCGCCGACCTCCGCGGCCGCGCCGGCCGGCTGGTACCGGGAGGCGACCTCCAGGCCACCGGTCACCGGCGGGTGGCTGGGCAGCATGCTGCGCTGGAGGGTCAGGGCCGTGTCGCGGGCGTTCTGGTACCAGCGGGCGTTGTCGATCTGGATGGCCGCGCGGGCGGCCAGCTCGCGGGCGAGCAGCAGGTCGTCCTCGCTGAACGGCAGCGGGTTGTGGATGCGCTTGAGGTCGAGGGCGCCGAGGACCTCGCCGCGCGCGATCAGCGGCACCGCGAGATACGAGTGCAGTCCAGCGCGGCCGAGCTGACGGGCGGCCTCGGGGGAGCGGGCGATACGCGGCAGGTCCTCCTCGCCGACCCGCGCCACCAGCACCGGGTCGCCCGTGCGCACGCACTCCGTGACCAGACGGTCGGGCCCGTAGCGGGCGATGTGCCCGGGCGGATCGGCGGCCTCCACGGCGCCGGTGTCGTGTGCCGAGCGGACGGCGAGGGCGCGGATCACCGCCGGCTCGGCGGGGCCGAGGGTGCTGCGCCGGCCCTGCACGACGGCGTCCAGCAGATCCACCGCGGCCACGTCGGCGAGCTCCGGCACGGCGACGTCCGCCAGCTCGCCGGCCGTACGGTCCAGCTCCAGCGTGGTGCCGATCCGGGCGGAGGCATCGGCGATCAGTGCGAGCCGGCGCCGTGCGGTCTCCGCCGCGACCGCGGCCTGGTGCTGCTCGGTGATGTCCACCGCCATCCCGGCCACGCCGAGCACCGTCCCGGCGGTGTCCTCCAGGCGGTACAGGGAGATGGACCAGAAGCGGTCCATGTCGGGGTGGGCCCGGGTACGGCCCACGATCCGCCGGTTGATGACCGGCTCCCCGGTGCGCAGCACGGCGCGCAGCGCCGCCTCCACGGTGCGGGCCGCCTCGGCGTCCTGCATCAGCTCGTGCGGCATATGGCCGAGGTGCGCCTCGGCGGGGAGGCCGTTCAGCTCGGCCAGCGCCGGGTTGACGGAGACGTAGCGCAGCTCGGTGTCGAGGACGGCGAGCCCGACGGGCGCCTGGGCGATGGTGCGCGTGGACAGCGCGACGTCCCGCTCCACCTGACGGACCGTCGACTGGTCGGCGCACAGGCCGAGGGCGTAGACGTCGCCCTGGTCGTCGAGCAGCCGCATGTTGCGGAACTCGACCAAGCGGGTGCCGCCGTCCTTGCGCCGGATGGGGAAGGCGCCGGCCCAGCCCTCGCCGGTCTCCATGACGTCGGCGAAGAGCTTGACGACCAGATCCAGGTGCTGTTCGTGGACCATGATCCGGGCGGCGTACTCGCCGAGCGCCTCGCGCGCCGGATAGCCGAACAGCTCCTCGGCCTGAGGGCTCCAGAGCACGATGCGGCCCTCGACGTCCAGCACGACGGACGCCACCTTGAGCACGTCGAGGAGTCCGCTCGGACCCATCGGTCCCCGGGTCGGCTCGTCGCCCCCGGCCATGGGACGTTCGCCTGGAGACATCCCACGCACCGCCTTCGCCCGTAGTCGTGGCACGTCGATCCCCTGTGCCGACTCCCCTTGTTCTACCGCGTCCGACGGTGTTCGGGCCCCCTCGGTCGCTCACCTCCACCATCCCTCAACACGACAGCGGGTGGGTGCCGAAGACACACGTGGGACGGCGACTGTGGCGGACGCTACAACGGACATGGCTGTCATTGGTCTGTACATGACCATGTGGGGCCGCCACACTGTCCGCCGACGCGCCCCCACCCCCCCAAGGAGCCGCCCCATGGCCCAGCGTGCCCGGCAACGTTGTCACGCCCTGCTGACGGGCCTCGTGGCCCTCGCCTCGGCCGCCGTCCTGTCCACCGCCACGCCCGCGCAGGCGGCCGACACCTGGACGGAGGTCGGCTCCGACCGTGCCGACCCGCTGACCGAGAGCCAGGGGCTGACGTCCGTCGAGGTCCCGGCGAACAGCGCCAACCGCTACACCGGCATCGGCACCATCCCTCTGTCGGTCAGGAACCGCGGCTGGAACCATGTGGGCGACCCCGACGCCTCCTACGACGGCTACTACATCGAGCCGTACCAGGCCGACTCGGGCTCCGCGAAGATGTTCCGGGTCCAGGCGCCGGGCGGCGGCTGGTCCGAGTACGTCCACGCGCTGGGCCCCGGCGAGGCGCTGAACAACTCCTTCGTCGCGATCTCACCGGGCGGGCAGTGGATGGTCTCCGGCGAGTGGGGCACCATGACCCGGTTGCTCGTCCACCCGACGCCCGGCGTCAACCCGTCCACGTCCCCCTCGGCGAACCTGCCCTGGACCTCCAGCATCCGGCTCGACCGGCCCGTCCGCGATGTGCAGGGCTGCGACTTCCGTGACGCCACGACACTGCTGTGCTCGTCCGACGACCCCGACGGCAGCCTCTTCGGCACCACCAAGCCCCTGCTGCAGATCGACCTCTCCGCCGCCCCCGGCACCTCCGACGTCACGGGCCGGGTCACCGCCCTGCGCCAGCTCCCGCTGCGCAGCTCCTGCTCGGGCTCCTTCGAGACGGAGGGCATCGACTACGACCGCCGTACCGGCACCCTGCGCGTCATCGTCATCTCGCCGGGCTTCTGTGTGCTGACCGACAGCAAGACGTACCGGTTCACCAGGGGCTGAGCGGTGGCCGGGGACCCATGGGAACGGCCTCGCCGGTAGTGCGCCGGCATGTGTGGTGCTTTTCTTGGGTTGGGGTCCGGTTCCGCGGGCTACCCGTGGCACCGCGGTGTGGCCACGAGAGGAGCGATCACGATGGATCGTGAACGACTGCACGACGAAGCTGTGTCCGTCGAGATCAGCGGATGCAACAAGGAGGACGCCCGGATCGTCTTCGACGCGCTGTCCACGTGCTTCGAGTCGGACCGGGGGCCGGACGACGTGCCGCAGCAGCTCCACGAGACCCGGCCGATGGTGTGGCTCGGCACGTTCGAGGTGACGGACGCGCAGCAGTGCCCGCCCCCGGCCCGGCTCTCGTCGCGCGTCGAGGCGGACGCGCAGGGCGGCTACTGGGCCATCGAACGGCTCCGTAGCACCCTGGACTCCCTGTTCACCGTCCACGACCTCGCCTCGGCCTCCGGCGACCAGGAGCGGGAACTCCACGTGGTCCTGGAGAGCCGCTCCGGAGCGTCGTAGAAGCCCACGCCCCCCGGGCGACCGGCACACCGAGGCCCGCGTACCACCGGTACGCGGGCTTCCGTGTGCCCGGACGCCATGTGTGCGGCCTCCGTGTGTCCGGACGCCGTGTGCCGGGACACCGTGTGCGCGGACGCCATGTGTCCAGTACCCACCCACCCCCACTCCCGCTCCCCGCCCCCCGTGTCCGGAGTCACGCCCAAGCTGTTGTGCAACTAGTTGCATAAAGGCGCCGCGGTCCTCTACAACTACGTCAGACGACACCGCGACGGAGGCCCCCATGAGCCGTTACCCGCATCTGCTGAGCCCGCTCGACCTGGGCTTCACCACGCTGCCCAACCGGGTCCTCATGGGCTCGATGCACGTGGGCCTGGAGGAGGCCGAGCGCGGCTTCGAGCGCATGGCGGCCTTCTACGCGGAGCGGGCACGCGGCGGCGTGGGCCTCATCGTCACCGGCGGCATCGCCCCCAACGACGAGGGGCGGCCCTACGAGGGCGGCGCCAAACTCACCACCGAGGCGGAGGCCGAGCAGCACCAGGTCATCACCGAGGCCGTGCACCGCGAGGGCGGCAGGATCGCGATGCAGATCCTGCACTTCGGGCGGTACGCCTACCATCAGGACCTGGTCGCCCCGAGCCCCCTCCAGGCGCCGATCAGCCCCTTCCCGCCCCGCGAGCTCACCGACGCCGAGGTCGAGCGGACCATCGACGACTACGCCCGCGCGGCCCGCCTCGCCCGGAGCGCCGGTTACGACGGCGTGGAGATCATGGGCTCCGAGGGCTATCTGATCAACGAGTTCATCGCCGCGCAGACCAACCACCGCACCGACCGCTGGGGCGGCGCCTACGAGAACCGCATGCGCTTCCCGGTCGAGATCGTGCGCCGGGTGCGCGAGGCCGTCGGCGAGGACTTCATCATCGTCTACCGGCTGTCCATGCTCGACCTGGTCCCCGGCGGCTCCACGCTGGACGAGGTCATCACCCTCGCGAAGGCCGTCGAGGCCGCCGGCGCGACCATCATCAACACCGGCATCGGCTGGCACGAGGCCCGTATCCCCACCATCGCCACCTCTGTGCCGCGCGGCGCGTACACCTGGGTCACCCAGCGGCTGATGGGCGAGGTGTCGGTCCCGCTCGTCACCACCAACCGCATCAACACCCCCGAACTGGCCGAGGAGTTGCTGGCCGACGGCCGCGCGGACATGGTGTCGATGGCCCGTCCGATGCTCGCCGACCCCGACTTCGTCGCCAAGGCCGCGGCCGGCCGGCCCGAGGCCATCAACACCTGCATCGGCTGCAACCAGGCCTGCCTCGACCACACCTTCAGCGGCAAGATCACCTCCTGTCTGGTCAACCCGCGCGCCTGCCACGAGACCGAGCTGACCCTGTCCCCGACCCGGCTGCGCAAGCGGGTCGCGGTCGTCGGCGCCGGACCCGCCGGCCTGGCCTGCGCGGTGAGCGCGGCCGAACGCGGCCACGACGTCACGCTGTTCGACGGCGCCGGCGAGATCGGCGGCCAGCTGAACGTCGCCCGCAAGGTCCCCGGCAAGCAGGAGTTCGACGAGACGCTGCGCTACTACCGCCACCAGCTCGACTGGCAGGGCGTCGACGTCCGCCTGAACACCTGGGTGTCGGCCGACGACCTCGCCGGCTACGACGAGGTCGTCGTCGCCACCGGCGTCACCCCGCGCGTCCCGGACATCCCGGGCGTCGACCACCCGAGCGTCGTCGGCTACCTCGACGTCCTGCGCGACGGGGCCCCGGTCGGCGACCGCGTCGCCGTCCTCGGCGCGGGCGGCATCGGCTTCGACGTCGCCGAGTTCCTCACCGACGGCGGCGACAAGGCGAACGAGGACCCGGAGACGTACTTCCGGCTCTGGGGCGTCGACATGGACTACACGGCCCCCGGCGGACTCACCGCACCCGAGCGCCCCGAACCCCCGCGCACCGTGCACCTGCTCCAGCGCAAGACCAGCAAGGTCGGCGCCGGCCTCGGCAAGACGACCGGCTGGATCCACCGCACCGAACTGAAGCACCGGGGCGTCACCATGGTCCCGGGTGTGCGCTACGACCGTATCGACGACGCCGGACTGCATGTCACCGTCGGCGACGAGAGCACCGTCCTCGAGGTCGACACCGTGGTGCTGTGCACCGGGCAGGAGCCGCGCCGCGACCTGTACGAGGCGCTGCTCGCCGCGGGCCGCAGCGCGCACCTGATCGGCGGCGCCGACGTGGCCGCCGAACTCGACGCCAAGCGGGCCATCAAGCAGGGCACCGAGCTGGCGGCGAGCCTGTAGGGCGCCCGGAGCGCGTCCCTAGGATGAGCCCATGTCACTCCCGCACGCGATCCTCACGGCCCTGCTCGAGAAACCGTCCTCGGGGCTGGAGCTGACCCGTCGCTTCGACAAGTCGATCGGTTACTTCTGGTCGGCGACGCATCAGCAGATCTACCGCGAGCTGGGACGACTGGAGACCGACGGGCTCATCCGGGCCCTGCCGTCCGAACAGCCCGCCCGCGGGCAGCGCAAGAGCTACGAGGTGCTGCCCGCGGGCCGTGCCGAACTGGCCCGCTGGACCGCCGCCTCCCAGGACCCGCGGCCGATGCGCGACACGCTGCTGCTGCGTATGCGTGCCGCCGCGGTCGTGGGCACCGCGGGCCTCGGGGAGGACCTGCGCCGCCATCTCGAACTGCACCGGCGTCAGCTCGCCGAGTACGAGGAGATCGAGAAGCGCGACTTCCCGCCCGGCCGGGACAGTTCCCAGGACCGGCTGCGGCATCTGGTGCTGCGCGCCGGGATCGACCTGGAGACCTTCTGGACCCGGTGGCTCACGCACGCGCTGGAGGAGTTCCCGGAGGACGTGCCCGGACCCGGGACCGCGTGAGCCCGGGACCGCGTGAGCCCCGGGACAGGGTGAGTCCCGGGACCGTGCGGGTGGTGGGCGGCCGTCAGAGGTGGCGCGGCCGGGACGAGCGGCGGCGCAGGTACCAGGCGGTCCCCGCGACCCCCGCGCCGACCAGGACACCGCCGCCCACCATGGTCAGCGTGCCGTAGTCGCGGCTGCTGCCGCCCACGCCGCCCATCACGCCGCGCGAGGGGGTGGCCGAGGCGGTGGTCGTGGCCGAGATCGTGGGCCGCGCGGTCGGCGAGACTATGACGGCCTGGGTGCCGGCCCGGGTGCCGTCGGAGCAGATGACGATGACGGTGTGGGTCCCGGAGCTCACGTCGGACCACGCCGCCGACTGCAGGGCCTCCGTGCCGGTCAGGGAGACCCTGCGGCCCTGCGAGAAGTTGGACTGCCGGCTGTTGAGCAGCGAGGCGGTGCCCCAGCTGCCGTTCGACCGGGTGCACGCGCTGGTCGTGACGGAGACCGTGGAGCCGGTGGTGCTCACGGAGATCCCCGTCTGTGCGGTGGCCGGGACGGCGGCCGCGAACAGGGGGAGTGCGGAGGCGGCTGCCACGGTCAGGCCCGAGCGGAAGAGCGAGGTATTGCGCATGAGTTGCCCTCCGGCGGCACGGTCGGCGGTACGTCCGTTGCGCCGCCGTAGGTCGGGAACGCCCGTGCTGCCTCAGGTGCAGCCAACGCGTACCGGGGCCGGGGCGCATGCGGGCATCCGCCGGTCAGGTGACGCGGCGCCGCGTTCGGGGGACCGGCGGCCGTAGCGGGTTTGGCGCCCGGCCGGCCCCGACAGGCCGTTCACGGCCCGGTCGTCACGGTCCGTTCCGCCGAGAAGCCGCCCCAGGTGCCGTCCGGCAGCATGGCCCGGATCCGCACCCGGTGCCGCACCCCGGCCTCCGGCCCCAGATAGAAGCTGTACGTGGCCTTCTCGCGCGGCGGGTTCCCGCCGAACACCAGCGAGGTGGCCACCCGCCCGTCGAGCTGGACCTGGTACTCCGTGACGGTGCCGTCCGTGCGCGGCGGTGTCCAGCTCAGATCGACGTGGTACGCCCCGTCCGCGCGCCGGGTCGTGGCCCGGAAGTCCGTCGGCGCGGTGCCGCGGCCGTCGTCGGTGCCCGGTGTGGTGACACGCACGGCGTCCGAGGCCGGGGACAGATTGTCGGCGGCGTCCCGGGCCCGCACGGTGAACGAGTACCGGGTCCCGGCCCGCAGCCCGGTGACCACGGTGGCCGTCTGGTTCCCGCCCACACTGTGGATCCTCGTGTCGCCCTGATAGACGTCGTACGACAGGACGTCCCGGTCGTCCGTCGATCGCGTCCACGACAGCTGGACGGCCCGGCTGCCGACCGCGCGCCCTTTCGCCCGCCCGGGCCGGCTCGGCGCCGCCCGGTCCGCGGCCACGGCCGCCGGGGTGGTCGCCCGGACCGTCCGGCTCGGTGGCCCGAGCCGCCCTTCCGTGTCCCGGGCGCGGACCGTGAACGCGTAGCCGCGCGAGGGCTCCAGCCGGGTGACGTCGGCCATGTGCGCGGAGCCCGGCACCTCCACGACCTTGGTGCCGCCCCGGTACACCTCGTAGCCGCGGATCCCGTCGGCATCGCCCGCCCGTACGGCGTTCCACATCACATGGACGCTGGTCGCGCTGCCCGCCCGCGCCGTCACCCCGGTCGGCGCCCCCGGCGGACGGGCGCCCGTGCCGTCGTCCCCGCCCCAGGCGCAGGACGAGAGCACGAGCGCGGCGCAGACGGCGGGGACGAGGGCGGACACGCGTCGCACGGCTCTGCCTCCCGAAGGCGACCGACGGCAATGGTCCGGACCAATATGACCCCGCTGACGCGCTCACATCAAGAGGGCGGACGAGAGGGGCGGGGAAGCGGGCGGGCAGGAGGGCGGGCGAAGGGGTGGCCGCTGGTGACCGGTGGAGGGCGTTCCGTATGCTGAAGGTCCTCATGGCTGAACTTCCCTCGAGGGCTCGGGAGTTCATGCCCTCGGCGTGGGCCGCTGTCGTCGCTGATCCCGCGCCGGACGCGGGTGGCCCGGGGCCTGGATCCGTCAGGGAGTCAGGCCCCCGGCCGCCGGCGGACGCCCGGAGCCGCCCCGCCGTGACACCGCCGGTGTGCACCGTACGGACCCCTCTGGTGGCAGCATGATCGGACGGCCACCAGATTGGGCTGAGTGTTCGCCGGTGCGGTGCACGGTGCGTGACCGCCGGGTCCCATCCCCGGGTCGCCGGTGGACGCGTGTCCGTGTCCCCGACGTGAGGCCCCGAATCGTGCGATCGTACGCGCTGACGCTGGCCGCGGCAGGAGCCGCCCTGCTCGCCCCGACGAGCCCGCCGCCCTCGCCGCCACCCGTTCCGGAGGAGCCGAGGGTGAGTCAGGAGGCCGACGTCACCGCCGCCGAACTGCTGGCCAAGGTGAACCGATGCGCCCAGGTCTCCCGGGGCCGCTACCGCACGGACAGCGGCCGGCCCGCGACCGTTCCGGTCTGCGGGACCGAGGACGCGGTGTTCTGGAAGGCCGACATGGACATCGACTGCGACGGCCGCCCCACCGCACGCTGCAGCCGGCGCACGGACCCGCACTTCTCCTCCGCCACCGCGTTCACCCAGTCCGACGGCCGCTATCTGAGCGCCGAGAAGCTGCCCTACATCGTGGTGCCGACGCCGAGCACCATATGGGACTACCGGGACCACGGGATCCGCGGCGGCTCGCTCGCCGCCGTCATCCACCAGGGCCGGGTGCGGTACGCGGTCGTCGGCGACGTCGGCCCGTACGACATCATCGGCGAGGCGTCGTACGCCGCCGCCGAGGCGCTCGGCATCCCCGCCGACCCCCGCTCCGGGGGCGCCGCGTCCGGGGTCACCTACATCGTCTTCAAGGACCAGGTGGTCAAGCCCATCGAGGACGCGGCCGAGGCCGTCCGCGCCGGGGAGCGCGTGGCCAGGGAGTTCACGCGCGGACAGTGACGGACAGGGGCCCCCGGCCGGCACCCCTCGCCGCTCACACCTTCCGGTAGCTGTACGCGTCCGCCGCGGCCGCCTCCACCGCCGCGAGGTCGGCGCCCGCCGCCGCCGTCACGACCGCGGCCACCGCGCCCTCCACGAACGGCGCGTCCACCAGCCGGGTGTTCTCCGGCAGTTCGTCGCCCTCGGCCAGCAGCGCCTTCACGGTGAGGACCGCGCTCCCCAGATCGGTGAGGACCGCGACCCCGGCACCCCGGTCCACCGACGCGGCCGCCGCCGCGATCAGCTCGGCGCTCGTGCCCAGCCCACCGCCCTCGGTGCCGCCCGCGGGGGCCACGGGCACATCGGTCCCGCCGCCCGCCAGCTTCTGCGCCAGCTCGGCCACCGACGCGGCCACCTGCGCGCTGTGCGAGACCAGCACGATGCCGACCAGCCGGCCTTCCTTCGCCTCACTCATCGGACGCCTCCACGAGAGCCTGGACGAGCAGCGCCGAGGACGTGGCGCCCGGGTCCTGGTGCCCGATGCTGCGCTCCCCGAGATAGCTGGCCCGTCCCTTGCGCGCCTGCATCGGCGTCGTCGCGACGGCACCCTCCCGCGCGGCCGTCGCCGCCGCGGCGAACCCGTCGCCCAGCGCCTCCACGGCGGGGACGAGGGCGTCGAGCATGGTCGCGTCGCCCGGAGCGGCGCCCCCGAGCGCCATGACCGCATCGACCCCGGTACGCAGGGCCTCCGCGAACTGCTCGGCGCCGACCTCGGCCGCGTCGCCCAGCGCCTTGCCGGTACGGCGCAGCAGCGTGCCGTACAGCGGCCCGGACGCCCCGCCCACCGTGGAGATGAGCTGCCGTCCGGCCAGGATCAGGACCGCGCCGGGCGTCTGCGGCTGCTCCTTCTCCAGCGCCGCCGTGACCGCGGCGAACCCGCGCTGCAGATTGCTGCCGTGGTCGGCGTCGCCGATGGGGGAGTCGAGGGCGGTGAGGTTCTCCGCCTCGCGGTCCACGGAGGCGGCGGTCGCCGTCATCCAACGGCGGAAGAAGTCGGCGTCGAGCACTTGATCTCCTTGCGTGGCAGGTGGCTCGTGTTCGTGCGGCCCCGGATCACATACCCCAGCGCAGGCCCGGTGTGCTCACCGGCGCGTCCCACAGCCGCAGCAGCTCCTCGTCGACCTGGCACAGGGTGACCGAGGCACCGGCCATGTCCAGCGAGGTGACGTAGTTGCCCACCAGCGTGCGCGCGACCGCGACCCCGCGCTCGGCGAGCACCCGCTGCACCTCGGCGTTGAAGCCGTACAGCTCCAGCAGCGGGGTCGCGCCCATGCCGTTGACCAGGACGAGGACCGGGTTGCGCGGGGTCATGTCGTCCAGGATGGCGCCGACCGCGAAGTCCGCGATCTCGCCCGAGGTCATCATCGCCCGCCGCTCGCGGCCGGGCTCGCCGTGGATGCCGATGCCCAGCTCCAGCTCGCCGGCCGGCAGGTCGAAGGTGGGGCTGCCCTTGGCGGGCGTGGTGACGGCGCTCAGCGCGACGCCGAAGCTGCGCGCGTTCTCGTTGACCTGCCGCCCGACGGCCTCCACCCGCTCCAGCGGCTGCCCCTCGTCGGCGGCGGCCCCGGCGATCTTCTCCACGAACAGGGTCGCGCCCGTGCCGCGCCGCCCGGCCGTGTAGAGGCTGTCGGTCACCGCGACGTCGTCGTTGACGAGCACCTTGCCGACCTGGACGCCCTCGTCCTCGGCGAGTTCGGCGGCCATGTCGAAGTTGAGGACGTCGCCCGTGTAGTTCTTCACGATGAAGAGCACCCCGGCCCCGCTGTCCACGGCGGCCGCGGCCCGCACCATCTGGTCCGGCACCGGGGAGGTGAACACCTCGCCGGGACAGGCCGCCGACAGCATGCCGGGACCGACGAATCCGCCGTGCAGCGGCTCGTGCCCCGAACCTCCGCCGGAGATCAGCCCGACCTTGCCCGCGACGGGGGCGTCCCGCCGCACGATCACCCGGTTCTCCACGTCGACGACGAGTTCGGGGTGCGCGGCGGCCATCCCGCGCAGCGCGTCCGCGACCACGGTCTCCGCGACGTTGATCAGCATCTTCATGAGTACCTCCCGGGAAGCTCACCAGATGACCTGGCGACCTGCGTCTGGGCTGTTCGGAGTGGGTACGGGGCAACGATCGCACGCGGGGCCCGTGGAAGTCCCGCTGTCCGAAGTATCGACCTTGTGGCCGCACCGGTCACCTCCGCGGGAGTCCTGGTGTCCGGGGGACCCCCGGCCGCGTGGGTCAGAAAGCGGGGTTGGAGCCGTCCCGGTCCTGCTCCGCGCGGTGGGCGGCGAGCAGCCCGCCCGGCCAGCTCGACGGCGGGGCCTTCTCCGGGTTCCTGAGCGCCTGCGCGACCACCGCGCCGCTCAGCGCGGCCTCGATGTCCTGGCGCGGGAAGGCGGCGAGGGCGGAGGCCAGAGCCTCTTCGTCGCCGGGCGGGATCAGGTCGGTGTGCCCGAAGTCGGCGAGGACGCCCTCCCGGACCAGCCGGGGCAGGGTGCCCATCCGCTCCGCGATCCCCGGGGAGGTGTGCAGCGCGATCGCCTCCCAGACGCTCCGCACGAGCGGCTCCGGCCAGTCGTACGCCGCCAGGAACGCGCGGGCCGCGTCGGCGCCCTCCACCTCGAACCGCTGCGGCCCGTCGTAGACGGCGGCCGTCCCCGAGTCGTGGAACAGACACGCGACCGCGAGGGCTTCGCGCTCGACGCCGTCGACGCCCTCCCGCCGGCCGATGTGGTCGGCCAGCAGCCACACCCGGACGCTGTGGTGCAGGATCGGCGGGTCGAGCACCTCGCGCACATGCGCGTGGGCGGCGTCCGCGACGGCCCCCGGGAAGGTGATCGGCATGGCGCGTCCTCCTGTTCCCCGGGCCGGGGGAAGGTGTGCCTCCGCGAGAGCGCGGCCCGGCGTCAGGTCGATGGTCCCAAGTGCCGCCCGAGGTCGCGTTCGGCGCCGTCCGGCTGCTGCAGACCGGCGTCGAAGAGCCGTCTGACACGGGCGCTGTTCTCCGGCCGCCCCGAGGTCCGGAAGAACGCGGCCAGGGCCGCCGCGAACTCCTCGACGGGCGGCTCGGTGACCGCGTCGACCAGCGCCTTGGTCCCGGACACCGCCACCTTGTCGAAACCGGCGACGCGGCGCGCGAAGGCGTCCACGACGTCCTCCAGCCGGTCCTCCGGCACCACGCGGTTGACGTAGCCGTACGCCGCCGCCAGACCGGCCGGGAAGTCGTCGGCGCCCAGCAGCACCTCCAGCGCCCGCCCCCGGCCGAGCAGCCGGGCCAGCCGCCCGGCGGGGTTCCCGCCGGGCACCGAGCCGACACCGACCTCGAAGTGCCCGAGGACGGCGCGGGGCCCGGCGAACCGGACGTCGGTCGCCAGGACGAACTCGCTGCCGGCGCCCCGGGCCCGCCCGGCGATCTCGCTGACGGTGAGGGCGGGCACCCGGGCCAGGCGGTACATGTTGTCGGCGTACGGATGCAGCCCGGAGGCGGCCGGGCTCATCGCGGCCACCCGGGCGGTGTCGGACAGCATGTCCCAGTGCGCCATGAAGAAGTCCTCATGGGCGCTGCGGAAGACGACGACCGTGAGATCGGGGGCCCGTTCGATACGGGTGATCAGCTCCGCGAGCTGCTCCACGGTGTCGGGGTCGACCAGGTTGATCGCGCCGTTGGAGAAGGTCACGCGCCAGTAGGACGGCGTGACCTCCTGAACGGCGAACTGCTCGGCGGCGCTCATGTGCTCCGGCCCTTCGCGAGAGGTCATCGCTCGTGACTGTGCCCGGCCGGGGCGCCCCGCCCCACCCGACCGCATCCGTCGGGGTGACGCGGGAGAAGGTCGTGGCCTGGTCCACGGCGCTGGCCCCGCTGCGCACCGCCGCCTGACGCACGGCCGCCCCGGTCACCCGCACGCGCGGGGGCCGGGGCGGCCGTCGCCGGTCAGTCGTCCGCGGCGATGCGCTCCAGGACCCGGGCGGCGGCGGCGATGTCACAGCCCTCGAGGCGGGAGAAGATGTGCCGGCGCACACTCGCGAGGTTGGTCGGCCAGGCCAGCTTCAGCCGCTCCCAGCCCTCGTCGGTGAGGCTCGCCAGCCAGGCCCGGCCGTCGTCCGGGCACTTCTCGCGCAGCACCAGCGACTGCGCCTCCAGGCGCTTCACCACACGGGTGACACCGCTCAGGGAGAGCCCGCACATCCGCGCCAGATCGCTCATCCGCAGATGGTTCCCGGGAGCCTCGGACAGATGCACCAGCACGGTGTACTCGCTGCTGGTGATCGGCTGCTCCTTGGCCATGTCGGCGTCCACGACGCGCGGCAGGTACGCCATCACGCGTCCGAGCGCGCGGAGGAACGCCTCCTCGTCCTGGTCGAGCGGCTCGACCGCCGTCGTATCTGCCATGAACACAGTCTATTGCGCACAACCGACCGACAGTTCCGGCCGCCGCCGCGCTACAGGACCTTCAGCAGCTCGGCCGCCAGGGCCTCCGCCGACGCCGGGTTCTGCCCCGTGTAGAGGTTGCGGTCGACCACCGTGTACGGCTTCCACATGTCGCCGCGGACGAAGTCCACGCCGAGCACCTTCAGTTCGTCCTCCAGCAGCCACCGCGCCCGGGAGGCCAGCCCGACGCCTTCCTCCTCGTCGTTGGTGAAGCCGGTGACCCGGTAGCCCGCGAACGGGGAGACACCGCGGATCCTGGTCGACAGCAGGGCGGCCGGCGCGTGGCAGACCACGGCCAGCGGCTTGCCCGAGGCGAGGGCCGCGGTCAGCAGCCGTCCCGCGTCAGGGTCCTCCCACAGGTCCTCCATCGGGCCGTGGCCGCCCGGGAAGTACACGGCGTCGTAGTCCTCCAGCCGCGCGTCGGACAGTTGGAGGGGGCGCCGCATCTCCTCCGCGGAGCGGATGATCTGCTCCAGTTCGAGCGCGGTCTCGGCGCTCCCGGCCATGTCGGGGCGCAGACTCATCATGTCGACGGTCGGCACCACACCGCGGGGCGTCGCCACCGTGACCTGGTGACCGGCGTCCGTGAACGCCCGGTAGGGGGCGGCGAACTCCTCGGCCCAGTAGCCGGTCGCGTGCCTGGTCCCGTCCTTGAGCGTCCAGTAGGAGGCTCCGGATATCACAAACAGCAGCTTCGCGCTCATGGTCACTCCCGCCGTCACAGCGCCGCTCCGGACAGGGCGCGCGCCACGCTCGCGGAGGGAGTCACGGCCACGAACCCCACTGCCCCATGCTGCTCCCCTTCCCCGTGGGCCGCACACCGTGAGGGCCCCTGGGCCGCACGCCGTGTGGGGTCTCAGGGGCGCAGGTCCACCCACGATCCATGCGGCGCGGTCCGCAGCAGCGAGGACAGGCCCGCCTCGTGGAAGGCGAGTTCCAGGTCGGTGAACCCCTCGGAGAAGTGCGCCCAGCCGTCGTAGTGGGCCGGCACCACCACGTCGGCGCCGAGGACGGCCGCCGCTGCGGCGGCCCGCCGGCTGTCGAGGGACAGCGGCCGTCCGTCGTACTTCACCGGCACCCGGGCGGCCCCGGCGTGCAGCACGGCCGCCGTGATGTCCGGGACGCGACGGGAGATCTCCGCCACGACCCGGATCGAGGCGTTGTCGCCACTGACGTACAGCGTCGGAAGCCCCTCACCGGACAGGACGAAGCCGGTGACCTCGCAGTTGACGTTCCCGTCGGCGTCGCGCTCGGCGTCCTCCGGGCCGTGCACCGCGGGCACCGCGAGCACCGTGAGGTCGCCCTGGCCGTCGCCGCGCGGCAGGGAGTGGCTGGTCCAGGGGGCGAGCCCGTGCGCCGGGGGTCCGAGCCGGGACGCGGTGACGGGCCCGGTCAGGACCAGCGGCGCGGTCAGCGCGAACGCGCGGCCCCTTTCGTCGAGGTTGTCCGGGTGCAGATCGTGGCTGACCAGCACCAGGTCCACCGGGCCCACGGCCGCCTCGGTGCGGGCCGGTCCCGCCGTCTTGGTGAGATAGCCGTGCGGGCCCGCCGCGTCGAAGGTCGGATCGCTCACGATCCGCAGCCCGCCGATGTCGATGACGGCGGTCGGCCCGCCGAGGACCGCGACCGCGCAGTCCTGGCGGGCGAGTGGCGTGGTCGTCATGGCCGGCTCCGTCCGGGTGATCGTCCTGCTCCAGAATCTACGGCACCACCGGGGCGTCCCGCGCGGGCGCGACCCGGCGAAGACCGCATCCGACGGCGTGTGTTCAGCGGTCCCATCGCGTTCCCGTGCCCTCCCGCAGGGCCGCCAGGGCGTCGCCCACCGCCGTGATCTGCTCCGGCGTGAGCGGGGCCACGAACAGTTCGCGAATCGCGATCAGATGGGGGAGTGCCGCCGCCCGGAACGCCCGGGCGCCCTCGTCGGTGAGCACCACCTCGGCGCCCCGGCTGTCGGTGGCGCACTCCTCACGCCGTACGAGACCCCGGCGCTCCATGCGTCCCAGCTGGTGGGAGAGCCGGCTGCGCTCCCAGCCGAGGGTGCGGGCCAGCGCGGAGGGCCGTAGGCGGCGGCCGTCCGCCTCGCTGAGCGCCAGCAGCGTCCCGTAGTCGCCGGGGGACAGGGCCGAGTCCTTCTGCAGGCGTGCGGCCAGCTCGGTGCGGAGGGCCTGCGCGGTCTCGATGAAGTCCCGCCAGATCCGCAGCTCTTCGGTCGTCGGGTAGGCCCGGCGGCTGCCGCCCATCCCGCCCCCTTTCGTTTGACGAGTCAAGTATCGTTCGATGATGCTTGACGTGTCAAGCAATAGCGGGTGAGGTCCCGATGCCCGCCCGACTCCCCGTCCGAAGGAGCCCGCCCATGTCCACCGTGACCGACCCGTCCGACCTCGTTCTCGGCCTCGACACCTTCGGTGACGTGCCCGTGGACGACGCCGGTCTCCCGCTCACCGACGCCGCGGCGATCCGGCAGGTCGTCGACGAAGCCGTCCTGGCCGACGGCATCGGCGTCGACGTGCTCGCCGTGGGGGAGCACCACCGCCCCGAGTGGGCCGTGTCCACCCCGGAGACCGTGCTCGCCGGCATCGCCACGCGCACCAGCCGCATCCTGCTGTCCTCCGGGGTGACCGTCCTCAGCTCGGACGACCCGGTCCGCGTCTTCCAGCGGTTCGCCACGGTCGACGCGCTGTCCCACGGCCGTGCCGAGGTCATCCTCGGCCGTGGCTCCTCGACCGAGTCGTTCCCGCTCTTCGGTCACGACCTCGCCGACTACGAGGTGCTGTTCGAGGAGAAGCTCGACCTGTTCGTGCGCCTTCTGGAGGAGCGGCCCGTCACCTGGGAGGGCACGGTGCGCGCCCCGCTGCGGGACGCCCAGGTGCTCCCCCGGACCGAGTCCGGGCGCCTCACCACCTGGGTCGGCGTCGGCGGATCGCCCCAGTCCGTGGTGCGCACCGCACGGCACGGCCTCGCGATGATGCTCGCGATCATCGGCGGCCCCCCGGAGCGCTTCGCCCTGTACGTGGACCTCTACCGGCAGGCCACCGACCAGCTCGGCACCACCGCCCACCCGGTCGGCATGCACTCGCCGGGCTTCGTCGCCGACACCGACGAGGAGGCCCGCGAGCTGTACTGGCAGCCGTACCGGGAGATCCGCGACCGCATCGGCGCCCAGCGCGGCTGGCCCCCGCTGCGGCGCCGCGAGTTCGAGGCCGAGATCGGGCACGGCTCGCTCTACATCGGCTCGCCCGAGACGGTCGCCCGCAAGATCGCCGCCAATGTCCGCAAGCTCGGCGTCGGCCGGTTCGACCTCCTCTACACCGCGGGCGCGCTGCCCGTCGGTGCCCGGCTCCGCGCGGTCGAGCTGTACGGCGCCAAGGTGATCCCGATGGTCCGCGACCTCCTGGCCGGCTGACCGCGAAGGAACCGAAGGAGAACGGAAGGAGATCCGATGGACACGGACATCCGCACGATCGGCATCCTCGGCGCGGGCAAGCTCGGGACCGTCCTGGCCCGGCTCGCCCTCGCGGCGGGCTTCCGCGTGCTCATCGCGGGGTCGAAGGGGGCCGACGCCATCGCCCTCACCGTGAACGTCCTGGCGCCCGGCGCGGTCCCGGTGACCCCCGCCGAGGCCGCCTCCGGGGCAGACGTGGTGATTCTGGCCCTGCCGCTCGGCCGGTACCGGAGCGTCCCGGTGGAGGCGCTGCGGGGCCGGCTGGTCATCGACGCCATGAACTACTGGTGGGAGGTCGACGGCATCCGCGACGACCTCGGCGACCCGCGCCGCTCCACCAGCGCGATGGTCCAGGCGTTCCTGCCGGACGCCCGCGTGGTCAAGGCGTTCAACCACATGGGCTATCACGACCTCGAGGGCGGGGCCCGGCCCGCCGGCGCCGCCGACCGCAAGGCGATCGCCGTCGCCGGTGACCGCCCCGAGGACGTGGCCGTGGTGGCCGGGCTGGTCGGGGCGCTCGGCTTCGACCCCGTCGCGGCGGGGACCCTCACCGACGGCGTGCGGCTCCAGCCGGGCACCGAGCCCTTCGGCGCGTACGTCGACGCCGCTGAACTGCGCGCCATGCTGGACCGGTTCCCGCAGACGGAACTCGGCCGTGCGGTGACGAAAGCGCGCGCGTCCGGCGAGGCCGCCTGAATCCGGGAATGGATCGGCCGCGGGTGTGGTTGCAGCAGGTGCTTGACACGTCAAGTAAATAGGGCGGGAGGGCACACCCCCGCCGGGGCGCCCCGGCCGACGGGGCCTCCGTCCCCCTCGCGTGGCACACACCCGCGCCACGCACCTCACACTCAGGAGCAGTGCCATGGGAACACTCGACGGCAAGGTGGCCCTCATCACCGGCACCGCCGGCGGCATGGGCCGCGTCGCGGCGCTCGTCCTCGCCCGCGAGGGCGCCCGGATCGTCGGTACCGACATCCAGGCCGAGGCCGACGCGGAGACCGTCGACCTCGTCCGCCGCGCGGGCGGCGAGATGACGAGCATCGCCCCGATCGACCTCACCGACCCGGAGGCGGTACGACGGCTGGCCGACGAGGCCGCCGCTGCGTACGGCGGGCTCGACGTGGTCTACAACAACGCGGCGATGCAGCGCTTCGGCCCGATGCCGGACTTCTCGGTCGAGGACTGGCACGCGACCATCGCCGGCGAACTCGACATCCCCTTCCTCGTGTCGAAGTACACCTGGCCGCACCTGGTCCGACGCGGCGGCGGGGTCATCATCAACATCGCCTCCGAGGCCGGACTGATCGCCGGGGCCACCCCTCCGATGGTCGCCCACACGGCCGCCAACGCCGGTGTCATCGGCATGACGCGGCAACTCGCGCTGGAGGGGGCCCCGCACGGCATCCGCGCGGTGGCGATCAGCCCCGGACCGGTGCTGACCCCGGCCAGCGACCGTGACCTCGGCGACAACCAGGCGGCCAGGGACGCGATCACCAGCAAGACGCTCCTGAAGCGCTTCGCCCGACCCGAGGAGATCGTCGAACTCGCCGCGTTCCTCGCCTCGGAGCGGGCGGGCTACATCACCGGCGCAAACTACCCCGTCGACGGCGGCGCGAGCGCCTGGTGACCGGCGCGGCCCCCGTGCCCGGCGCCGCACGTCCGGCGGCCGGGCGCGGGGGTCGCGGGGCGGGGCGGTCCGCGTCAAGTGGTGGCGGCCGGTCGGGCGATATAGCTTCGTAGGGACCGCCGCGGGCTGCCGCACCGCCTCGTCGACGACCGGTCGCCGGCCCCCGGGAGCACCCGCCCGGAAGGTACGCGCATGAAGGTGGAAGGCTCCGTCGCGTTCGTCACCGGCGCCAACCGCGGGCTCGGGGAGCAGTTTGTCCGGGCCCTGTTCGACGCCGGGGCCGCCAAGGTCTACGCCGGAGCACGGGATCCCGCGACGGTCACCGTGCCGGAGGCCGAACCGGTCGCCGTGGACATCACCGACCACACTTCCGTCCTCGCCGCGGCCGATCTCGCCGAGGACGTCACCCTCCTGATCAACAACGCCGGCTCCACGACCCGGGCGCACATCCTCACCTCCGAACTGGACTCCTTCCGCACGGAGTTCGAGACCCATGTGCTCGGCACCCTCGCCATGAGCCGGGCCTTCGCCCCGATCCTCGGCCGCAACGGCGGCGGCGCCCTCGTCAACGTCCTGTCCGTCCTGTCCTGGGTGTCGATCGTCCCCAGCGCCGGGTACGCCGCGGCCAAGTCCGCCGAGTGGTCGGTGACCAACGCGCTGCGGCTCGCCCTCGCGGGTCAGGGGACCCAGGTCACCGCCCTGCACGTCAGCTACCTCGCCACCGAGATGGCAGCGGCCGTCCCGGGACCGAAGGCGGACCCCGCGGTGGTGGCCCGCACCACCCTGGAGGGGGTCGAGTCGGGGCTGCTCGAGGTGGTCGCCGACGACGTCAGCCGACGGGTCCAGGGGGCGCTGTCCCAGGGCGCCGAGGCGCTCTACCCCGAGCTGGGCGGCGGCCCGTCCCTGCTCTGATCGCCCACGCCGGCCGCCCGGGACGTTCGGCCCATGGGCGGCACTCCGGTGACGGGACAGGCTCGGCGGGTACCCATGAGCGGATCCCGCCGGAGCGCGGGACCGCCGTGACAGGGAGGTGAGGAGGCCGTGGGCCTCACGATCCGCGCCGCCGGGCCCGCAGGGCACCACCCGGACGGCCCACCGGCACCGCGTTCCCCGCTCACCCGTCCGGCCCCGCGCCTCACCCGTCCGGGGCGGTGGCCATGACCGCCCCCGCTCCCGAGGGGTCCCTCGCCCCCGTCCTGCGGGACGTCGACGCCGTCGTCTTCGACACCGACGGGGTGATCACCGAGTCCGCCACCGTGCACGCCGCCGCGTGGAAGGAGGCCTTCGACGCCTACCTGCGCGCACACCCGCCCGCCGACCCCGCCGCGCGCCGCCCGTTCGACGTACGGGACGACTATGTGCGGCACGTGGACGGCAGGTCCCGGCTCGACGGGGCGGCCGCCTTCCTCGCCGCGCGCGGCGTCGACGCCACCCCCGAGACCGTCCAGGAGGTCGCGGCGGCCAAGGAACGCCTGTTCACCGACCGGCTCCGCGAACAGGGCGTCGACGCTTACCCGGGGACCGTACGGCTGGTGCGGGAGCTGCGGGCGGCGGGCGTGCCCCGGGCCGCCGCCTCCGCGTCCCGGCACGCCGGGGAACTGCTGAGCCGCGCCGGAGTGCTCGACCTGTTCGACGCCCTCGTGGACGGCGGCGAGGCGGCCCGGCTGGGCCTCGCCGGCAAACCGGAGCCCGACCTGTTCCTGGAGGCGGCCGCCCGGCTCGGCGTGCCCGCCGGACGGGCCGCCGTCGTGGAGGACGCCCTGGCCGGGGTGGAGGCGGGGCGGCGCGGCGGCTTCGCCCTCGTCGTGGGCGTGGACCGGGCGGCCGGCGAGGACACCGCCGCGCGCCTGCTGCGGCACGGCGCCGACATCGTCGTACGCGACCTCGGGGAACTCTGTGCGGGAGGAGAGCCGAAGTGACGGACGTGGGCACGGACGGGGCGGACGGCTGGAGCTGGGAGTACGAGGGCTACAAGGCCGCCGACGAGCGGCTGCGGGAGTCCCTGTGCACGCTCGGCAACGGCTACTTCGCCACCCGGGGCGCGCTCCCCGAGTGCGATGCCGACGACGTCCACTACCCGGGGACCTATGTGGCCGGCATCTACAACCGCCTCACCTCGGAGGTGGCCGGCCGCACGGTCGAGAACGAGGACATGGTCAACGTCCCCAACTGGCTTCCGCTGCGCTACCGCCTGCCCGACGGCGCCTGGATCGACCCCGACTCGACGGAGGTGCTGGAGCACCGGCAGGCCCTCGACCTGGCCGCGGGCGTGCTGGAGCGCGTGACCCGGTACGACCTCGGCGGCGGACGGACACTGACGGTACGTCAACGCCGTCTTGTACATATGGCCGACCCACATGTGGCCGCGCTGCGCACCGAGTTCACCGCCGAGGGCCTTTCCGGTCCGCTGGAGGTCGAGGCAGCCCTGGACGGGGGAGTGACCAACTCGGGCGTGGCGCGCTACCGGGACCTCGACGGGCACCACCTCACCCACGTCCACACCGGCGTCTCCACCGAGGACTCGGTCTGGCTGCGCTGCCGCACCCGCACGTCCGACGTCCGTATCGGCCTCGCCGCCCGGTTCACCGCAGGCGCCCTCGTCACGGTCCGCCGCGAGACGTCCCGCATCGTCCAGTGCGTCACGCTCGACCTCGCGCCCGGCCGCACCGTCACCGTCGACAAGACCGTCGCCCTGCACACCTCCCACGACCCCGCCATCAGCGACCCGCTGCACGCCGCCGTCGACCGCGTCGCCCGGGCGCCCGGCTTCGACGCGCTGACCGCCACCCACCGCGTCGCCTGGGGCCAGCTGTGGCGCCGCGCCGAACTCGAGGTGCCGGGCGAACCCGGCCGCATCCTGCGGCTGCACCTCTTCCACGTCCTGCAGACCCTCTCCCCGCACACCGCCGACCTCGACGTCGGCGTGCCCGCGCGCGGCCTGCACGGCGAGGCCTACCGCGGGCACGTCTTCTGGGACGAGCTGTTCGTCCTGCCCTTCCTCAACCTGCACTTCCCCGAGGTCTCCCGCGCCCTGCTGCACTACCGCCACCGGCGCCTGGAACAGGCCTGCACCACCGCCGCGCGGGCCGGCCGGCGCGGCGCGATGTACCCGTGGCAGAGCGGCAGCGACGGACGCGAGGAGACCCAGCAGCTCCACCTCAATCCGCGCTCGGGGCGCTGGCTGCCCGACCACTCCTGGCTCCAGCACCATGTGGGCTCCGCCATCGCGTACAACGTGTGGCAGTACTGCGAGGCGAGCGGCGACATGGAGTTCCTGCACACCAAGGGCGCCGAGACGCTGCTGCAGATCGCGCGCTTCTGGGCGGACAAGGCCGAGTACGACGACGAGCTGGGCCGGCACCGCATCAAGGGCGTCGTCGGACCCGACGAGTACCACGAGGCCTACCCGGACGCCGACACCGCGGGCCTCGACGACAACGCGTACACGAACGTCACCGCGGCCTGGGTGCTGGCCCGCACGCTCGACCTGATGGACATGCTGCCCGAGCCGCGCCGCCGCGAACTCGCCGAGCGGACCGCCCTGGACGCCGGGGAGGTGGAACGGTGGCAGGAGGTCTCCCGCACCCTGCACCTGCCGTTCCACGACGGTGTCATCAGCCAGTTCGAGGGCTACGGCGACCTGGCCGAACTGGATTGGCAGGGGTACCGGGAGCGGTACGGCGACATCCGGCGGCTCGACCGCATCCTGGAGGCCGAGGGCGACACCGTCAACCGCTACAAGGCGTCCAAGCAGGCCGACGTGCTGATGCTCGGCTATCTGTTCTCGCCGTCCGAACTCGGCTCGCTCTTCCGCCGGTTGGGGCACCGGCTGGACGAGGGCGTCTGGCGGCGCACGGTCGAGTACTACCTGCACCGCACCAGTCACGGCTCCACCCTCAGCGGCCTGGTCCACGGCTGGGTGCTGGCCCGGTGCCGGCGCAGCGACGCGTGGGCGTTCGTCCAGGAGGCCCTCCAGGGCGACATCGCCGACGTCCAGGGCGGCACCACCGGCGAGGGCATCCACCTCGGCGCCATGGCCGGCACCCTCGACCTCGTCCAGCGCGGACTGACCGGTCTGGAGACCCGTGACGGCGCGCTGCGCCTGGACCCCGTCCCGCTGCCCGAGCTGTCCTCGTACGGGTTCTCGCTGCTCTACCAGGGCAACTGGGGCGTACGGCTGCGCCTTGAGCGGGGCCTGCTGGAGATCGCGGTCCCGTCCTCCGACATCTCCCCGATCACCATCCGCCTGCCGGACCGCGAGGTGTCGATCGAGCCCGGCGACACGGCCCGGCTCGTCCTCCCCGACTGACCCGCCGCCGCCGGAGCGGCCGGGCCGTGCGGGACACCCGCCGCGGGGCGACCCTGGAAGGACGGGGGAGCGGCCCGGAGCCCGTACGGCCGGTGCCGCGGCCTCGCGGCCTTCAGCCGGAAAGGGGAACACGATGGACGGTGCCGGCCCGGTGGTGGTGGGCGTGGACGGCTCGCCGTCGAGCCTCGCGGCGGTGGAGGCCGCCGCCCGCGAGGCCCGCGCGCACGGCGTGGGCCTGCGCGTGGTGCATGCCTTCGGCCGGCCGCCCGCACACATACCGGCCGGCGGCCGCCCCTGGGAGCCGTCCTCGGCGGCCGGGGTGCCCCAGCTCATCGACGGCACGCTCGGCGAGGCCGAACAGCGGGCCCGCGCCACCGCCCCCGGTGTCCCCGTCGAGCACGAGGTCGTCGTCGGCGACCCCGTGGAGGTGCTGGAGATCGAGTCGCGCACCGCGTCCCTGCTGGTCCTCGGCAGCCGCGGCCAGGGCCGCTTCGGCGCCCTGCGGGTGGGGTCCACCACCGGGCACCTCGCCGCGCACGCCTCCTGCCCGGTCCTGGTGATGCGCGACGATCCGCATCCGTCCGGGCCGGTCCTGCTCGCCGTCGACGGCTCGCCCGCCGCCCGGGGCGCCGTCGAGTTCGCCTTCTCGCAGGCGTCCCGGCACGGCAGACCCCTGGTGGCAGTGCACGTGTGGAGCACCCGGACCGAGCGGGCCTACGCCTCACCGGCCGACCCGCCGTTCGTCACCTACGACGAGGGGCGGCTGCGCGACGAGGAGGAGCGGGTGCTCGCCGAGGCCCTCGGCGGGCTCGGCGACCGGTACCCGGACGTGCCCGTGGAGCGCCGGCTGGTGCGCGGCCGGGTCCGGCACACCCTGATCGAGGCCGGCGCGGACGCCGGGCTCCTCGTGGTCGGCGCCCGCGGCCGGGGCGGGTTCGCCGGGCTGCTCCTGGGCTCGGTCAGCCAGGCCGTCCTGCACCACGCGCCGTGCCCGGTCGCCGTCGTCCGCGCCCGCCCGACCTGACGCCGGGGCTCAGAGACGGGCCGCGTGGTCCGGGACGTAGGTGCGCAGCTCGCGGGGCGGGCGCTGGTAGCCGGTCGACTCCGGCCGCTCGGGCAGCTCGATGACCGGCGGCGGGACGTCGTCGTAGGGCACGGAGTCCAGCAGGTGGGCGATCATGTTCACCCGGGCCCGGCGCTTGTCGTCGCTCTCGACGACGTACCAGGGGGCCTCGGTGATGTCGGTGTGGACCATCATCTCGTCCTTGGCCCGCGAGTAGTCCTCCCAGCGGGTGATCGACTCCAGGTCCATCGGGGACAGCTTCCAGCGGCGCAGCGGGTCCTGAAGACGCCGCCGGAACCGGTCCTGCTGCTCCTCGTCGCTCACCGAGAACCAGTACTTGCGCAGCAGAATGCCGTCCTCCACGAGCATCCGCTCGAACTGCGGGCACTGCCGCAGGAACAGCTCGTACTCCTGCTTGGTGCAGAACCCCATGACGTGCTCGACGCCCGCGCGGTTGTACCAGCTGCGGTCGAACAGCACGATCTCGCCGGCGGCCGGCAGATGCTCGATGTACCGCTGGAAGTACCACTGGGTGCGCTGGCGCTCGGTCGGCCGGGGCAGCGCCGCGATCCGGGCCACCCGGGGATTGAGATGCTCCGTGACGCGCTTGATCGTGCCCCCCTTGCCCGCGGCGTCCCGGCCCTCGAAGACCACGACCAGCCGGGCCCCCTCCGCGCGCACCCACTCCTGGAGCTTCACCAGCTCCGTCTGCAGCCGCAGCAGCTCCTTCTCGTACGTCTTGCGCGGCAGCTTCCCCGTCTTGTCGCCGGACATGGCGTCTCCCCACTACCCGATCCCGGACACCGGAACTGCACCGTACTGAGCGAGCCCGCCGGGCGCACGCCGGATGCGGCCGGTGCGGTGCACGACGACGGCGCGGACCCCGGGCACTCCCGGGATCCGCGCCCTGCGACGGTTCGTTACGACGTGCGGTCGCCCTTCGGGCGGCCCCGCTGGTCCGGGGTGCCGTGCGGCGGCGGGCCGAAGGGCTGCGGCGAGGTCGCGGGCGACACCGGGGAGCCGGCGCGGCGCCCACCGCTCTCGGGCCGCAGGGCGCCCGGATCGCCCGAGGTCGGCTCGGCGCCGGAGTGCAGCTGGTCGAGCCGGGCGTCCAGCAGCTCCGTCACCGGGAGGCGGTCGCCGTGGGAGTGCTCGTAGGCGAGCAGCTCCTCCACCTCACCGGCGGTCAGCGACCGCACCCGGCTGCGCAGACCGCCGAGCGGCAGATGGTCGTAGTCGGGCAACGGCAGTGCGTGGTGGGAACGGTCGGACATGGTGCTCACTTCCCTGTGGACGACTGCGTCGACGGACCGGTGGGCGCCCGGCGGGGTCGGGACGGGCGTCAGCCCGAGCCGCCGCTGCCGAACGAGCCGCTGCGGCCCTCGTCCCAGCGGCGGCGCCCCTTGAACGAGCTGCCGCGGGAGGAGACGTTGCCGCCACCCGGCATCTCGTGCGGGCTCAGCCGCTCGTCGCCGCGGGGCACCTCGTCGGGCTCACGGTGCTCGCGGATCTCGTGGACCGCGCCCTCCGCGGGCAGCCTCGGCTGCTCCTCGGGGCGCGGGCGGGGCGGCTCCCTGCGCTTGGAGCGCACACCCAGGGCGAAGGCGCCGATCAGCAGCGCCACGAGGACCAGGCCGACCACGGCCAGTCCGATACCCAGGGCACCTTCTGCGGCGATGTCCGTCGATGCGATGTTCATGGCCGGGCGGGTACCCCCGAACTCCCGGGTGAACCCGCCCGGCGCCGGCCGCGGGGCGCGGGTTTGACGCCGGGCGGCCGGGGCTACCCGGCCCACGTGACATCGACGGCATCGCAGCAGGAACTCGTCCGGTTCCTGGAGGACCGCTTCACCTGTGCCCAGGCCTGCACGGAGTGCGCCCGGGCGTGCGCCCTGCGCGCCAGCCTCGTCGACCCGAACGGGGCCGAGGACCACGAACTGCTGCGCCGCAAGGGCATCCTGTGCGCCGAGGTCTGCGACGCGACCTGCCGGATGCTGTCCGACCAGGGTCCCTTCGACAAGGACGCCGAGGACACGCTGCGGATGCAGCTGGAGTGGACCCGGACGGTCTGTCTGGAGAGCGCGCAGGTGTTCGAGCGGCACCCGGAGGCGGAGGAGACCGCGCGGGCCTGCCGTGCGTGCGCCCGGGCCTGCACCGACTTCATGACGCTGCTCGACTGACACCGGCCCCGCCGATCCCCCCCCCCGCGCGGATCGCGGACCCTCCTCGCCATTCCCAATTTCTGGAACACGTTCTACGGTGTGCGCCGACAGGACCAGCCCTGGGAGCCTGGAGGCGCCGTGCACCTCGCATACACGCCCGAGCAGCAGCGGCTGCGCAGCGAACTGCGCGCCTACTTCGCGACGTTGGTGCCGGACACCCCCGTCCCGCCCGGCGACCACGCCGCCCAGAAACGGCACTACCGCGCCACGATCCGGCGGCTCGGCGCGGACGGCTGGCTCGGCGTCGGCTGGCCCGAGGAGTACGGCGGACGCGGACTGACCGCCGTCGAGCAGTTCGTCTTCTTCGACGAGGCCGCCCAGGCCGGCGTCCCCCTGCCGCTGATGGCGCTCAACACCGTCGGGCCGACGATCATGCAGTACGGCACCGATGAGCAGAAGGCGTACTTCCTGCCGAGGATCCTCTCCGGGGACATCGACTTCGCCATCGGCTACAGCGAACCCGAGGCCGGCACCGACCTCGCCGCGTTACGCACCCGCGCGGTCCGCGACGGCGACCACTACGTCGTGAACGGGCAGAAGATCTGGACGACCAACGGCGACACCGCCGACTGGGTGTGGCTCGCGGTGCGCACCGACCCGGACGCCCCGCCGCACAAGGGCATCACCATGCTCCTGGTGCCGACCACCGACCCCGGCTACTCCTGCACCCTCATCCACACCCTCGCCTCCCACGACACCACGGCCAGCCACTACGAGAACATCCGCGTCCCCGTCTCCCGCCGCGTCGGCGAGGAGAACCAGGGCTGGCGCCTGATCACCAACCAGCTCAACCACGAGCGCGTCACCCTCGCCGCCCACGGCACCATGGCCGTCCGCGCCCTGCACGACGTCCAGCACTGGGCCATGGAGACCAAGCTCGCCGACGGCCGCCGGGTGATCGACCTGCCCTGGGTGCGCCGCCGCCTCGCCCAGACCCACACCCGGCTCGACGCCCTCAGACTGCTGAACTGGAAGATGGTCAGCGCCGTCGAGGACGGCAGCCTCACCCCGCAGGACGCCTCCGCCGTCAAGGTCTACGGCTCCGAGGCCCGCCGCGACGCCTACGCCTGGCTGATGGAGGTCGTCGCCGCGCCCGGCGCCCTGAAGGAGGGCTCGGCGGGCGCGGTCCTGAAGGGCGAACTGGAACGCGGCTACCGCTCGGCGGTCATCTTCACCTTCGGCGGCGGCAACAACGAGATCCAGCGCGAGATCATCGCCTGGATCGGGCTGGGGATGCCGCGGGTGCGCCGGTAGCCTGCCGGTATGGGCGATCCCGGGCTGTTCACCCCGCACTCGGTCACCTGGCAGATGCACGGCGACCCCATGATGTGGGTCGCCGGGATCCGCGCCCTCTACCTCCAGGCACTGCACCCGCGCGCCCTGCGCGGGGTCCTGCAGAACTCCGACTTCCGGCGGGACGCCTGGGGCCGGCTGCTGCGCACCGCCGACTTCGTCGGCACCATCACCTACGGCACCACCGAGGCCGCCGAGAAGGCCGGCGCCCGGGTCCGGAAGATCCACCGGATGCTGGGCGCCACCGACCCCGGCACCGGCGAGCGGTACGGCGTCGACGAACCCGCGCTGCTGCTGTGGGTGCACTGCGCCGAGATCGACTCCTACCTCCAGGTCGCGCGCCGCTCCGGGTTCGCGCTCACCGACGCCCAGGCCGACCGCTACATCGCCGAACACCGGGTCAGCGCCCGTCTGGTGGGCCTCGACCCCGACGCCGTACCCGGCGACCGCAAGGAGATGGCGGCGTACTTCGAGCGGGTGCGGCCCGAGCTGTCCTGCGGGCCCGAGGCACGCGTCGTGGAGGACTTCCTGCTCCGTCCGCCGACGCACCCCTTCCTCGTCCCGGCGCGCGAGGTGCTGTGGCGGCGCGTGTCCCGGCTGGCGTACGCCGCTCTGCCGCCGTACGCCCACGAACTGTACGGAAGACCGGTCCCGCGACCCGCCGTCGTCACCCGGCGATTGCGTGCCACCGGCACCGCGCTGCGCTGTGTTCCCGCACGTCTGCGCTGGCAACTGCCGCCCAAACACATCCTGCGTGCCATGGACCGCCTCGGCCCCGGTGCCCGCCCGGCACCGTACAAACTCGGACGATAGCTCGCCATACTGGACGAGCCGGGAGGGCGGACCACACGGGGGGCGAGCGCGGCAGATGGGGGAAAGCAGGCTGATCCAGGGGCGGTACCGGCTGCTCGATCCGATCGGGCGGGGCGGTATGGGCGAGGTGTGGCGGGCCCGCGACGAGTCGCTGGGCCGGCAGGTCGCCGTCAAGTGCCTCAAGCCGCTGGGGCCGCACCACGACACGTCGTTCATGCGGGTCCTGCGCGAGCGGTTCCGCCGCGAGGCCCGGGTGGCGGCCGCGCTCCAGCACCGCGGGGTGACGGTCGTCCATGACTTCGGCGAGTCCGACGGGGTGCTGTTCCTCGTGATGGAGCTGCTGGAGGGCCGCAACCTCAGCCAGCTCCTGGAGGACAACCGGCACCACCCGCTGCCCGTCGCGGACGTCGTCGACATCGCCGAGCAGGTCGCCGCCGCCCTCGCCTACACCCATCAGCAGGGCATCGTGCACCGCGATCTGAAACCGGCGAACATCATGCGGCTCGCCGACGGCACCGTGAAGATCTGCGACTTCGGCATAGCGCGCCTCGCCCACGACATCGGGTTCACCTCCCGGCTCACCGGCACGGGGGTCGCCATGGGCACCCCCCACTACATGTCGCCGGAGCAGATCGGCGGCGAGGAGGTCGACCGGCGCAGCGACCTGTACTCCCTGGGCTGCGTCCTGTACGAGATCGCCACCGGCGTCCCGCCGTTCGACCTCGACGACCCCTGGGCGGTCCTCGTCGGGCACCGCGACACCCCGCCCCGCCCCCCGCGCAGCCACCGCGCCGACCTGCCCGAGTATTTGGAGAAGGTCATCCTGGATCTGCTCGCCAAGCGCCCCGAGGAACGCCCGGACGACGGCCGTGAACTGGTCCGCCGGATCGGCCTCGGCCGGACGACCCCGGAGTACGTGCCCACCGTGGTGACCGAGCGGCCCGGGACCGCGCCCGCACGGCCCGCTGGCCGATCCCCGCGCCTGCCGTCCTGGACCCGGGGCATGACCACCGGCCACAAGGCCACCGGCGCCGGCCTGCGCACCACACCCCCCGACGCCGCCGCCGGACTCAGCGGCGAATGGATCCCCCGGCCTTCCGGCACCGCCCCCACGGCCGCCACGCTCACCGCGCTGGCCGGACGGCACAACGCCGGGCTCGGCCTCGGCCGCATGGGCCGCTGGTCGGAGGCCCGCGAGGTGCACCGGACGGTGACCGCCGAACGCGAACGCCTCCTCGGCCCCGACCACCCCGACACCCTCGCCAGCCGCTACGAACTCGCCTTCGCCCTCAGCCGCACCGGCCGCGCCGCCGACGCGCTGCGCGAGTACAAGCACGTCGCCCGCGCCCGCAGCCTCGCGCTCGGCCCCGACCACCCCGAGACGCTCGCCGCACGCCAGGAGATGGCCTACGTCCTCGGTCAGTTGGGCCGGCACCTCGACGCACACCAGGTCTACACCTCGGTGCTGGCCGACCGGGAGCGCGCGATGGGCGCCGACCACCCCGACACCCTGCGCTGCCGCCACAACCTCGCCTTCAACCTCAGCCGACTCGGCCGACCGGAGGACTCCCACCGCATGGCCGAGGAGGTGGCCGCAGCCCGTGCCCGCGTCCTCGGCCCGCTCCACCCCGACACCCTGGTCACCCGCTACGAGGTGGCGTACGCGCTGGGCCAGTTGGGGCGCTGGGAGGAGGCGCTGGAGACCTACCGCGAGGTCGCCGACGCCCGCGCCCACGCCCTCGGCCCCGACCACCCCGACACTCTCGCCGCCCGCTACGAGGTCGGGATCAGCCTCGGCCGCCTCGGCCGCAGCGCGGAGGCACTCCAGCTCTACCGTGCCCTCGTCGACGACCGCACCCGGGTGCACGGCCCCGCCCACCCGGAGACCCTGCGGGCCCGCCACGGCCTCGGCGTCAACCTCGGCCGGCTGGGCCGCTGGGAGGAGGCGCTCGCCGAGGCCCGCGACGTGTGCGCGATCCGCGAGCGCGTCCTCGGCGCGGATCACCCCGACACCCTGGTCAGCCGCCGTGAGGTCGCCGTCGGCCTGGGCTGGCTGGGCCGCTGGCCGGACGCCCTGTCCGAGTACCGTCGGGTGGCCGACGCCCGCGAACGGGTCCTGGGCGCGGATCACCCCGACACCCTCGCCAGCCGCACCGACGAGGCCCACTGCCTGGAACAGCTCGGGCATGTCGCGGAGGCGGCGGAGCTGTACCGCCGGGTGGCGCTGCTGCGACGGCAGAGCGTCTCCGAGGGCCGCTGACCCGGGCGCTCGCCAGGGGGCGTCTCGCTGATCCGGCATGATCGGCGGGAGACCCTCCCAGCCCTGGCCGCAGTGGATCACCCCGTGTTACCAAGGACCATGCCCGTACACGACGCACGCCCCGGACACCGTACGTACGACGCCGTCATCGTCGGCGGAGGTCACAACGGCCTCGTCGCCGCCGCCTATCTGGCCCGGGCCGGCCGGTCCGTGCTGGTGCTGGAGCGGCTGGACCACACGGGCGGGGCGGCCGTGTCCACGCGCCCCTTCGCCGGGGTCGACGCCCGGCTCTCGCGCTACTCGTACCTGGTCAGCCTGCTGCCCGACAAGATCGTCCACGATCTCGGGCTGAGCTTCCAGGTCCGCAAGCGCGACGTCTCCTCGTACACGCCGGTGGACCGGGACGGGCGGCCGACCGGGCTGCTGGTCGGCGGCGGACCGGAGCGCACCCGGGAGGCGTTCGCCCGGCTGACCGGTGGCGAGCGCGAGTACGAGGCGTGGCAGCGCTTCTACGGCATGACCGGCGAGGTCGCCCGGCGGGTGTTCCCGACCCTCACCGAACCCCTGCCGACCCGGGACGAGCTGCGCCGGCGTGTGGCCGACGACGACGCCTGGCGGGCCCTGTTCGAGGAGCCGGTCGGCGTCGCCATCGAGGAACGCTTCCAGGACGACCTGGTGCGGGGCGTCGTCCTCACGGACGCCCTGATCGGCACGTTCGCCGACGCCCACGACCCGTCCCTGCGGCAGAACCGCTGCTTCCTGTACCACGTGATCGGCGGCGGCACCGGCGACTGGGACGTCCCCGTCGGCGGCATGGGCGCGCTCACCGACGCCCTCGCCGAGGCGGCCCGCGCGGCCGGCGCCGTCCTGGTCACCGGCCACGAGGCCGTGCGCATCGACACCGACGGCCGCACCGCCGAGGTCACCTACCGCACCGCGGACGGCGAGGGCGTCGCCACCGCCCGCCACGTCCTGGTGAACGCCTCCCCGCAGGAGCTGGCCGCCCTCACCGGGGACCCGGCCCCGGAGCCCGCCGAGGGCGCCCAGCTCAAGGTGAACATGCTGCTGAAGCGGCTGCCGCGGCTGCGCGACACCTCCGTCGACCCCCGTGAGGCGTTCGCCGGCACCTTCCACATCGCGGAGGGCTACGAGCAACTGGCCGCGGCCCACGCCCAAGCGGCCGCCGGGCAGCTCCCCGCCGCGCCGCCGTCCGAGATCTACTGCCACTCGCTGACCGACGCGACGATCCTCGGCCCCGACCTCGTCGAGAAGGGCTACCAGACGCTCACCCTGTTCGGCCTGCACACGCCCGCGCGGCTGTTCGAGAAGGACAACGACGCGGTCCGCGAGGAGTTGCTGACGTCGACGCTGGCCCAGCTGGACGCCCATCTCGCCGAACCGCTCGCCGACTGCCTGGCGACCGACGCGGACGGGCGCCCCTGCATCGAGGCGAAGACGCCCCTCGACCTGGAGCGCGACCTGCGGCTGCCCGGCGGGAACATCTTCCACCGGGAACTGTCCTGGCCGTACGCCGGCGAGTCCACCGGGCGCTGGGGTGTGGAGACCCGCCACGCGAACGTCCTGCTGTGCGGGGCGGGCGCTGTGCGCGGGGGAGGGGTGAGCGGTGTGCCGGGGCACAACGCGGCGATGGCCGTGCTGGAGGCCGGCGACGGGTCGTGACGGCGCGTCAGTCCGCGGAGGCCGTCCAGCCGGTGGCGGTCAGCCGTGCGGCGTCGGCCGGGCGGGACTCGTCGAACAGGACCCGGTGCGACCTCTCGACCCGCAGCCCGTCCACATACGCGCCCCGGCCCACATAGAGCCGGTCGGTGGTGTAGCGCCAGCGCACCCGCAGGGCCGGGTCGGTGGGCAGCGGCGCGGTCAGCCGGTGCCAGGCCCGGCCGGACCAGCCGGATACCGTGCCGGCCGGGTGCTCCTCGGTCCCGTCGCCCTTGCGGGTGGTCGTGAAGGGCAGCGGCCACCAGGTGGCGCCCTCGTCCGTGGACGCCTCCAGCGCGAGGACGTCCGCCGCCGGCTCGGTGTCCCACCACACCGCGCAGCGCAGCCGGGCGCCGCCGCGCGAGGTGTCGAGGGCGGGCAGCGCGAGCGTGGCGGTCGTGGCGCTGGCCATCCCCGAGAACCAGGCGGTCCGTCCGTGGGCCGGGCGCACCGGGACCGCGCGCGCCATGTTGTTCGCCGCGGCCACCCGGGGCGCCGAACCGGACCGCCAACTGCGCACCGGGTGCACGGAGTTGCCGAGCACGACGAGGAAGGAGTCCGTCGTCGGGTCGAGGACCAGCGAGGTGCCCGTGAAGCCGGTGTGGCCGGCCGTGCGCGGGGTGGCCATGGCGCCCATGTACCAGTGCTGGTAGAGCTCGAAGCCGAGGCCGTGCTCGTCGCCGGGGAACGCGGTGTTGAAGTCCGTGAACATCAGCTCCACCGAGTCCGGCTCCAGGACGCGCGCCCGGCCGTAGGAGCCGCCGTTGAGCAGGGTCCGGCCGAGGATCGCGAGGTCCCAGGCGGTGGAGAACACCCCGGCGTGCCCCGCGACGCCACCGAGGCTGAAGGCGTTCTCGTCGTGCACCTCGCCCCACACCAGTCCCCGGTCCAGGCCGGACCACGGTCTGCGGGCGACCTCGGTGGCCGCGATCCGCGGCTTCCAGGACGCCGGCGGGTTGTAGCGGGTGTGGCGCATGCCGAGCGGGCCGGTGATCTCGTCGTGGAGCAGGGTGTCGAGGCTGCGGCCGGTGATCTTCTCCAGGACGAGCTGGAGGGAGATCAGATTGAGGTCGGAGTACAGATAGGTGCTGCCCGGCGCGTTGAGCGGCGCCTCGTCCCAGATGAGCTGGAGCTTCCCCTCGTGGGTGGGCGCGCTGTAGAGCGGGATCCAGGCCCGGAACCCCGAGGTGTGGGTGAGAAGCTGACGGATCGTGATGTCCTGCTTGCCGGCCCGCCCGAACTCCGGGAGGTAGGAGGCGACCGTCGCCTCCAGGCCGAGCGCGCCGCGCTCGATCTGCTGGACGGCGAGGATCGAGGTGAACAGCTTGGAGACCGAGGCCAGGTCGAAGACGGTGTCCTCGGCCATCGGTATCCGCTGGTCGGCGGGGAACTCCACACCCGTGTCGGTCTTGTCGTCGTAGTCCTGGTAGCGCACCGCCATGCCGACCGGCTCGTGCAGGGCGACGGTGGTGCCGCGCCCGGCCAGCAGGACCGCGCCCGCGTACCAGGGGTGCTGCGGGGAGGGGCCGAGGAAGGTCTCGGCGTCGGTGACGAGCCGGCGCAGCGCTGAGGAGAGCAGGCCGGCGCGCTCCGCGGAGCCGCGCCGCAGGGTGCCGGCGCGGCCGGTCGCCGCGGCCGCGGGCACCGCCGGGAGAGGAGCGAGCGCGAGCGCGCCGCCCAGGGCCATGACGCCCCTGCCGAGTTGACGTCGCGTCAGGCCCGCTTGGTCGTCCGTCACCGAGGTCCTCCCACGTTCCGGCTGAAAGTATCTTTCGTGATCGCCGTGCCGGGTGAAACTTTCCTGTCAGAAGTGAGCCGTGTCAACGGTGTGTCCGTGAACAATGATCTGACGATGTGTCAGAAAAGGTCTTCCGTCGTCCGGACGACTGCGGCATCCTGCGCCCATGCAGACGGAGCTGAGCACCACTCTGGGAGTCGAGCACGCCGTCTTCGGCTTCACGCCGTTCCCCGCCGTCGCCGCGGCCATCAGCCGGGCCGGCGGTTTCGGGGTGCTCGGCGCGGTCCGCTACACGGCCCCGGACGACCTCGCCCGCGACCTCGACTGGATCGACGCCCACGTCGGCGGGCGGCCCTACGGCCTCGACGTCGTGATGCCCGCGCGGAAGGTCGAGGGCGTCAGCGAGGCCGACGTCGAGGCGATGATCCCGCCCGGGCACCGGCAGTTCGTCCAGGACACCCTGGCCAAGTACGGCGTGCCCGACCTGCCCGCCGGGGAGGCCGCAGGCTGGCGCATCACCGGCTGGATGGAACAGGTCGCCCGCGCCCAGCTCGACGTCGCCTTCGGCCACCCCATCCGGCTGCTCGCCAACGCCCTCGGCTCCCCGCCCCCGGACGTCGTCGCCCGCGCCCACGACCGGGGCGTGCTCGTCGCCGCCCTCGCGGGCAGCGCCCGCCACGCCCGCAAGCACAAGGACGCCGGCATCGACATCGTCGTCGCACAGGGCTACGAGGCGGGCGGCCACACCGGGGAGATCGCCTCCATGGTGCTCACCCCGGAGGTCGTGGAGGAGGTCCATCCGCTGCCCGTCCTCGCGGCCGGCGGCATCGGCAGCGGAGAGCAGGTGTGCGCCGCGCTCAGTCTCGGCGCGCAGGGTGTGTGGCTGGGCTCTATGTGGCTCACCACCACCGAGGCGGATCTGCACTCGCCCGCCCTCACCCGCAAGCTCCTCGCGGCCACGTCCTCCGACACGGTCCGCTCCCGGGCCCTCACCGGCAAACCCGCCCGTCAGCTGCGCACCGAGTGGACCGACGCCTGGGACGGCGCGGACAGCCCCGGCCCGCTGCCCATGCCCCTCCAGGGACTCCTCGTCGCCGAGGCCGTCTCCCGCATCCAGCGGTACGAGGTGGAACCGCTCCTCGGCACCCCGGTCGGGCAGATCGTCGGCCGGATGACCGCCGAACGCAGCGTCCAGGAGGTCTTCGACGACCTCACCCGCGGCTTCGAACGGGCCGTGGACCGCATCAACCGCATCGCCGGCAGGAGCGACCGATGACCAGCGCCTCCACCGCACCCACCGGGAACACGGCACCCGTCGGCTTCTGGGCCCAGGCCACCGCCGCACCCGGCCGCACCGTCCTCGTCGCCCCCGACGGAGAGGCATGGACCGCCGGGCGGCTGCACGCCGACGCCAACCGCCTCGTGCACGGCCTGCGGGCCGCCGGACTGGAACGCGGCGACGCCTTCGCCGTCGTCCTCCCCAACTCCGCCGAGTTCCTCACCGCCTACCTGGCGGCCGGGCAGGCCGGCTTCTACCTCGTCCCCGTCAACCACCATCTCGTCGGCCCCGAGATCGCCTGGATCGTCGCCGACTCCGGCGCCAAGGTGCTCATCGCACACGAGCGGTACGCGGCCGCCGCACACCAGGCCGCCGACGAGGCAGGGCTCCCGCCCGCCCACCGCTACTCCGTCGGCACCGCCGAGGGCTTCCGGCCGTACCGCGAACTCCTCGACGGACAACCGGATTCGCCGCCCGCCGACCGCACGCTCGGCTGGGTGATGAACTACACCTCCGGCACCACCGGCCGGCCCCGCGGCATCCGCCGCCCGCTGTCCGGCAGGGCCCCCGAGGAGGCCTATCTGGGCGGCTTCCTCGGCATCTTCGGCATCCGGCCGTCCTTCGACGACGTCCACCTCGTGTGCTCGCCGCTCTACCACACCGCCGTGCTCCAGTTCGCGGGCGCGTCCCTGCACATCGGCCACCGGCTGGTGCTGATGGACAAGTGGACCCCGGAGGACATGCTCCGCGCCATCGACACCCACCGCTGCACCCACACCCATATGGTGCCGACCCAGTTCCACCGGCTGCTCGCCCTGCCCGAGGAGACACGGGCCCGCTACGACGTCTCCTCCATGCGGCACGCCCTGCACGGCGCCGCGCCCTGCCCCGAGCACGTCAAACGGGCGATGCTCGACTGGTGGGGGCCGTGCGTCGAGGAGTACTACGCCGCCAGCGAGGGCGGCGGGACCTTCGCGACCGCCGAGGACTGGCTGAAGAAGCCCGGCACGGTCGGCCGGGCCTGGCCGATCAGCGAGGTCGCCGTCCTCGACGACGACGGCGACCGGCTCCCGCCCGGCGAACTCGGCACCGTCTACCTGCGGATGGACACCGGCGGCTTCAGCTACCACAAGGACGAGGCCAAGACGCGCGCCAACCGCGTCGGCGACCTCTTCACCGTCGGCGACCTCGGCTACCTCGACGAGGAGGGCTATCTCTTCCTCCGCGACCGCAAGATCGACATGATCATCTCGGGCGGGGTCAACATCTACCCCGCCGAGATCGAGTCCGTGCTGCTCTCGCACCCCGCGGTCGCCGACGCCGCCGCCTTCGGCATCCCGCACGACGACTGGGGCGAGGAGGTCAAGGCCGTCGTCGAACCGGCCCCCGGCCATGAACCCGGCCCCGCCCTCGCCGACGCCGTCCTCGCCCACTGCGCCGAACGGCTCGCCGGCTACAAGCGGCCCCGCAGCGTGGACTTCGTCCCCGAGATGCCCCGGGACCCCAACGGCAAGCTGTACAAACGGCGGTTGCGTGACCCGTACTGGCAGGGCCGGACCCGGCCCGTATAAGGGTCATGCCCATATGAGACGGCACGGCCCCGCCCCGCGCCCGGTGAGGACGCGCGGCGGGGCCGTGACCGCTCAGCGCTCGCGCACCCGCACGATCCGCAGCGCGGGCGACGCCAGGACGTCCTTCTCGCAGAACCACGCCGTCACCCACTTCTCACCCGAGAACAGCCGGGTCTGGTCGCTGAAGTGCGGCGACTTCGAGTTGGAGGACTGCGCGTACGTCAGCAGCGTCCGCGCCACCGGACAGCGGCTGCCGTCCCAGCCCACCGCCTGGATGTGGCTGGAGCCGGTCGTCACCTCCGTGTAGCCGCCCTGCGCCGGATTCCACACCGGCTCGACCTTGTTCCACACCCCGAGCTGCTCGGTGCCGCCCGGAACGGCGATGCGCTGCCCGTTCCGTACGACGAACTGGTGCTCGCCCAGCCGGGAGTCCAGCGCGATGCCCGCCGCCCTCAGCTCGGCCACCGCGTCCGCGAGCGCCCTCGCGAACCCGGGCGCGCCGGTGTTGAGGGTGTTCGGGGTGCGCACCGGGTCCGCCGCCGAGAACGGCACCTTCCACCGCTCGGCCGCCGGCACCGACGCGTTGAACTTCCGCCAGAACCGGTCGAACAGCAGGGCGCCACGGCTGCCGGTGTCCATGGTGCGGTCCCACGCCGCGAGTACCCCGCAGGCCGCCGACACGTCGACCGCCTTGCCGTCGCCGCCCGTCGCCGTCCCGCCCGGCAGCGCGGCGCACGCCGTCGCCACGTCGTCCGCCGCCAGATCGGCGACGGGCACCCGGTTCGCGAACTGCTGCCGCTCCAGGTCCCGTACGGTCAGCGAGCCCTCGCGCGCCATCGCCGCCACGTCCTCGACGGCACCGCGCGTACGCGGCGAACGCTGGGTGCCGACCGTGCCGAAGATCCGCTCGTACCCGGTCAGCGGCCGGTCGGCGTTGGCGAGCCAGGCGCTGTCGTTGGAGTTCTCCACATACGGAGCGTCCTTCAGGGTCGGCATGCGCGCCGGCCCGAACGTCCCCGGCTGGACGGCGTCGGCGTCCCGGCCGAGCGCGCAGTCACCGCGCGAACCGTCGAGGACCGCGAGGCCCGCCGCCGGATACGTCGCCCTGCCCAGCGGGGTGGAGCAGCGCGCCGCCAGGTCGTCGGTGATCCGGGGCAGCACCTGCGACTGGCTGAACAGCGAGTGCCCAGAGGAGTCGGCGGCGATGGTGTTCACCCACGGCAGACCCTGGTGCCGGGACAGCGACTTCAGCACGTCGGCCGTGCTGCGCGCCTTGCTGAAGCCCAACGAGGTGTCGGCGAACCGCATGTTCGCGGCGTTCGGGTCGTGCAGCGCGAACGCCGTGGTCGCCGTCCACGGCAGCGGCGGGTTGCCGGTGGGATCGGCGACGACGGGCCCGTACCGGGTCCACCACTGGGTGCGGGTCACCGGGGCGCCGCCCTTGACCGCGACCGTCACGGTCCGCTTCTTCATCCGTTCCCGCCGGCCGTCCACGAGATAGACGGTCGGGTCGGCCGGATCCAGTGTCAGCTGGTGCAGATTGAACGGGACACCGGTCGACACGGTGTGGCTCCACGCCACATGGGCGTTGTACCCGATGGAGATCGTCGGCGAGCCGAGCAACGACCCACCCGCGACGTTCAGTTCACCGGGAATCGTCTGCTGCGCCTGCCAGAAGCGGCGGCCGCCCTGCCACGGGTAGTGCGGGTTGCCCAGCAGCAGACCGCGGCCGTTCGCCGTGGTGTCGCCCCGGAACGCCACCGCGTTCGACCCCATCGCGGCGTCGGCGGTCCGCTGCCGTACCGCCCGGATCACCGCGTCCGCGTCGGGTGCGGTGCTCCCGGAGCGGGCGGCGGAACCGGTCGGGGGCTGCGCGGCCGTGATGTCGTCCACGGATCCGCCCTGGCCGCCGAGCACCGCGAACGCGTAGAAGCGCGCGGCCACGTCCAGCGTCGTCACGGGCCGCACCCAGTCGGCCCCCTCGCAGGCTGGGTCGGTGACGCGGTTCTGCTTCAGCCACGCGTTGTACCCGGAGGCGAAACCGCGCAGCAGATCCGAGACCTGGCGGCTCGGCCCGAGCGGCGCGGGCCGCGCGAGCAGCTTCTCGACGGTCCGCGACTGCCGTACACCGCGGAAGTACAGATCGCTGGAGAGATTCGTCCGCGCGGACGACAGCGAGAAGTCGGTCGCCGCGTCCGGCCCGAGGAACCGGGAGCGTTCGCCGCGCACGGTCAGGAAGCCGTCGGCGAGGACGCACACCTGGTCGGCGGCCTGCGCCCAACCGGTGCCGAAACCAAGCGACGTGTAGTCCTTGGCGACGATATGGGGGATGCCGTACTCGGTGTAGCGGATCTCGGCCGACAGCCGGCCGTGCGAAGGACGGTCGTGACCGTCCGGCCGATCGGCCGCGGCGGCCGGCAGGGCCGCGGTGGCGGTGAACAGGACGGTGGCCGCGGCGGCCAGTCGTCTCAGGCGGGTGGTGCGCATCGTGCCTCCCGACGTCGTTGAGGGAAGGAGCGGTTGAGCGTACCTACTGGTCGGTGCGGTTGACCCCCCGGATGCTTGACCTGCCCCCGGCGGCGCACCGAGGATCATGAGTCATGACGCAGGGACAGGGCAGCACGGTTGACGGGGTGCTGCGGCGCAGCGCCCGCCGCACTCCGGCACGCACCGCCGTGGAGTACGGCGACCGCTCATGGACGTACGCCGAACTCGACGACGCCGTCTCGCGCGCGGCGACCGTCCTGCTCGGCCAGGGGCTCCAACCCGGCGACCGGGTAGGCGCCTACGGCCACAACTCGGACGCCTATCTGATCGGCTTCCTCGCCTGCGCCCGCGCGGGCCTCGTCCACGTCCCGGTCAACCAGAACCTGATCGGAGACGACCTCGCCTATCTCGTACGGCAGTCCGGCAGCGCGCTGGTCCTCGCCGACCCCGACCTGGCCGGCCGACTACCCGAGGGCACCAGCACCCTGGCCCTGCGGGACGCCGACGACTCCCTCCTCGCCCGGCTCACCGACGCGGAACCCCACGACGGTCCCGAGCCGCGCACCGAGGACCTGGTCCAGCTCCTCTACACGTCCGGGACGACGGCCCTGCCCAAAGGCGCGATGATGACGCACCGCGCGCTGGTCCACGAGTATCTGAGCGCCATCACCGCGCTCGACCTCAGCGCGGGCGACCGGCCCGTGCACTCCCTGCCGCTGTACCACTCGGCGCAGATGCACGTGTTCCTGCTGCCCTACCTCGCCGTCGGCGCCACCAACATCATCCTCGACGCGCCCGACGGCGACCGGCTCCTGGACCTGATCGAGGCCGGCCGGGTGGACAGCCTGTTCGCCCCGCCCACGGTGTGGATCGCCCTCGCGGGCCGTCCCGACTTCGCCGACCGCGATCTGAGCGGGCTGCGCAAGGCGTACTACGGCGCCTCGATCATGCCGGTGCCCGTCCTGGAGCGGCTGCGCGAACGGCTCCCGAAGCTCGGCTTCTACAACTGCTTCGGGCAGAGCGAGATCGGCCCGCTCGCCACCGTCCTCGCCCCGGACGAGCACAAGGGCCGGATGGACTCCTGCGGCAGGCCCGTGCTGTTCGTGGACGCGCGCGTGGTCGACGAGGACGGCGAGGACGTCCCCGACGGCACGCCCGGCGAGATCGTGTACCGCTCCCCGCAGCTGTGCGAGGGCTACTGGGACAAGCCCGAGGAGACCGCCGCGGCCTTCCGGGACGGCTGGTTCCGCTCCGGCGACCTCGCGGTCCGCGACGCGCACGGCTACTTCACGATCGTCGACCGGGTGAAGGACGTCATCAACTCCGGGGGCGTCCTGGTCGCCTCACGGCAGGTCGAGGACGCCCTCTACACCCATGAGGGCGTCGCCGAGGTCGCCGTGATCGGACTGCCGGACGACCGGTGGATCGAGGCGGTCACCGCGGTCGTCGTCCCGCGCGGCGAGGTCACCGAGGCGGAGCTGATCGAGCACGCGCGCGAGAAGCTCGCCCACTTCAAGGCCCCGAAGCGGGTCGTGTTCGTGGACGGGCTCCCGCGCAACGCCAGCGGCAAGATCCTCAAGCGCGAACTGCGCGACCGGTTCGCGCAGTCCTAGTCATTCCTTCGGGCGCAGGTCGACGATCCGGCGGATCTTGCCGACCGAGCGCTCCAGTGACTCCGGCTCGACGATCTCCACGGTGACCGACACCCCGATGCCGTCCTTCACCGCCGCCGCGATCGACCGCGCGGCGGCGTCCCGGACCTCCGGCGACGCGTCCGGACGGGCCTCGGCGCGCACGGTCAGCGCGTCCATCCGGCCCTCCCGGCTCAGCCGCAGCTGGAAGTGGGGCGCCACGCCCGGCGTGCGCAGCACGATCTCCTCGACCTGCGTCGGGAACAGATTGACGCCCCGCAGGATGACCATGTCGTCGCTGCGCCCGGTGATCTTCTCCATCCGCCGGAACACCCGGGCCGTGCCCGGCAGCAGCCGGGTCAGATCCCGGGTGCGGTAGCGGATGATCGGCATGGCCTCCTTGGTGAGCGAGGTGAAGACCAGCTCGCCCTCCTCGCCGTCGGGCAGCGGCTCACCGGTGATCGGGTCGACGATCTCGGGGAAGAAGTGGTCCTCCCACACATGGAGGCCGTCCTTGGTCTCCACGCACTCTTGCGCCACACCCGGGCCGATGACCTCGGACAGCCCGTATATGTCGACCGCGTCGATCGCGAAGCGCTCCTCGATCTCGCGCCGCATCTGCTCGGTCCACGGCTCGGCCCCGAAGATGCCCACCCGCAGCGAGGTCCCGCGCGGATCGACGCCCTGCCGCTCGAACTCGTCGAGCAGGGTCAGCATGTACGACGGGGTCACCATGATGATCTCGGGCTCGAGGTCCTGGATCAGCTGCACCTGGCGGGCGGTCATACCGCCGGACGCGGGGATGACCGTGCAGCCGAGCCGCTCGGCCCCGTAGTGTGCACCGAGCCCGCCGGTGAACAGCCCGTAGCCGTACGCCACATGCACCTTGTCGCCGGGCCGCCCGCCCGCCGCCCGGATCGACCGGGCCACCATGTCCGCCCACAGGGAGAGATCGCCGTCGGTGTACCCGACGACCGTGGGGCGCCCGGTGGTGCCGCTGGAGGCGTGGAGACGGCGGATACGGTCCTGGGGGACCGCGAACATCCCGTACGGGTAGTTCTCCCGCAGGTCGGCCTTGGTCGTGAACGGGAACCGGGCGAGGTCGGCCAGCGAGGTGCAGTCCTCGGGCCGGATCCCGGCCTTGTCGAAGGACTCCCGGTAGAACGGCACGTTGTCGTACGCGTGCCGCAGCGAGGTCCGCAGCCGTTCCAGCTGGAGCGCCCGCAGCCCCTCCAGGTCGAGGCGTTCCCCCGCGTCCAGCAGGTCCGTCACTTCCGTCATAGGGAGATCTCCCGCCAACCGTGCCAATCCGGACGACCGATCATTCGGTCTGGGTCTTCCGGGATCAGTAATTCAGGCGGTGCGTGATCAGGCAAGGGGGCCGAGCGGATTTTTCTCCATGTGAGAACGGGCCGACGGGAGGGACGCCCGGAATCACCTTGCGGGCCGGTGCGCGCCACGACCATGATCGACCCCATGCCGACCCTGCGCGCCGCCGACGGTACCGAGCTCGCCTACCACCTGCGCGGTGAGGGCGAACCGCTCCTCGTCCTGCCGGGCGGACCGATGCGGGCCTCCGCCTACCTGGGCGACCTCGGCGGACTGTCCGACCGCCGGCGCCTCGTCCTGCTCGACCTGCGCGGCACCGGCGCGTCCGGCACCCCGGCCGACCCCGCCACCTACCGCTGCGACCGCCTCGTGGACGACGTCGAACGGGTACGGGAGCACCTGGGGCTGCCCCGCATGGATGTGCTCGGCCACTCCGCGGGCGGCAGCCTCGCCCTGCTGTACGCGGCCCGGCACCCCGAGCGGGTGGCCCGGCTGGCGCTGGTCACCGTGACGCCGTGGGTACTGGGGATGCCGGCCACGGCCGAGCAGCGCCGGGCGGCGGCCCGGCTGCGGGAGGGCGAGCCCTGGTTCGCCGAGGCGTTCCCGCTGTTCGAGAGGTGGCTGAGCGAGGAGGGCGACTTCGACCCCGCGATCGTGCCCTTCTTCTACGGCCGCTGGGACGACGCCGCCCGCGCGCACGACGCCCGCGCCGACGCCGAGTGCAACGACGAGGCGGCCGACGTCTACTTCTCCGAGGGCGCCTTCGACCCGGCGGCCACCCGGGCGGCCCTGGCCCGGCTGACCGCGCCGGTCCTGGTCCTCGCGGGCGAGGTCGACGGCGGTCCGTGCCCGGACCTGGCCCGCCGGTCCGCCGCCGTCCTCCCGCACGCCGAAACGGTCGTCCAGCCCGGCGCCGGGCACTACCCGTGGCTGGACGACCCCGAGTGGTTCGTCCAGCGGATCACGGCCTTCCTGGACCGTCCGCTCACCGGCCCTTCGGGCCCTGCGGACCTTTCGGACCGTACGCCTCCAGGAAACGGTCCCTGAAGCGGTCCATGCCCCACTCCGGGGCGTCGTCGGCGGGCTTGAGGCCCGGCGTCCAGTTCCACCCCTCGATCCGCTCCAGGACCTTCGGGTCCCGGGCGACGATGGTGATCGGCACATCCTTGTTGGTGTCCCCGCCCGTGACCGTCGGGACGGGCTGGTGGTCGCCGAGGAAGACGAGCACCGTGTCGTCGGTGCCGTAGCGCTCGACCCACTCGGTGAGGCTCTGCACCGAGTACTCGATGGCACGCCGGTACTCGGTGCGCACCCGCTCGGGCTTCTTCCAGACCTGGGTGGGGTCGGTGCCCTCCTTCTCGATCCCGTCGAACACCGAGCCGTCACCGAGCTCGTCCCAGTCGAGCATGCGGGGGATCGGCGACCACGGGTTGTGGCTGGAGGCGAGGATGATCTCCGCCATGATCGGGTCGCGGTCCTTCTTGCCGTGCTCCAGGCGCTGGAACGCCTCCAGGCTGAACTGGTCCGGCACCGGCGACCAGCTGAAGTAGGGGCCCTGGTACCCGAGGTGCTCGGAGTCGTAGATGTGGTCGAGTCCGAAGTAGTCGCCCTCGGGCCAGGCCTTGCGGACGCCGGGGACGATGCCGACGGTCCGCCAGGCGCCGGTCTTCTGGAAGTAGCTGGTGAGGGTGGGGCGGTCGCTGGTGGTCAGGGTCCGGTAGCGCTGCTGGTTCTTCACCCACAGCCCCGACAGGAACGTGGAGTGGGCGAGCCAGCTCCCGGCGCCCGTCACCGGCGACTTGAGCCAGCCGCTGCGCGCGGAGAAGCCCGCGGCCTTCAGCCGGGCGTCGCCCTCCCTGAGCGTCGCGTCGATCTTCGGGCCCATCTTCGGGTCGTCGATGGCGACCCGGCCGTAGCTCTCGATGAAGGTGAACATGACGTCCTTGCCGCGCAGTCCGGTCAGCAGCTGGTCGGACGGGGTCTTGGCGTAGGCGTCGACGGCGAGCTGCTTCTCGAACACCTCGGCGTCCCCGAGGCCGTCGCGGACGTACTGCACTCGGTTCGACAGGTACTGGGTGTAGCCCTTGGTGGCCAGTGTGAGGCCGCCGCCGGACTGCACTCCCAGGGTGAAGCAGAGGATCCACACGACGCCGAGGACCAGGGTGGTGCGCAGGGCCAGCGGGCGGTGGCGGGCCAGCACGTTCGCCAGCCGGGTCATCGCGAGCGCGCTGAGCACGAGTAGGGCCACGGTCGCGAGGATGACCCCGATCACCGCGAGCACCTCGCCCGTGCGGCCGAGCGAGTCCTTCAGGAAGTCCGCGGCGTCGGCGAGCAGCACCCAGTCGAAGACCAGGTCGAACGGCCGGGCCAGGGTCTCCCGGAAACCCATGTCGAGGCACTTCAGGACCGCCGTGAGACCGACGAAGACGCCCAGGACGGCGGCCGTGATCCGCCGGGCCCGCGACGGCAGGACGGGCAGGACGGCCGCGAGGACGATGGCCTCGACCGGGAGGCGGAGGAACGACTGGACGGTGAGCTGGTCGAGCCGGTTGGGCACGAGCAGTACGACGAACACCAGCACTGCGGCCAGCACGGTCGTACCCACCCACACCCCCCGCGCGGTACGCGGGAAACGCCGGCGCCAGCCGAACCAGCCGCCGCGCGTGTCATGGGCGGCGGGTTCCCGGGCTCCGGGCTCCGGGTCCTGTTCCGCTTCGTCCGCCGCCGGCACGTCGGGGTCCGGGCTCCCGTCGTCGTCGGCGTCCGTGTCCGGCAGCTGGCGAGGGGGCGTGAGGTGCGACACCCGTACGTCCTTCCGTGCGGTTTCCCTGCTGGTACGGCGGACCGGGCCCGTGGGCCGGGGCCGCCTCCCATGGCGTACGGCCCGCCGTCATCCATCGTTCAGGCGCGCAGGTCAACCGCGGGCAAAGACTACGCCCGCCCCCGTCCCCGCAGGTCGGCGGACGCCGCCACGTCCCGGGCCCACCGGTAGTCCGCCTTGCCGCTCGGCGAGCGCCGGATCGACTCCGTGACGACGAGCTGCCGTGGGATCTTGTACCCCGCGAGATGGGAGCGGCAGTGCGTCTGGATGTCCGCCAGCGTCGGCGCCGCCGCGCCCGTCCGCAACTGGACCACCGCCGCGACGTGATGGCCCCAGCGCGGGTCCGGCACCCCGGCCACCAGGGCGTCGTACACGTCGGGGTGCGACTTGAGCGCCTGCTCGACCTCTTCCGGATACACCTTCTCGCCACCGGTGTTGATGCACTGCGAGCCCCGGCCCAGCACGGTGACGACGCCCTCCTCGTCGACGGTGGCCATGTCGCCCAGCAGCACCCAGCGTTCGCCGTCCTTCTCGAAGAACGTCTCGGCCGATTTCACCGGGTCGTTGTAGTAGCCGAGCGGTACATGGCCGCACTGCGCGACCCGGCCCACCTCCCCGGCGCCCACCGGTTCGCGGGTCACCGGGTCGACCACCCGGGTCCAGGAGTTGACCTGGATGCGAAAGCCGCGCTCGGGACCGGAGTCCGGCGTCGCCGTCCCGTTGAAGCCGGACTCGGAGGACCCGAAGTTGTTCAGCAGCAGCGCGTTGGGGACCAGTTCCTGGAACTGCCGGCGCACGGTGTCGGACATGATCGCACCGGAGGACGACACACTGAACAGGGACGAGCAGTCCGTGCCCTTCAGCGGCCCGTTCAGCGCGTCGACCAGGGGCCGCAGCATCGCGTCGCCGACCAGGGACACGCTGGTGACCCGCTCCCGCTCGATGGTGCGCAGCACCTCCTCCGGCACGAACCTGCGGTGGATCACCACCCGCTGCCCGAAGCCGAAGCCGATGAACGCCGTGAGCGTGGACGTGCCGTGCATCAGCGGGGCCGTCGGGAAGAACGTGATGCCGTCGCCGCCGGCGGCCACCCGCTCGGCCAGCTCCTCGGGCCTGCTCACCGGCTCACCGGTCGGCGCGCCGCCGCCTAGCCCGGCGAAGAACAGGTCCTCCTGCCGCCACATCACGCCCTTGGGCATCCCGGTGGTGCCGCCCGTGTAGATGATGAACTGGTCGTCGCCCGACCGGGCCGGGAACCCGCGCTCCGGCGACCCGGCGGCCTCAGCGGCCCGGAACGGCACCGCCGGCACGACCGGCGCCCCGGTGGTGCCCGGATCGACCCGGCCGACCCGCACCAGATGCCGCAGCCCGTCGACGCCGGGCAGCGCCGCCGCGACCCGCCCGGTGAACTCGGCGTCGAAGACCAGGGCCGCCAGGTCGGCGTCCCGGTACAGATAGACCAGCTCCTCCTCCACATAGCGGTAGTTGACGTTGACAGGGACGACCCGGGCCTTGAGACAGCCCAGCACCGTCTGCAGGTACTCGACGCCGTTGTAGAGGTGGAGTCCCAGATGCTCGCCCGGCCGGATGCCGCTGTCGATCAGGTGATGGCCGATCCGGTTGGCGGCCGCGTCCAACTGGGCGTAGGTCAGGCGGCGTTCCGCGCCCGAGCCGGGGTGGTCGAGGTGCACGAGCGCCTCACGGCCGGGAACCGCGTCGACGACCGACTCGAACAGGTCGGCAAGGTTGTACTCCACCGTTCCTCCTGACCTCGGCGGGGTCTGGCCATGTGACGGTTCGCCGGTCATCAGAGCAAAGGGCGGCGCGACTGGGAACCCTCCGCGCAAAAGAATCTGACTGTCTGTCAGAAAACCCTTGAACTGCTCCGTCGCCTCCTGCAACCTGTTCTCGTTCTCGGCAGACGGGAGACGGCTCATGGGCGGGACCGAACACCTCACCGTGCGGCGCGAGGGCGCCACGCTGGTGCTCACGCTCGACCGGCCCGAGGCGAGGAACGCCCTCTCGCTGCCGATGCTGGTCGGACTCCACGACGGCTGGGCCGAGGCCGACGCCGACGACACGATCCGCTCGATCGTGCTCACCGGCGCGGGCGGCGCCTTCTGCGCCGGCATGGACCTCAAGGCCCTCGCCGGCGACGGCATGGCGGGGGAGGGGTACCGCGACCGGCTCGAGGCCGACCCCGACCTGCACTGGAAGGCCATGCTGCGCCACCACCGGCCGCGCAAACCGGTGATCGCCGCCGTCGAGGGGTACTGCGTCGCCGGCGGCACCGAGATCCTCCAGGGCACGGACATCCGGGTGGCCGGCGAGTCGGCCGTCTTCGGGCTCTTCGAGGTCCGCCGCGGCCTCTTCCCGATCGGCGGCTCCACCGTGCGCCTGCCCCGCCAGATCCCCCGCACCCACGCCCTGGAGATGCTGCTCACCGGACGGCCCTACAACGCCCGCGAGGCCGCCGCCATCGGCCTGATCGGACACGTCGTGCCCGACGGCACCGCCCTAGACAAGGCGTTGGAGATCGCCGAACGCGTCAACGCCTGCGCACCGCTCGCCGTCGAGGCCGTGAAGGCGTCCGTGTACGAGACAGCCGAGATGACCGAGACCGACGGCCTCGCCGCCGAACTCACGCGCGGCTGGCCCGTCTTCGACACCGCCGACGCGAAGGAAGGCGCCCGCGCCTTCGCCGAGAAACGGCCACCCGTCTACAAACGCGCCTAGCGAGGGAGCCACCGTGCCGGACGTCCTGAAAGCCCCCCTGGTCGTCGAGTTCCCCTTCACCCGGTCCCTCGGACCCGTGCAGAGCGCCTTCCTCACCGGCCTGCGCGAACGCGTCGTCCTCGGCGTGCGCACCACCGACGGCCGCACCCTCGTCCCACCCGTCGAGTACGACCCCGTCACCGCCGAGGAGATCCGCGACCTCGTCGAGGTCGCCCCCACCGGCACGGTCACCACCTGGGCCTGGAACCACGCCCCCCGCCGCGGCCAGCCCCTGGACACCCCCTTCGCCTGGGTCCTCGTACGCCTCGACGGCGCCGACACCGCCCTTCTGCACGCCCTCGACGCCCCCGGCCCGGACGCCGTACGCACCGGCATGCGGGTCCGCGTCCGCTGGGCCGCCGAACGCTCCGGAGCCATCACCGACATCGCCTGCTTCGAGCCGTACGACGGTGAACCCGCCCAACCCGGCGGTCACCGCGGCGACTTCGCGGACCCGGTGACCGGGATCGTCGCCCCCGCCCGCCTCAACTACACCTACACACCCGGCCGCGCCCAGACCGCCCACCTCGACGCCCTCGCCGAGCGGCGCATCGTGGGAGAGCGCTGCCCCTCCTGCCGCAAGGTGTACGTCCCGCCCCGCGGCGCCTGCCCCACCTGCGGGGTCGCCACCTCCGAGCGGGTCGAGGTCGGCCCCCGCGGCACCGTCACCACGTTCTGCATCGTCAACATCAAGGCACGGGGCCTCGACATCGAAGTGCCGTACGTCTACGCCCACATCGCCCTGGACGGCGCCGACCTCGCCCTGCACGGCCGGATCGGCGGCATCCCCTACGACCGGGTGCGCATGGGGCTGCGCGTCGAACCCGTGTGGACCGAGGGCGCCCGCCACCCCGACCACTACCGGCCCACGGGCGAACCCGACGCGGACTACGACACCTACCGGGAGCTGCTGTGAACCGCGAGATCGCCGTCGTCGCCTTCGCCCAGACCGACCACCGGCGCACCAGCGAGGAGCTGTCCGAGGTCGAACTGCTCATGCCCGTCCTGCACGACGTGCTCGCCCGGACCGGACTGCGCACCGCCGACCTCGACTTCGTCTGCTCCGGCTCCAGCGACTACCTGGCCGGCCGCGCCTTCTCCTTCACCCTCGCCCTCGACGGCGTCGGCGCCTGGCCCCCGATCTCCGAGTCCCACGTCGAGATGGACGGCGCCTGGGCCCTGTACGAGGCGTGGACCAAGCTGCGGACGGGCGACGCCGACACCGCCCTCGTCTACGCCTACGGCAAGTCCTCGCCCGGCTCCCTGCGGGACGTCCTCACCCGCCAGCTCGACCCCTACTACGTCGCCCCGCTCTGGCCCGACTCCATCGCCCTGGCCGCCCTCCAGGCACAGGCCCTGATCGACGCGGGCGACACCGACGAACCCGCGCTCGCCGCCGTCGCCGCCCGCAACCGGGAGAACGCCGCCGCCAACCCGCACGCCCAGCTCCGCGGCCCGGTCCCGCAGGGCGACCACGTCGTACGGCCGCTGCGGCGCGGCGACTGCCCGCCCGTCGGCGACGGGGCCGCCGCCGTCATCCTCGCGGCGGGGGAGCGGGCCCGCGCCCTGACCGAACGCCCCGCCTGGATCCGCGGCATCGACCACCGCGTCGAGGCGCACGGCCTCGGCGTCCGGGACCTCACCGACTCGCCCTCCACCCGGCTCGCCGCCGAACACGCGGGCGCCTTCGAACGCCCCGTCGACACCGCCGAACTGCACGCGCCCTTCACCTCGCAGGAGATCGTCCTGCGCAAGGCGCTGCGGCTCGGCGACGGCGTCCGCGTCAACCCCTCCGGCGGCGCCCTCGCCGCCCACCCCGTCATGGCCGCCGGGCTCATCCGCATCGGCGAGGCCGCCGCCCGCATCCACCGCGGCGCGTCCGACCGGGCGCTCGCGCACGCCACCTCCGGCCCCTGCCTGCAGCAGAACCTGGTCGCCGTACTCGAAGGGGATCCGCGATGAGCAAGGAACCCGTGGCCGTCGTCGGCATCGGCCAGACCCGGCACGTGGCGGCCCGCCGGGACGTCTCGATCGCCGGGCTCGTCCGGGAGGCCGCCCGACGCGCCCTCGACGACGCCGAGTTGACCTGGGCGGACGTCGACGCCGTGGTCATCGGCAAGGCACCCGACTTCTTCGAGGGCGTGATGATGCCCGAGCTGTACCTCGCCGACGCGCTCGGCGCGGTCGGCAAACCCATGCTCCGGGTGCACACCGCCGGGTCCGTCGGCGGGTCCACCGCCCTCGTCGCCGCCACCCAGGTGGCCGCCCGCGTCCACCGCACCGTACTCACCGTCGCCTTCGAGAAGCAGTCCGAGTCCAACGCCATGTGGGGACTGTCCCTGCCGATCCCCTTCCAGCAGCCCCTGCTGGCCGGCGCCGGCGGCTTCTTCGCCCCCCATGTGCGCGCCTACATGCGGCGCAGCGGCGCCCCCGACCACATCGGCGCGCTCGTCGCCTACAAGGACCGCCGCAACGCGCTGAGGAACCCCTACGCCCACCTCCACGAGCACGACATCACCCTGGAGAAGGTCCAGGCGTCGCCGATGCTGTGGGACCCAATCCGCTACTCGGAGACCTGCCCCTCCTCCGACGGCGCCTGCGCCATGGTCCTCACCGACCGGGCCGGCGCCACCCGCTCACCCCGGCCCGCCGCCTGGCTGCACGGCGGCGCCATGCGCAGCGAACCCACCCTGTTCGCCGGGAAGGACTTCGTCTCACCCCGCGCCGGCCGCGACTGCGCCGCCGACGTCTACCGGCAGTCCGGCGTCACCGACCCGCGCCGGGACATCGACGCCGCCGAGATGTACGTGCCGTTCTCCTGGTACGAGCCCATGTGGCTGGAGAACCTCGGCTTCGCCGCCGAGGGCGAGGGCTGGAAGCTCACCGAGGCCGGGGTCACCGAACTCGACGGCGATCTGCCCGTCAACATGTCCGGCGGCGTCCTGTCCACCAACCCGATCGGCGCCTCCGGCATGATCCGCTTCGCCGAGGCGGCCCTCCAGGTCCGCGGACAGGCCGGGGAACACCAGGTGGACGGCGCCCGCCGGGTGCTCGGGCACGCCTACGGCGGGGGCTCGCAGTTCTTCGCGATGTGGCTCGTGGGCTCCGCCCCGCCCGACGCCTGAGCGGCACCCCCGGACGCCGCTGCCGACCGCCCGCACAAAGGTCCCCCTCACGTGCCCTGTTGGCACCAGGAACCGGTCGCTAGGCTGGCCGCGGACGACGAACCGGGAGGAGCACGGACGTGGCCGAGAGCACCATCCAGCAGCAGTCGCCGCTCGCGGGCTGGGACAAGCCGGAGCTGGACCTCAGCAACGCCGACTGGCACTCGAGCAGCCGTGGCCTGGGGGATGTCCAGATCGCCTTCGTCGAAGGCTTCATCGCCATGCGCAACGGCGACCGGCCGGAGAGCCCCTCCCTGATCTTCACCCCGGCCGAGTGGGGCGCCTTCGTGTCCGGCGCCAGGGAAGGCGAGTTCGACCTCACCTAGCACCTGGTCCGGAGCCGTTCCGGGGGTGTCGGGGCCGTTTTTCCGGACACGCGACCTGGACAACCGTGCCCGGGCCGGCGCCTGCGTCAGGCTGGCCCCGGGGCGCGAAGGTCGTACTCCGGAGGTGAGGATCCCATGAGCACCCTGCCGGTCATCGCGGCGGTCGACGGTTCGGACGACAGCCTGGTCGCCCTCGACTGGGCGTTCGAGGCCGCGATCACACGCGACGCGCAGCTGAGCGTGGTCCACGTCCAGCAGTACCCCGCGTGGGCCCGGCCCGACTCCCTGCCCGTCGGCCGCCCCGAGCCGGAGGACGACACGGTCCTGAACCTCGCGCGCCGCTACCTGGCGGGCCGCGAAGAGAAGCCGACGATCGCGTACCACGCTCTGGAAGGCGCCGTCGGGACGCTGTCCGCGCTCGGCTCGACCGCCCAGCTCCTGGTGCTCGGCTCCCGGGGCCGCGGCGGCTTCGCCAGCCTTCTGCTCGGCTCCACCGGCCTGGCCGCCGCCCGCGACGCCGAATGCCCGGTCGTCGTCGTGCCCAAGCCGGGACGCCGGGTCCACGAAGGCCCGCCCGTCGAGCCGGGCCCCCGCGTCGTCGTCGGACTCCAGGTCGACAGCCCCGACGAGGCCACGCTGTCCTTCGCCTTCGCCGAGGCCGCCCGGCGCGGCGCCCGGCTCCAGGCCGTCGCCGCCTACACCTGGCCGCTGCACCTGTGGACGACGGCGACCGCCCAGATCGTGCAGCCGGCCGAGGACCAGGACGCCGTCGAGGCCGAGACCCGCAGCCTCGCCGAGGGCTTCCTCGCCCCGCACCGCGCCCGCCACCCCGAGGTGCGCGCCGAGGCGACCGCGGCCCCCGGCGACGCGGCCGGCGCGCTCGTCGCCGCCAGCCAGGACGCCGCCCTCGTCGTCGTCGGCCGGCACCGCCGCCGCCTGCTGGCCCCGGCCCGCATGATGGGCTCGGTCACCCAGGCGGTCCTGCTGCACGCCGCGAGCCCCGTGGCGGTGGTCCCGCCCGCACCGGCGGAGGACTGACACACCCCTTCCCGGGCGTGCCGGACACCGGGCGACCGGCCTCCCGCACGCCCCGCCCGCACGACGTGGAACAGGCCCGGCCACGTACCATGGCGACATGTCGTTCCTCCGCCGCCGCAGCGCCACGCCCGCCGGGCCCGACTTCGACGTACTGGCCATGGACCCGGGCGACTGGCCCGGCAACCTCGGCGCCGGGCTGCTGCCCGCCCCCGACGGCAGCTGCCAGGGCGTCTTCCTGCGCTACGACCTCTTCGGCGGCCGCGGCCCCGCCATGATCATCGGCAATCTGCCCGAGGGCTCCCCGGCCCGCGAGACCGACGAGGGCGAGATCCCGTTCGAGGTGGCGCAGCTGCTGCTGGCCCTGGAGAACGAGGAGGACGTCACCGTCGTCGGCAGCGAGGACGTACCCGTCATGCAGGGCGACAACCTGCTGATCGTGCGCCGGCTCAAGCTCTCCGAGAGCCGTATCTCCTGCGTGCAGTTCGACCGCAGCGACAACGTCCTGGTGACCATCGCCGCCTGGGACCGCCCGATCACCGACGACCTCTACGCGCTGCTGAAGCCGCTGCCCGCCGAGCTCTTCCAGCAGGGCTGAGCCCGGCGGGGGCGGCCCGTCAGCCGCCCGAGCGCACCACCTTCACATCGGCGGCCCGCACGAACGCCACCCGGTGCCCGTACTGGATCTCGTAGTAGAGGTCCTTGCCCCGCACCACCCGGTGCGAGGCCTCGTCGAAGGTCACCGCGTAGTAGTACTCGCCGGGCACCTTGCCGCCCACCACATACCGCTGCCCGGCCGGCAGCGTGTACGGCAGCGGCGACACCGCCTGCGCGGGCACGTCCGCCGGATACGCGGACGCCTCGGGGTAGGCGCGGCCGTACACCGGCACGCTCTCCGCGCCGGCCTTGGGCGTGATCACGTCACCGGCCGCGTGGACGGCCGTCGGCGTCTTGGCCGGGTTCCTGAACCACGCCTTCTGCCCGAGGTACCAGATCGCCGTCCAGTCGCCGTCCCGGCCGGCGACCGCGAACTGCTGCCCGGTCGACACCCGCGACGACAGATCGTTCACACCCTTGGTCGGGTCCGACCCCAGACCGATGTCCTTGATCAGGGGGTACGACTCACCGGGCCCCGAGTACAGCCGTACCGCGCTGGAACCGTGGGCCGCGCACGGCTCGCCCGCCGTCGTGCAGCCCGTGAACTCCGGCCGGTTCGAGGCGTAGTCGGGGCGGATCGTCACCAGGCCGCCCTTCGCATCGGCGGTCGGCACCAGCGGCCGGCCGAGCAGCTCGAAGTAGTGCCGCCAGTCCCAGTACGGGCCGGGGTCGGTGTGCATCCCGCCGATCGTCGACGTCGTCGGCCCCGGCACCGTGTCGTGCCCGAGGATGTGCTGCCGGTCCAGCGGGATGCCGTGCTTCTTCGCGAGATAGGCCACCAGCCGCGCCGAGGAGCGGTACATCGCCTCCGTGTACCAGGAGTCCGGCCGGGTCAGGAAACCCTCGTGCTCCAGGCCGATCGACTTGGCGTTGACGTACCAGTTCCCCGCGTGCCAGGCCACGTCCTCGGCCTTCAGATGCTGGGCGATGTGCCCGTCCGTGGACCGCAGGGTGTACTGCCAGGACACATAGGTCGGGTCCTGCACCATGTTCAGGACGCCCTCCCAGGCGCCCTCGGTGTCATGGACGACGATGTACTCGATCTTCTGGTCCTTCGGACGGTTCCCCAGGTCGTGGTTGCCGTAGTCGCCGTCCCCGAACTCCTCGTAGGGCGCCGGGATCCACTCGCAGGACACCGTCGGCGGGCACTCAGTCTCCGCCGCCTTCGCCCGGCGCAGCCCCGCCCCCTTCAGCTGCGCGGTGTCGGGGACGAGACCGGGCCGCGCGGCCAGCGCCACGCGCTGCCCCTCGTCGGTGCGGCGCTCCTGCCCGGTGCGCAGCACCTCGAAGACGTCGTCCGCGTACGCCGCGGCCGTCGCCGAGTCGTCGGCGCCGGAGAACCGGGCCACCGCGCCGTACCAGTCGGCCGGGTCGGAGCTCAGCGGCTCACCCAGCTCCCGTTGCGCGGCCGCGAGCAGCGCGGCGCCGCCCGCCACATTGGCCGCCGGGTCACTGCGCAGCCGTTCAGCGCTCAGCCCCGTCAGCTCCGCCGCCTTCGGCAGTGTCCTCAGCCGGGCCGGGATCTCGGAGGTCTTCAGTGCCTTGGCCACCGGGGGTGGCGCAGGGCGGGCGCTGTCGCCGCGCGGGTCCTCGCTGCCCTCGCTGTGGTGCGGGGCCGTGTCCGCGAGCGCCGCGCGGGCGTCGGTGAGATGCATCGGGCCGTAGCCCCCGGACACGCTGGGTGCGCCGCTGTGCGTCTCCCAGCGGGACTGGAGGTAGGCGACGCCGAGCAGGACGCTCGACGGGACGTGATACTCGGCGGCGGCCGCGGCGAAGGCCGACTGGAGCCGGTCGCCGGAGTCGGCGTGGGTGCCGGACGGGGCCGCCCCGATGAGGGGCACCAACAGGGCCGCGGCGGCGACGGCGGTGACGGATCCTCGCAAAGCAGCCTCCTGGGACGGTCGTGCGCGCTGAGCCGTGCGGGCCGGGCGAGGTCAGTGGTACCCGCTGTCCGACGATCCGTCAATCATGCCAAGGGCTGGGCGAATACCCATGTCAACCGGGTGTTCCCGGGAGTTTCGCGGGGGCGGGCGCCGGGCCTGCGCGGCGTCAGTGGCCTAACCCAATGACCGGACGCACGAAGGCCCGCGACACGCCCCCGATCTTCGGGGCGCGCCGCGGGCCTCGGTCCCCGTCAGCGAGTGCCGACCGCCGCGCGTACGGCCCGGCGGGCCAACTGGCAGTCGTCGTGCAGCCGCCTCAGCAGCAGCCGCTGTTCCTCGCCGGACGGCGCGGCACCCTGGTGGGCCGTTCCCGGTGCCGTCGGGGCCGGATCGTGCATCGAACGCTGCACCGCCATCTCGTAGGTGCGGATCTCACGGGTGAGGACCAGCATCAGGTTCACCAGGAAGGCGTCCCGGGAGGCCGGGCCCGCCGACTGGGCGATCTGGCTGATCTGCCGCCGGGCCACCGGCGCGTCCCCGAGCACCGACCACAGCGTCGCCAGGTCGTACCCCGGCAGGTACCAGCCCGCGTGCTCCCAGTCCACCAGCACTGGACCGGCCGGTGAGAGCAGGATGTTCGAGAGCAGTGCGTCGCCGTGGCAGAACTGGCCCATGCCCTGCCGGCCCGCGGAGGCCGCGATGCCGTGCAGCAGCTTCTGCAGATCCCCCATGTCCCGGTCGGTGAGCAGACCCAGATCGTGGTACCGGGAGATCCGCGTCGCGTAGTCCAGCGGGGCGTCGAACGTCCCCGCGGGCGGGCGCCACGCGTTCAGCCGGCAGATCGCGCCGAGTGCCGCTCTGATGTCCGCCCGCGGCGGCGCCTCCACCGGATGCCGCTGGAGTGCCGCCACCCGGCCGGGCATCCGCTCGATGACCAGGGTGCCGTTGTCCGGATCCGCCGCGATCAGTCTCGGCACCCGCACCGGGGGGCGATGCCGGACGAACGAGCGGTAGGCCGCTATTTCGTGCCGGATCCGCTCCGCCCATGCGGGGGACTGGTCGAGTAAGCACTTGGCGACCGCCGTACTGCGCCCGGTCGTGCCGACCAGGAGCACGGAGCGTCCGCTGCGGCGCAGCACCTGCACCGGCGCGAACTCCGGACAGATCCGGTGCACCGACGCGATCGCCGCGCGCAGCTGGGCGCCCTGGGGACCGGACAAGTCGAGTCTCCCGCTGAGCGGTTGGGTGCCGAGCCCCGCGGGACGCCGCGGCCGGCCCGCGCCGAGCACGGGAGCGGGCCCCGGACGCGCGGGGTCGAGGTAGGGACCGCCACCCGCCGGGCGGGCACGCAGCGGCCGGGGCGGGGCGGACACGGAGGACGATGCTGCGTACATGGGAGAAACAGATCCCTTCGTGTGCCTGCGACGTCAATGCGCCCTCCCGACCCGGCCGCCGGATACACCCTGGGGAATGTCCCCCGGCGACCGGGTCGGGGTGGCGCTTTCCTACCTGACACCCGTCGCCAGGTGGCACACCATCTGGCGCACCCTGGCGAACCCTGGCGAATAGTCCCGGGGCACCTTTCACGGGGCTACTGTCAACTCAGCCGAGAACCTGGGGGCTTGACGTGAGCGGAGAACCCAACACCCGTCTTTCGGATCTGTTCGGCCTGGCCGGCTGGTCCAAGGGCGAACTCGCGAGACTGGTCAACCGGCAGGCGGCGGCCATGGGCCACCCCCAGCTGGCGACCGACACCTCGCGGGTGCGGCGGTGGATCGACATGGGAGAGATCCCGCGCGATCCGGTGCCGCGGGTGCTGGCGGCCCTGTTCACCGAGCGTCTCGGCCGTGTCGTGACCATCGAGGACCTCGGTCTGGTCCGGCACGGGCGTACGGGGAGACGGCAGGACGCCGGGAGCGTGGAGCATCCCGACGGTGTGCCGTGGGCGCCCGAGCGAACCGCCGCGGTCCTCACCGAATTCACGGGAATGGACCTCATGCTCAACCGACGCGGCTTGGTGGGCGCGGGTGCCGCGCTCGCCGCGGGATCCGCACTCAGCAGCGCCATGCACGACTGGCTGCGCACCGACCCGGCCCTCAGGGCCGACGCCCCCCAGTTCGACGACCCCTTGCACGCCGACCCCGCCGGGTTCGACCGTTACGAGGCCGCCCCCATCGGATCGCAGGAGATCGAGGAGCTGGAGCGCTCGGTCGAGGTGTTCCGGGCCTGGGACGCCGCCCGTGGCGGCGGACTCCAGCGCAAGGCTGTGGTGGGCCAGTTGAACGAGGTGGGCGGCATGCTCGCCTACCGACACCCCGACCATCTCCAGCGGCGCCTGTGGGGCGTCGCCGCCAACCTCGCCGTGCTCGCGGGCTGGATGTCGCACGACGTCGGCCTGGAGCCCACGGCCCAGAAGTACTTCGTCATCGCCGCCCACGCGGCCCGTGAGGGCGGCGACCGGCCCCGTGCCGGGGAGGCCCTCTCCCGGGCCGCGCGCCAGATGGTGCACCTGGGCCGGCCCGACGACGCGCTCGACCTGATGAAGCTCGCCCAGTCCGGCTCGGGCGACGAGGTCCTGCCGCGCACCAAGGCCATGTTCCACACCATCGAGGCCTGGGCGCAGGCGTCCATGGGCAAGGGCCAGGCCATGCGCCGCACCCTGGGGCAGGCCGAGGACCTCTTCGTCTCCGACAAGAGCGACGTACCGCCGCCCAGTTGGATGCAGACCTTCAAGGACGAGGATCTGTACGGGATGCAGGCCCTGGCGTACCGCACCCTGGCCGAGTTCGAGCCGGGGGCGGCCGCCCACGCCCAGCACTTCGCGGAGAAGGCCCTGGCCCTGCGCGTCGACGGCCGGGAGCGGTCGAAGATCTTCGACCATCTGTCCATGGCGTCCGCCTGCTTCATCGCGGACGACCCCGAACAGGCCGACCGCTACGCGCGGCTGGCGCTGATGTCGATGGGCTCCAACTCCTCCGGCCGCACCTGGGACCGCCTCCGGCAGATGTACCGGCTCACCGCCGAGTACTCCAGCTACCCGAAGATCCATGAGCTGCGGGAGGAGATCCGGCTGGCGCTGCCCAAGGCGAGGAAGCCCCAAGGCGGCACGGGCCAGGCGTAACAGGAAAAGCGTCCGCGCGATCCGTTAGGACGTCACCCTGGCCATGAGCACGCAGGTGTCGCCCTCGTGCTCCCTTTCACCGAACTCCTCGGCGACCAGCCGTACGCAGTCCTGTGCGGTGCCTGCCTCGACGAAGCGGGAGGCCAGGTCGAGGAGCCGGCGCGAGGAGTCCATGCCGTCGTGCCCCGCCACCGGTCCGTCGGTGTGCAGCACGATCAGGTCGCCCTCCTGGAGGGTCTCCTCGGCCTCGCCGTACACGGCGCCCGGGGTCGCCCCCAGCAGGGGGCCGCAGGGTGAGTCCAGCCTGCGTCCCGTCCCGCCGCGGAACAGCAGCGGGGCGGGGTGTCCGGCCCTCGCCCAGGTGAGGGTGCGGGTGTCCGGCCGGTAGCGGCAGCACACCGCGCTGCCGAGGACCGGTAGGTCTCCGGTGTCCAGAAGGTGTCCCAGCCAGGAGAGCAGCTGTCCCGGTCGGGTGCCGGCCATGGCCATACCGCGTACGGCGCCCAGCAGGGTGGCCGTGCCGGTGGCCGCGGCGACGTCGTGCCCGGTGAGATCGCCGACGGTCAACAGCGTGGCCCCGTCGGTCAGTTCGAGGGAGTCGTACCAGTCGACGCCGATCGGGGCACTCGTCGGGGACGACAGCCGGTGGGCCGCGATGTCCAGGGTGCCGGGGGCCTGCCGGGCCGGCCGTGGGGCGGTCCGCCACGGCGGGAGCACGGCCTCGCGCACCTCGGCCATGAGTCGCCGCTCGGCCGGCACCGCGTCCCGGGTGTCGCTGACCGCGCGCCGCCGGCGGCGCACCTCGCTGACGTCCCGGAGCACGGCCCACATCGAGGCGGCGCCGCCGTCGGGGTCGAGCACGGGCTCGCCCATCATGTGCACGGTCCGCAGCTCGCCGTCGGGCCGGACGATCCGGAACTCCCCGTCGATCGGCTGTGCGTCGATCAGGCAGGCCGTGACCATCGTGGTGAGCCGGCGCCGGTCCTCGTCGTGCACCAGGGACGGCAGTTCGTCGAGCGTCAGCGGTGGCGCTGCCGGGTCCCGTCCGAGGATCTGGTACAGCTCGCCGGACCAACTGGCCTCGTCGGTGAGGAGGTTCCACTCGGCGCTGCCGACCCGGCTGAGCAGGGCGTCGGTGCGGGCCGCCGGAGCGGGGGCGGGGCCGTCGCGCAGCTGGGCCAGATGGGCGTCGAGGTCGTCGAGTTGGTGCAGGGCGAGGTCGCACAGGGCGCGCTGCCAGCGCTCGCGGGGGCCGGAGGCGTCGCTCGGGGTGTCCCTCCGCACGGCGTCCACCTCGCCCTTGAGCCGTCGCGTCTGAGAGATCAGCGCGTCGACCGGACCGGGTCCGGGGGGCTGTGCGGCGGTGCGGTCCGCAGAGACATGGGGCGGCATGACGCTCTCCGATGAGGGGACGGTACGACCAGGAACGACGGAGGGACCGTTACGACTGTCGCACAGCCCGCGACGCCCCGTAAGGGATTTGGCAATACCCGATGCGGTGGTGCGTCCGGCATATGCCAGAGTCTTCCGGAACAGGTCACGCGGTACGCGTGGTGTACGTGCCCGCCGCGGTGAAGGCGTATGCGGCGTACGTGAAATGAGGGGCGCCCGGGGTCGCCCGGCGACGCTCATGCGCATGTTCGACGGTCAGCTGTTCTAAGGGTGAGCCCTGGCGGCCGTGCGTCGGAGGGTTGCACTCCGCGGAAGTGATGCAGTTCACAAAAAGAATCCACGCGAAGGTGTCATGCGAAAGGTGATTGCGGGCTCCTAAAAGCAAGCCGCAAAAATCACCGTCCGCCGACGCAGGGGAGAGTGTCCATGGAGATCGCCCTGGAGCAGCCCGCCCACGCCCGCCTGATCACCGGCGAGGAGCGCGAACTCCCCGTCCCCGCCACGCTGCGGTACCGGTCCACGGACCCGCTGGCGGTGCATCTCGACTTCCCCGGCGAGGTCTCCCTCGACGGCCGGGGCGCCGTCTGGACGTTCGCCCGCGGCCTGCTGGACGCCGGGCTGCGCGGGCCGGCCGGGGACGGCGACGTGCGCGTCTGGCCCTGTGGCAGAGAGCGCACCGTCGTCGAGCTGCACTCCCCGCACGGCATGGCGCTGCTCCAGTTCGACACCCCCGCCCTCGAGCGCTTCCTGCTGCGCACGTGCGCGGTGGTCGCGCCGGGCGAGGAGGACCTGGGCGAGGCCGTGGAACGCGGCCTGAGCGCGCTCTTCGACGGTGTGTGACCGGGCGCGGAACGACGAGGAGGCCGACCGCGGCCGTACCTCCTCGTCATCCCCTCGTCCGGTCGCCCGTCAGTAGCGCAGGACGCCCGCGATCCGCTCGGCGTCGTCCAGGGTGCCGTCGGGCACGAACCGGACGTCGGCGCCGGTCTCCAGGCACTGCTCGACGATCTCGTCCACGATGTCCTCGCGGGCGTCGAGTTCGCCGCTCGCCGCCGGGATCAGATGGTCGCCGTCCTCGCCGCGCACCGTCATCCGGAAGTTCTCCTCGACGGCCAGCAGCCGCACCCGCCCTTCCCGGGCGCTCTGCCAGACCTCGTCGACCCCGGCCGCGTACGCCCTGCGGCCCCGGGCCGCGACGAGTTCACGCATCACCTGGTCCGTGCTCTCCCGGAGGTCGGCGGTGATCCGGGGCTGGACGGCCTGCCACACCGCGTCCCGGGTGCCGTGCGCCAGACCGCCGTGCGGGATGTGCACGGCGAGCTTCGCGGCGCCGCCGATCTCGTCCAGCAGGGACAGTGCCGCCGGTGTGCCGGTGACGTACAGGCGCCGTGGATCCCGCCGTACGACGGCGGCCAGCGCGGAGTCGGCGTCCTTGAGGAAGTGCCGGGTGTCCTCGTCGCGGAAGGTGCTCGGGGTGTCGCCGATCCGCTCGCGGCGCTCGGCGTCGAAGTTCTCCGGACGCCGGGTGAGGGGGAAGCCGCCGATCCGGGCCTCGGTGATGCGGTCCAGGGTGCCGGTCCACAGGGTGACGCGGTCGGCGGCGACCGAGCACACCCAGTACGGCCGCTCGGCGGCCTGTGCGGAGACGAGGTTGCGGGTGAGGAAGGTGTCCGAGAGCACCACGCGCTCGGGCACGGTCCGGGCGAGCGACCACACCTGGTGCTCACCGGGCGCCGCGAAGATCACCAGGCCGTCCTCGGCGTAGGTGAGGTCCACTTCGGCGAGGGCCTGGTCGAGTTCGCGCTCGACCTCCGCCCGGCGCTCCCGGGTGACCGACGGATCGCTCTCCAACTGCTTCTTGGCCTCGGCGACGACATTGCGCAGCCGGACCTGGTCCTGGGCCCGGTAGGGCTCGCGGCGATGTGTGGGCGTCAGCACGGACACGGCCGGGTAGGGGCGCGGGCGCCGCAGCTCGGACAGGGTGGTGGGACTGAGTGCGTGCTCCATAAGAAGACGATAGGACCGATTCGCCCTTCGGGCATTTGGGGCAATCCCTCACCTGGTCGGGCGCCGCCGGCCGGGCGACTACTCGCGCTCCTCGTCGGGCGCGCACGAACTGCCGTCCGGCGGCAGGGTGCCGTACAGCAGGAACGCGTCGACCTTGCCGTGGACGCACTTGGACGAGGCGTAACCGGTGTGCCCGCTGCCCTTGTTGTCCAGGACCACGGCGGGCGAGCCCAGCCGCCGCGCGGTCTCCATGGTCCAGCGGTACGGCGTCGCCGGGTCGCCGCGGGTGCCCACGAGCAGCATCTTCGGCGTGTCCAGGTCCTTGACGTCCTCGCGGATGAAGTCCGTGCCCCGGGGGCGGCCGTAGCACATCAGCACCTCGGTCAGCCGGTGCCGGCCGAAGACCGGTGAGGCCTCCTCGTAGCGGGCGCGCAGCCGGTCGAGGCCGTCGGCGATCTGCCGGCCGCCGGGACGGTCGGGGTCGTCGGCGCAGTTGATCGCCATCATCGCCGCGGCGGGGTTGTCGAGCGGGACGTCCTCCGGGTCGGCCAGGTGGCCGTCGTCGTCCCCGGCCTGCGCGCGGCGCGTGGGCGAGGCCCCGCCACCGGCGAACGCCTCGATGGCGTGGGTGCTGCCGTCCTCGACCAGCGTGGCCAGGGCGCGCTCCAGCGAGGGCCACAACTCCTTGCTGTACAGGGCGCTGCCCATCGCGCCGACCAGGTCCTGCCCGGTGAACGGCTCGCCGAACACCGAGGGCACCGGGTCCTTGTCGAGGGAGTCGACGAGCATGACCACATACCGGCGGGCCTGGCGCGCGTCCGTTCCGAACGGGCACGCGACGTCCTGCGCGCACCAGTCGGTGAACTCGTCCAGCGCCTTCTGCTGCCCCTCCGCGCCGGCCACCCCCTGCTCGGCCAACGGCTCCGTCAGGGTGTCCACGCCGTCGAGCACGAACCGTCCGACCTTGTCGGGGAACTGGGCGGCGTAGACCGCGCCGAGCCGTGTCCCGTAGGAGAACCCGAGGTAGTTGAGCTTCTTGTCGCCGAGCGCCGCGCGCATCACGTCCAGGTCGCGCGAGGCGTCGACGGTGCCTATGTGCGGCAGGACCGGGCCCGAGTGCCGGGCGCACGCGTCGGCGGCCTTCCGCAGCGCGTCCAGCACGGCCTCCGGATCGCGGCGGACCTCCGCGTCGTCGTCGGGCAGGTCGATCTGCTCCTTGCCGTCCCCGCAGCTCACCGGGGACGAGCGGCCCACCCCGCGGGGGTCGAACGTCACGATGTCGTAGTCGTCCGTCAGGCTCATGAACTCCTTGCCCGCGCCCGCGAACTGGGGCACACCCGCGCCGCCCGGCCCGCCGAAGTTCACCAGCACCGAACCCTTGCGGTCACCCGTCGCCCGGTAGCGGGCGAGCGCCAGTTCGAGTGTCCCGTCGCGGGGGCGGTCGTGATCCAGCGGAACGGTGATCTTGCCGCACTGCATGTCCTTGGGCATGCCTTCGCCCGGGCACTTGCCCCAGGCGACCTTCTGCTCGTAGAAGCGGGACACGTCGGGCTCGGACGGTCTGCCCATCGGCAGGCCGGTGCCGATCACGGCCAGCCCGACCGCACAGGTGACGGCGCTGCGCCGCAGCAAGGGACGCGTGGACAGCTTTGCCGGCATCGATGCCTCCAGGGACGCCCGTCGCGGTCCGGGGAGCGGCGTCCTCGGCTCACGATAGGCGGCACCCGGAATGGTCGCCTCCGCACGAACGGCGCACCTGTGCGTCGGCCGCCTGTGCGACTTGTGCGGTGATCAGACCGTTTACCCCTAGTTCGACTACCAGGCACTCGATGGGGTGAATGGCCGATAAGCCATAACTCGCATGGATCGCTCGCGTTTTATCCGGTGCGGGCGAGTGCTCGTGACCATGTCTGGAAGGCAGGGACCCTATGAGACGGGTTACCCGAAACGGTGTGATCGCCATCGCTGCCGCCTCGGGCGCGATGGCCGTGACATTCCCGGCTTACGCCGACTCCGCGGCGGACGCCGCCGTGGCCGACTCGCCCGGAGTGCTCTCCGGGAACACCGTCCAGGTGCCGGTGCACGTTCCGGTGAACGTGTGCGGGAACACCGTGAACGTGGTGGGGCTGCTGAACCCCGCCGTCGGCAACACCTGCGTCAACGAGGACGGAGGTGCGAAGAAGAAGGAGAAGGAGGAGGACAGCACGTCCGCCGCGTCCTCGGTGAGCGGGGCGAAGGCGAAGGGCGTCGCGACCGAGTCCGGCGGCATCGGCTCCGGCAACGTCGTGGAGCTGCCGCTGCACGTGCCGGTCAACGTCACCGGCAACAGCGTGAACGTGATCGGCGTCGGCAACGCGGCCATCGACAACGAGTCGGTGAACACCTCGGGCGAGGACACGCCCGCCACCACGCTGCCGGCCCCCGAGCCGAAGGCGAAGCCCAAGGCTCCCGAGGTGCGGTCGATGCCGCCCGCGCACGTGCCGCACGAGGCCGGAGCGGTCCTCGCCCACACGGGTGCGGACGCGGCCGCCCCGCTCGCGGCGGGCGCCACGGCGCTCGTCCTCGGCGGTGCCGTCCTCTACCGGCGCTTCCGCGCCCAGGCGGTGCGCTGACCCCGTCGTCGGTCATCGCGTGAAGGCCCCACCCGCTGGACACGGGAGGTGGGGCCTTCTGTGCGTCACCGGGCCCGGCGTGGCATCGGCTTGATCATGTCGTGACCCGGGCCCCCGGGATCGGCGAGGATGCCGCGTGACCGCACCCCCGTCGAACGGAGCGCCCCCATGGTCCTCGCGGCCCCCACGGACCTCGTCGTCGGCCGGGCAGGACCGGAGGACTGGCCGGTCATCAGCGGCTGGGCCGCCGCCGAGGGCTGGAACCCGGGGCTGTCCGACGGACCCGCGTTCTTCGCGCAGGACCCCGACGGCTTCTTCCTCGGCCGCATCGACGGCGAGCCTGTCTCCGCGATCTCCGTCGTCACCTACGGCCCGGACTACGCTTTCCTCGGCTGCTACCTCGTCCGCCCCGACCTGCGCGGCCGCGGCCTCGGCCTGGCCACCTGGCGGACCGGCCTCGCACACGCCGGGGACCGCACCGTCGGCCTCGACGGCGTCGTCGCCCAGCAGGACAACTACCGCCGCTCCGGCTTCGCCCACGCCCACCGCACCACCCGCTGGACCGGCGTCGCCCCCGCCACCCGGACACCGGACGGCGTCCGCGCCGTACGGCCGGAGGACATCGAGGACCTTCTCGCCTACGACGCCCTGTGCACACCGGCCGACCGGCCCCGCTTCCTGCGCGCGTGGCTCGGCGCCCCCGGCCACCACGCCGTCGTCCGGCGCTCCGGGAGCCGTGTCACCGGGTACGGCGTCGTCCGGCCCGGACACGACGGCCCGCGTATCGGCCCGCTCTTCGCGGACGGCCCCGAGGACGCCCGGGCCCTGTTCGACGCGCTGACCGCACACACCGGCGGCCACGAGGTCGCCGTCGATGTGCCCGAGACCAACCCGGCGGGCGTCGCCCTGGTCGAGGCGGCCGGCTTCACCCCGTCCTTCGAGACGGCCCGCATGTACACCGGGCCGGTCCGCCCGTACGCCCAGGACCGGGTCTTCGGCGTCACCACCCTCGAACTCGGCTAGCGCGCCCGCCCCGCCAGCAGCACCATCCCCGAGTCGCCGTAGTCCGGGAGCGTCGGGTCCGCGTCGATGCGGGTGACGGCCAGTTCGCGGGTGAGCGGGGCGAACACCTCCGACACGATGTCCGGGTCCACGGGGCAGCCCGGCCAGCGGGAGGCCGGGCCGATCCGGTACGTCGGCATGTTCTCCATGAACGCCGCCACCAGATACCCGCCCGGCGCCACGCACCGGACGAACGTCCGGCAGAACGCGGTGAACTCGGCGCGGTCCTCGGTGGCGCCCTCCGCCACGAAGTGCATGGAGGCCAGGTCGTAGTGGCCGGGCCGCAGGTCCCGTACATCGGCGTGCACCACGTGCACGGGGGCGAGCGCCCCGGCCAGCGTGGCCGGCAGGCCGGGGTTCAGCCGGCGGCACAGATCGTGGAACGGCAGCCAGCTGGCGTCCGGCCCGTCCAGGATCTGCTGCTCCAGATAGGCAACGTTGCCCGCGCCGGCCTCCACCGCCTCCACCCGGCGGCTCGCCGCGGCGGCCAGGATCAGCGGATACACGTTCGGTCCCGCGCCGAACTCCACCGAGCGGCCGAGCGAGCGGGGCGGCAGCCGGCGGTAGAACGCCGAGTGGTGGGCGATGACCGCCGCGTCGCAGGGGTGCACCTCGCGGTAGTTCTCCGCGAGGTAGTCGGCCACCGGCCAGCGGTCCCAGTCCACGTCGTCGTTGTGCGTGGTCATGCTCGGCTCAGTCCTTCGGCCGCAGCGGGAAGCGTGCGGAGAGTCGGGTGAGGACGTCGTTCAGCCGGTCGATGTCCTCGTCCGTGTGCAGTGCCGTGAGCTGGACGCGGAAGCCGACCCGGTCCCGGGGGACCAGCGGATAGGCGGCCACCGTCACATAGATGCCCTCCTGCCACAGGAACCGCGCGACCTGCTCCAGGTCGGACGGGTCGGCGAGCGGGATCTCCACGATCGGCAGCCGGTCGCTGTTCAGGGTGCGCACCCCCAGGGCGTCCAGATGGTCCAGGACCCGGGCCGTCAGGCGGTACAGGTCGGCGCGCAGGGCGTCCCCGCGCCGGGCGTTCACATCGAGCCCGGCCATCGCCGTCGCCAGCGACGCCGTGGGCGAGGGACCCGAGTACAGATAGGGGGCGGCCGCCGTCTTCAGCCGGTTCTTCAGATCGGTGGGCAGCGCCAGGAAGGCCAGCAGTGACGAGTACGCCTTGGAGAACCCGGCGGCCAGGACGATCCCGTCGTACGACTCACCGGTGTGCCGTACGACCGCGTTGCCCCGCAGGCCGTACGGGCACGGCTCGACGAGGGAGCGCTCGCCGATGACACCGAAGCCGTGCGCGTCGTCGACGTACAGGGTGGCGCCCCGGTCCCGGCAGACGGCGGCCAGCGTGGGCAGGTCGGGGATGTTGCCGGTCATGCTGTTGACCCCGTCGACGCAGACCAGCCGGGGTGCGCCCGCCGGGGCCGCGGCCAGCAACGCGTCCAGCTCCTCCGGGCGTTCGGCGTGGAACCGGCGCAGGGTCGCGCCCTGGCCGCGGGCCACGGTGCAGCCGTCGTAGACCGTGCGGTGCGCGGTCGCCTCCACGAAGACCTGCCCGCCGTCGGCGAGGACCGGGATCACCGAGGTGTGGATGATGGTCAGCGTCGGCAGCAGCAGGGTGTCCGGGGCGCCCAGCAGTTCCGCGAGCCGCTCCTCGATCCGCGGGTACAGCCGGGGACTGCCCAGCAACCGCGACCAGCTCGGGTGCGTGCCCCACTCCTGCACCGCGGGCTCGATGGTGGCGGCGATCTCCGGGTCCCAGTCGAAGCCCAGGTAGTTGCAGGACGCGAAGTCGATCAGCCAGTGTCCTCGGCTGCGGATCTGCCGGCCGCGGACCTCGTCGAGGACGGCGTCCGTCATCGGGCTGGTACGGCGCAGCCGGTCCAGGTCGCCCTCCCGGGCCACCCTCCGGCCCCGCACCGGCAGGGACCGCCGGTCGCCGTCGCGGCGCCGCTCTCCGGTGCCCGGCGCGGACCGGCCGCCGTCCCGGCGCAGCGCCTGTCGGCTCTCCTCCAGCGTCATCGGCCGGGCGAACAGATACCCCTGGCCGAACCGACAGCCCATTTTGGCCAGCAGGTCCCGCTGGTCGGGCTCCTCGATGCCCTCGGCGATCACCTGGAGCCCCAGGGTGTCCGCGATGTGCACGATGCCCTCGACCAGCGCCACCTGCTGGGCGTCACGCGGGATGTCGTCGATGTACGACTTGTCGATCTTCAGGACGTCGATGGGGAAGTCCCGCAGATAGCGCAGCGAGGAGAAGCCGGTGCCGAAGTCGTCGACCGCGATGTGCACCCCCAGGTCCTTGAGGGACCGCAGCATCGACTGGACCTGGGTGTCCCGGCGCAGCAGCACCGTCTCCGTCAGCTCCAGCTGGAGACTGCCTGGCGCGAGCCCCGGTGTCCGCAGGGCCTGGTCGACCTGCTGCACGAACCCGTTGTCCCGGAACTGCCGGGCCGAGACGTTGACGCTGACATACGGCGGGCGCTCCGCCCCGTGCTCCTGCTGCAGCCCCGCGATGTCATGGGCCGCCTTCTCCAGGACCCATGCGCCGAGGGCGGCGATGTGCCCGGTCTCCTCGGCGAGGCCGATGAACTGCTCCGGGGTGACCGGCCGCTGCGCGGTGCGCGGCCAGCGGGCCAGCGCCTCGAAGCCGACGACGTCGCCCGCGGCGATGTCCACGACGGGCTGGTAGCGCAGCGCGAACTCCCGGGCGGCTACCGCCTTGGCGAGCCGGCTCTGCAGATTGTGGCGTTCGATCATGCGGCTGTGCAGCAGCGGACGGAAGCGGCGCCACTGCCGTTTGCCCGCGGCCTTCGCCGCGTACAGGGCCAGGTCGGCGTGGCCCAGCAGCTCGTCCGCGTCCGTGCTGTCCCGGGCCGTCGCCACGCCCACGCTCGCCGACACGGCCACCGACTCGCCGCCCAGCGCGAAGGGCCGGGTCAGGGTCTGGATCACCTGCGCGGCCAGCAGTTCCGCGTCGAGCGGCTGCCGCGCGTCCTCCATCAGGACGGCGAACTCGTCCCCGCCGAGCCGGGCCGCGGTGTCGGTGCGCCGCAGCGTCCGCGACAGCCGGATGCCGACGTCCTTGAGCAGATGGTCGCCCGCGGAGTGCCCGAGCGTGTCGTTGACCAGCTTGAAGTCGTCCAGGTCGATGAAGAGCAGACAGGTCAGCGACGACTCGCGGCGCCCGCGCAGCAGCGCGCGCTCGATGCGCTCCAGCAGCAGCGTCCGGTTCGGCAGCCCGGTCAGCGAGTCGTGGAAGGCGCGCTCGGTCAGCTCGTGCTCCAGCCGCCGCTGCTCGGTGACGTCCCGCAGCGTGACCACCAGACCGGCCACGGTGCGCTCGTCACGGAAGTCGCTGCACCGCACCTCCACCTCGCACCGGCCGTCCGGATGCCGTACCCACCAGTGGTCGTGGGTGGCCCGCGGGCCGATCTCGCGGACCGCCGCGAGCTGCCGGGCGGCCCGCTGCCGGTCCCTGGGGTCCACGAGGTCCGGCAGCACCCGGCCCACCAGGTCCGAGCTGCCGAACACGGAGGCCGCGGACGGGCTGGCGTACCGGATCACGTCGTCGTCCTCCAGGATCAGGATGACGTCGGACGCGTTGCGCACGAGGGTGCGGAAGTACGCCTCGCTCTCCCGCCGGATGATCTCCTGGCGCAGGACCACGCGCTCCTTCGCCAGACCCGCGTGCGAGGCGAGGATCTCCAGCGAGCTCCGGGTCTCGTTCAGCCGCCCCGGCGGCCCCGCCACCACCAGCACGCCCGGGATGTTTCCGGCCGGGCGGTCGGGCGGCACCATCGGGCAGACCAGCGCGGAACTCAGCCCGTCCAGGCGGGCCGCGATCTCCGGCTCCAGGGTGTCGGTGGTGACCAGCCGGGCGTGGCGCGGGGTGAGCGCCGACGTCTGCTCGGCCGGCAGGAGCAGTGTGCGGTGCCGCACCGCGGGACCGAGCAGCCGGTCGACGGCGGCCTCGCAGGAGCGGACGACCTCCTCCTGCCGGACCGCCGACACCAGCGAGGCACCGGCCGCGCGCAGCGTCAGCTCCCGCTCCACGGCCCGGCGATGCGCCACCACCATGCCGGCCAGACGCAGGATGACCAGCAGGAACAGCGTGGCGGAGAACGCGGCGATGACCGGGACACCGTGCGGCCGGTCCTTCACGCCCTCGATCAGCAGGACGGCCGGGGCGACGAAGGTGGCCACCGCCAGCAGCAGCAGCCGGCGCGGCGGCGGCAGCAGCGACTCGCGCACCGGCTCCGACGCCGTCAGCTCCACCATCGACGGGTGCAGCGCGGCCAGTCCCCAGGCCGCGTAGAAGACGATCCACCCGGAGTCCACCAGGGTGCCGGTCCGCCACTCCTCGTGCAGCTGCAGGATCCCGTACGTGATGTCGAAGCCGAGCAGGGTCACGGTGCCCACGACGAGCAGGGCCAGCGACGCGTTGTTCCGGGTCGTGCCGCTCGGGGTCAGCAGCCGGGCGAGCAGGGCCAGCACGAGCACGTCGCCGAGCGGATAGGCGATGCTGATGGCCCGCTGCTCCCAGGTCAGCCCGTCGATCTCGGCGAGCGGCTGGACGAGGAACACCCAGACGGGCAGCGCCAGTCCCGCGGTCAGGATCAGCGCGTCCACCAGTCCGGGCAGGTCGTGGCCGGTCCAGCGGTAGTGGACCAGTCCGGACAGGCCGATGGCGAACAGCGGATAGGTGACGAGGTAGCAGGCGTCGGCGGGGGAGGGGAACGGATTCTCGACGTGGAAGTACGTCTCCACCACGTTGTAGTACGTGTCCCCGGCGATGAAGGAGAACAGCGCCGCGGCCAGCACCCACCAGGGCCAGCGGTGGGCGGGCCGGTTCACATGCGTGCCGACCAGCATCGCGACGACACCGGACAGACCGATCAGCGCCCACACAGGAGTGAGCGCGTCCGGCACCGTCATGTACACGGCCGTCGCCGCGACGACCAGGGAGCCATAGGCGATCATCAGCCGCCGCGGCGGCGGCCACGACCGGCGACTCGCCCCTTCGGACGAGACCGGGCCCTCCACCTGGTCTGTGTCCATCCTCGATCGTAGGCACCCCCGATCGGCGCCTGCATCTCGGGCGGACGGGCCGTCAGCCGGATCGCCCGTGGAACCGCAGATGCAGGGCCCGGATGTCCTCCGTCAGCTCGGGCACCGGCCCCTCGACGGTCACACCGGGTGCCACCTCGTGCACCGGCAGCGGCCGCACCGGCGCCGGGGGCACGCCCAACTCGGCGAGCCAGCCGCTCAGTTGCTCGGACGAGGCGACGTACACGATCCGTCCCAGGCCCACCCAGGCGTGCGCGGCCGCGCACATCGGGCAGTGCTCGCCGGAGGTGTACACCGTGGCCGCCGCCCGCTCCTCGGGGGACATGTGGGCGGCGGACCAGCGGGCCAGCTCGAACTCCGGGTGCCGGGTGCGGTCACCGGAGGCGACCCGGTTGTGGTCCTCGGCCAGGACGGTGCCGTCCGCTCCCACCAGGACCGAGCCGAACGGCTCGTCGCCCGCGTCCAGGGCCTCGGCGGCCAGCTCGACACAGCGGCGCAGATACGGCAGTTCGGCGTCCTCGACGACCATGGCCGGGTCCTCCTCCAGGAGCGGTTCCGTGCGGTCCTCCATGGTCGCCGACGGACGGGGCCGTGGCACGCCGAGGCCCGGCAGGGGCGGGGCCGCGCGGTAATACACTTGCCGCCGCCCCGGGTTGGTGCTGAGGTGACCGCATGGATCCCGCCGCCGTACTCGCCCTCTTCGACCGCGATCTGCGCCAGGGGGCGCGGCCGGACGGCCCGGACGCCGTCGTGGAGCGGGCAGGACCGGTCGTCCGGCAGGTGTCGCCGGCGCCGGGGTGGAACGGCGTCGTCTGGTCCGCGCTGGACGAGTCGACGGCCGACGCGGCCATCGCCGCGCAGATCGATCACTTCGGTGGCCTCGGGCTCGAGTTCGAGTGGAAGCTGTACGGTCACGACCGTCCCGTCGACCTGGGCCGACGGCTGAGGGGCGCGGGCTTCACGGCGGAGCCGGAGGAGACGGTGATGGTCGCGGAGGCCGCCGCCCTGGACCTGGACGTCCAGCCGCCGGCCGGCCTACGCCTCGTTCCCGTGACCGACGCCGCCGGTGCCGATCTCGTCGCCGAGGTGCACCGCCGGGCGTTCGGCGGCGACGGGGAATCGATCCGGCACCGGGTGCTCGCGCATCTCGCCACGGGCGAGGACACCCTGCTCGCCGTGGTCGCCGTGACGGACGACGGTGAGCCCGTGAGCGCCGCGCGGATGGAACTCGTGCCCGGCACCCGGTTCGCCGGGCTCTGGGGCGGCGGGACGGTCGAGGGCTGGCGGGGCCGCGGGCTCTACCGGGCCCTCGTCGCGTACCGCGCCCGTGCGGCGGCGGACCGCGGCTACCGGTACCTCCAGGTCGACGCCATGAGCACCAGCCGCCCCATCCTGGAGCGGCTCGGCTTCGTGGCGCTGACCACGACGACACCTCATGTGTTCACGCCCTGAGGGCGCCCACGCCGAGGCCCGCGACCGGAGCCGGTCGCGGGCCTGTGCCTCGTGCGCGGTGGGTCGCCGCGCCTGATGTCAGCGGCGGGCCTTCGCCCGGTCCAGTGCGACGACGCCCAGCGCGGCGAGACCGATCTGGATGAGCCACTCGACCCAGTCGACGCCGTCCGTGTCGCCCACGTCCAGACCGGCGGCGATCGCCGAACCGATCAATGCGGCCACGATGCCGACGAGGATCGTCCACAGCACGCCGATGCGCTGGCGGCCCGGTACGACGAGCCGTCCGAGCACACCGATGACGATGCCGATCACAATGGCACTGATGATCCCCGAGATCTCCATGTCGCTCCTCTTCTCCGATCCCCGCATCACGGCGGGCTGTGCCCGCATCACAGCGAGTGCCCCGTGAAACGGCGGACAGTCCGGATCACTTCGAACAGCCTTACGGTCATGGACACGGCCATGGGTACGGAAGGGCCGGCCCGCCGTGCGGACCGGCCCCGGGCGATGTCCCGTCCCTCAGTGCGCTACGACCTGGTGGTGCTCCTTACCGCCGTGCCGGCGCACATCAGACCGAGGACCACGGCCAGCGCACCGATGACGATGTTGTTCACGACCACGCCGGCGTCCGGGCTGTCCCCGACGATCCACGGCGCGATGATCATCCAGACGCCCATCGCGCAGAAGGCCCAGCTCAGGCCGTACATGCGCTCAGGAGCCCGGGTGAACCCGAGGGCCAGCAGACCGATGGCGATGCCCATGATCAGGTTGTGGGTCACCAGCGCGGGCTGGCTCGTCGTGTAGTGGAGTATCCAGGGGGACACGGCGCAGTACAGACCGAGCAGGAACACCGGTCCGTCCAGGAGCGTCACGTCGCGGCCCCCGAGCATGCGGTCGTACCGGTCCCGCATCTCGGATACGTCCGGATGGCTGGCCATGTCACCTCTGGTGTGCGAGACGTCGGCCATGACTCGTCTCCTTCGACTCATGCGCATGACCGCTCGGGGAGCGGTGTGCGATGGATACCACCTTCAACCATTCTGCTCTTATTTTTTCCTTATGTGTAGAGATGGGGTGCTGATGAGGATCGGGCGCTTCAGCGGCCCCGGGCGCGCTTGAAGCGGTCGAGACCCTCGGCGAGCTCGACGACCGGGGCCGGGTAGCCGAGCGCGCCACGGTCGTCGTCGCCGAGCCGCCACGGCTCGTGCACCATGGCGCGCGGCACCTCCGCCAGCTCGGGCACCCAGCGGCGGACGTAACGGCCCTCGGGGTCGTACCGCTTGGCCTGCAGGACCGGGTTCAGCACACGGTTCGGGCGGGTGTCGGTGCCGGTCCCGGCCACCCACTGCCAGTTCAGCTGGTTGTTGGCCAGATCGCCGTCGACCAGCAGGTCCAGGAAGTGCCGGGCGCCGACCCGCCAGTCGACGTACAGCGTCTTGGCGAGGAAGCTCGCCGTCAGCAGCCGCCCCCGGTTGTGCATCCAGCCCTCGTGCCGCAGCTGGCGCATCGCCGCGTCGACGATCGGGTAGCCGGTACGGCCCTCCCGCCACGCGGCGATGTCCCGCTCCGCCTCCCGATCCGGCCGCCAGCGGTCGCCGCGCGTGCGGTAGTCGGCCGTGGCGGCCGCCGGCCGCGCCGCGAGGACCTGCCGGTGGAAGTCCCGCCAGGCGAGCTGCCGTACGAACGCCTCGGCGCCCGCGCCGCCCGCCCGGCGGGCCCGGTGGACCAGTTCGACGGGGGAGAGGGTGCCGAAGTGCAGATGCGGGGAGAGCCGGGAGGTGGCGTCACCGGCGAGGTCGTCGTGCCGGTCCGCGTAGGCGGCCACGCCGTCGCGCAGCCAGGCCGTGAGCCGGCGCCGGCCCTCCTTCTCCCCGCCCGCGGCGAGCCCCTCCGACAGCCCGGACAGCGCGCTCCGCCCGGGCAGCGGCTCGGACCCCACGCCGTCCGGGACGCGCATCGCGCGCGGCGCGCCGAGCGGGTCCCGCATCCGATGGTCCGCCCAGCGCCGCAGATACGGGGTGAAGACGGCGAAGTGGTCGGAGGACGCCGGGGTCACCGCGCCGGGGGCGACGGCGGTCGTCACCGTGTCGTGGACGTGCAGCCGTACGCCCTCGGCCTCCAGGGCCCGGCGCAGCCGCTCCTCGCGGCGCTGGGCGTGGGCGCTGACGTCGGACGCCATGTGCACCTCGTCGGCGTCCGCCTCCGTCACCACCCGGCACACCTGCTCGACCAGGTCGCCCCGGCGCAGGACCAGCCGGCCGCCCCGCTCACGCAGCCCGGCGTCCAGATCGCGCAGACAGTCCGCGAGGAACGCCAGCCGGTTGGGCGCCGCGAACCCGGCGGCGTCGACGGCCGTATCCCGCACGAACAGCGGAACCGTCCCGTCGGTGCCGTCCAGGGCCGCGCGCAGCGGCGGATGGTCGTGCAGACGCAGGTCGCTGGTGAACAGGACGACCGAGACGCTCATGAGGGGTGCTCCCCGGGGGTGCGGGACTAGTGAGAGGCGGTGCGTTCCATCGCGGGCGCGGACGAACCCGCCGCGGCCCGCGCGATGTTGCGGGCCATCCCGCCGAACACGATTGCGTGGAACGGGGACACGCCCCACCAGTACGCGTGGCCCGCCAGCCCGTGCGGATGGAACAGGGCGCGCTGGCGGTAGCGGGTACGGCCGTCCGGACCGGTGAACACGCGCATCTCCAGCCACGCCAGCCCCGGCAGCCGCATCTCCGCGCGCAGCCGCAGCAGCCGGCCCGGCTCGATCTCCTCGACCCGCCAGAAGTCCAGCGAGTCGCCGACCCTCAGCCGCGCGGCGTCCCGGCGCCCCCGGCGCAGCCCCACCCCGCCCACCAGCCGGTCCAGCCACCCGCGCACCGCCCAGGCGAGCGGGAACGAGTACCAGCCGTTCTCCCCGCCGATCCCCTCGATGACCCGCCACAGCGCCTCCGGCGAGGCGTGCACCACCAGCTCCCGGTGATCGCGGTAGAGGCTGCCGCCGGCCCAGTCGGGGTCCGTGGGCAGCGGATCGCTGGGCGCGCCCGGCACCGACGCCGACGACCACCGCGTGGACACCTTGGCGTCGCGCACCCGCCGCAGCGCCTGCCGTACCGCCTCCTCGAAGCCGATGGGATGCCCCGGCGGGTCCGGCACGTACCGGGCGATGTCGTGCTCACGGCATACCACCTCGTGGCGCAGCGACTCGGTCAGCGGCCGTGCGATGGACGACGGCACCGGTGTCACCAGCCCCACCCAGTGGCTGGACAGCCCCGGCGTGAGGACCGGCACCGGCAGGATGAGCCGCCGGCGCAGCCCGGCCACCTGCGCGTAGCGGACCATCATCTCCCGGTACGTCAGCACGTCCGGACCCCCGATGTCGAAGGCCCGGTCGACGTCCGGCGGCATGAGGGCGCTGCCGACGAGGGCGCGAAGCACGTCCCGTACGGCCACGGGCTGGATACGGGTGTGCACCCAGCTGGGCGTGACCATCACGGGCAGCCGTTCGGTGAGGTAGCGCAGCATCTCGAAGGAGGCCGAGCCCGAGCCGATGATGACCGCCGCCCGCAGCACGGTCGCCGGCACCCCGGAGTCGAGCAGGATGCGCCCGACCTCCGCCCGCGAGCGCAGATGCGGGGACAGCTCGTGCTCCGGCACACCGGCCGGGGTGAGGCCGCCGAGGTAGACGATCCGCCGTACGCCCGCCGCGCGGGCCTGCTCGGCGAAGGTGCGCGCCGCCCTGCGGTCGGTGTCCTCGAAGTCCTTGCCGGTGCCCAGCGCGTGCACCAGGTAGTAGGCGACGTCGACGCCCTCCAGGGCGCGGGCCACCGACGCGGCGTCCGTGACGTCGCCGCGCACCACCTCCGCGTCCGGGGCCCACGGGTGGTCGCGCAACCGCTCCGGCGAACGAGCCAGACAGCGCACCCGGTGCCCGGCGGCCAGCAGTTCGGGCACCAGCCGCCCGCCGATGTATCCGGTGGCGCCCGTCACCAGGCACCGCACTCCCTCACCCGCCACGTCGTGTTCCATGCCGTCGGTCGTCCTCACCTGTCGGGGCCTTCGTGAGGACTTCCCCGCCGACGCCTGATCGGGATGCGCCGCGGGACACGTCGTACCCCCGTGCGTGCACGGTTCGTCCGTTCGGGTTGATCCGGCGGGACGGACACCGCTGACCGGGCGGGAAGTCGTGGACATGCTCGTGGCGGGCGGGGGCAGACGGGATGTACCGGGTGGGAGCCGATGATTCGGTTCTCGTCCGATGACAGGGGCAATGGTGTGGAGGTGGCTGCCGGTATGGGCGCGAAGGTGTTGGAGCGGTTTCCCGCGGGGTCGCCGCGCGGATCGTGGCCGGCGGAGGAGTACGCGGCCGAGCGCCGCGCCGAGGGCGAACCGGCGACGGTCGTGATGGACCTGAAGTCCGACGCCTTCCTCGTCGTGGTCCCGGCGGCCGACGAGGACTGAACGCGCCCAGCTGCACGGCTCCGGCTAGGGCTTGCCTGCCGCCAGCACCCCCAGGTGGGCCTCACGCGACGTGGCCGTCTGGCCCTGCACCAGCAGGAACAGGGCCTCCCGCGCGAGGCGTTGGGCCGTACTGGACAAGGAGAGGGAACGGCCCCCGCCGGCCACGACCGCCGCCGTGGTGGCCGTACGCATCAGCTCGGCCGCGTCGATCCGCAGCGCCAGGCGCTCCGCCAGGTCCGCCTCGGTGCCGGGCGCGTCGGCCAGTGCGTAGGCCCGCTCCCGGACCGCCGCCACACGGGCGCGCAACGGCTCGGCCACCTCGTCGTCCAGCAGGGCGAGCGCCGCCTCGGCGATGCCGAACACCGCGGGCGAGGCGCTGACCGTCTTCACCCTGTCCCGCGCCGCCCACTCCTCGTACGGCAGCCGCAGCGCGACGGACTCGAGCGGGAGCCGCAGCCCGTCCAGCTCCAGCGAGACCGTGCGGGACGCCGTGAGTGCCGCCAGCCGCATCGGTTCCGAGGGCCGCAGTCCCGGCTGCTCCCTGGCCTCGGTGAAGGCGAACACCGCTTCGCCGTCCCGCGAGATGCCGGCGAGCAACATCACGTCGTTGAGCCCCCAGCCGGTGTACCAGGGCACCCGCCCGTCGAACCGCAGACCGCCGCGCTCCTCGGTGACCCGCACGGGGGTGCGCGGGTACGCCCGCAGATGCGCGTACGCCACCCCCGAAAGCAGCTCCCCGCGGGCCATCTGGCCGAGCAGGCGCTCCCGCGCCGGGCCCTCGCACGCGGCCAGCGTCGCCACGGGCGTGTGGTGCTGGGTCTGCACGAACCACGTCGAACAGCAGGCGCCCGCGAGAATCTCCGCCGTGCGCCGCGCCACCGCCGTGGGCGCCGCCCAGCCGCCGTACTCGCGTGGGGCGCTCACCCCGAGCAGCCCCGAACGCCGGATCGCCTCGATGTGCCCGGCGGGCACGCCCTCCTGGTCGACGCGTTCGGCCTGCGGGGCGAGCAGATCGGCGGCGAGCCGCCGGGCGCGCTCGACGAGCGGGTGGTCCTGGGTACCGGTGACGGGCGGGCGGTCCTGGCTGCTCATGACGAGAATTCTCGCCGTACGGGTCCGCGAGGTGTCGATCCAGGGGCGTGCCGTTCGTGTAGAGGGTGAGAGACCGGCACGACGCCTCAGGAGGCCGTCATGAAGTACTACCTGCTCAGTGTGATGCAACCGGTCGGAGAGCCGCCCGCCCCGGACGTCCTCGCCGAGATCGGGAAGAACCTCGACGCCCTGAACCAGGACCTGCGCGAGGCGGGGGCCTGGGTGTTCGCCGGGGGACTGCACGGCCCGGAGTCCACCACGGTGCTGCGGCCCCGCGACGGCGACGTCCTGGTCACCGACGGGCCGTACGCCGAGGGCAAGGAGATGCTCGGCGGCATCAGCCTCATCCAGGCGCCCGACCTGGACGCCGCCCTGGAGTGGGGCCGCCGGCTCGCCCTGGCCACCACACTGCCCATCGAGGTGCGGCCCTTCGTCGGCGAGGCCGGGGAGCGGTGACCGGACCGGACGTCGAGGCGGTCTTCCGCGCGGAGTACGGCCGCGCGGTCGCCGTTCTCGTCCGCCTCCTCGGCGACATCGACCTCGCCGAGGAGGCCGTCCAGGACGCCTTCACCACCGGGCTGGAGCGCTGGCCCCGCACCGGCGTGCCGCCGAGCCCCGCGGGCTGGATCATCACCACCGCCCGCAACCGCGCCATCGACCGCCTGCGCCGCGAGGCGACCCGGGACGGGCGGCACGCGCAGGCGGCTCTGCTGCACGCCCCCGACGCACCGCCCGAGGAGGGCCCCGTGCGCGACGAACGGCTCCGTCTGATCTTCACCTGCTGTCACCCCGCGCTGGCGATGCCGGCCCGGGTCGCCCTCACCCTGCGGCTGCTCGGCGGGCTCAGCACCGCGCAGATCGCCCGGGCCTTCCTGGTTCCCGAACCGACCATGGCGCAGCGGCTGGTGCGGGCCAAGGCGAAGATCCGCGACGCCCGCATCCCCTACCGCTTGCCGCGCGACGCCGACCTGCCCGACCGGCTCACGGCGGTGCTGGCCGTCGTCTACCTGATCTTCAACCAGGGCTGTGACGGGGAGCCCGCGCTGTGCGAGGAGGCCGTGCGCCTCGGCCGGCTGCTCGCGGACCTCATGCCGGACGAACCGGAGGTGACCGGGCTGCTCGCCCTGATGCTCCTCGTCGAGTCCCGCCGCGCCGCCCGGCGGGACGAGAACGGCGCGCTCGTCCCGCTCCCCGAACAGGACCGGAGCCGCTGGGACCACTCCCTCGTGGCGGAGGGGCAGGCGCTCGTCCGGCGGTGCCTGCGGCTCGGGCGTCCGGGGCCGTACCAGATCCAGGCGGCGATCCAGGCCGTGCACAGCGACGCGCCGCACGCGACCCGCACCGACTGGGGGCAGATCCGGCAGCTCTACGACCAGCTCACGGCCGTCGCCCCCAGTCCGGTCGTGGCCCTGAACCGGGCGGTCGCGGTCGCCGAGACCGACGGACCGGGCCCCGCCCTCACCCTGGTCGACGCCCTGGACCTCGACGGCTACCGCGTGTTCCACGCCGTCCGCGCCGATCTGCTGCGCCGCCTGGACCGGACCGCGGAGGCCGTACGCGCCTACGAGCGGGCCGTCGAGCTCTCCGAGAGCCCCGCCGAACGGGCCTACCTCACGCGTCGGCGCCGGGAGATCGCCCGGGAGCCCTGACCGCCTTTCCCTCCAGCCGAGTTGACTGGTCTACACCCTTGACTGGTACAGACCAAAGCGGTTGAGTGTGTCCCCACACCCCCCACCACGGCCGCCCCCACGTCGTGGCCGACCTCGTCGGCGCGTGCGCACAAGGCCTCTGATTTGTCATGCCCTTGTCCGGGTGCGGCCGTGCTCTCCGCAAAGGAGCTGATCACGTGCTGAAGCGCCGTCTGGCCGCACTCGTCTCCTCGCTGGCCCTCGGCAGCACCGCGCTGCTGCTCCAGCCCGCCCAGAGTGCCTCCGCCGCCGGATTCGTCGTCAGTGAGGCCCAGTTCAACCAGATGTTCCCGGGCCGGAACTCCTTCTACACCTACAGCGGCCTGGTCGCGGCGCTCAGTGCCTACCCCGGTTTCGCGAACTCGGGCAGCGACACGGTCAAGAAGCAGGAGGCCGCCGCCTTCCTCGCCAACGTCAACCACGAGACCGGCGGCCTCGTCCACATCGTCGAGCAGAACACCGCCAACTACCCGCACTACTGCGACTGGGGTCAGCCGTACGGGTGCCCGGCGGGCCAGGCCGCGTACTACGGGCGGGGTCCGATCCAGCTGTCGTGGAACTTCAACTACAAGGCCGCCGGCGACGCCCTCGGCATCGATCTGCTGAACAACCCCTGGCGGGTGCAGAACGAGGCGGCCGTCGCCTGGAAGACCGGCCTGTGGTACTGGAACACCCAGACCGGCCCCGGCTCCATGACCCCCCACAACGCCATGGTCAACCAGGCCGGCTTCGGCCAGACCATCCGCTCCATCAACGGCAGCCTGGAATGCGACGGCAAGAACCCCGCCCAGGTCCAGAGCCGCGTCGACGCCTACCAGCGCTTCACCCAGATCCTCGGCGTCACCCCCGGCGGCAACCTCTACTGCTGACCGCCCTCCGGGTCCCCTGGCGTGTGCGAGACTCCGCCGATGACGACGGAAACGATCACCGCGCACGCCTCGGGCACCTGGAACCTCGGCGACCTGCCCGTCCACCGCCTCGGCCTCGGCGCGATGCGGCTGACGGGCAGCGCCGCCTTCCACCACGGCGTCCCCAGCCGCAGGGAACGCTCCCTCGACGTCCTGCGCACCGCGGTCGAACTCGGCGTGAACCACATCGACACGGCCGCCTTCTACTTCTCCGCCCTGCGCTCCGCCAACGAACTCATCAACAGCGCGCTGGCGCCGTACCCCGACGACCTCGTCATCGCCACGAAGGTCGGCCCCCACCGCGAGTACGACGGCGAGTGGGGCACCGCCGCCCGGCCCGACCAACTGCGCGGCCACGTCGAGGAGAACCTGCGCCAACTCGGCCGCGACCACCTGGACCTCGTGTACCTGCGCCGGATGCGGCAGGACTCCATCGCCGAGCACTTCGGCGCCCTGGCCGAACTGCGCGAGGCCGGTCTCGTCCGCCACCTCGGCATCTCCTCCGTCCAGCCGCGCCACCTGGCCGAGGCCCGCGCCATCGCGCCCGTGGTCGCCGTCCAGAACCGCTACGCCCTCGACCGCCCCGACTCGAACGCCGACGAACTGCTGCGCCTGTGCGGCGAGTCGGGCATCGCGTTCGTGCCGTTCTACGCGGTGGCCGGGGAGGTGGGGGAGCGGGGCGCGACCGACGCGCACGACGAGGACGTCCGCGCACTCGCCCGGGCGCACGGCGTCACCCCGGCCCAGATCCGCATCGCCTGGACCCTGAGCAGGGGCCCCCACGTCCTCGCCATCCCCGGCACCGGCAACCCCGACCATCTGCGGCAGAACGTGGCAGCGGGCGCCCTCCGCCTGACGGACACGGAGGTGGCCCGGTTGGACGCGGGGCGCCGGCAGGAGGGATAGCGGACGATACCGGTCCGGAAGGGGGGCCGTGCTCGGGAAACGCCCAGCGGATCCAGCCCCCGCCCCGGACTGGCGTCCTCCAAGTTTTACGTATAACCTCTCCCGCTAACCACCCGTCCCGGAAGGCCCCGATGCCGCACCTCGCCCTGGTCACCCTCGTCGTCGACGACTACGACGAGGCGATCCGCTTCTACACCGACGCCCTGGGTTTCCGGCTCGTCGAGGACGCCCCCCGGCCCGACGGCTCGCGCTGGGTCGTCGTGGCCCCGGACGGCCCCGGCACCGGACTGCTCCTGGCCCGTGCCAAGGGCGACGGGCAGCGGGCCCGCGTCGGCGACCAGACCGGCGGACGGGTCGGCTTCTTCCTGTACACCGACGACTTCGCCCGCGACCACGCCCGGATGCTCGCGGCGGGCGTCACCTTCCTGGAGGAGCCCCGGCACGAGCCGTACGGTTCCGTCGCCGTCTTCCAGGACCTGTACGGCAATCGCTGGGACCTGCTCCAGCCCGCCGGCTGACCCGCCCGCACCCCCGTCGCACCCCGCCCGACCCAGAGAGACCGCACCATGACCGCTACGCGCGTAGACGCCGCTGTGATCCGCTGCCTCCCCAAGGCCGTCCTGCACGACCACCTCGACGGCGGACTGCGCCCCGCCACCGTGGTGGAACTCGCGGCGGAGATCGGGCACACCCTGCCCACCACCGACCCGGACGAGCTCGCCGCCTGGTACTTCGAGGCCGCCAACTCGGGCGACCTGGTCCGCTACATAGCGACCTTCGAGCACACCCTCGCCGTGATGCAGACCCGCGAGGGCCTGCTGCGCACCGCCGAGGAGTACGTCCTCGACCTCGCCGCCGACGGTGTCGTCTACGGCGAGGTCCGCTACGCCCCCGAGCTGAACACCCGGGGCGAGCTGACCATGGCCGAGGTCGTGGAGACCGTCCAGGAGGGCCTGGCCGCCGGTATGGCGAAGGCCGCCGCGGCCGGCACCCCGGTGCGGGTGGGCACGCTGCTGTGCGGCATGCGGATGTTCGACCGGGTGCGCGAGGCCGCCGATCTGGCCGTCGCCTTCCGGGACTCCGGTGTCGTCGGCTTCGACATCGCCGGGGCCGAGGACGGCTTCCCGGCCGCCGACCACCTCGACGCTTTCCAGCATCTGCGCCGCGAGAGCGTGCCCTTCACCATCCACGCCGGTGAGGCGCACGGTCTGCCGAGCATCCACCAGGCCGTGCAGGTGTGCGGCGCCCAGCGCGTCGGCCACGGTGTGCGGATCACCGAGGACATCGTCGACGGCAAGCTCGGCCGGCTCGCCGGATGGGTGCGGGACCGCCGTATCGCGCTGGAGATGTGCCCCACGTCCAACCTCCAGACCGGCGCGGCCACCTCGATCGCCGAGCACCCGATCACCGCGCTCAAGGACCTCGGCTTCCGGGTCACCCTCAACACCGACAACCGGCTCGTCTCCGGTACGACGATGACCCGCGAGATGACGCTGCTGGTCGAGGAGGCCGGCTGGACGGTCGAGGACCTGCGCACGGTCACCGTGAACGCCGTCAAGAGCGCATTCATCCCGTTCGACGAGCGCAAGGCCCTCCTGGAGGACGTCGTGCTCCCGGGCTACGCGCTCTGAAGGAGCCCGCGGACGTAGGCGGCCTGTCCGACGTGCTGGAGATCGTCGGACAGGACGCTGACCAGCCGGACGCCCAGGGTGACCGGCGGGTCCCAGTGCTCGTCGACGACGCGCTCCAGATCCTTGGCCGCCACCGTCCGCAGCACGCCCAGGGACTGCTCGTGCACGGCGTCGTAGTAGCCGGTCAGCAGGTCGCCCGAGGACACCTGGACCTTGGCGACCTTCGCGGAGGTGTGCCCGTAGCCGGTGTCGTGGCGCGGCAGGTCGAGCCCGAAGGTGCGGTGCCAGTCCTGCGCCAGCCACACCTGTTCGAGCCCGAAGGCGTCGGCGATGTGATCGTCCTGGATCCGGGTGAGATGCCAGATCAGCCAGGCGATGGAATTGGCGTCGGGGGAGGGGCGGGCGCCGAGCCGGTCGGGGCCGAGGCCCTCGACGGCCGCGTGGACCTCTTCGCGGATACGGCCGTAGCCCTCGATGAGGATGTCCTTCGCATGCATGGGTCCACCATCGCGCATGTCCGCGTCAGGCGCCCTCGGTCTGGAGCAGTCCCATCAGCGCCCGCGCGGCCGGACTCGTGGCCTGCTCCGGCGGCAGCAGGGCGACCGTCTGGTACACGGTGTCGCCCGCGCCCTTCACCGGCAGGGCGGTCAGCGACGGGCGCTTGTGCCGGAAGTGACGCGGCACGACGGCGATCCCCAGGTTCTCGTCGACCAGGTCGAGCAGCCCGTGGACGTCGTTGACCTCCAGGGCGACCGTCCGGCGCACCCCGGCGGCCGCGAACACCGTGTCGGTGGCCCGGCGCGGACCCCAGTCCGGGTGGAAGTCGACGAACACCTCGCCGCCGAGGTCCTCGGGGGTGACGGGGGCGCCGGTCAGGGCGAGCGGATGGCTCGGATGGCACAGCACGGTCATGGGTTCGCTGGTCAGGGGGACGGTCCGCAACTGGTCGGTCTCCTCCTGGGCGGTCCGTACGGCGAAGGCGAGGTCGAGGCGCCCGGCCGCGACCTCCTCCGCGAGCGCGCCGGAGCCCGCCTGCCGCAGGCAGATCTCCACGTCCGGGTGCTCCCGCCGGAAGGCCGCGAGCAGCCCCGCCACATGCACACCGGCGATGCACTGCTCGGAGCCGAGCGCCAGCATCCCGCGCAGGACGCCCTGCACCGCGGCCACCGCCTCGTGCGCGGCCCGCACCTGGGCCAGGATGCGCTCGGCCTCGCACAGCAGGGCCCGCCCGGCCGGGGTGAGCGTCACCCGGCGGGTCGTCCGCACGAACAGCGGTGTCTGCAGCTCCCGCTCCAGGGCCCGGATGGAGGCCGACAAGCCGGACTGGGACACCATGAGGCGTTCGGCCGCGCGGGTGAAATGCTGGTCCTCGGCGACCGCCACGAAATGCTGGAGATGGCGCAGTTCCATGATTGAGCAGCCTAGCCGCTGAATCCCATCTGATTTACCTGTTGGACCACTGCCCGCAGGTCGCGACAGCATGGAGGCCGACCGGAACGGCGGCTCACACGAGCCGCCTCCCCGTGTGCCCACCCCTCTGGAGTCGCGTTGTACACCGCACACCCCGACCGCTACGCGGACATGCCCTACCGGCGCACCGGACGCAGCGGCCTCAAACTCCCCGCGCTGTCGCTCGGCCTCTGGCACAACTTCGGGCCCGACCGCCCCGCCGAGACCCAGCGCGCCATCCTGCGCCGCGCCTTCGACCTGGGTGTCACCCACTTCGACCTCGCCAACAACTACGGCCCGCCGCCCGGCGCCGCCGAGTCGGCGTTCGGTGACGCCCTGAAGGCGGACCTCGCCCCCTACCGGGACGAGCTGATCATCTCGACCAAGGCCGGCTATCTGATGTGGCCCGGCCCGTACGGCGAGTGGGGCTCGCGCAAGTACCTGCTGTCCTCGCTCGACCAGAGCCTGAGCCGGATGGGCCTGGACTACGTCGACATCTTCTACTCGCACCGCCCCGACCCGGAGACTCCGCTGGAGGAGACGATGGGCGCCCTGCACTCGGCGGTGCAGCAGGGCAAGGCGCTGTACGTCGGCGTCTCCAACTACTCGGCCGAGCAGACCCGGGAGGCGGCCCGCATCCTGGGTGAGCTGGGCACCCCGCTCCTCATCCACCAGCCGCGCTACTCGATGCTCGACCGGCGTCCCGAGGACGAGGGCGTGCTGGACGCGCTCGACGAGCTCCAGGTCGGCTCGATCGTCTACTCCCCGCTGGAGCAGGGTCTGCTGACCGGCCGCTACCTCGACGGCATCCCCGAGGATTCGCGGGCGGCGAGCGACAGCCCGTTCCTGAACTCGGACGCCGTCACCGAGGACCTCGTCGGCCGGCTGCGCGCGCTGAACGAGATCGCCGCGTCCCGTGGGCAGACGCTGGCACAGCTGGCCCTGGCCTGGGTGCTGCGCGGCGGCCGGGTGACGTCGGCGCTGGTCGGCGCGAGCAGCGCCCGACAGATCGAGGACAGTGTCGCCGCGACGCGCAACCTCGACTTCGACGCCGAGGAACTGGCCCGGATCGACGCGGTGATCAAGGGCTGACCCGCACGGGAGGGAGGCTCAGGCGCCGATCCGCTCGATGAGGCGGACGGTGACCGTGTCTCCCTCCTCCTTGCCGATGGCCTTGCGCACCTCGGCCTTGACGGGGAGCTTGTGGGTGCCGTCCCCGAGCGCCATGAACGAACTGCGGAACGGGTGCCCGTCTACGGTCCCGCGGACCTTGACCAGTCCACGGGTGCCGAAGAACGCGGCGGACCGCGGCCAGACCACATAGGTCCAGCCCCCTTCGGCGGGGCTCTTGCGCAGGACGGCGGTGAACTCGGCGTCCAGATCTGTGTGCGTGCTCATGACGTCCTCCGGGGCGTGGCGGTCTCCTCGACCGGGGGCGGTACTCCCGCCTTCGCAGGGACAGACCGTCGCGCCCCGCAGAACTCATCGCCCGGGCCCCCGCCGGGGGGTGACCAGGTCTCCGTCTCGTTTCGGCCAGAAGCCGCCGTGAATATGCCAGGAGACTGGCCGGAAAGTCATGGTGACAGTGTTTCAGTAGTGAACATACTCGACAACGAGGGTGCTTCACATGGGGCGACGGCACGCTCACACACCGCTCACGGGCCGCACGGGAAAGCGAGGTCCGCCGACAGGCGGCCACGGCACCACGGGGGAGGCTACGTGCACGACGAGTTCCTTTGCCAGGTGACCGCGTACGGCGTCTGCGACGGACGGCGGATCGGCGTACCGCTCGGGACCTACCGGGCCCCCACCCTCGCCCTGGCCCTGTGGTGGCTGCGCGACCGGGCGTCCTGGATGGCCGAGCGATTAGACCCGCGGCCGGAGTCCGAGCACATCCCTCCCGGTGCGCTCGTCCCGGTCGCCGACACCGTCCCCGACGTCCCCGCCGTACTGCGGTCCTGGTGCGGTGACCCGGACCAGCAGGAGCTGATCGCCGACGAGTTGGCGGCGGGCAGGCTCGTGCGGATCGCCGTGAGCGACGACACCACCGAGTACGAACTGCTCGCCGAGTCCGTGGACGCCCTCCGCATGCAGCGCACCGTTCCCGCCCTGATCGTGCCCGTCGGCTGACCGCGCGCCGGCGTCCCCGGCCCACGACGACCAGGCGCATACCGGGATAGATCGATAGAATCCAGGCATGGCGGAGCGTTCGATCGCACCGACTGCGCCCGTACTGGTCCTGGAGACCGAGGCGGGCTCCACCGTGATGACCCCGGGCCGCGACTACCACGTGGGACGCGACCCGCTCAGCGACATCGTCATCGACGACGCCCGGGTCTCCTGGCACCACGCCGTGCTGCGCCCCGAGGACGGCCACTGGACCCTCGACGACGAGAACAGCACCAACGGCACCTACACCGAAGGGCACCGGGTCGACCACCGGGACGTCGGCCCCGGCACCGTCATCCGCTTCGGCAACCCGGCCGACGGACCCCGGGCCGTCCTGCTCGACCGCCCCGCCCCGGCCGCCACGCCCGAGCGCCCCTCGGCCGTGTCCATGCCCAGCCGCACCGGCACCTTCCGGCAGCCGACCAACGTCCGGCCGCTGCCCACCCGGACCATCCGCGTCGGCCGCGCCGCCGACAACGACCTCGTCGTCGACGACCTGATCGTCTCCCGCCACCACGCCGAGCTGCGCGCCCTGCCCGACGGGACCTACGAGATCACCGACCTGGGCAGCCACAACGGCACCTATCTGAACGGCACTCCGGTCACCACCGCCCCCATCGCCGAGGGCGACATCGTCGGCATCGGCCACTCCGCGTTCTGCCTGGTCGGCGACCAGCTCCAGGAGTACGTCGACACCGGTGAGGTGTCCCTGGAGGTGCAGGACCTCGCCGTCGCCGTCGACCACGGCCGCAAGACCCTGCTCGACCACGTCTCCTTCCCGGTGGGGGAGAAGTGCCTGCTCGCCGTCGTCGGCCCGAGCGGCGCCGGCAAGTCCACCCTTCTCAACGCCCTCACCGGGCAGCGCCCCGCCGACCACGGCACCGTCCTCTACGACGGCCGCGACCTCTACCACGACTATGCCGAGCTGCGGCAGCGCATCGGCCTCGTCCCGCAGGACGACATCCTGCACGGCCAGCTCACCGTCCGCAGCGCCCTGTCGTACGCCGCCGAACTCCGCTTCCCGCAGGACACCGCGAAGGCCGAGCGCCGGGCCCGGGTCGACGAGGTCATCCACGAACTCGGCCTGGAGCAGCGCGCCGGGCAGCCCGTGCACAGCCTCTCCGGCGGCCAGCGCAAACGCGTCAGCGTCGCCCTGGAACTGCTGACCAAGCCGTCGCTGCTCTTCCTCGACGAGCCGACCTCCGGACTCGACCCCGGCATGGACCGATCCGTGATGCACATGCTGCGCGGCCTCGCCGACGACGGCCGCACCGTCATCGTCGTCACCCACAGCGTCCTCAGCCTCGACGTCTGCGACCGGCTCCTCGTCCTCGCCCCCGGCGGACGCATCGCCTACTACGGACCGCCCGACGAGGCCCTGGCCTACTTCGGCTTCGACCACTGGCCGGAGGCCTTCGAGGCGTTCGAACGCGACCGGGAGCGGGACTGGGCCGGCGACTACCGCGTCTCCCCCCAGCACCGCCGGTACATCGCCGACGCCACCGGGCAGCCCCGGCAGGACCGCGCCGACCCCGTCGTCATCACCCCGCCGCCCAGACCCCGCAGCCGCGGCGCCCAGCTGCGCACCCTGATCCGCCGCTACGCCGCCGCGCTCAGCGCCGACCGCACCTTCCTCATCATCATGATCGCCCTGCCGTTCGTGATGGGGGTCATGGCCCGCGCCCTCGCCGGCAGCAGACTGACCCAGGAGACGGCGATGAACGCGCTGCTCATCCTGTGCGTCGGCGGCGTCCTGACCGGTGCGGCGAACGCCGTGCGCGAACTCGTCAAGGAACGCGTCATCTACCAGCGGGAACGGGCCGTCGGCCTGTCCAGATCGGCGTACCTGATGTCCAAGGTGGTGGTCCTCGGGACGATCACCGTGCTCCAGGCCGTCGTCCTGACCCTGGTCGCCCTGCTCGGCGTCGACCTGGGCGCCCCGCGCGGCGAAGGCGTGCTGCTGCCGCCCCTCGTGGAGATCATCATCGCCGTCGCCCTGCTCGCGTTCACCGCGATGATGCTCGGACTCGTCGTCTCCGCCCTGGTGCGCAAGGAAGAGGTGACGATGCCGCTGCTGGTGCTGCTCGCCATCGTCCAGGTCGTCTTCTGCGGCGCGCTGCTCCAACTGCACGGCGTGCCCGGTCTGGAGCAGCTGTCCTGGCTGGTGCCCTCGCGCTGGGCGCTCGGCGCCATGGCCGGCACCGTCGAACTGTCCCGGATCGTGCCGGGCGACCTCACCGGCGACCCGCTGTTCGAACACTCGGCGGCGATCTGGCTCTTCAACATCGGCATGCTGGTCGTGCTCTCGCTGATCTTCGGCTTCCTCGTCTCCCGGCTGCTGCGCCGGCGCGAACCCGTCGTGATGCGGAAGTAGGCGCCCGATGGCAACACCCGGCTTCCGGCCCACCCACGTCGTCCCCCAGCACGGCCTGTCCGCCTGGGAGACCCCGGACCCCGAACGGCCCACCGTGGCCCTCGACGCGCTGCTCCCTGTCCAGCTCGTCGAGCGCCGCGGCGACTGGGGGCATGTGCTGTGCGCCAACGGCTGGTCCGCCTGGGTCGACGCCCGCTGCCTGGTCGCCGTGCCGCAGGACCCGCCGACCGCCGGCACCGGCCCGCTCGCCCGCACCGCCGATCCGCGCCCCCTGCTCGCCCGTGTCGAACGGGCGCTCGCCGGCTACCGCGCCGCCGTCGAGGAACTGGCCGCCGGCGGCCTGGACCGCGAGGGCTTCCACGCCCGCACCCACGGCGTCCGGGTCGGCATCGTGGTCGACGGCGAGTCCGTGTGGCTGTACGACACCGAGCACGAGCGGTGGGTGTACGCGGACGGCGCCAGGATGAGCACGTACGCCCCGGACGACACGCCCCACGCGCGGGCCGAGCCCGGGCACGCCCCGACCCAGGTCGTGACGCCCGATGGCCCGTGAGACCAGCCTGTTCTCGGGACGGCCCTCCGAGCTGATCGGACGGCAGGTCGCGGGCTACCGCATCGAGCGCGAGATCGGCCGCGGCGGGATGGCCGTGGTCTACCGGGCCCGGGACCTGCGCCTGGAGCGCACGGTCGCGCTGAAGCTGCTGGCCCCCGAACTCGCCCGCAACGACACCTTCCGGCGCCGCTTCACGCATGAGTCCCGCGCGGCCGCCGCGATCGACCACCCGCACATCGTGCCGGTCTTCGAGGCGGGCGAGACGGACGGCGTGCTGTACATCGCCATGCGGTACGTCGCCGGCAGCGACCTGCGCCACCTGCTGGACCAGCAGGGACCGTTGCCGCCCCCGACGGCCCTGCGGATCGCCGCCCAGGTGGCGTCCGCCCTCGACGCGGCCCACGAGAACGGCCTCGTCCACCGGGACGTCAAACCCGGCAACATCCTCGTGGCGCGCGGCACCGACAGCGACCACCCCGAGCACGCCTACCTCACCGACTTCGGGCTGACGAAGAAGTCGCTGTCCCTCACCGGCTTCACGACCGTGGGCCAGTTCGTCGGCACCCTCGACTACGTCGCCCCCGAGCAGATCTCCGGCAAGCCGGTCGACGCGCGCTGCGACGTCTACGGGTTCGCCGGCGTGGTCTACGAGTGCCTGGCCATGCGACCGCCCTTCCAGCGCGACGACGACATGGCCCTGCTGTGGGCACACCAGTACGACGAGCCGCCCCCGCTGACCGAGGCACGCCCCGACCTCGACCCGGCCGTGGACGCCGTGTTCGCCTCGGCGCTGGCCAAGAGCCCCGACGACCGCCAGGACTCCTGCCTCGCCTTCGTCGCCGAACTGCGCGCGGCGGTGGCCGGCGGCAGCCGGGCGGCCCACCCGCCGACCCAGGTCGACGTGGACGTCGCCCAGCTACGCGAGACCCCGGCGCCGCAGCACCACCCCGGCCCCCGGGACGCCACCGGCGCCGGCCGCCCGATGGCCCCGCCACCGGAACCCCCGGCGTGGGCACACCCGGTGTACCGCCGCTGAGCCGTTCCGCCGACGTCCTCAGGGCCCGGCCGCGCCGTCCGGCTGCGGCACCTCACCGCGATGCCGCAGCCGGACGGCCAGCAACCCGCCGAGGAAGCCCATGACCAGCCCCCACAGCAGGGCCAGGCCCAGCGCGGTCCAGATCTGAGGTCTCAGGAACAGTTCGCCGGACAGGCCGCCGCCCAGGTCGCCGATGCCGAGAATGGAGAGGCCGTAGCGTGCGGAGATCCGGCCGACCAGGCAGATCATCAGCACCGTGAGCGCCAGCGCGACCGCCATGTGCACCGCGTGCTGCCAGGGCCGCACCCGGGCGGGTGAACGCCGGGCCATCACGACCGCGGCGGCCAGCAGCAGCACCGCGTCGACGACGAGGAGCCACCACACCCGGCCGTCCTGCTCCGCGAGCGTACGCAGGTTGACCTCCGACACGTCCTGACCCCGCAGCACCTCGTCGAGGACATGCGGCATGGGCAGCCCGAACGGCCCCTCCACCCTGCCGTTCCAGGTCGCGCCGAGCCCGATGGTCAGCGCAAGCCACACCAGGTTCGGCAGCCCGAGCAGCAGCACCGCGAACGTCTCCGGCACATGGCCCCGTGTCGCGGCCACCACCAGACCGATGACGAAGCCCAGGGCGACGTACGCGAGGAGCAGCACCACCATGGCGTACGCGGCCGGGCGCACCGACTCCTGGAAGCGCAGCAGCCCGGCCGGCAGCGGGGCGCCGCGCGCGACCAGCAGCGCCAGCGCCAGCACCCCCAGCAGCCACAGCGTGCCGAAGACGACGGTCAGCCCCACATCCGTCGTGAAGCCGACCTTCGGTTCGATGCCGAACAGGTCCCCCAGATCGCCGAGCGCGTCCTCGCCGAGGTCGCTCAGCGAGAGAGTGAAGGTCTGGCGCGCCCCGAACGACAGCGCCAGCAGCGCGAGCACCCACAGGACGGCGATCCGGCCCGCCCAGCCCGCCAGTTCCGCCGCGCCCGCGACCGCCCGATGCCGCAACGGCCGCAGGAACCCGGCCGCCAGCACCAGCGCACCGGTGACCGTCACGGACAGCGGGATCACCGTCAGCTCGGCGTCCGACTCGGCCAGACCTCCGGCGCTGCCGGTGAGTTCGACGGTGCCGCCGACCGCCGTCACGACGGTCGCGGCGACGACCCGGGGGAAGGCGCCGTCCGGCAGATCCGCCGCCCCGGCCGCCCACAGTCCCAGGGCGGCGAGCACCCCCATCGCGACGGCCGTGGCCAGTACCACGAGGAGGGCCTGCACCCAGCCGTGGGCGGCGACGACCGGACGGGAGGGACTCTGCGTGCTCACCCTGCCCACGCTAAGCAGCACCCCGGTGCCGCGCCCGCCGGGAGAGCCGTCCGCGTCGGCTTGCGAGCCCCGCCGCGCCGGAGCACAGAATGGGAAGGAAGGACCGCTGAACGAACGAAGCACAGCGAAATGTAGGAACTGCGACAAGAGCGGCACTGCGTGCTCCGTCGTCGCGGGACCGCGCGCGCGATGCGCCGCCGGTGTCCCGCGGGAGCCCGCGTCGGGAAGAAGGCCTCGTGAGCGTCGACCCTCCGTCGTCCGGCCGCCCCACAGGACCGCCTTCGGGCCCCCTGTCGGGTCCCTCCGAGCCACCCTCGGGACCGCCCTCCCAGCCCCCGTCCGGAGGCGGCGGCGGTGGCGGCGGCGGTACGCCGGGCGGCCCCGGCCCCCAGCCGTGGTGGCGGTCCGTGCCCCGGATCGCGGTCATCACCGCCGTCGTCGTGGCCGCCGTCGTCGTCGCCGTGGTGCTCTCCCGGGGCGGCGGCGGCTCGAGCGACACCGCCGCCGCCGACGGCGAGGTCTTCCTCCAGGCCGCCGACAAGGAGGGCCCCGACCCCTTCACCGAGTCGACGGCGAAGGACAGCACCACCGAGCGCGCCACCCCGTCCGCGGCCACCGAGTCGGCACCGTCGAACGCCGTGCGCGGTGTCGACGGCGGTGCCGCCGGCCTCTACGGCGGCACCCGTGACGTGGCCAGCTGCGACGTCGAGAAGCAGATCCGCTTCTTCCGGGACGACCCCGACAAGAACAAGGCGTTCGCCTCCGTCGCCCATGTCGAACCGTCCCGTGTGCCCGACTATCTGCGCTCCCTGACGCCCGTGCAGCTGCGCCTGGACACCCGCGTCACCAACCACGGCTACAAGGACGGTGTCGCCACCAGCTACCAGGCCGTCCTCCAGGCCGGCACCGCCGTCCTCGTCGACGACAAGGGCGTGCCCCGGGCGCGGTGCGCCTGCGGCAACCCGCTGACCCCGCCGGTCCCGCAGAAGGGCACGGTCCGCCACACCGGCGACTCCTGGCCCGGCTTCCGCTCCTCCGAGGTCGTCATGGTGATGCCCGCGAAGGAACCCGTCGACGAGTTCGTCATCTTCGACGACGAGCACGACGAGTGGATCGCCCGCAAGCCCGGCGACGACGTGGACAAGGACAAGAAGACCGAGCGCCCGGCGAAGCCCTCCCCGTCGGTGAGCGTGTCCCCGTCGACCTCACCGCGCACGGAGACGCCGAAGACTCCCGGCACCTCCACACCGGGGACGTCGACACCGGAGACCGAGACGTCCGAGCCGACGACCACCGAGCCCGAGCCGGAGACGACCACCTCGCAGCCGCCCCCGGACGGCGGTACGACCACCACGGGCTCCGCCTCCACGGGCCCGGAGACGGCGTCCTCGTCGCTGTGACGTAAAGCGCGTCACGGACAGGGACTGCACGGCGCCGTACTGGGTACGAGGACTGGTGCAGTAGCGTCCGGCGGTGCCGGCTTCCGAGAGAGAAACGCATGATCGACCACGTGGACGGGGCAGTGATTCCGACAGGTTTCGACGTGCCCGTGGAACCGCTGAGGCGGGCGGCGCACTTCAGCGGGGATCCGGGCTGCATCGCCGAGGCCCGGACCTTCGCGGCGCGGTTCCTCGACCGGCTCAGGACCGAGTGGTGCGCCACGATCGGGCAGCCCGCCGAGGAGAAGGTGCTCCTCGTGGTCAGCGAGCTGGTCACCAACGCCGACCGGCACAGCAACGGCCCGTACATCCTGGACCTCGAAGGCACCGACGACTCGGTGTCCGTCTGCGTGTACGACAGCAGCTCCGCGCTGCCCCGCCGCTTCCCCAAGGACCCCGAGCGCATCGGCCGGCACGGACTGGAGATCGTCCACGCGCTGGCCGCCGAGGTCGTCGTCGAGCGTGTCCCGGTCGGCAAGCGCGTCCGGGCCGTGATGCGCCTCGGCGCCGAGTGACGGCCCCAGCGCCCGCATTTCGTCCAGGGCGGAACGCCGGCGCCTTCCCCTGACGCGCCCGGCTCCTAGGCTGGGAAGGTGAGCGAACAAGCGCCGAACGAAGCCCGCGTCATCCCCCTGCGCCGAGCGGCCGCCCGTCCGGCCGCCGTACGCCCCGGGACGGCCCGCCCCGCGTCCGAACGCCCCACGAGCGCCCGGCCGTCCACCGCGCCCGGCACCCCCGCCTCCCCGCCTCCGGCGGCCGCGCCCAGAGAACCCCTGTGGCGCGACCTCGTCGGTGACGTCCTGCGCCGTGAACGCCTCGCCCAGGAGCGCACCCTCAAGGACGTGGCCGACGCGGCCCGGATCTCCATGCCCTACCTCTCCGAGGTCGAGCGCGGCCGCAAGGAGGCCTCCTCCGAGGTCCTCGCGGCCGCCGCCCACGCCCTGGGCCTCGGCCTGGGCGACCTGCTGGCCCGGGTCCACGGCGAGCTGACCCGGGTCACCTCCCGCCATGTGCCCGGATCCGGCCGCGGCAGGACGACGGGTTCGTCGTACGACGGGCTGTGCCTGGCCGCGTGACCCGGGGCCGGCGCCTCAGATCCGCACGAGGCGCCGGCTCACCACCTCGTCGGCCAGCCCGTACGCGACGGCCTCCGGCGCGGTGAACACCTTGTCGCGGTCCATGTCCGCGCGCAGCGTCGCGATGTCGTGGTGGGTGTGGCGCGCCAGCACCTCCTCGACCTGCGAGCGGATGCGGACCATCTCCTGGGCCTGGAGCGCCAGGTCGGACACCACGCCCCGGCTGCCACCGGTCGCGGGCTGGCCCAGCAGGACCCGGGCGTGCTCCAGCACGAACCGCCGGCCCGGGTCGCCCCCGGCCAGCAGCACGGCCGCCGTCGACGCGGCCTGCCCCACACAGAACGTGGAGATCGGCGCCTGGACGTACGTCATGGTGTCGTAGATCGCCATGAGCGAGGTGTACGAGCCGCCGGGGGAGTTGATGTAGAGCGAGATCTCGCTCTCCGGTGCCGACGACTCCAGGTGCAGGAGCTGGGCGATGACGACGTTGGCGACGCCGTCGTCGATCTCGGTGCCGAGGAAGATGATCCGCTCCGACAGCAGCCGGCTGAACACATCCGAGGAGCGCTCGCCGTTCGCGGTGCGTTCCGTGACGTACGGAATCGTGTAGTTCGCCATGGTCACAGTCCCATCCGTCGCCGGGAGGCGGCCGGGCGGACGTCCGCGAGGGACTCCAGGACCCGGTCCACCATGCCGTACTCCTTGGCCTGCTCGGCCGTGAACCAGCGGTCGCGGTCGCCGTCCCGGGAGATCGTCTCCGGGGTCTGGCCCGTGTGCTCCGCGGTGATCCGCTCGATGGTCCGCTTCGTGAACTCCAGGTTCTCGGCCTGGATCTCGATGTCCGCGGTGGTGCCGCCGATGCCCGCGGACGGCTGGTGCATCATGATGCGCGCGTTCGGCAGCGCGTACCGCTTGCCGGCCGTGCCGACGCTCAGCAGGAACTGGCCCATGCTGGCCGCGAAGCCCATGGCGAGCGTCGCGACGTCGTTCGGGATCAGCCGCATCGTGTCGTAGATGGCCAGGCCCGCGTGGACCGAGCCGCCCGGGCTGTTGATGTAGAGGCTGATGTCGGTGCGCGGGTCCTCCGCCGACAGCAGGAGCAGCTGGGCGCAGACCCGATTGGCGGATGCCTCGGTGACCTCGGTGCCCAGCAACACGATCCGCTGGCCGAGCAGTTGGGAGGCGAGCTGGTCGTCGAACCGGGTCGGCGGGGTCTCGCCCTCCTCGGCGCGGGGCGCGAACGTGACGGATGGGGTCATCGGTCCTCCTCGGATGGTGGGTTGCCGTGGTCCCCACTGTCGGCCGCGCCGGGCGCCGGGTGCGGCTTTCTCTGCCCGCGGCAGATCGGCCGAGAGCAGAGCGCCCCCGGGCCCGGGCCGCGCCGTCCGACATTTGTTCGGCCTGTTCGGCTCCGCTTACGATCGGCTGCCACCGCAGCCCCAGGAGCCCCGTATGCCGGCCGAACGTCCCCGCATCCTGTACGTCAGCGACCTCGCGTACCCGGCCCGCGGGCGCCGCTACTGCGACGAGGACATCCACCTCACCTCCCGGCTGCGCGAGCACTTCGACCTGGCGCTGTGCCACCCCCGCGACGCGGCCGCGCTGATGGACGCCTTCGACGCGGTCGTCGTCCGCAACAGCGGGCCCGTCCTCGGCTATCTGGATGTGTACGACGACTTCCGGCGCCGCGCGCTCGCCGCCGGGACGCGCGTCTACAACCCGCTCACCGGCAAGGCCGACATGGCGGGCAAGCAGTACCTGCTCGACCTGACCGCCGCCGGATTCCCGGTCGTCCCGACCGTGGACCGGGCCGAGGACCTGCCCCTGCTGCCCGACGCCGGGCGGTATGTGGTCAAGCCCAGGCTGGGCGCCGACTCCATCGGGCTGCGGATCGTCTCCCGCGAGGAGGCGGCGGAGGCCGCCGACGGCACCGTCCTCGTCCAGCCCCATGTCGACTTCGCCTACGAGGTGTCCTTCTACTTCGTCGACGACGCCTTCCAGTACGCCCTGTACGCCCCGCACACCGACCGGCGCTGGCAGCTCGAACCGTACGAACCGACCGCCGCCGACCTGGAGTTCGCCCGGCGCTTCATCGACTGGAACACCATCCGGCACGGCATCCAGCGCGTCGACGCCTGCCGCGCCCCGGACGGCTCCCTGCTGCTGGTGGAGCTGGAGGACCTCAACCCGTATCTGTCGCTGGACGCCGTGGACGACACCCGGAGGGACGCCTTCGTCGCCGCCATGAAGACGTCCCTGCGCCGCTTCGTCAGCGGTTCCGCCTGAGCGGGGGCCTGAACCGGCGGCGCGGCACCGCCGTATCTCTTCCCGGGGATTGGTGAAGCCCGTACGAGACGGGACGGAAGGAGAGCGGTGTGTCCACCCAGCCCGACCCCGCGGAGTCCGGTGACGGACCGGCCCTGGAACCGATCCACGTCCTGCGCCCACGCCGTACCGACGCGCTCGCGGAGCTGTTCCGCGAGTTCGAGGAGGACACCGGCGCCGGATACGAGACGGTGGCCCTGCCCCGGCCGGCGCCCGGCGCGGAGGACGCGACCCAGGAGCTGCCCGCCGTCCCGTACGGCGGCGGCCCCTCACCCGCTCCGCACGGTGTGGGTTTCCGCCGTACCGCGCTCGCGGTCACCGTGACGGCCGCGGCGGTCCTCGGCTTCGGCGGGGCCCTGCTGCTGGTGGAACGCGACGACGACGGCGGCACCGGGGCGGCCCGGGAGCCCTCCGTGTCCGCGCGGCCCTCCGCCCCCGCGTCCGCCGCCCCGGGAGGGGACGCGCCCGGCGCCGGCGCGGGCTGCACGGCGTCCTTCCGGACCGTCTCCAGCTGGCAGGGCGGCTACCAGGGGGAGGTGACGGTCACCGGGGCCCCTGCCTCGGCCGTCGAGGCCTGGACGGCGACGGTCGTACCGGCCGACGGTGCCCGGCTGACCCAGGTCTGGGACGGCACGCTGTCCACCGCGGCCGACGGCTCGGCGACCGTGGCCAACGCGGACTGGAACGGCAGTCTCGCCCCGGGCGCGAGCGTCACCTTCGGCTTCCTCGCGGCGACTGCGTCGGACACCTCGCCGTCGGCGGAGGTCACCTGCGCGGCACGCGGCGCGTCCTGACCGTCAGCGCCCGCGCTCGACCAGCGCCTGCGACACCGCGCGCACACTGCGCGCGATGTGCTGCAGCTGCATGACCTCGGCCGCGTACATCTTGATCGTGTGCTCGATGACCGACTCGGGGAGCCCGAGCGCCGGGAGATCGGCCCGCGCGGTCTGCAGCGCGGTCCGCGCGACCCGGATCTCGTGCTGCACCTGGATCTGCGCGTGCCGGGCCAGCAGGACGGGGTGACGGATCAGCGCGGGGTAGCTGGCGTAGCGGGCCGGCACGAGGTCGCGCAGCCACTTGGCCGCGGAGCGTTCCCAGTCGTAGGAGCCGGGGGTCTTGACCTGGCACGGCCAGTCCGGGCTGATACGCGTCGTCGTCAGGGGCATGATGATCGCTTCCGGGTGTGCGGCGTCGTCCGGGGTGTCCGACGGGTTTTCGGCGCGGCCCCGGCCTAGGGGATGACCGGGGCCGCCGCCACCGGGCAGCCGCGCACGCGGTGCCCGACCGAACAGCCCGTGCGCCGACGCGGGTAGGAGACGGCGGCCCGGACTGCTCGTTGTGGAGCCCGATACGACAGCCGGCATGCGCACGACGGATGGGAGAACGTGCGCATGAGCGGACCGGCTGCTTTCTGTCGGGCGGGTGATGCGTGTGCAGTATTTATATATGCCGTCCGGTTTGCAAGGCGTATGAAAACATTCATGCGTGATTTGAAGTGAAAGCTGCCCTTGTGCCGTGCTTCGGCAGGTGGGGTGGGAGCGGTCCCGTCAGTCCCGCAGGAAGAACTGGTGCTGGTCGGAGATCTGCTCGTACTCCTCGAGGCGCCCCTGGGTGCGCTCCGGGTCGGCGTCGGTCATCGCCTGGAGCAGCGCGGCCGCCATCACTCCGGGGGCCGCGTACGAGTCGAAGACCAGGCGGGAGCCGGTGCCGGTGGCGAAGACGACGTCGGCGGCGTCGGCGAGCGGGCCGAGCGCGAGATCGGTGACGAGGGCGATCTTCAGCCCCGCGCTGCGCGCCACCTGCACGGCCGTGAGCGTCTCCTGGGCGTGCCGGGGCATCGAGAACGCCAGCACCCAGGTGCCCCCGGCCTCGCGCGACTGGAGCAGGGCGTCGTAGGCGACGCTGCCACCCCGGGTGACCAGGCGTACGTCGGGGTGGATACGGCGGGCCGCGTAGGCGAAGTACTCCGCGAGGGAGGCCGAGATGCGCAGCCCGAGGATGGTCAGCGGAGTGGACTGCGACAGCTTGCGGCCGGCGTCGATGACCTTGTCGGGGTCGACGAAGTCCCGGCGCAGGTTCTCCAGGTTCTCGATCTCGGCGTCCACGGCGGACTGCAGCTCATTGGCGCCGTTCTCCTCCGAGGGGCCGCCCGCGAACGTCCCCAGGGCGATCGACTGCAGCTTCTCCCGCAGCGCCGGATAGCCGCTGAAGCCCACCGCCGCCGCGAACCGCGTCACCGAGGGCTGGCTGACCCCGACCCGCTCCGCGAGATCGGTGATCGACAGGAACGCCGCCTCCGTGAGGTGCTCGATCAGGTACTGGGCGATGCGGCGCTGCCCCGGCGACAGCCTGGGCTGGTCGAACAGGGTCCTGAGCTGGGAAGTCGGGGAAGCCTCCGCTTCCGGAGCGGTCTTTCCCGAGGTGATCGCGGACGCCTGCGCGCGCGCCTGCTGGGGCGAGGGCGAAGGCGCGCCTCCTTTGTCTTCCACAGTGCTTCAACATAGCCCACACACCGTGGTGACCAGGGATCGAACGGGCGCCCGCTCACCGCCGGTACAGGGTGATCGAATGCCCGATGGTATCGACGGGGCGACTGCCGGCGATCAGCCGGGCCAGCCGTCCGGTCGCCTTGGCCGCCGCGGAGTCCGACACGACGAGCAGCCCGCGCACCTCGTCCGGGGGCACCTGGCGCGGATCGCGGGCCCGGATGCCGTAGTACGACGGCACCCCGCTGCCCTTGTAGACGAGCCAGACCCGCTCGCCCGGATACCGCTCGCGCAGCCGGTCGGCCAGCCGGCCCAGGTCCTGGCCCCAGTCCACGTTCGAGTCGTGCAGCCGCAGCCGAGTCCGCTCCGGACCGCCGAACGCCTCGTTGGAGTACGGGAGATAGTAGGGGAACGTCCGCAGCGAACTGACCGCGACGAAGGCGACCAGCGCCACCACCCCGGCCGTGATCCACCGCCGTCGCACGACGAGCGAGCACCCCGCCGCCACCGCCAGGAACATCGGCAGGAACAGGGCGTACCGCGTACCGAAGTTGCGCGCCCCGAGCATCGCCGCGGCCAGCAGCACGGCGGAGGGCGCCAGCAGATACGGCGCTACCGGCCGCAGCCGCCGTACCGCCAGCACCGCCACCACACCCGCCGCCCACAGCGCGAGCATGCCGAGCGGCGTCTTCACGAGGAGCGCGGCGGGCAGGTAGTACCAGAGCGCCCCCGTGTAGAGACGGCCGAACAGGAAGCCCTGCCAGGGGTGGTTCTCGAAGGCGAACTGCACGCGCATACCGTCCCGGTAGGACTCCGGGAACGGCAGCAGGTCCACCGCCAGTCCGCGCAGCCCGTGCACGACCGGCACCGGCTGCTCCGGGTTCCAGCGCAGCCGTGGATCGACCACCAGATACGACAGCCAGACGGCGGCGACCGCGACCAGCGCCACGACTCCGGCGCCCGCGACCGCCCGGCCCAGCGCGCGGCGCCGGGACGTCGAAGGCGCCCGCGCTGACCACACCGACAGCGCGGTGAGCGCGAGCAGGACGGGCACGGCCGGGAGCGTGCTCATCTTCGTCGCCAGGGCCGCCCCGAGCGCCACCCCGGCCAGGGGGACGTACCGGCGCGGCCGCTCGCGTGCCCGCCATGCCAGCCACGCCGACGTCAGCACGAACCCGGCCGCCGGCACATCGAGCGTGGCGAGGGAACCGTGCGCGATCAGATCGGGGGAGAAGGCGTACAGCGCGAGAGCCGCCAACCCCGCGCCCGTGCCCGTCAGTTCACGGGCGAAGGCGAACACGACCCAGCCGAAGGCCAGCGTCAGGGCGATCACGGGGAGCCGCGCGAACAGCATGACCCGCCACGGGTCGTTGCCCGTCTCGTACAGCAGACGCCGCCCCAACTCGCCCTGACCGCCGGTGAATCCGGGGTCCACCCGGGGGTCGGCGAGCGCCACCCCCACCGCGATGACGAGCTTGCCGAGCGGCGGATGCTCGGGGTTGTGGACCACCTGGCGCTCGTGCAGATACTCGGCGGCCGTCCCCACGTACACGGGCTCGTCGATCGTCGGTGTCTGCTGCACGGCGGTCGTCACCATGGCCACGGCCATCTGCCCGAGCAACAGCACCACCAGCAGGGGCGTCAGCCACCGTCGTGCGGCGGGACTTGCCCGGGGGACGTCCGGGGCCGCCTCCGGGGACGCGACCGGGTTCTGTTCGAGCGCCATCGACCGCTCCGGGGTGCCACCGGGTCCGTGCCCAGGGGTACGGTCCACGGCGGCCCGGGGTTCACGCCGTGCCGGTGTCACGCGGGGAGCGCGGTCGCGGGGACCACCAGGTCGGCCCGGTCCCGGGTCGCCGTGACCAGTTCGGCGTTGCGCTGGTCCGAGCGCATCACCCAGGCCACCGCCTCCTCGTGCGTCTTGCCGAACCGCTCATGACGGGCGATCAGCCGCCGCAGCCGCTCCTCCTCGTCCAGTTCGCAGAACCACACCTCGTCCAGCTGCGCCCGCACCCGCGCCCAGGCGCCCGAGTCCAGCAGGAGGTAGTTCCCCTCGGTGACCACCAGCCGGGCCGTCGGTTCCACCGGCACCGCGCCGGCGATCGGCTGCTCCAGCTCCCGTTCGAACCCGGGCGCGTAGACGACGTCGTCGCCGGGTTCCTCGCGCAGCCGGCGCAGCAGTGCCGCGTACCCGGCCGCGTCGAAGGTGTCCGGGGCACCCTTGCGGTCGCGGCGGCCGAGCCGCTCCAGCTCGGCGTCGGCGAGATGGAAGCCGTCCATGGGCACATGCGCGACCCATGGGTCGCCCGTGCCGTTCAGCTCCCGCACCAGGGTCTCGGCCAGGGTCGTCTTGCCCGCGCCAGGGCTGCCGGCGATGCCCAGGAGGGCGCGGCCGCCGCCGTCGGCCAGGGATCGGGCGCGGTCCAGGAGTTCGGTGAAGGTCGGTGCCACACAGCAGAGTCTGGCATCCGGGTGACGGCGGGCCACCCCGGCGGGGGCCGCTGACCGGGGCGAACACGCGGGCCGTGCGGCACCTGGCCGAACCCGCCCCCCATCTGCATCCGGATCGAGTTAGTTTATCGGTGTTTATGATCTTTTCGGCTCCCCGTGCCTCTCGCCGGGCCGCGGAGCCCGGAGGACCCGCGACGCGGGGGTGAGGGGTGATCGATGGCGCACGGCACCAAGCCCATGCTCGTCAGCACGGGACGGCGCGACGAACCGACCGGGACCGGAGCGCCCCGGCGCCTGCGCGGCGACCTGCTGCTCGCGGCCGTGGCCGGCGCCTTCACCGTCGCGCAACTCCTCCTCGTGGGACCCGCGATGGGCCTCGGCTGGGACGAGATCGTCTACGTCAGCCAGGTCTCCGCCGACCGGCCCGCCGCCTTCTTCAGCGCCCCCCGCTCGCGCGGCGTCTCCCTGCTGGTGTGGCCCGTCGCCTCCTGGTCGTCGTCCACGATCCTGCTGCGCGTCTATCTCGCCGTCCTGTCCGGGCTCGGCCTCTACATCGCGCTGCGCGTGTGGCGCGGGCTGTTCCCGGCCCGGGTGCTGGCCGGCGCCGGAGCCTTCCTCGTCACCCTGTGGATCACCCTGTTCTACGGCCCCCAGGCCATGCCCAACCTCTGGGTCGCGTTCGGCGCCCTGATCTGCGTCGGCTGCTTCCTGCGGGCCCGCGCCGACCGCTTCGACACCGCCGCCCTGTGGGGGATCGTCGGAGGCGCCGCGCTGATGGCCTGGATGCGGCCCACGGACGCCGTGTGGGTGACGCTTCCCCTTCTCGTCCTGGTGCTCGTCCGCCGGCTGTGGCGGCTCGGCGGCGCGCTCGCCGGGGGCCTGGCCGCCGGGGGCGTCGAATGGATCGTCGAGGCGTTCCTCGCCTTCGGCGGGCTGCGCGAACGGCTCAACGAGGCCTCCCGCATCCAAGGCGACCTGGGCTGGAACATCGCCGTCGACGACCAGATGCGCAGCCTCATGGGATACGCCCTGTGCCGGCCCTGCAACGGCGAACTCCCCGACCCCGGCATCTACCTCTGGTGGCTGACGCTCCCGCTGCTCGCCGGATACGGCCTCTTCGTCGCCGTCCGCTCCGGACGCACCCGGCGCACCCTGCTCCCGCTGGCCTGCGCCACCACGGCCGCCGTCCCCTACCTCTTCCTCATCGGCTACGCGGCCCCCCGCTTCCTGCTCCCCGCCTACGCCCTCCTCGCCATCCCCGTCGCCGACGCCCTGTTCCATCTGGCCGTCGGCAGGGACGGGCGGCGGCGCCCGGTGGCCATCGCCCTGATCGCGCTGGCGCTCGCCGGTCATCTGAGTGTGCAGTTCTCCGTCCTGACCGCCACCGTGGACCGCACCACCCGCGCCCGGATCGACTGGGCCCGCTCGGCCTCCGAACTCCACCGGCTCGGCGTCCGCCCGCCCTGCCTGCTCACCGGACGGGACTCGATCCCCATCGCGTTCTACACCGGGTGCGCCTCCGGCGCGGTCCTCGGCCACAACGCCGACACCACCGAGGCCGCGATCCTCGACACCGCCCGCCGCGACCCCGTCGCCGCCCTCGCCCCACGCCACGGCGCGGGCCCCGCCTACGCCCGCACCTGGGAACTGCACCGTCTGCCCCGCCTGGACGTCCGCGTCGCCCCGCTCCCGGGCGCGGGCGGACCTGGATGACGCCGGACCCGGCCCTCACCCCCGTCCGGCGCGCCCGCGCCTACGCGCACACCGCCCTCACCCTCGCCGTCCTCCTAGCCGTGCTCTGGCTGGCCCGGCGCCACTGGCCGGTGCTGCACACCGGCGCCGTCCGGCTCACCGCCGCCGACCGGGGCTGGCTGCTGGCCGCCGCCGCGGCCACCCTGGCGACCTGGCCGTGCGCGGCGCTCGCCCAGCAGGGCGCCGTACTGCGGCGGCTGCCGCCCACGGCCCTGGTGGCCGCGCAGTTCGCCGCGTCCGCCGCCGGCCATGTGCTGCCCGCCGGACTCGGCTCCGGCGCGGTGAACCTGCGCTACCTCGTCCGGGCCGGCCTGCCGCTCACCCGCGCCGCCACCGCGCTCGCCGTCAAGGGCACCGCCGGGGTGGTCGTCCGGGCGGCCCTGATCGCCGCACTCGTCCTCGCCCTCCCGGGCGTGCTGCGGTTGCCGCGCGCGGGCGGGGGAGTACCGGCCGCTCTGTGCGTCGCGGCGCTCGGCGTCCTGCTGCTGAGCGACACCGTACGGTCCCGGGGCCGCGCCGTCCTGGCCGCGCTGCGCGGCCACTGCGTCGCCGTGCACGCCCGGCCGGCCCGGGCGGCGGCCCTGTGGGGCGGCTCGCTGGCCTATGTCCTGCTGCACTGCGCCGCGTTGAGCGCCGTGGCCCACGCGGTCGGGCTGACGCTCGGCCCGGCCCGGCTGGCCCTGCTGTACCTCGCGGCGAGCGGGGCGGCCGCGCTGCTGCCGACGCCCGGCGGCCTCGGCTCCCTGGACGCCGTGCTCGCCTACGCCCTCACGACCGCCGGGACACCGGCGGCCACGGCCGCCTCCGCGGTCCTCGGCTACCGGCTGCTGACGGTGTGGCTGCCGCTCCTGCCGGGCCTGCTGGTCCTCGCCCTGCTGGTCCGGCGCCGCACGCTGTGAGCGGCGGGCAGCTCACCCCGGCACCTCGATCTCGCGCCGCCACCGTGTGAACTGCTTGACGGGGTCGCCGGTGTACGCCCACGGGGTGCGGGTCGCCCGCCCGCCCAGCATCCGCAGCAGCGGCCCGGCGACCTCGCGGACCCCCGCCTGACAGGCCGCGTGCGCCAGGTGGTTGAGGTCCCGCACCTCGGCCGGCGTCACCGCGCCCGAGCCCCGCCCTCCGATCCAGCGCTCCCAGGTCCGCCGCACGTCCCCGACGGCACCCGGACCGGTCCAGTGTGTGCCGAGCCCCATGGACGCGTGCTGGCCCCCGCTGGCGTCCAGGGCGTAGCGGTACTCCTCGACCCGGGCGTACTGGACCAGCACCGGCAGCGGGCAGCCCGGCGGCGACACCCCGGCCGCGTCCCGGGCGAAGTCGTACATCAGGCCGTGCGAGCCGTGCCAGCGCGACGAGTAGTAGTGCAGCACCTGCAGGTGGCCCTCCACGCTGTACGGATCGCGCCGGTGCAACTCGTCCCACCAGCGCCCCAGTTCCTGCCGCCGCACCCCCGACGGATACAGCCGTGCCACCGAGATGAGCGACACCCACGGCGTCGGATCCTCCGGATACGCCTCGGTGGCCCGCAGGCAGGCCAGCACCGCCGCGTCGACCCGCCGCTGGTCCACGTTGACGCCCCGGCCCGCGGCCACGGCGAGGCTGAACGCCCGGGTCGTCTCGGTCGCCGCCCGCAGCACGAGCGGGTCGGCGCCGAGCGGCTCGGCGGCCAGCCAGGACTCCGCCGTCGAGTTCGCCGCGCACGCCTGCGCGAGCGACCGCACCCGGTGCCCGCGCGACGGCCAGTCGGGGCCGGTGGCCCGCAGCAGCTCCCGCAGGCCCTGCCAGCGCCCGATGACGATGTCCTGGCGGGCACGGGTGAGGGCGGCGTCGCCGCAGTCGGGGTCGAAGTCGGGGATGAGGTCGCGCCGGGAACCGCCTCGCGCCATCTGGGCCTCCGTCAGAAGTCGGTGGGAGAGCCCTCGTGGACGAGGGAGCCTGAGCCGCTCCGGGCGGCCGGGACGTAGTCCGCCTCGACGGTCCGGGTGGCGTCCAGTGCGGACGGCCGGTAGTAGTCGCTGCCCTGCCGCCAGTACCAGAGCATGGGGATCGCGCCGGCGGCCAGGCCCCCGATGCCGATGCCGATCGCGCAGCCGCTCAGCTCGCCCAGCGACTCGACGAGCATCGCGAACATGAACAGCGACCCGAACAGCGGCCACACGCCGCCCAGCAGGAAGTCCGGCACCGACCTCAGCAGCAGCCTGCGGTAGGCGACGACGGCCGCGAGCCCCGTCAGCCCGTAGTAGAAGGCGATCTGCAGCCCCATCGCGGCGATCGCCTCGGAGAGGATGTCGCCGACCGTGCCGAGGAGGTTGGACGCGACGAACATCGCCGGCGCCACCACCCCGACGACCGCGATCGCCACCCACGGAGTGTTCCAGCGCGGATGCACCCGGCCGAGCGCCGACGGCATCGTCCGGTCCCGGCCCATCGCGAACAGGGAGCGCGTCACCTGGATCAGTGTCGTCTGCAGGGTGGCGACGGTGGACAGCATCACCGCCGCGATCAGCACCTTGCCGCCCCAGCCCGGCCACACCTCCTCGCCGAGCGCGGCCAGCACGTTCGCGTCGTTCTCCCGGATCTGCCGGGACGACAGGATGACGTTGACCGCGATGGTGAAGACCTCGAACAGCAGGAAGACGATGCCGACCCCGATCAGGCCCGCGAGGCCCGTCGTACGGCGGCTGTCCCGGGTCTCCTCGCTGAGGTTGCTCGCGACGTCCCAGCCCCAGTAGTAGAACGCGGCGATCAGCACCCCGGAGGCGAACCCGGCGACCCCGTCGAAGTGCCCGAAGCCCAGCCACGACCAGTCGAAGGCGCGGGCCCCGTCGGCGTGGAACAGGGCGAGCACCGCGAACAGCGCCAGGATGGACAGCTCGGCCCCGGTGAGCACCAGTTGGGCCCGTACGCTGAGCCGGGCCCCGCCCAGCACCACCAGCAGCATGACCAGGAACCAACCCGCGCCGACCAGCGTGGACAGCGCGGTGTCCCGGGCGAGCCCCTCGTCGAAGAGGGCCAGCGTCATCGCCCCGGCGGGCAGTGAGCCGGCCACCATGAAGATGGTCGCCGAGACGACCAGCGCCCAGCCGCAGAGAAAGCCGAGGAACGGGTGCAGGGTACGGGCGACCCAGCAGTAGCCGGCCCCGGCGTGCACGGCGATCCGGCTGAGCCGGCTGAAGGCGACGGCGATGCCGAGCATGGGTATCGCGCAGTACAGCAGCGCGGCGGGACTGGCCAGACCGACCGTGCCGACCAGGACCGCGGTGGTCGCGGCGATCGAGTAGGCCGGGGCGCTGCCCGCGACCGCCATCACCACGGTGTCGAAGGTGCCGAGGGCGTTGGCCTGGAGCCCTCGGCCCCTGGGGTTGCTCATGGCTGCGCCGCTTTCAATCGTGCACGGCGCACGGGACCCCGGCCCCGGCGCCGTAAGAAGTGGGGGGTGTGGGACAACGCCACGAACCTCCAAGGGATGACCTCGGGTCGGGGGCGGCCGACATGGGGGTGGCGACACTGTACGCCGTTGCGTCGCCGGGTCGTCACGCGGTGTGCGCAGTGATGATAGCGACCCGGCCGGGACCTGATCGGGGCGTCGGGGATCTTCGTGGGTTGGAGACGGCGCTTCGGGAAACGCGGTTCAGGACACGCGCGGGCACGACAGCCGCCGCGCCTGAGTGAGGGAGGCAGGCATGGGCACCGAGCCGATGGCCGACGACGCGTACCAGCCCACGGGCAGCAACGAGGAGCAGGAGGACGCGGCGCCGCTCGACATGCAGGACGCCCTGGACGAGCGGACGTACGACGACACGCTCGACGAGGGCTACTCGCCACCGGAGAAGCCGCTCGGCGTGGACAAGTACGGCACCACCGCGGCCGAGCAGCACGAGGGCGAGAGCCTCGACCAGCGGCTCGCGGAGGAGGTCCCGGACGTCGGCGCGCCCGTCGGCGACGACGTGGGCGATCTGCCCGGCGGCGAGGGCGAACCCGTCGACCCGGAGGCGGGCGACGCGCGCGCCGGCCGGCTGGTGGCCCCGGACGAGGGGGCGCACGAGGACGCCGTCAAGGAGGAGATCGCCGACGACGTGGGCATCGACGCCGGGGCGGCCGGCGCCGAGGAGGCCGCGATGCACGTCGTCGACGACGAGGACCTGTGACGCGGGCCGTTGAGGCCCCTCAGTCGACGATGTGGTCGATCTGCCGCAGCCGGTTCGTCGCGTCGAGGGCGGCCACCTTGTAGGACTCCGCGAGCGTCGGGTAGTTGAACACCGCGTCCACCAGATAGTCGACGGTCCCGCCGCACCCCATCACCGACTGGCCGATGTGGATGAGCTCGGTCGCGCCCGTCCCGAAGCAGTGCACCCCCAGCAGGGTGCGGTCCTCGGGGGAGACCAGCAGCTTCAGCATGCCGTGCGAGTCGCCGATGATCTGCCCGCGGGCCAGCTCGCGGTAGCGGGAGATGCCGACCTCGAACGGCACCCGGTCCTCCGTGAGCTGGTCCTCGGTCCGGCCGATGAAGCTGATCTCCGGGATGGTGTAGATCCCGATCGGCTGGAGGTGGTGCATCCGGCCGACGGGCTCCCCGCAGGCGTGGTAGGCCGCCGCCCGCCCCTGTTCCATCGAGGTGGCCGCCAGGGCCGGGAACCCGATGACGTCGCCGACGGCGTAGATGTGCGGCACCTCGGTGCGATAGTGCTCGTCCACCGTGATCCGGCCGCGGGGGTCCGCGCTCAGCCCCGCCTTGGCCAGGTCCAGTTCGTCCGTGAGGCCCTGCCGGCCCGCCGAGTACATCACGGCGTCGGCGGGGATCTTCTTGCCGCTCTCCAGGACGGTGAGCGTGCCGCGGGCGTGCCGCTCCACCGCGGCGACCGTCTCGCCGAACCGGAACGTCACCGCGAGGTCCCGCAGATGGTACTTGAGCGACTCGATCACCTCGACGTCGCACATGTCGAGCATCCCCGGGCGCTTCTCGACCACGGTGACCTTGCTGCCGAGCGCCGCGAACATCGACGCGTACTCCATGCCGATCACACCGGCCCCGACGATCACCATGGAGCGCGGGACCCGCTCCAGCGACAGGACGTTGTCCGAGTCCATGATCGTCTTGCCGTCGAACTCCACACTGGCGGGCCGCGCGGGCCGGGTGCCGGTGGCGATGACGATGTGCTCGGCGGTGAGCAGCCGTTCCTGGCCGGTGATCTCGCGCAGCGCGACCGTGTGCGGGTCGACGAAGCGGCCGACGCCGGCGTACAGGGCGACCTGGTTGCGGGAGAGCTGGCTGCGGATGACGTCGACCTCGCGGCCCACCACATGCCGGGTGCGCGAGGTCAGATCGGCGACCGTGATGTCGTCCTTCAGCCGGTAGCTCTGGCCGTACAGATCGCGCTGGGTGAGGCCGGTCAGATACAGCACGGCTTCGCGCATCGTCTTGGACGGGATGGTGCCGGTGTGGATGGAGACGCCGCCGACCATGTCGGGGCGGTCCACGACGGCGACGCGTCGGCCGAGCTTTGCGGCGGCGATGGCGGCCTTCTGGCCACCCGGTCCGGAACCTATGACGAGCATGTCGTAGTCGGGCACCTCAGGAGTCTGGCAGCCGGTGGGCCCGTTCCGGAAGGGTGAACGGGCAACCGTCCGCGCGGGCCACGGCGATCGCGCGGATAATGGCGGTCATGGGTCATCGACTCGCCGACGCGAGCGCACCGGCCCGGCTGGCCGCCCCCGGCGAGGGCATCGGCCCGGACGAGCTGGCGCTCGCCGCGCGCAACCACGGTCTGCCGCTGGAGACCCTGCGCCACGACGTCACCCCGCCCGGCCTGCACTACGTGCTCACGCACTACGACATCCCGCACGTCCCCGACGGCACCCCGTGGCGGCTGACCGTCGGCGGCCGGGTCCGCCGTCCGCTGAGCCTGACCCCGGCCGACCTCGCGACCTTCCCGCGGGTCACCACCCGGGTCACGCTGGAGTGCGCCGGCAACGGGCGGGCCCTGCTCAGCCCCCGCCCGGTCAGCCAGCCCTGGCTCGAGGGGGCCGTCGGCACCGCCGAGTGGACCGGCGTCCCGCTGCGGCTGCTGCTCGCCGAGGCGTCGGTACGGGACGGGGCCGTCGACGTCGTGTTCACCGGCGCCGACCACGGGGTGGAGCGCGGCGTCGAGCAGGACTACCAGCGGGCGCTGCCCCTGGAGGTGGCCACGGGCGACGACCCCGAGGTGCTGGTGGCGTACGCGATGAACGGCTCCCCGCTGCCTCCGCAGCACGGCCACCCGCTGCGCCTGGTCGTGCCCGGCTGGTACGGCATGGCCCACGTCAAGTGGCTGCGGGACGTCACCGTCGCCGACGAGCCGTTCACCGGGTTCCAGCAGACCGTCGCCTACCGGCTGCGGCAGCGGCCCGAGGAGGTGGGGGAGCCGGTCACCCGGATCGCCCCGCGCGCCCTGCTGGTCCCGCCCGGCTTCCCCGACTTCATGTCCCGCGCCCGGATGCTGCGCCCCGGCCCGGTGGCCCTGGAGGGACGGGCCTGGTCCGGATTCGCGCCCGTCACCCGTGTCGAGGTCAGCACCGACGCGGGCGCCTCCTGGCGGGAGGCGGAGCTGGGCCCGGAGGACGGGCACCGCTGGGCCTGGCGCCGCTGGCGGCACCCGTGGACCGCCACGCCCGGCACCTACGAGCTCGCCGCCCGGGCGACCGACGCCGACGGCCGCACCCAGCCCCTGGAACAGCCCTGGAACCGGGGCGGGTTCGCCAACAACGCGGTCCAGCGGGTGCCGGTCGTCTGCCTGGACGCATAGTCGGGGGCGCGCAGCGCGGGGGCCGCCTCGGGCGTCGGCTCCTGCCCGAGGCGGCCGTGCGGCTCTGGAAACGCGGGGGACTTCTAAGGCAGCAGCTTCTCCAGGGCGGAGGGCCCTTCCGCCTCGATCTTGCGCTTGGCCCATTCCAGGTTGCGCGCGTTGATGTCCTTGCCCGAGGCAAGCACGATGTCCTCGGGCGACACCTCGGTGCCGGTGCGGGCGTGGAGCAGGTCGTCCGGGGTGCAACGCTCCTCGGACGGCCCGGACGCTTCGGGCTGGGACGTCGGCATCATCTCTGCTCCCTCGGATCCGGGGATCTTCGGTTCGGGCCCGGTGCGGTCATCGGGTCTGCTAACCACCATTCATCGCCGGAGCGGCTCCTGCATCCGGAGGACCCCGCGGACCCGCCGCGGGACCGCTGCCCCGAGCCCTCGGGGTACCTCCGTGGGCGGGACGGAAACCCCGGCCGTCCCGCCCGCCACCTGCTGCCCGGACCCGTCAGGCGAACGGCGTGAGCGTCAGCGTCAGCCCGGTCGGCGCCGTGTCCTGGATGTACGAGGCGAAGTCGGCCACGTCGTCGAAGGCGAAGCCGTACGCCTTGCCGTCCTCGGTGGCCGCGTGCACGGCCTTGGCGTAGTGGTTGGTGAGATCGGTGCCGTAGAACTCGGCCGGGTCGGTCGTCGGCTGCGCCGGCTTGCTCAGCAGCGTCGAGCGGTTGAAACCGGCGCCGAGGATCGCCGCCACCGGCCCGGTGGTGCCGTCGTTCGGGGCGGCCAGCTTGCCGTCGCAGAACAGCACGTCCCGCGTCGACGGCTTGGCGAAGGACACCTGCGCCGGCCCGTCGAACGTGAAGCGGTCGCCACGCACCCGGCCGGTGAACGTGCCCGCGTTGGTGGTCACCTCGAGGTCCCGGCCGGTGTAGGTGCTCCACACCTCGTCGATGTACGGGGCGAAGTAGTCCTCGGCGAACAGCCCGGCGTCCAGGCCGTGGCCCGGGGCGATGACCCGGGTGTCGTCCACGACGAGCCGGGAGAACTCCTCCACCTTGCGGACCGCGTCGAAGACGGACGCGCGCCCGCCCGCCTTCAGCCTGCCCGTCGTCTGGTCCTTCGCACCGGTGAGCCGGATGCTCAGCGGCACGCTGAACATGTCGACCATGGTGGTGTTGCAGAACATCCCGGACGAGTTGAACGTGAACTCGGCACAGTCGTGCAGCACCGGGAAGTTCGGGTCCGAGGAGACCCAGCCGGCCGGGAACTGGAGCGCCGCGTCGCCGTTGCCGTCGGCGACGGCCTTGAACTTGAGCTTCTCGCCGAGCGCCACATAGATCCGGCCGGACATGTGGGGGAGGGACAGCCGGGTCTCACCGCTCCCGGAGAGGCTGATCGCGTAGTCCGTGAACCCGTCGCTGCCGTTGTCCGACAGGGCGATCGGCGCGAGGGTGCCGTCAGGGGTGAGGCGGACCTGGCGGCCGTCCTGGTTGCCGACGACGTAGATGTGCACGTTGGCGTTGTCGAACTCGCCGGTTTCGTTGACGATCGTCAGCGGCAGCGTGTCCGCCGCGGCCTTCGCCTTCTTCGCCGCACCGTCCTCGGACGTACCCGCGAGGGCGTACGGCGCCACGGTGGCGATGGCGGGGACGGCGACCGCCGCGCCGCCGAGGGCGAACAGGAGCCGGCGGCGGCCGAGGGGGCGCTGGTGTCGGGATGTCATGTGGGGGGTCTCCCGGGGTGGTCGAGCGGGTGCCTTGGACACGGCGGCCCTGGTGAGCGTTCTGAGAGCGCTCTCGGGACAGAGGAGTCGCGCCGCCGATGGGCCCCGATGGTACGCACGCCCCCATCAAGGGCCAACAGGTCCGCACAGCACCGAAATTGGGCTGACCTGCGGAAACAGCGATGGTCATGAAACATGCACGATCGTTTAATGCTTGCCTAAGGCGGCCTTAAGACGTGCCGATCGCTTGAGAGCGCTCCCGGAAGTGGGGTCCGGGGACAGGATGATCTGCGAAAAGACATGGACGGGGTGGACGGCCGCCACGTACCGTCCGGGGGCTTTCACCGTCCGCAACCCGGAGGACTTCATGACCGATCCGGTCATCCGCACGCTCACCGCCGACGACACCGCGCTCTTCGACGCCCACCCCGACCCGCTGTCCGCCGCAGAGGGGCATCGGGAGACGGTGTTCCGTGCCGAGTGGAAGAGGGTGGCCCTGCGCGACGGAGCCGTCGTCGCCCGCGGCGCCTGGTGGGGCGGCCCGGACGACGCGCAGCCGGTGAACATCAACTGGTTCGACGTCGCCGAGGGCGAGGAGGAGGCCGGCGCCGCGCTGCTGCGCTCGGCACCCTGGCAGGTCGAACTGGAGATCAATCTGCCCGGCGACTGGCGCGAGGATCCGGCTCTCAAGGCCGCTGCCGAGGCCCGCTTCGCCGCCGCTCGCGCCGCCGGCTACACCCTTCTCGTGGAGCGCTTCCAGTACCGCTGGACGCCCGACCTCGGACTGCCCGAGCGCCCGGGACGTCTGCGGTTCTCACCCGAAGCCGACGACGCCGTCTTCTTCGACGCCCTGCGCCGCATCCACTCCGCCACCTACGACGCGCACGCGCTGCGGGCCATCGAGGAGGGCGGCCTCGACAAGGCCGCTCAGGAGGAGCTGGACTTCTTCCACTGGTGCCCCTCGCCGCGCGAGTGGTGGCAGGTCGCCCACACCCCCGACGGCGAACTGGCCGGCATCCACATACCGGCGCACAACCCGTCCGGGCCGACCATCGGATTCATCGGCGTCGTCCCCGAACAGCGCGGCCACGGCTACGCCTACGACCTGCTCGCCGAGTGCACCCACCATCTCGTCGAGCACGGCGCCGAGCGTGTGACCGCCTCGACCGACCGGGGCAACGCCCCCATGGCCGTCCACTTCGCCAAGGCGGGCTTCCCCGTCGTCAAGGAGCGCGTCAACTTCAGCCCGCCCGCCGCGAACTGACGGGTCGTCGCTCACGACGGTACGCCCGTCCCGCCGCTCACCGTGTCCCGCAGGCGGGCGGCGTCCCGGCTCGGCGGCGTCCCGAACTGACGGCGGTACTCCCGGCTGAACTGCGAGGGGTTGTCGTAGCCGACGGTGCGGCCGACCCCGGTGACATCGCCGGGCCGGGTGGCGAGCAGCAGCCGGGCCTCCTGCAGACGGATCCGCTTCTGGAACTGGATGGGACTCATCGCCGTCACCGCCTGGAAGTTGCGGTAGAAGGCCGACGTGCTCATCCCGGACATCCGGGCCACGTCCTCGACCTGGAACGGCTCCGCGTAGTGCTCGCGGATCCAGCGCACCGCCCGTGAGACATGGCTCAGCCCGCTGTCGGCGAGGCCGAGTTGACGGACCGTCGCGCCCTGCTCGCCGGTGATCACCCGCCACAGGATCTCCCGCTTGATCAGCGGGGCGAGGACGGGGCGGTCACGCGGCTCGTCCAGCAGCCGCAGCAGCCGGACGACCGCGTCCAGCAGGGCGTCGGAGGCGGTGCTGACGGCGATCCCCGACGGTGTGCCCCCGCCGGTCCGCGCGCCCGTCCCCGGGCCGGCCTGGAGCAGCAGCTCCGCGACCGCCGAGGGCTCCAGCACCATGCCGAAGCCCAGCGCCGGATGATCGGGGTCGACCCGGACGAACTGGCCGGTGACCGGCAGGTCCACGGAGGCGACCAGGTACTCGCCGGGGCCGTACTCGAAGAGGCGGTCCCCCAGGGAGAGCCGTTTGGCGCCCTGGGCGATGACCGCGAGGACGGTCCCCGTCATCTCGGGGACCGGGGGCTCGGACCGGTCCACGCGCGCGATGTGGACGCCCTCGATCGCGGTCGTCCAGTCGGGCCGCACATGCCGGGCCAGCAGCGCTCTCAGCTCTTCCAGAAGGTCCATACGCCCATTGCAGCACCGCGCCGGGCCTCCGTTCCCGTACACGGGAGGATCGTGCAGGTCCGCGAGAGGATCGGTCTAACGTTTGTGCAGGTCAGAGGCTTTGAATGGAGGCATCGAGGTTGTTCCGGTGAAAGCCGGGACCACACCAGCGGACCATTGGGAGAGACGTCATGAAGGTCGCCATCGTCACCGGGGCCAGCTCCGGCATCGGACAGAGCGCCGCCGTCGAGATCGCCCGCCGTGGCGTCGGGGTCATCCTGACCTACGGCCGGAACAAGGAGGGCGGCCTGGAGACCGTCGCCGCCATCGAGAAGGAGGGCGGCACCGCCGTCGCCCTGCCGCTGGACGTCGGCGACAGCGGGCACCTTCCCGGCGTTCCGCGACGCGGTCGTCGCCGCCCTGCGGGACACCTGGCAGCGGGACACCTTCGACCACCTGGTGAACAACGCCGGCATCGCCCACACCGCGATGTTCGAGGACACCACCGAGGACGACTTCGACCGGCTGATGCGGGTCCTTCTCAAGGGCCCCTACTTCCTGACCCAGACGCTGCTCCCGCTGCTCGCGGACGGCGGATCCGTCGTCAACACCAGCAGCAACGTCACCTCGTCCGGACTGCAGCCCGGCTACTCCGCCTACGCCGCCGTCAAGGGCGGGCTGGACGTCCTGACCCGGGCCCTGGCCAAGGAGTTCAGCCCGCGCGGCATCCGGGTCAACGGCGTCGCGCCGGGCGCCACCCGCACCCGGCTCGGCGACGACGCCTTCACCAAGTTCCCGGAGATCATCCCGGCGCTCGCCGAGCGCACCGCCCTCGGCCGGGTCGGGGAGCCCGACGACATCGGCGCGATGATCGCCACCCTCGTCTCCGACGAGAGCCGCTGGGTCACCGCCCAGACCATCGAGGTGTCCGGGGGCTACAACCTGTAGGCGCCGCGGGGCCGCCGGTCGTGACCACACGACACCGGCGGCCCGCTCGGCGGCGGCCCGCCGTCACTCTTCGGCGCCCAGCCGGCTCTCCGCGTCCGCCAGGATCTCCGTGACGCGCAGGCCGAACCGGGCGTCGCAGGCGTGCGGGTTCCCCGTGCGCACCGCGTCCAGCAGGGCGTCCGCCGCCCGGCCGAGCGCGTCCACGGCGGTGGCGGTGCTCTCCGGGAACAGCGCCACCCCGGCCGTGCCCCGCAGCTCCACCGTGGCGCCGGCCGCCGCCGGAGGCGCCGTGAGACTCAGGGTGAGCGTGCTGGACGCGCCGCCCGTGTGCTCCAGGACCAGATGGACCGTGTCGCCGGGGCCGTGCGCGGCCGCCGCGACCCGCCGGGCGTCGCCCAGGACCGGCAGCAGCACCGACAGGGCGTGCGGGCCGACGTCCCACAGGGCGCCCTTGTCCCGCCGCCACGGCGAGTCCGCGAACGGGCTGCCCTCGCCGCTGAACACCGCGCCGAGCCACTCGGCCCGCCCCGTGAACCAGCCGTCCGTGGCGGCCTGCCGGGCGATCCATTCCTCCGTCTCCGGCTGGAACCGCGCCGTGAAGAACACCACCGAGGACACCCCGGTCTCCTCGGTGGCCGCGACGACGGCCCGCGCCTGCTCCACCGTCGGCGCGAGCGGCTTGTCCAGCAGCAGATGGCGGCCCGCCCGCGCGGCCCGCGCCGCCAGCTCCGCCTGGATGGCCGGCGGCAGCGCCACCGCCACCGCGTCCACGTCGGCGATCAGCGCGTCGACGTCGTCGTAGGCGCGGACGCCGTGGGCGTCGGCGAGTTCCTTCGTGGGAGCCGTACGACGGCCCCACACCCCGACGAAGTCCAGCTCGCCGTGTGCGCTCAGGGCCGGGGCGTGGGCCATCTGGGCCCACGGGCCGGTGCCGAGCAGTCCGATGCGCATGCCGCCGCCTCTCACAGTGCCGAAAAGACCGGGTGAGCGTGCCACACCGACCCGGGCGCCGCGCAAGCGGCCCGTTTCCCGGCCACCGTGCTGGGGACCCGCAGGGCGATTCAGCGGCGCCGTCGCTGAATGCGTTCTCTTTCTTCTATTGGACCTCGCGCGGCCCGACGGTCAGGCTGGTGGGGCCCGGGAGCGTTCACCACCGCGCGACAGCCAGAGAGGTCACGAACCCATGCACACCCGCCGTATCGGGGACGTCGAGGTCAGCGCCATCGGACTGGGCGGAATGCCCATGTCCATCGAGGGACGCCCGGACGAGGAGCGGTCCCTCGCCACGCTGCACGCCGCGCTGGACGCGGGCGTCACCCTCATCGACACGGCCGACGCGTATCACCGCGACGCCGACGAGGTCGGCCACAACGAGACCCTGATAGCCAAGGCCCTCGCCTCCCACGACCGGGGCAAGGACGTCCTGGTCGCCACGAAGGGCGGCCATCTGCGCCCCGGCGACGGCAGTTGGACGCTCGACGGCAGCCCCCGGCACCTCAAGGAGGCCTGCGAGGCGTCCCTGCGCCGGCTCGGCGTCGAGGCCATCGGCCTCTACCAGTTCCACCGCCCCGACCCGAAGGTGCCGTACGCCGAGTCCGTCGGAGCCGTCCGCGAACTGCTCGACGAGGGCAAGATCCGTATGGCCGGCATCTCCAACGCGAACCCCGACCAGATCCGGGAGGCCGACGAGATCCTCGACGGCCGGCTGGTCTCCGTGCAGAACCAGTTCTCCCCGGCGTTCCGCTCCAGCGAGCCCGAACTGCGCCTGTGCGACGAGCGCGGTATCGCGTTCCTGCCGTGGAGCCCGCTCGGCGGCATCTCCAAGGCCCGTGAACTCGGCTCCGCCTACGCCCCGTTCGCCCGGGTCGCCGAGGCGCACGGGGTGAGCCCGCAGCAGGTCTGCCTGGCCTGGATGCTCGCCAAGTCCCCGGTGGTCGTGCCGATCCCGGGCTCCAGCAGGCCCGAGACCATCCGCGACTCCCTCGCCGCCGTCGAACTGCGGCTCACCGACGAGGAGTTCGCCGAGCTCGACGCCGTGTGACCCGTCGCCCCCTTCCCGTGGCCCGGCAGGGCGAGCGCAGAGTGACTGAGACAACAGTGCGATAACGCAGGGCAACTGACAGGCCCCCGGCACGGTCTAGTCCACCATGAAGATCTCTTTCCTGCTGCACAACGCCTACGGGATAGGGGGCACGATCACCACCACCTTCAACCTGGCCCAGGCACTCGCAGACCGGCACGAAGTGGAGATCGTCTCGGTGCTGCGGCACCGGGAACGCCCCAACCACACCCTGGACCCCCGTGTGGCGCTGCGCCCGCTGGTGGACCTGCGGCAGGAGAAGGACCACCCCCTGCACCAGCGGCCGGCCAAGGTCTTCCCCGTCGCCGAGTACCGGTACCACCAGTACAGCGAGCTGACGGACCGGCGGATCGGCGAGGCCCTGGCCGCCACCGACGCCGAGGTCGTCATCGGCACCCGCCCCGGCCTCAACGTCCACCTGGCACGGCAGGCACCCGAGCACGTCCTGCGCGTCGGGCAGGAGCACCTCACCCTCGACAACCACCCGCCTCGGCTGCGCACCGCACTGCGCCGCGCCTACCGCCGGCTCGACGTGCTCACCACCGTCACCGAGGCCGACGCCGCCGCCTACCGGCGCAAGATGCGGCTGCCGGGCGTCTGGGTGGAGGCGCTGCCCAACAGTGTGCCCGACCCCGCGCTGCCCGCCGCGGACGGCACCGCCAAGGTGATCGTCGCGGCCGGACGGCTCGTCCCCGTCAAGCGCTACGACCTGCTCATCGAGGCGTTCGCGACGGTCGCCGCCGCCCATCCGGACTGGCAGCTGCGCATCTACGGCAAGGGCGAGGAGCACACCCGGCTGCGCCGGCTCATCGAACGGCTCGGACTCAGTGACAACGCTTTACTGATGGGTGCCGCCGCGCCGATGGAGGCGGAGTGGGTCAAGGGCTCGATCGGGGCCACCGCCGCCAACTTCGAGCCCTTCGGCATGACCATCGTCGAGGCCATGCGCTGCGGACTGCCCGTCGTCAGCACCGACTGCCCGTACGGCCCCGCCGAGATCATCGAGGACGGCGCCGACGGACGGCTCGTCCCCGTCGGCGACCGCGACGCCCTGGCCGCCGCGCTGCTCGACCTCGTGCGCGACGACGATCTGCGCCGCCGTATGGGCCGTACCGCCCTGGACAACGCGCGCCGCTTCGGACCCGTCCCCGTGGTCGAGCAGGCCGAGCGCCTGATCGAGGCGGCGGCGACGGCCCGCAGAACCGGCCGGCCCCCGGCGCCACCGGAACCGGCACGGCTGCGCCGGGCCCTGGCCGGACACGGCTTCGCCGCCCGGGACGCCGCCTACGCCGCGGCCTCCGCCGCACGCCGCACGATCCGCGGAGGCAAGCGATGAACACGCAGACGGCATCCACCACATCGCCCGCCATCGCCTGCACGGCCGACGCGGACGGCCGGATCACCTTCCATCTCGCCCCGCCCGACCCGGCGGCCTTCCCGTCCCCCCGGCTGCTGCTGCGCCTGCGCCCCGGAAAGGGACAGCCCGAGAAGACCCTCCGGGAACTCGACCTCACCACCGGCGGCGACGGACGGCTGACCGCCGTCCTCGACCCGCCGCCCGACCTGCCCGAGGGACGCTGGGACCTCTACCTGCTGACCGAACCGGACGGCGAGCGCGTGCGGGCACGCCCCGGTCTGCGCGACCTGCGGGTCCTCGTGGCCGGGCACCTCCGCGACCGGCCGTCACCGGTGGCCGTCCGCATCCCCTACGTCACCAAGGACGGGTATCTCGCGCTGCGCACCTGGCTGCGCGAGGCCCACGCAGAGGTCGCCGGCATCGACGTCACCGACCGGTCCACCACCGTCCGGGCCCGGCTGCACGGCGCCTCGCTCACCGAAGGGGCCTCCGTGCTGCTGCGCCTGCGCGGCGGCAAGGGCGTCGAGCGGACCGTCGACCCACAGCCCGGCACCGACGGCCGCGACCTCGCCGTCACGATCGACCACGCGGACCTGCTCGCCGAGGGCGGGACCGGCGACCGGGTCTGGGACGTCTTCGTCCGGCCCGGGTCCGGGGAGGACACCGCCGTGGTCCGCGTCGGCAGACTGCTCGACGACGTGGCGGACCGCAAGGAGATCTACGTGTATCCCGCCGCCACGGTGGGGGAGTTCGCGGTGCGCCCCTACTACACGGTCGACAACGACCTGGCGGTCGAGGTGCTGCGGCGGACCTGAGCGGACCCGCCGGTCAGGCGGCGCTGCTGCGGTGGGGCGACCGGTGACGGCAGGTCAGATCGTGCTCGCTGCCGAGGCTGGTCCACCACCGCTCGCAGCACGCCGCGTCGAGCTCGGCCCGCACGATCGCCTCGGCCGCTTCACCGCCCCGCCCGGCCCTCGCGGACAACTCCCTCAGCTGCTGGTCCTGTTCACCGATCACCGTCTCGCGTACGACGGCGATCACCGGCACCAGGCTGGCGGCGGCGAACAGGCACGCCGCCCACACCGGGCCGTACCGGATCTCCAGCACCGTGATCCAGGCGAGCCCGGCGCTCGTGGCCAGGTAGAGGAGGCAGAGGAGGCGGCTGGAACAGTTCATGGCGTTCACCGTCCTTGGGGGAGGATCGATACCTCTTGCCCAACTGTCGGCGGGCCATTCGGACTCGGGTGATTTATCCCACCGTTACCGAAGACGCCTGAGAGACCGTTCTTCCCTGAAAGGCGGAGTGATACGCGTACGGCGTGGTGCCGACCACCCGGCGGAAGCGCTCGCGGAACGCCGTCGGCGAGCCGAACCCGGCCTGCCGGGCGATGCGTTCGACCGTATGGTCGCTGTTCTCCAGCAGATACTGGGCCCTGCGCACCCGCGCCCGCAGCAGCCACTGCAGCGGAGTCGTCCCGGTCTGCTCACGGAAGCGACGGCCGAAGGTGCGTTCGCTCATCCCGGCGCGCTCCGCCATCGCGGCGACGGTCACCTCACCGGCCAGATTGTCCTCGATCCACTCCAGTACCGGTTCGAGCACCGAACCGCGGGGCACCGGGGGGTTCTCGTGCACGATGAACTGCGCCTGCCCGCCCTCCCGTTCGAGCGGAACCACGGACATCCGGGCGCAGTGCGCGGCCACCGCCGAGCCCAGGTCACCGCGGATCATGTGCAGGCACATGTCCAGCCCGGCGGCGGCCCCGGCCGAGGTGAGGACGGAGCCGTTGTCCACGTAGAGCACATCCGGCTCCACCTTCACGGCGGGGAAGCGCCGGGCCAGCTCGTCGGTGGCCATCCAGTGGGTGGTCGCGCGCAACCCGTCCAGCAGTCCGGCCTCGGCCAGCACGAAGGCGCCCGTGCACACGGAGGCGATCCGGGTGCCGGCCCGCGCCGCCTCGCGCAGCGCCGCCACGACCGCGTCCGAGGGCGGCCCGGAGTGGTCGCAGCCCGGTACGACGACGGTGTCCGCGTCCGCCAGCCCGTCGAGCCCCCGGTCGATCCGCAGGCCGAAGCCCTCCGTCCGCACCTCCGGCCGCTCGGCGCACAGCCGCACCCGGTAGGGACGGTGTCCGTCCGGCAGCCGGGCCCAGCTGAACAACTGGAAGGGCGCCGCCAGATCGAACGGCACCACGTCGTCGAGGACCAGGATCGCCACGGTATGCATGGACGCCACCCTAGGCAGGTTCCCGCCACGTGAGGAAACCCCGGTCGCACGCCAGGGGACTCGGACAACGGCAGGTGGAACCGGTTGGCGGGAATCCGTGGACACCTGTCGTTTCCGCCGCTGTGCGCGGCCGGGGACGATCTCTAGCGTGGGCGCTGCCATCAGCTGCCCACCCCGAGGACCCCGTTCCCCATGACGAAGTTCCTGCTCACCCTGCACGTCCTGGCCGCCATCCTGGCCGTCGGGCCCGTCACCGTGGCCGCCAGCATGTTCCCGCCCGCCGCGCGGCGCGTCCCGGCGGCGGACGGCGCGGTCGAGGTGGGCACGGTCCGGCTGCTGCACCGCATCTGCCGGGCGTACGCGGCCCTCGGGGTGTCGGTGCCGGTGCTCGGTCTCGCCACCGCGCTGGCCATGGGGGTGCTCGGCAGCGGCTGGCTGATCGCGTCGATCGCGCTGACCGCGGCCGCCGCCGGTCTTCTCGTCGCGTTCGTCCTGCCCCGCCAGGAGGAACTGCTGGAGGACTTGGACGCGGGGCGGACCGTCGACCGTCCCGCGACGGTCCGGCTCGCCATGTTCACCGGGATCTTCAACCTGCTGTGGGCCACCGTCACCGTCCTGATGATCGTCCGGCCGGGCTCCACCACGGGAGCCTGAGTCCCGGCACATAGCACCGGTTCGTCGCCCGTCAAGCGCTCTGGCAGAATTCGTACTTCAGTGTGCGTCGGCGCCTAGACTTCACAGCCGTGCCCAAAATGCACACAGGGCCACGACAGGAAAGGCGCGTTGACGGGTGTTCCAGGATTCCCCCATCTACGACCGGCTCATCGCGGAGCGCGGCGACATCCCCATGCAGGTGCGCAGGGAGGCGGAACGCGTGAGCCGGGACCTGGAGTTCGTCCTCGAGCCGCTCCGCTCCCCCTCCCGCCCGCCGGCGTCCATGGGCCAGGCCGCGCCGGCCCCGGCGTGGCAGCGCGCCGCGCTCCCGCCGGGGCCGCCCCCGCTCTGATCCCGGCCGGTCAGACCATCGTCGCGTCGGTGTCGTCGGTGTGCGCGGACCGCCCCGTCGCCGGGGCGGCGAGCCACTCGGCGATGGTCCGGGCGATCGGCTGACCGGTGTCCACCTCGATGAACCCGAACTGGCCGGACTGGTTGCACTCCAGGAACCACCAGATCCCGTCGGCGTCCTCGGCGAAGTCGAAGGCCCCGTAGGCGAGTCCGGCCTGCCGGAGGTAGGACCGGACGGCCTCGGCGACCCGCGGGCGCACCTCGACGGGCTCCCACGGGCTGTCCGACTGCGCGAACCGGACGTCGACCTCGGCGTCGGCGCCGGTCGGCTTACGGGCCGCCAGCAACCGCCCGCCGACCGCGGTCAGCCGGATGTCGGCGCGCTTGACGATCCGCCGCTGCAGCAGCGTCGGCCCGAACGCCACGGCGGAGAAGTCCGCGTCCGGGGCCACCCTGCTCGTCGGCACCGCACGCGGCGGGTCCTGCGGGTGCGCGCCCGACACCGGCTTCACCACGAGATCCGGGTGCCGCGCGGCGAACTCCCGCGCCGCCTGCGGAAAGGTGGTGATCAGCGTGGCGGGCACGGGCAGCCCGCAGCGCTGGGCGAGCCGCAACTGCCACGGCTTGTAGCGGGCCCGGCGGGCCGCGTCCGGATGGTTCATCCAGCGCAGATCACCGGCCCGCAGCATGCCGTAGAGGGCCTGCCCGGCCTCCTCCGTGAGCCAGGGCGAGGGCGCGGCGGCCCGCGCCGCCGCGCTGCCCGGCCGGCGCACCCACACCGACCGCAGGCCGCTCAGGGTCACCATCCGCCCACCCGACGACAGATGCCCGTGGAAGGCGCCGTACGCGTACTCGCCGGACAGGGCGACACCGCCGGTCAGGTCGGCGGGATCGAGCCGGACCACCGGGACACCGGTGGCGTGCAGATGCACGACCACCATGTCCGCCGTCACGTCCTCTTCGTTGGTCAGAATCAAGACGGTCATCTTCGGCGGCCTGTGTTCAGTCGTCGAAGTGGGTCTTGGATCCCGCCGTGGACGTCGTGGTGCCCAACTCCCGCAAGAGCGCGTGGTCGCGGGCGGCTATGCGCCCGTCACGCAGCACGTTCAACTGCAGACCGGAGTCGTAGACGTACACAGCGGTGATCTCCAACTCCGCTGCCGGCCGTGCGTAGTTGAGCGCGAACGGTTGCATCGTCTCTCCCTCACAGGTGCTGCTCCGATCGAGCCTGGCCACCCAGCGCGTCACGCTGCCCGACGACGCCCTGCGGTATCCACTTACTTAAACGAATCGAACGAGTGGTTGGTTTCCTTACTTTCCGTGACCAACGGCGTCCGGCGTCCCGACCCGGGCGAACGGCGCAGCGTGCGCAGTGCCAGCAAGAGCACGCCGATGTCGTCCAGATACACGGGATCGGGCATCAGATCGGTGGGCAGGACGAAGTACAGGACGGCCCCCCAGAAGACCCAGCGGGGGCCGGTCGGCAGCCCGGCGCGGCGCATCGCCCGCCGGGTGCGCACCAGACGCGTCAGGACCGTGAAGGCCGCGACGAACAGGACGACGGCCAGGACCGCCACCACGGCGATCCACGGGGTGCTCGGCTCCACGGATCCTCCTCCCGGCGGTGGCGCACGCCACACGCTCCGCAGGTCGGATTCCCCCTCGCGCCCCGCACATGGCATGACGGGGGTCACCCGGCCGCATCACGTCACCCGTCAGGACGGAAGACGCGCGAACCGGGCCGGTCACCTGCTCGGGCGGGCGTGCGAAACCGGTCGGCGCCGCACCGGAACACCCCCGCCGACCGCCGTACGCCCCACCGAGGCATCCGGCGCAGCGGCCCTACGCCCCGCCGTCAGCGGTCGGCGTTCTCCCGCGGCCGTTCGGCGGTCTCCTCGGGGGCGGGGGCCTGCCGGCGGACCCGGGCGGAGGACTTGAGCCGCTCGAAGGTGCGGGTCAGCTGCTGCAGCGGGGACGGGGCGGGGTCGGCGGGCGGCGCGGGCGGCAGCGCGGCCACCGTGTCCGCGGACTCCCGGAAGGCGGCCAGCGCGGCGTGCGCCTCCTCGGCGGCCTCCCGGTACAGGTCCCGCGACTTCGTCATCGCGTCGAGCGCGTCGGCGTACATCTTCACCAGTGCGCGCTCGCGCTCGAGTTCCTCCGCCACGGTGAGCAGGCTCCAGTCCTCGCGCAGTGCGGTCAGGGTGTCCTCGGCGCCGGGCGGGAGGGCGTGCGGCAGGGCCGCGTAGCGGGTGACGGCGTGGATGAGCTCGGCCGGCTCGGTGCCGTCGAGGAAGACGGTGCGGACGGTGAAGTCGTCCGGGTCGTAGCCGTCCGGGGCCGGGGTCCCGGGGAGCACGACGGCGCCGCCCCGCGGCAGCTGCGGGCCGAGGTCGCGCAGGGCGTAGTTGACGACGCGCAGCTGGCTGGGGACGGCGCGGTGCTCCACGACCCGGTGCCGCAGGCCCGGCGGCAGCATGCCGGCCAGCGGGGTGCGGCCGCGTTCGTCCGTGGTCATGGCCTCGTGGACGAGGACGTGGATGCTCCCGCCGTCGCGGACGGCGTCCCGCAGCAGCCGGCGTACGGCCTTGTCGTCCGTGGGCAGGAGGTTGACGGTGCGCAGGGGGAGGCCGGTGGCGGCGTCGTGCGCCCAGGGAGCCCCGTCCCCCTCGGGCCAGAACAGGGTGGCCGGCGACGGCCAGCGGGGGTCCCAGGGGGCGTCGGCCTCCGCGACGAGCGTCCACACGTGCGTGCCGTCACGGCTCGTCTCAAGGGCCAGCCGGGCGCGGACGGTCGTCGTGGAGCCGGCGATCCGCCAGCGGGCCTCGAAGGCCGTCGCGTCGCCGTCCTCGGGGCCGGGGCGTTCGCGGAAGTCGTCGAGGGCTCCGTCGTCCTTGTGCCGGGTCAGGGCGCTCAGCAGGTCGTCCCGCGCGGCGGGTCCGACGTGACGGCCGCGGGCCGACCACACGGTGGGGGGAGTCATGGGGCGGGTGCGGGAGGAGCTGGGCATGAGTCCATCTGGGGCCGGGGGCGCGTGCTCCTCCCAGTATCGTCACCGGGCGCGTGAACCGGGTGAGCGGGGGGTGCACACGGGGTGTGTGTCGTGCGCACCGACCCGTCGGCGCTCACCCGTGGTCCGGGCCGTGGACCGTCGTGACAATGGCGGTGAGCGGGACCCGTCCACCATCCGCATCGGGACGGGTCCCCTCGCCTTCCGGTCGGCGTCCGGTCAGTTGTGGTACGTGATGTACCCGTTGCCGTCCCGGTCGTTCTGGCTCTTGGTGTAGGCGTGGGTGTCGGCACCCGCGCCCGACGGCTTCTTCAGGTAGATCGTGTCCTTGTCGTTGTTCCACATGAAGTTGCAGTTGTCGCGGTAGACGACGTTGCGCGCGTCGGAGTCGGTGCCGCGGCCGCCCCGGAGCTTCACGTAGTCACCGGGCTGGAGGTAGTGGTTGGCGGTGAAGGTGAACCGGTTGCCGGCCTTGTCCTTCACGACATAGCCCTTGAGGTTGACCGTGGAGCCCGACGAGTAGTTCTTGATCGTCAGGTACTCGTCGTCGGTGTTGCCGGTGGCGCAGGCGTTGGAGTCGCGGCCGGGTGCGTCGTACTGGATGCCGCGGATCTTCAGCGCCGACGAGTACTCGGCGGCCTGGGCCGGGGTGGCGGTCAGGGCCGCGAGGGCGCCGGCGGCGACGGCGGTTGTGGCGATGGTGCGTATACGCATGGAGAAACATCCCCCCTGTGTGGAGCTTGTGTGAAGATCAGGAGTGTATACAGTCACTCCGACGGCGACGACCACTTCCCCGGAACGCGGGACGCGGGAGCCTCAGTGGGGGTAGGCGCGAGGCGGCCGCTGGCGTGGGAGCCCGTCCCGGAACTCCTCGATACGTGTGCTGATCTGGCGCATCAGCGCCGTGTCCTCCAGGCGGTCCAGGTAGAGGTTGCGCCGGGCCAGGGCGAGCGCGTCCACGCAGAAGTACAGCGCCATGAGCGGATTGACGAACAGCTCGCCGTCCTTGGTGCGCTCGGTGAAGCGCACGTCCCCGAACTCGCCGCGCACGGCCGCCGCGACCGAGCCCTGGACGATGCTCGGATACTCCGGCGTCTCGCGCCGGGCGTGCTCCACCGCGTCCAGGAAGAGCCGTCCCTCCTCGCTGGCGCGCGGCAGGGAGAACGCGCCCAGGTAGCCGCCGTCCCGGTCCAGGGCCGCCAGGTTCTCCAGCACCAGGGCGTGACTGACCCCGTGATAGGCGTCCACGCCGAAGCTGAGGCAGGCCACCAGCCGTACGGCGACCTCGTCGAGCCCCGCCACGGCGGCCAAGCTCGCCATGTCCTCCTCCGGGGTGCCCAGCCCGTGCTCGTCGCCGCGCATCAGGATGTCGGTGCCGCCGTCCACCAGCACCACCGCGTCGACGCCGCCGAGATGGTCCAGCAGCGTGCGGTACGCGGCCCGCAGCGGCCGTACGCCGGTCAGCGGGAACGCGTACACCGTGGCGGGCAGGTCGTGCGCGGCGAGCCAGCGGGCGAGGCTCCGCTCGGGGAAGTAGTGACCGCGTGCCTCGGTGTCCGGGCGTATCGCGGCGACGTCGGGGTCGACCCACACGCCGTCGTCCAGCCCGAACAGGTCGGAGAAGGAGAGGCTGGCGAGGTGCACCTCCTTGCCGGCCGCGCGCAGCCCCAGGGCGAGGGGCAGCCCGGCGTAGACGTCGAAGCCGCCGCCGGCACCGGCCACGAGCACACGCCGCGCGCCACGGAGCCGGGTCAGGAAAGGGGGTTCCAGAAGCGAGAACATCAGCGGAAGTTAACAGACGGTCACCTTCTGGGCGCGGCCGTTTCCCGTGCGGACGAGGCGAAGGGCCGGGGTTCGCGGCCCCGGCCCTCCGTGCGCTGCTCGCGGACGCGCTTACGCGCCGCTCTCCCGCAGCATGTCCTCGCGCTCGACGATCTTCACGCGCTCACGGCCCTGGGGCTCGCCCAGCGCCTTCTCGGCGGCGTCGAGCTTGTACCAGCCCTCCCACGTCGTGAAGCGGACCTCGCGCTCGGCCAGGAACGCGTCGACGGCCTCCGGCTCGGGCGAGCCCGGCGTCTGCAGACGGCCGCCTGCGAAGTCGTCCAGCAGGTTCGCCACCGTCTCGTTGGCGTCGCCCTTGGTGTGGCCGATCAGGCCCACCGGGCCACGCCGGATCCAGCCGGTGACGTACGTCGACTGCAGGTGCTCGCCGGACTCCTGGACGACCCGGCCGCCCTTGTCCGGGACGGTGCCCGAGTCGATGTCCCAGGGCAGCTTGGGGAGCTTGTCGGAGAGGTAGCCGACCGCGCGGTAGACCGCGGTGACGTCCCAGTCCTTGAACTCGCCGGTGCCCTTGACGTTGCCGGTGCCGTCGAGGGCGGTGCGCTCGGTGCGCAGGCCCACGACCCTGCCGTCCTCGCCGAGGATCTCGGTCGGCGACTCGAAGAAGTGCAGGAACAGCTTGTGCGGCCGGTCGCCGACGTCGCGGATCGCCCAGTTCTCCAGCGTCTTGGCGACCATGTCGGCCTGCTTGTTGCCGCGTCGCGTCTCGATGGAGCCCGCGTCGTAGTCGATGTCCTCGGGGTCGACGATGACCTCGATGTTGGGGGAGTGGTCCAGCTCGCGCAGCTCCATCGGCGAGAACTTCGCCTGGGCCGGGCCGCGGCGGCCGAAGACGTGGATCTCCTTCGCCCGGTTGGCCTTGAGGCCGTCGTGGACGTTCGGCGGGATCTCCGTCGGCAGCAGCTCGTCGGCCGTCTTGGCCAGGATGCGGGCCACGTCCAGCGCGACGTTGCCGACGCCGAGGACGGCGACCTTCTCGGCCTCCAGCGGCCAGGTGCGCGGCACGTCCGGGTGCCCGTCGTACCAGGAGACGAAGTCGGCGGCGCCGTACGAGCCGTCGAGGTCGATGCCCGGTATGCGCAGCTCGCGGTCGGCGGTGGCGCCCGTGGAGAAGATCACGGCGTCGTAGAACGCCCGCAGGTCGTCCAGGCTGATGTCGTTCGGGTAGTCGACGTTGCCGAAGAGGCGGATCTGCGGCTTGTCGAGCACCTGGTGCAGGGCCGTGACGATGCCCTTGATGCGCGGGTGGTCGGGGGCCACGCCGTAGCGGATCAGTCCGAAGGGCGCGGGCATCCGCTCGAACAGGTCGATGGACACACCGGGTTCGGCGGCCACCTCGGACTTGAGCAGCGCGTCGGCCGCGTAGATCCCGGCGGGGCCGGCTCCGACGATGGCTACCCGCAGGGGGCGGGGCATGATCAGGTTCCCTTCGAGAGGCGATAGATCGACTCGGGGGAAGCCTAAACTAAGGCAAGCCTTACCCGGTACACGGGTCCGGTCTATGAGCCCATAGATCAATTCTATGACCGGCCGCGGGGTGGTCGGTCGCCGCCCCCGAGCGCGGCGGGGGCGGCGACCGGGTCGGGTGTCAGTCGATGTGGAAGCTGTCGCCGTACACCTTCCAGTTCAGCGGGGTCCTCAGGTCGAGGTTGCCGGCGCGCAGGAAGACGCGCTGGGCGGTGTCGACCCTGCTGGTGTCGCTGTGGGCCTCCTCCTGCTTCATGGCCCAGACCCGCGCGTCCAGGAAGGCGTGGAGGTAGGTCACCTCGTCGCCGCCCTGGGCGGGCGGCCGGGCCCGGTCCAGGGCGCGGCGGCGGATGCTGCGGAAGCTCGTGGGGTCGGTGCCGTCGCCGTGCATGACGATGGCGTCGTAGTAGGCGAACTGGCCGAGCACGCGCAGGCCGTCCGCCTTGCCCTGGCGGACGGCCGGGTCGAAGTACACCCGGTCCCGCTCGTCGTTCTGGGCCTGCTTGAACGCCTCGTCCTCGGCGGCCCGCGCCCAGTCCCGCGGGTAGTAGGGGTCGAGCCCGTCGTGCGAGTCGGTGCCGTCCACCCGGCGCAGGGCCGGGAGGTAGGGGGCCAGGACGTTGCCGGGGCGGCGGTCCGCGTACAGCTCGACCAGGTCGAGCATGTCGCCGGTGCCGGAGCAGAAGCCGATGATGCCGGCGGTGTAGCCGCGGCCGTCGCCGATGTCCTCGATGTAGCGGTACTGCGCCTTCCAGTCGAGCGAGGAGTTCTCCGCGCTCGACACCAGCTTCATGGCGATCTCCTTCTTCGCCGGGTCGTCGAGTCCGGCCGCGTGGTGCGCGGCGGCGGGCGGGGGGTCGAGGAACGGGACGGCCGCCAGGGCCGCGCCGAACGCGGTCAGCAGGGTGCGGCGGGGCAGGGCTGTGCCAGGTGTCGTGGGGTGCTTCACGGCGACTCCGCATCTGAGTGGGGGGGAAGGAGGGCTTGCCGTACGTGCACTGATAGGAAGGTTTCCTATCAGACGCCGGGCATGCCGAACAGCGGGTGCGCCGAAGGTTCGTACCAATGAACAAGAGAGCGATGATGCGGGCCGTTCTACGGCAGGGGCTGCGCCGCCCAGATCACCTTGCCCGCCGGCAGATAGCGGGTGCCCCAGCGCTCCGCCAGCTGGGCGACGAGGAACAGGCCGCGGCCGCCCTCGTCCGTCATCGCCGCGTACCGCAGATGCGGCGAGGTGCTGCTGCTGTCGAAGACCTCGCAGATCAGACTGCGGTCGCGCAGCATCCGCACCCGGATCGGCTCACCGCCGTACCGGATGGCATTGGTCACCAGCTCGCTCAGGATCAGCTCCGTGGCGAACGTCAGCTCGCCCAGACCCCACTCCTCCAGGGTCCGGGTCACCGCCGCCCGCACCCGCGCCACCGCCGCCGGGTCCGACGGCACGTCCCACTCGGCGACCAGGTCCGCGCCGAGCGCCCGGGTGCGCGCCACGATCAGCGCGACGTCGTCGTTCTGCCGGTCCGGCAGCCGGGCCTCCAGCACCGCCCGGCAGGTCTCGTCGGGGGTGCGCCCGGCGCCCGCGAGCGCCTCCCGGAGCAGTTCCAGGCCCTCGTCGATGTCGTGCTCGCGGTCCTCCACGAGCCCGTCGGTGTACAGCACGAGCCGGCTGCCCGGCGCCAGGTCGAGCTCCGCCGCCTCGAACGGCAGCCCACCCAGCCCCAGCGGCGGACCCGTCGGCACGTCCGGGAACTCCACCGTGCCGTCCGGTCGGACCACGGCCGGCGGCGGATGCCCGGCCCGCGCGATCGTGCACCGCTGCGACACCGGGTCGTAGACCGCGTACAGGCAGGTCGCACCCGTCACCGGGGCGGTGTCGGCGTCCTGGCCCTCGTCCTGGTCGATCCGGGCCACCAGCTCGTCCAGCAGCCCCAGCAGCTCGTCCGGCGGCAGGTCCAGGGCCGAGAAGTTGTGCACCGCCGTCCGCAGCCGGCCCATCGTGGCCGCCGCGTGCAGACCGTGGCCGACGACGTCCCCGACCACGAGCGCCACCCGGGCCCCGGACAGCGGCAGTACGTCGAACCAGTCGCCGCCCACACCGGCCTGCGCCGGCAGATAGCGGTAGGCGACGTCCAGCGCGTTCTGCTCGGGCAGCCTGCGGGGCAGCAGACTGCGCTGCAGCGTCACCGCCATGCCGTGCTCACGCGTGTACCGGCGGGCGTTGTCGATGGACACGGCGGCCCGGGCGACCAGCTCCTCGGCGAGCGCCAGCTCCTCCGAGTCGAACGGCCTTCCCTTGCGCGACCGCCAGAAGCTCACCACACCCAGCACCAGGGACCCCGCACGCAGCGGCACGGCGATCAGCGAGTGGATGCCGAACTCCGTCACCTGGACCGACCGCTCCAGATCCTGCGCGCGCCAGCCCGGCGCCTCGTCCAGCCGTGGCTCGACCACCGCCTGCGCGCCCTTCAGCGCACGGGCCTGCGGCGACGAGTCCACGAAGCGGATCTCCCGGCCCACCGGGTACAGCGGCGCGTCCGCGCGTATCCCGCTGAGCGCGCACCGCCGCACCAGGGTCGCCGGCTCCGGCTGCCCGCCGTCCAGCACCGCGTCGAACAGGTCGACGGTCGCGTAGTCCGCGAACCGGGGCACCGCGAGCTCCGCCAGTTCCTCGGCGGTCCGGGTGACGTCCAGGCTGGTGCCGATGCCCACCCCGGCGTCGTACAGCATGTCCAGGCGCTCGCGGGCCTCCTCGGCCCGGCCCGATAGCGCCCGCAGCTCCGTGGAGTCGCGGACCGTGGCCACGCTGCCGGACGGCCGGCCCCGCAGATGCGTCGGCCGCTGGTTCACCGCCAGCAGCCGGTCCTTGACCAGATGCACCTCGTCCGTGGCCATCCGGCCCGAGTGCAGCAGCTCGGCGGTCTCCGGGGCGAGCCCCAGGTCGAGGACCCGGCGGCCCTCGGCGCTGTCCGGCAGGTCGAGCAGCCGGTGCGCCTCGTCGTTGGCGAGCAGCAGCCGTCCCTCGTCGCCGACGATCACAACCCCTTCGCGGACCGCGTGCAGCACGGCGTCGTGATGCTCGTACATGCGGGTCATCTCGTCCGGACCCAGGCCGTGCGTCTGCCGCAGCAGACGCCGGCTGACCAGAGCCGTCCCCGCCGTGGACAGCGCCAGCGCGACGGCCGCCGCGCTGAGCACGAGCGGCAGCTGCCGGTCGGCGGTGCCGCCCACGGTGTCGGTGGTGATCCCCGCCGACACCAGCCCCACGACCTCGCCGTCCGGGTCCTCGACCGGCACCACGGCCTGTACGAGCGGGCCGATGGTCCCGGTGATCTGCTCGACGACGACGCCACCGGCCTGCGCCGGACCCAGGGTGCCGACGAACATCTTGCCGATGCGGTCCGGCTTGGGATGCGTGTAGCGCAGCCCGTCGGTGTTCATGACGACGATGAAGTCCACGCCCGTCGCCCTGCGGGCCGCCTCGGCCCTCGGCTGGAGGACAGCGGTCGGATCGGGGTCGTCGAGCGCCTCCCGGGTGCCCGGCGCGTTCGCGAACGCCTCGGCGACCGCCACCGAGCGGTTGCGGGCCTCCTGCGTGCTGTCGTACCGCACCTGGAGCACCAGCGCGACGACCGCGGCGACCACGAGCAGCAGCACGATCACGACCTGGAGGACGAACACCTGACCGGCGAGACTGCGCCCGCCGACCGTCGACCGCACCGCGGAGAACCACCCCCGGTGCCGTCCCCGCTCCGTCGCCGGGGACAGCCCGTCCCCGGACACGCCGCCGGCGCGACCGGCCGACCGGGCCCCCGAGCGACCCCGTGATCGGACCATGTGCCATGTCTACACTGCCGCGCCCCGCGAGGCGAGACCCCCTTACGACGGCCGCAACGGCATGGTGCGCCGGGTCGCCAGCAGCAGCGCGATGTCGTCGGGGCGGTCCGCCATGTGCCGGGCCGCCGCGGTGAGCCGGTCGGCCACAGCCGACAGCGAGCGCCCTTCCGGACGCCCGCCCAGGGCACCGGCCCTGGCCAGGGCCACCCGCAGCGCGCTGATCCCCACGTCGATGTCGACGCCGGGCCGCTCCACCAGCCCGTCGGTGTAGAGCGCCAGCACGGCACCGGGCTCGACGAGCAGCTCCGCCACCGGGTACTGCGCCTGCGGATCGACCCCCAGGACCACCCCGCCGGGCAGATCCAGCACCTGGGTGCGCCCGTCGGGAGCGCGCAGCAGCGGCCGCGGATGCCCGGCCACGGCTGCCCGGGCGAGACCGGTCTCCGGGTCGAGACGGATGTAGCAGCAGCTGGCGAACAGCCCCGCGTCGAGGTCGATCAGCAGATGGTTGGTGCCGCTCATGACCTCGTCGGGCGACCGGTCGCCGAGCGCGAAGGCGCGTACCGCGCTGCGCAGCTGGCCCATGGTGGCGGCCGACTGGACGCCGTGCCCCTGCACATCGCCGATGACCAGCGCCATCCCGTCCCCGGCGGCCACGACGTCGTACCAGTCGCCGCCGACCTCCATGCCCTGGGTGCCGGGCAGATAACGGCCCGTGGTCTCCATCAGCGGGTGCTGCGACAGACGCCGGGGCAGCAGCGCCTGCTGCAGCCCCCGGGCGAGGGCCGCCTCGCTCTCGTAGCGCTGGGCCTTCTCCATGGCGTGCGCGATCAGCCCGGCCAGAGCCGTCAGGACCGTGCGTTCCTCGTTGCTGAAGCTGCGCGGACGGTCGAAGCCGAGGATGCAGGAGCCGACCGGGCGGCCGGACGCGATCAGCGGAAGGAAGGCGCGGGCCCCCTCCCGCGCGTCCAGCGCGACACCCGGATAGGCGTCGGCGAGCTGCTGCATCGAGTCGAAGAAGAGGGGGCGGCCGCTGGTCAGGGTCTCCACGCCGGGCAGCCGCTCGTCCATCCCGACCCCCTCGAACGGCGCCAGGAACCCCTTCGGGAAGCCGGTCTCCCACGCCAGATACAGATGCCGGTCCTGCAGCAGATAGATGGCCAGCCGGTTCCCGCCGAACGCGGGCAGCAGCTCCCTCATCACCACGGCCGACACCTGCCGGGCGGTGACGGCCTCGGTCAGGGCGATGGCGAGGACGATCGGGCGGTACAGCGGCGCGAGGGAGGGCGTCCCCGGGGACTGGGACGCGGACTGCTCCCCCGGCGGACCGGACGGGGCGTCCGCCACCCGGTGCCCCAGCCGGACCGTGCAGGTCAGGAAGTCGGCGCCCGGATACACGGACAGGGCGAGCCAGTCGCCCGCGAACGGGTGCGGCGGGCGCTCCCGCCCGTGCGCGGACGGTCTTCGGACGTGGAAGTGCACCGGGTCGGGGGAGAGCAGTGCCCCGCGCAGATGGTCCTCCAGGGTCGGCTGGTTCAGCCAGGGCACGCCCTCCCACAGCGTGCGGCCCAGCAGCTCGGTGCGCGGACGGCGCAGCAGCCGTGCCGCGTGCGGGTTGGCGTAGACGACATGGCCGAGCCGGTCCAGGCACAGCACACCCTCCGGCAGCAGATCGGCCGCCGCGTCCGCCACGGATCCCGGGCCGGGGTCGAGGACGACGCCCCGGACCGCCGCCGGCACGGCCGGGCCCGGCGCGTCCGTGCGCGGACCCCACACCTCGACCAGGCGGGGCGCGCCGTGCGGGGCGCGGACGTACAGCGGCAGCGCCGGCGGCCTGCCCCCGGCCGCCTCGCGCAGCACCGCCAGGACCCGCTGCGCGTCGGCGGGCGCGACGGCCGCCGCGAACGTCTCCGCCGTGAGCGGGGCGTCCTCGGGCGGGGTGCCCAGCGCGCCGCTCAGCCACGCGTCCGCCACGACCTCGCCGGTCGCCGGATCCCAGCGGAAGCGGCCGACGTGCCCGGACGGCTCACGGCTGGCCGGCGGCCGTACGCACAGCGGGCCGCCGTCCCAGGTGACCGTGTCCGGGTCCTGGCCGTCCAGCTTCTCCAGCGCCGCCCCCAGCTCCTCGGCCAGCCGTCCCAGGCGCTCGCGCACCGGCATCAGTTCCATGGCGTCCGTCGTCGAGGGCCGCAGCACGGTCAGCACCCCGAACACCTTCGAGGACCCGGCCACGGGCACGGACAGGGAGCCGAACTGGAACGGCAGGGCCGCCGCGAACTGGGGATAGCGCCGCATGGTCTCGGTCGCGTTCGGCAGGGCCACCTCGACGCCCAGACGGTAGGAGTCGGCCACCGGGAAGGGACGGTCGCAGTGCACCCGCCACCACGGCCGGAACAGGGGGCCCGGCAGCCCCTCCAGCACCGCGAGCCGCAGCAGCCCGGGCGTGCGGGAACGCAGATAGACCCCGGCCGCGTGACCGCCGGACGCGCTGATCGCCTCCGCCGAGACATCGATCAGCAGTGCCGCCAGCCTGCCGGACCTCCGCTCCGCGCTCTCGGCGCTCCCAGTCATCGGTCCTACCTCGTCCGTACGCATCGCGCGTGCGACACAGCAAGAATGCGCCAGGACGCACCTCGTCCGCACCTGGGCGGACCGGCTCGGCCACGGCGGCCGCATGGATCGACGGGCGTCAGATGCCCCGGGCGGGTACCCCGGCCCGGCGCGGGCAAGCCCTGGGCGTCGAACAGGGCGCGTGACGCGCCGGCCGGCCGGGCACATCAGCAGAAAAGGGACCGGCTTCCGCGTCCTCGGTGCGACACCCCCGGCGCCGCCGACCGCCCCCCGGGCCACGGGAGGCGGCCCCGCACAGGCAGGAGAGCGACGATGGACTACTACGACCTCGGCACCCGCACCCGCCCCGTGACCACGTCCTCCGCGCAGGCCCAGCTCTGGTTCGACCGTGGCCTGACCTGGACGTACGCCTTCAACCACGAGGAGGCCGTCGCCTGTTTCGAGGCCGCCGCCGAGGCCGACCCCGACTGCGCCATGGCGTACTGGGGGATCGCCTACGCCCTCGGCCCGAACTACAACAAGCCCTGGGAGGCCTTCGACGACAAGGACCTCGCCGGCACCGTCGAGCGCACCCACGCCGCCGTGGAACGCGCCCACGAGAAGGCCGCGAACGCCACCCCGGTCGAACAGGCCCTGATCTTCGCGCTGCGCGCCCGCTACCCCCAGAGCCGGGCCGTGCCGGACTGCTCCGTCTGGAACGCCCCCTACGCGGACCGTATGCGGGAGGTCTACGAACTCGCCCCCGACGACCTGGACGTCGCCACCCTCTACGCCGACGCCCTGATGAACCTGACCCCCTGGCAGCTGTGGGACCTCAGGACCGGCGAGCCGGCCGAGGGCGCGCGCACCCCGGAGGCCAGGAGGGTGCTGGAGCGGGCGCTCGCCGACCCGCGGGGGCGCGACCACCCCGGCGTGGTGCACATGTACATCCACCTGATGGAGATGTCCCCCTCGCCGGAGGAGGCCCTGGTCGTCGCCGACCGGCTGCGCGACCTGGTGCCCGACGCCGGGCACCTGCTCCACATGCCCTCCCATCTGGAGGTGCTGTGCGGCGACTACCGCCGCGTGGTCGCGGACAACTCGGCGGCGATCGCGGCCGACGAGAAGTACCGCGCGCGGGCCGGGGTGATGAACTTCTACACCCTGTACCGCTCGCACGACTACCACTTCAAGATCTACGGGGCGATGTTCCTCGGACAGAGCGAGGTGGCGCTGGACACCGTGGCCCAGCTCGAGGAGTCCACACCCGAGGAACTGCTGCGGGTGACCAGCCCGCCGATGGCGGACTGGCTGGAAGGCTTCCTCGCCATGCGCGTCCACGCCCTGATCCGCTTCGGACGCTGGGACGACATCCTGGCCCTGCCGTTGCCCGCCGACCGCGACCTGTACTGCGTCACGACGGCGATGACGCACTACGCGCGCGGGGTCGCCCTGTCCTCGACGCACCGCGTGCCGGAGGCGGAGGAGGAGCGGCGGCTGTTCCACGAGGCCGTCGCCCGGGTGCCGGAGACCCGGATGCTCTTCAACAACACCTGCGCCGACATCCTCGCCATCGCCGGCGCGATGCTCGACGGCGAACTCGAGTACCGCAAGGGCGACCACGACGCCGCGTTCGCCGCGCTGGAACGCTCCATCGAACTGGACGACAACCTCCCCTACGACGAGCCCTGGGGCTGGATGCAGCCCACCCGGCACGCCTACGGCGCCCTCCTGCTCGAACAGGGCCGGGTCGCCGAGGCCGCGGCGGTCTACCGGGCCGACCTCGGGCTCGACGACACCCTGCCGCGCCCGTGCCGTCATCCCAACAACGTCTGGTCCCTGCACGGTCTGCACGAGTGCCTGGTGCGCCTCGGCCGGACGGGGGAGGCGCAGATGGTGGCCCAGCAACTGCGGCTCGCCACCGCCCTGGCCGACGTACCGGTCGAGGCGTCCTGCTACTGCCGGCTGGAGAAGACGGGCGCGGGCACCGGGGACCACTGCTGCGCCGGATGAAACGGCTCCGTCGTACAACCCTTCGGTCCCCTCGGACGTCTTGGGGGTGAACTCGGCGTTCCGCCGTGGTTCACCCTTCCGTCACCGACGTTCGATCAGAGGACCTCATGTTCCCCACCGCCCCAGGACTTCGTGTGCACCGCAGGATCGCCGGCGCGGTGGGTGCCGTCTCCCTGCTGGCCGTGTGCGCGGCACCCGCCGCCGCGGACGATCCCGCCCCCGCCCCCGGACTGGTTCTGGAGAAGAGCGCACCGATCGACGGGGTGCGGCCGGGCGGCACGTTCACGGTGCCGGGCCGCTTCTGGTACACCGGCACCGAAGCGCTCGACAAGGTCTGGATGACGTACACCGTCAGTCACGGACTGTCCCTGAGCGAGGTGCCCTCCAACTGCCGGGCCTTCAAGACCTGGGGCTACGACGAGATCCCGACCGGCGCCATGGCGCTGTGCGAGTTCGACCAGCAGGTGGAGCCCGGTGTCACCTACGCTCCCGAGGGCGGCCTGAGGATCGGCGCCATGGACCGGGCGCTGTACGAGCGCCTCGCCGTCTCCGTCACCGACTACGAGGCCTACCCCGGGGACGAGGCCACGTCGGGCCCCATGCCGGGCACGGGCCCGGCCCTGAAGCTGGTCGAGCAGCCGGACGTCCCGGCGCAGGAGCCCGGCACGCCCGTCGACGAGGACGCGCACTTCCAGCGGATACCCGTGACGGCGAAGAACACCGCGGACTTCCAGGCCCTGGGCGGAGCGCTGAAGGGCCGCGTCGGGGAGACCGTGGAACTCAAGGCCGGGTTCCGCAACGCCGGCCCCGCCTGGGTGCAGGTGTACCGGGACGGCGTCCCGCTCGCCGAGGTCGAGGTCAAGCTGCCCGCCGGCACGACGGCGACGAAGTACCCGAACTGCGAGAAGGTGGCCGCCCGGACCTACCGCTGCCCCCTCGACCTGCCCTGGGCCGACGAGAACCAGGACTACGCGCGGACCTTCAAGGTGCGGATCGACAAGGCCGTCGACGGGGCCAAGGGCTCGGTGGCGCTGGTCGGCAAGCTCGGGGAGTGGGACACCGAGCACGGCAACGACAAGGCGCCCATCACCCTCCAGGTGACCGGTGGCGGCTCCTCCACCGGTGGCGGCTCGTCGTCCGGCGGCGGTTCCTCCACCGGCGGTGGCGGCGGATCCACCGGCGGCTCCTCGTCCACCGGCGGATCCGGCACGGGCGGCACCGGCGGCGGCTCCTCCACCGGCGGTTCGACCACCGGCGGAGCGGACACGGGCGCCTCCGGCGACCTCGCCAGCACCGGGTCCAGCTCCGCCCTGCCGATCGCCGGTGCCGCTGCCGCCGCCGTGGGCGCCGGCGCTGCCGCCGTCCTCGTGGTGCGCCGCCGCCGCGCGGCACGCGGCTGATGTGACGCCGGTGCGGGCCGGGCTCAGGGGAGCCAGGGTCTTTCGTTTGGATCAGGCCGGATCAGGGAGCGGGGTCTGGTGCCGTGCATCGCAAGGCGGAGGAGGGCGCCATGGCGGAGCCATGGCAACCGACGAGAACGCGGCGAGGTGCGGTGCCAGACCCCGCGAGCCCGGCATGATCCAAACGAGAGGCCCTAGGCTCGCGCGGGCGTGTCGTCCAGGAACCCGCCCGACTGGTGCTGCCAGAGCCGTGCGTAGGCGCCGTCGGTGCTGATCAGCTCCGCGTGGGAGCCCTGCTCGACGATCCGCCCGCGGTCCAGGACGACGAGCCGGTCCATACCGGCGACCGTGCTCAGCCGGTGCGCCACCACCAGGGCGGTGCGCCCCTCCATGAGCCGCCACAGCGCCTCTTGGACGAGGATCTCGCTCTCCGAGTCCAGCGCGCTCGTCGCCTCGTCCAGCAGCAGGATCGGCGCGTCCCGCAGGATCGCCCGGGCCAGCGCGACCCGCTGGCGCTGACCCCCCGACAGCTTGATGCCCCGCTCGCCGACCATGGTGTCGAAGCCCTGCGGCAGCGCGTCGGCGAACTCCGTGACATGCGCCGCCTCGGCCGCGCGGCGGATCTCCGCGTCACTGGCGCCGGGCCGGGCGAACGCGATGTTCTCCCGCAGGGTGCGGTGGAACATCGCCGGGTCCTGCGGCACGTACGCCATCAGGCTGCGCAGGTCGGCCTGGCGCATCCGGCTGATGTCCTGACCGCCGATCAGGATGCGGCCGCCGTCGACGTCCGTCATCCGCAGCAGCAGCCGGGTCAGTGTGGTCTTGCCCCCACCCGACCGTCCGACCAGGCCGATCCGGGACCCGGCGGGCACCTCCAGGTCGAGACCGTCGAACAGCGGGCGCCCGCCCCGGTGCGCGAAGGTGACCTTCTCGAAGCGGACGTCGAGGGCGCCGCACGGCGCCGGCTCGGGCACGGGCGGGTCCAGCACGGTCGCCGGCGTCAGCAGCAGTTCGGTGAACTGGGCCGCCTCCGTCATCGAGTTCTCCAGGCGGCGGTAGATCTGGTTGAACTCGAACATGATCCGGGTGGCGTTGCTGTAGTAGGTGAACGCGACCACCACCGCCTCCACGCCGTGCTCGCCGCCGCCCAGCGTCACCGCGAGCAGCAGCCCCAGCGCGTTCGTCAGGACCGACATCGGCGCGACCAGCGTGTCGATGCGCAGATTGCCGTAGTCCCACGAACGCAGCGTCAGCCGGCGCGAGGTGGCGACGCGGGTGCGGTGCTCGGCGGCCTCGCGCTCCTCGGCGGCGAACGCGCGCACGGTCTCCATGTTCGTCAGGCTGTCGGCGACATGGCCGGCGACCCGGGCGATCGCCTCCTCGCGCCGGTCGACGAGGGCCTGGCGGCGCCGGATGAGCGGCACCACGCAGACCGCCGTCACCGAGATCATCACCAACAGGCCGACGACGAGCAGCGGTTCGTAGCGCCACAGCACCACGGCACCGAAGACCAGCGGCACGAAGCTGCCCATGATCTGGAACGTCAATGTGTCGACGAACTGCTCGAAGCGGGCGGCGAAGCTCAGGACCCGCTTGGTCAGCGAGCCGGCGAAGTTCTCGTGGAAGAACGCGGCGTCCCGGGCGAAGAGTTCGTCCATCCCGATGACGTACAGATGCTCGATGCCGAGCGCGTCCAGCCGGTTCAGGCAGTGCAGGGCGATCCGCCACAGCGTCTCGGCGAGCAGCAGCACAGCGATGAAGCCGAGGACGTACGGCAGGGTCGAGGAAACGGTGACCTCCCCGCCGCCGGCGATGTCGCCGACGAGCTTGGCCACGATGAGCGGAGCGATGTAGTTGATGCCGATGTTGCCGAGGGACGTCAGCAGCATCGCCGGGATCGTCAGCCACTTCAGGCGGACGAGCTCCCGGCCGTAGTGGCGCAGTGCGAGCAGCACCGAGCGTTTGCCCGGCAGGGTCCTGCGGGTCTCAGGCGTTCCCATCCCACCCCTGTACAGGTTCAGGCGACTACGTGGAGTCACGGTGTGAGTACGGCAGTGTCCCGCGCCGACTCCCGCTCCGTCCAAGGCTTTTCCAGCCGTCGGCCGTGTTCTGTGAGGAAGTGATCAATGAGGGAAAGCGGCTTCCCACTACCGTAAGTAACATGATCCACTTGCTCCCCGGGTGTCTCACGCGGTCTGCCCGGGCGTCCGCGGCGTCCGCCCCGTGAGCCCTCGACCGACCATCCGAACACTCCCGAGGACATCGATGTCATCTCCCGAAGAGGCAGTGCGCCAGGCGCGCGCCGACTACGAGCAGCACATGCAGACGTGCCGTCAGTGCCATGTGGACACCGCCCCGTGCGCCGTCGCGAAGCACCTGCTACGTCTGTACAACAACGCGCGCCGGGGCGCCCCCCGGCGCTGAGCCGGACTTCCGCGCCTCCAGGAGGACTTGATGCGATCCCTGCCCCGCTCGCCGGCCGGCTGGACGATGGCGGTCTTCGGCGTCCTCGCCGCCGTCATGGGGGTCGTCGGCCTTCTCGCCCCGGACGTCCTGCTGGACGTGATGGGGTTCACGCCGGTCGCGGAGGCGGGGCGCGCCGAGGGCGACCACACCTTGGTCTTCGTGACCGCGTCGTCCATGGCGGCGCTCAACATGGGCGTGTACTACGTGCTGGCGGCCCTCGCCGACTGGCGTCCGTTCTTCCGCTGGACCGTGCCGTTCCGGCTGTTGACGTGCACGGTGTTCACGCTCGCCGTGATCGCCGGCCGTGCCCCGGCCGGCTTCCTCGGGGTGGGGGTATGGGAGGGCGTCGGCGCGCTGGCCACGGGGCTGGCCCTGCGTCATGAACGGGGTGGGGCGCGGGCGCCGGAGCAGCGACCTGCGGGCGCGCCCGGACGGTGAACCGGACCCGGGCCGTCCGGCCCGGGGGCGTCACCACGGCTGGGCGGACGGGTCTTACGCCAGCACCGTCTCCCAGGTGTCCACCGCGAAGTGCACGTCCAGGCCGTGCCGGGCGTAGAGCGCCGGGGCACCGGTGGCGTTGGCGGTGTCCACGCCCAGCCCGATCGTGTCCCGGCCGCGCGCGGCGAACACGGCGAACGCGTGCCGCAGCAGCAGTCCGCCCAGGCCCCGCCCGCGCGCCTCGCTCCGTACGCCGATGCTGCGGACCCAGGCCATCGCCTCCCGGTCGTCGCGGGCCAGCAGGAACCCGGTGTCGCCCAGGTCGTCCGTCTCGACGAGCCACACCAGCGACCAGTCGAGCAGATCGGCGTCGACGTCGTGCAGCCACTGCTCGTAGGTGCGCGGCTGGAAGTCGAAGTGGGCGGCGAAGGTCGACTGGTGCAGCGCGTGGACCCGCGCCCGGTCGCGCTCGTCGGCGCAGGCCCGCAGCCGCACGCCGGGCGGCACCTCCGGAGCCAGGTCACCGGCCGCGTCGAGCGGGCGGCGCAGTACGTGGTAGCGGCGTACCGCGGACCATCCGCGCCGCTCCAACAGGGCCTTGTCGGTGGTGGGTTCGGCGTTGAGGTGCAGATGCACCACCGCCCGGCCGGCGCCGTTCTCCGTGGCCTTCTCCCGCGCCCGCGCCTCCATCGCGTCCAGCAGCAGCTCGCCGGCCCGCTGGTGGTCGGGGAGCACATAGTGGTCGACGTCGATCCGCTCGCCGCCCGACTCGTCCCACAACAGGCCGTACGCGACCAGCCGTTCGCCGTCGAACGCCAGCCACGAGTCCTGCTCGAGGCTGATGTCGGGTCGCTTCAGATCGGATTCGACGGTGTGCAGGTCGGTCTCGGGCCGGCCTATCTCGATCCGGTCGATCTCGTTGAGCAGGTCGGTCACGGCGGCCGCGTCGGCGAGGCCGGCCGGGCGAAGTGCGTAGGGCATGGGCCAAGGGTCCGGGGAAGGCAGGGGCGGCCGCAACGGATTTTCGACACGTCCGGCCCGGAACCCTTACCGGAGTCCCATAGCGCGTGTCATGACCGGCGCAACCGATCACCCGAGGTGAACGTCCTTTTGAACATGTTCACTGCCACCGGCCCCGTGGGCGCCCCCCTGCGCCAGCTGCTCGACTTCGCGTGGATACAGACGCGGTCGTGCGCCTTCGCCATCGCCCTGATGTCCGGCGTCGCCGCGTCCGGCCTTCTGCACGGGCTCCCTGTCGCCCGCTACGACCTGCTCGTCGTCTACGGGGTCCTGCTCACGCTGCTGTTCTGGCTGCGCGGTTGGGAGAACGGCCGGGACGTCGCCGTCATCGCCGTCTGCCATGTGGTCGGCCTGGCCTTCGAGATCGTCAAGGTCTCCCTCGGCTCCTGGAGCTATCCGGAGCCCGCCGTCCTGAAGTTCGCGGGCGTCCCGCTGTACGGCGGTTTCCTCTACGCAGCGGTCGGCAGCTATGTCTGCCGCGCCTGGCGCCTGTTCGACCTGGAACTGGTCCGGTACCGGGCCCGCTCGACCGCCCTGGTGGCCGCGGCCGTCTACGTCAACTTCTTCACCCACCACTGGCTACCCGACGTCCGTTGGCCGCTCGCCGCCCTCCTGCTGGCCGTCACCGCGGGCACGTGGGTGCGCTACACCGTGCGCGGGCGGCGCCTGCGGATGCCGCTGGCCCTGTCGTTCGTCCTCATCGGCTTCTTCCTGTGGGTGGCCGAGAACCTCGCCACCTATCTGGGCGCCTGGCGCTACCCCTACCAGCTCCACGGCTGGCAGCCGGTCGGCGTCGAGAAGTTCGGCGCCTGGTCGCTGCTGATCAGCGTGACGTTCGTCCTCGCGGCGGTCGCCCGGTCCAGACGGCCGCGCGCATAGGGACGTTCGGGGAGAAGCGGAGGGCGGGGCCGATCGCCCCGCCCCGGCCTCACGCTCCCTTGGGCCCGGCCTGCTGCACGACCTCGAAGGACCACAGCGTCGAACCGGCGGCCGCGGGCTTGGGCCGGTCGCCGCCCTCCTGCCCGCCACCCTGGTGAGCCGCCTTCATCGGCCCCTCCATCCACGCCTGGAAGGACTCCTCGTCCCGCCAGCGGGTGTAGACGAGGTAGGTGTCGGTGCCCTCGACGGGCCGCAGCAGCTCGAACCACTCGAACCCGTCGGAGTTCTCCACGGCGTGCGCCCGCGAGGCGAACCGCTTCTCCAACGTCTCGCGCTGCTCCTGCGGGACGGTCAGCACATTGATCTTGACGATACTGGGCACAGCACACCTTTCGTAGCACGGGGACCCGGACGGGCCCCGCCCCGGATCATGGGCCGAAGTGTCCTACATCCGGCCGTGCAGGGGTGCGTGCGCCCCGCCCAGCGCGCCCCGCCCGGCATGCGTCCCGCCCAGCGTGCGCGGCATGCGCGCCGGTCAGCTGCCGGGCGTGACGAACTCGGGCTGGTCGAGCACCCGCAGCCAGCTCCCGTCGGGCTGGCGCCTCACCACCTGCGCCCGCGCGCCGGCACCGTCGGACGGCGGGGTCGAGGTCAGGGCGATGTCCCCGCTGACCAGCGTCGGCAGGGGTGGCTCCGGCGCGAAGCGGGGACGGTTCGCCAGCACCTTCTCCCACAGGGCGCGGATCGCCTCCCGCCCCACCGTCCGCTCGCCCGGCGGGTAGGCCAGCACCGCGTCCTCCTCGTAGAGGGCGGCGACCCCGGCCGCGTCCCCGGCGTTGGACCGCTCGACGAACAGACGCGTGATGTCCTCCGGCCGCATGGCCTTCTCGTACTCCGGCATGGATTCCTCCTGGGGGTGAGACGACGTTCCCTCGCCTTCCAGCCTGGTCACCGGGCGATCAGAAGTCCAACAGATGGTTCTTCTGCGTTCTAGAATCCACAGTCATGGAGCTGAGGCAGCTGGAGTACTTCGTGGCGGTGGCCGACGAGCGGAGCTTCACCCGCGCGGCGGAGCGGGTGCACATCAGCCAGTCCGGGGTCAGCGCACAGATCCGGCAGCTCGAACGGGAGCTGGGCGCCGAGCTGTTCGACCGGTCGGCGCGGGCCGTCACCCTCACCGTCGCCGGGAAGGCCGCCCTGGAACACGCCCGGGCCGCGCTCGCCGCCGCCGGCGCGGTCGGCCAGGCCGTGGGCGAGGTGACCGGCCTGATCCGGGGCCGGCTCACCGTCGGCATGGTCAGCGGCTGCACGCTCACCCCGCTCTTCGACGCCCTGGCCGCCTTTCACCGGGCACACCCCGGAGTGGAGCTGTCGCTGCTGGAGGACAGCTCGGACCGGCTCACCGAGGGGGTGCGCGACGGCACCCTCGATATGGCGCTGATCGGCGCCGCCGCCACCGCGCCCGAGGGGCTGGACGCCCTCACGGTCATCAGCGAACGGCTCGTCGTGGCCGTGCCGCCCGGGCACCCGCTGGCCCGGCGGCGGAAGGTCGTCCTGGACGACCTGACGGGCCATCCGATCGTGTGCATGCCCCCCGGCACCGGGCTGCGCGCGGTGTTCGACCAGGCGTGCGCCGCGCGGGGACTGCGGCCCACGATCGCGCTGGAGGCCGGCGCCGCCGACGCCCTGGCCGGACTCGCCGCCCGGGGGCTCGGCGTGGCCGTCCTGAGCGCCTCGATGGCGAAGGGTCTCGATGACGTCCTCGTCGCCCGCACCCTCGCCGACGTCGAGACACCGGCGCTGCTCGCCTTGGTGTGGCGGCCCGCCCACGGCCCGGCCGTACGGGACTTCCTGGCGCACGCGCGACGGGCGTTCACGCACCCCTGACCGAGGTCACCCGGCCCGGGCGGCGGTGCGGACCCCGTCGACCGCCGAGCCGGCCGTCAACCCCGGGATCAGCACCGCCGCCACCGCCATGTGCATCAGCGCGAGGGTGGCGCGGGTGCCGTTGCCCATGCCCTCTCCGGTCAACGGCAGGAAGGACAGGACCAGTACGGCGACGGCCGCCCCGGTCCATACAGCGCGGGCGCGGCGTACGGCGGAACGCTCCAGGGCGGCCAGCAGTGCCCAGCCGGCGAGCGAGGCGAGCAGGGCGACGAACACGGTCGGCCCGGCGCCGATGTCGAGCGTCCGGTCCCCGTCGGTGATCCTCAGCCGATGGCCCAGCAGCGGGTCAGCGACCAGCCGGACCAGAACGGGAGCGAGGACGGCCAGGGCGCAGACCGCCGCGCGTCGCGCCCGCCTCTTCACCGGCCCTCGCTCGAGACGGCCCCGTGCAGAAAGACGTCGACCAGTTCCACCGGGGTCAGATCGGGCTCTTCGTCCGTGCGCGGCTGGGTGAACAGCAGGCCGAAGAACAGGGCCGCGATCTGCTCCGGCGGCCTGCGCAGGGCGGCCCGGTCGGGCTCCAGCAGATCGGCGAGAGCCGCGCGCAGACGGGCCGTCGACTCCTGGCGGCCGGCGCCGCGCACGGTCCCCGGATGCTTGCCGCCCCGGTGGCCCAGCGAGCCCATCACCGCGCCCATCCTCGCCATGTGCGCCTGCAGCGCCTCGGCCGCCTCGGCGAGCCGGTCGGGGAGCGGCTGGGCCAGGTCGATCGCGTCGAGCTCGCGGATCGCGTGGTCGGGGGAGAGCGCCTCGGCGACGCAGGCCTGGATCAGTTCGTCCTTGTCGGCGAAGACCCGGAAGATCGTGCCCTCCCCGATGCCCGCGGCGCGGGCGATCTTCGCGGTGGTCACCGTGCCGCCGTATTCGGCGATCAGCGGGATCGCGGTCTGGATGATCATCTCGCGGCGCTGCTCCGGCGACATGGCGGGCGAGCGGCGACGGGCGGGCTGGTTCTCCTTCGGTGTCATACCGAGCAGCCTACGGAGTGAGTGCTCACTCCGTCAATGAGTGAGCACTCACTCCGGCCCTCTGGTGTGGGAAGGGCCTTGTGTTGGCATGGGAAAGGCCCCGTGTCCGGCCGGAGCCGGGGCCGGACACGGGGCCTCGATCGGGTGGGGGTCCCTGGGTCAGGCGGTGTGGAGGGTCAGGCCGTAGCGGCCGAGGATCTCGTTGACCGGCTGGAACCAGGTCTCGCCCCCGCTGGAGCAGTTGCCCCAGCCGCCGGAGGTGACGCCCTGGGCCTGGTCGCCGCTGATGAACGAGCCGCCCGAGTCACCGCCCTCGGCGCACACGCTGGTCTTCGTCATCTGGTGCACCGCGCCCTGGGCGTAGTTGACGGTCTCGTTCTTGGCCAGCACCCTGCCGCAGTGCCAGCGGGTCGTCGAGCCCGAGCGGCAGATCGAGGCGCCGACCGGGGCCTCGGCCGAGCCGCGCACGAGCTGGTCCGGCACGGTGCCCCAGCCGAGCACCACCGGCACGGTCCACCAGCCGCTGCCCACGTTCACCCAGGCGTAGTCGTTGTCCGGGAACGAGGAGCCCTGGAAGTTCCCGATGTACGAGCCGTCCCAGCCGCGCACCTGCTGGCCGACGCCGCCGCAGTGGCCGGCGGTGATGAAGCCGCCGTGCACCGAGAAGCCTATGGAGCAGCGGACGTTGCCCGTGTAGTACGGGTCGCCGCCGACGGTGCCGGCCGCGAAGGTGGTCGGCGCGGACGCGACCGTCCGCACGGTGACCGGACCGGCCGCACGGGCGCGGGACACGAAATCGCGGACATCGTTGTCAGCCCGCTCGCCCCGTACGACGTTCACGACGACGGTCCCGGCCGCTGGGTCAACGTGCCAACTGCTCACGCCGGACGGGGCGTCGAAGCGGTCGATACGGGCCTTGGCCCGGTCGAGTTCCCGTGCGGTGTGCTCGACGGTGCGGACGGCGGCGCCGGTGGCCTCGACGCGGCGCACGGTCGCGGGGGAGGCGTCCTCGGTGACACCGACGGTGAGCCGTTCGCTGCGCGCGTCGAACCATGAGCCGCCGAAGGCGGATCCGGCCGCCTTGCGCGCCTTCGGCACGAGCGCCGTCGCCGTGCGCTCGGCCGCGAGCCGCTTCTCGGCCTGCTCCTTCGACAGGCCGAGGTCCCGGCGCATGGCCTGGAGCAGTCCTTCGGAGGCGGGCGCCGGGCTCGCCTTGGCGGGCGCCTTGGTGGGGGAGTCGTCGGCCGTGGCCTGTCCGGTCCCGGTCGCGGTCCAGCCGCCGAGCACCAGGAGCGCGGAGAGACAGGCATAGGTGAGTCTGCTGCGTCTCAAGGGAGTTGCCCTTCGTCGTTCCAGCAAGGTGGGGGTGGAACAACCGCAAGCTGAGAGCGCTCTCATCGGGTCGGGCCGAGCATAGCCAGGGCAGCCTGTCAGGTCCATACCAGCGACAGAAGGGAGTCCCGGCGCACGAACGGCACCGCGCGCCCCCGGAGTTCCGGAGTGCGCGCGGTGCCGTACGGCGTGTGCGTCAGCCCATCTGGCCGGTCCTGGCCTCCCGCCACAGGTCGACGCCGCCGTCGGTGGCGTACTTGTCGATCTCGGCCAGCTCCTCGTCGCTGAAGTCGAGGTTCTCCAGCGCGGCCACGTTCTGCTCCAGCTGCTCGGTGCGCGAGGCGCCGATCACCAGCGACGTCACCCGCGGGTCCCGCAGGGCCCAGGCGAGCGCCATCTGGGCGAGGCTCTGCCCGCGCCGGGCCGCGATGTCGTTGAGCGCGCGCAGCCGGCCGCGCATCTCGTCGGACAGCCAGCCCTGGTCGAAGGACTTGCCCTGGGTGGCCCGCGACCCCTCCGGCACGCCCTCCAGATACCGGCCCGTCAGCAGCCCCTGGGCCAGTGCCGTGAACCCGATGACACCGAAGCCCTCCTGCTCGGCGGCGTCCAGCAGCCCCTCGTTCTCGATCCAGCGGTTGAGCATGCTGTACGACGGCTGGTGGATGAGCAGCGGCGTGCCCAGGTCCCGCAGGATGGCGGCCGCCTGCCGGGAGCGCTCGGCGTCGTAGGAGGAGATGCCGACGTACAGGGCCTTGCCCTGGCGGACGGCGGTGTCGAGCGCCCCCATCGTCTCCTCCAGCGGGGTGCCGGGGTCGAGCCGGTGGGAGTAGAAGATGTCGACGTAGTCCAGCCCCATCCGCCGCAACGACTGGTCGAGCGAGGCCAGCATGTACTTCCGGGAGCCTCCGCCCTGGCCGTACGGGCCGGGCCACATGTCCCAGCCGGCCTTGGTGGAGATCACCAGCTCGTCCCGGTACGGCGCCAGGTCCTGCTTCATCAGCCGGCCGAAGTTGATCTCGGCGGAGCCGTACGGCGGGCCGTAGTTGTTGGCCAGGTCGTGGTGGGTGATGCCCAGGTCGAAGGCGCGCAGGGCGATCTCGCGCTGGGACTCGAACGGCTTGTCGTCACCGAAGTTGTGCCAGTAGCCCAGCGACAGCACGGGCAGGTCGAGTCCTGAGCGCCCGGTGCGCCGGTACCGCATGGTGCCGTCGTAGCGCTCGGGGTCGGCGACGTGGTTCATCGAGTGGTCTCCGCGGGGTGCAGTCGGGGTGGTTCCGTCCTGGTGAGGGACGTGTTCACTGTGCTCCTGCCCGATTCTCGCGTCCAACGCATCCTTTTCATCGCATTCAGCGACGCCGTTTCTGAATGTCTGCCGCCGCTCACCCTCATCGTCCGCTCGCGGTGGCCGCCGGGACGTTGTGGCCCTCCACGTGGACGACCGGCCGGCCGGAGCCCAGGGCGGACGCGGGCCACTCGAGCGTGACCGTCCGGGACTCGCCGGGCAGCAGCCACAGGTAGTTGTCGCCGTACAGCGTGGGCAGCACCCGGTGCCCCTTCCCGTCCAGCAGCGACACACGCACCATGGCCGCGACCGTCGTGCCCCGGTTGCGCAGCCGGGCCGTCAGCCCGTGCCGCCCGCCCGAGCGGTCCGTGCCGGTGACCTCCACCGAGACCCGGGTCCGGGCGACCTCGTTCAGGGCGCGCAGATGGGCGGGCTCGCGGTAGCGCCAGTACGTGTTCTCGGCGAGCAGATCGCCACGCGCGTCCAGCAGCCGCAGATGCAGCAGATGCAGGTCGGGCAGGTCGTCCGTCCAGCCGGCGGTGAGAGCGGGTGCCGTCGAGGAGGCGTCGACGTCGACCTTGGCGCGCCGCTCCGCGCCGAGCCGGCGGCCTGTCAGGTCGTAACGGGTGGCGACGACCGTGACGCCCTTGATCCGGCGGGGCGTGTGGTTGACGGCGAGCACCTGCCCGCTCACCGGGTCGGCCTGCACATGCACGGCCTCGCTCGCCTTGCGGACACCGTAGTAGGCGCCGTTGACGTCGAAGTCGTAGTCGTACGTCTGCCACACCGTGCTGTACCAGGCCGGATGCGACATCCACAGCAGCAGGGCGCTCGCGTCGTCCCACAGGCGGGCGTTCCACGCCTCGAACATGGCGCGGAAGTTCTCGTAGTTGACGAACTGCGCCTTGCGGCAGAAGTCGTCGAGGTCCTTCGCCTCACCGAGCCGGGACTCGATCGCCGCCCGGTAGTTCTGCGGCGCCTGATTCCCCCGCGTGCTCCAGTCGTGGTAGTACCAGGCGCCCTTGACCGGCCACTCCGGTTCGTCGCCCACCAGACGGCGCATCGTCGCCGCCGTCGGCAGCACCGGCATACCGATCTCCGTGTGGAAGCCGAAGTCCCCGCTGCCGTAGGTGCTCGCCGAGAAGTACCGCTCGGGTTCCACCCAGCCGTACGGGCCGCCGCCGGTGACGATGCCGCCCGCCGAGTTGTTCTGGTACAGCAGCTCGGGCGCCTCCGCCCGGACCGCCGCCCGCATCCCGTCGTCGAGCGGGCCGGGCGGATTGCCCTCGTTGGCGCCGCACCACACGACGATGCTCGGGTGCGAGCGATAGCGGCGCACCGTGTCCTGCGCCAGGCTCAGGAACGCCTCGTGGTCCGGCGGGTCCATGGCCCACGCGTTGGGGAAGTCGTTCCAGACCAGAAGCCCGTGCTCGTCACAACTGGCGTAGAACTCCTCGCGGTTGCTGCTTCCCAGCCAGTTGCGGATCATCGTGAAGTTCATGTCGCGGTGCATACGCACCGCCGCGTCCATCCGCTCGGCGTCCATCCGGCGCAGCAGCTCGTCCCAGCCCCAGTTGCCGCCCCGGCAGAACACCCGGACACCGTTGACGCTGATCTTCAGCGGAACGGTGGAGTTGTCGACGGACTTCACGTCCGTCCACCGCTCGCCGTCGTCCGAGACCTGGACCGTATACGTCTTCGCGTACGCCTGCTCCCACAGGATGACCACCCGGTCGAACCGGACCGACGCGCCGAGGTCGACCTGGATCGACTGCTCGTCCTCGTACGCCGACGACCAGCGGGTGTTCGGATCGCCGTCCACCGCGTTGGCGGCCCTGCTGCCCCCGCCCTCCTCCGACGAGGCGGTGGCGTCCTTGCGCAGGGCCAGGTCGGTGCCGGGGGAGGCGCTGTCGATCACCGACAGACTCCACATGGACGCGCCCCAGCTGGTGGCCCGGCTGTGGCACAGCACGCGGACGTGTCGTGCGGTGCGCGGCTCGAACTCCACGCTCTGGAGCGCGGCCGAGCCCGAGGCGCGGAACGGCAGCGGTGTCGCGGTGTTGTCGACGGAGGCGGCGTCGCGCCAGGTGTCGCCGTCGTCGGAGACCTGCACGTCGTACGTCTTCGCGTACGCCTGCTCCCAGGTGACGACGACCCGGTCGAAGGACGCCTCGGCGCCCAGGTCGACCGCGATCCACTGGTCGTCCTCGAACGCCGACGACCAGCGCGTCTTCGGGTCGCCGTCCGTGACGTTGCCCGGCTTGTGCGCGTCCTCGTCCACGGTGGAGGCGGTGGCGTCCCGGTGCAGGGCGAGGTCGGCGCCGGGGGCGGTGCTGTCGAGCACCGACAGGTTCCAGATCGACGCACCCCACTGGGTGGCCCTGGTCCGGCACCGGATCCGCACATGGCGGGCCTTCTGCCGGGCGAACTCCACGGTCTGGGCGTAGGCGTCGCTGCCCGACTGGAAGGTCAGCGGGACGTCGTACTCGTAGCCGAACTGGCGGATGCCGAAGCGGGTCGTGCGCCGGTCGCTCTCCCGGCCGCCGACCGTCGCGGTGAGCGTCAGGTCGTGCAGGGACGGCTCGCCGTAGCCGTTGGGCCACCACAACTTGGGGTTGCGCAGCCGTAGTTGCGCGTGGTCGGCGGGGCTGAACACGACGTCGGTCGTCTCGCCCGCGGGGACGGTGACCGTCCGGGTCAGCTTCACGCCTCCGAAGGCGGCCCGCACGGTGACGGAGCGGGCGGTGGAGTCGGCGTTGCGCACCGGGACGACCAGCGTCAGCTCGGCCGTGCCGGTGTCGGGCAGGTCGGGCAGCCGGGTGTCCACGCGGACGTCGCCGAGGACGGCCGCGCCGGTCGAGCGGAGCCGCACATGGTTCCACAGGCCGGCCGCCCGGTCGCGCACCGCCGGCATCCAGTCCCAGCCCGAAGCGGCCAGATATGTCGGCGAGTTGCGGTTCATCATGTTGGCGCCGGCGTCGACGAACGCCAGCCCGGCCGGACCCTTGTCGCCGGGGCTGCCCGGGTACGGCATCGGAGTGATCTTCACGGCGAGGGCCTGCTCACCGCCGTCGGCGAGGAGTTCGGTGACGTCGAAGGCGGCGCGGGCGAAGGGGAATTCGACCTCGCCCACGCGGTGCCCGTCGAGCCAGACCTCCGCCTTGTGGTTCACCCCGTCGAACTCCAGCCAGACGTGCCGTCCGGCGCCGTTGTCCAGGCCCTTCGGCAGCCGGAACGGCCGTCTGTACCACCAGGAGTGCCGGGACAGGGCCTCCGGGACATGCAGGTTCGCGAACCCGGCGACCGGGTCGGGCAGATGCCCCTGGTCGACCAGGGAGGTCAGCACGGTGCCCGGCACGGTCGCGGGAAGCCAGCGGCTGGTGTCGAACTCGGGGCGGGACAGCTCGGCGCCCTCGGCACCGGCCCAGTCGTCCATGGTCAGGTCCCAGCCGGACTCCAGAGGCACGGTGCCGTCGGCGGCCGGCTTCAGCGCCGGGGGAGTGCCGTGGTGCACGCCCCAGTCGGTCCAGCCGGTGACGGCCGGGCGCCGGTCGCGGCAGGTGCCGTACACCTGGAAGCCGTTCAGGCCCAGCGGGTTGGCGTTCGAGCGCTTGTGGACGGTCAGGCGCACCCAGCGGGCGGTGACCGGCTCGGGCAGGTCGATGGCGACGGCCCCGCCCCGCCCGGAGTCCGTGCGGTACACGGCCGTCCACGTCTTCTCGTCGCGGGAGGTCTCGACGGCGAAGTCCACCGCGCAGCTGGAGAGGATCTCCTGCCCCGTGGTGTTGTCGCGGGGGCTGCCGTTCGGAGAGTCGACGTACGGCGGGTCGTCCACGGTCGCCTCGAAGACGAGCCGCACGGACTCGACTTCGCACAGGGCCTGGAGGTCGACGCTGATCCACTGCGGGTCGCCGGCCGCGGCCCGCCAGCCGGTGCCGCGCACCCCCACCGTGTCCAGGCCGTCCACGGCGAACTCGGCCGGGGTGGGCGCGTAGTCGGTGGAGGACACCTTCACGGGCCGGTACGCGGCGAGTTCGCCCTGGGCGGCGGCCGGGCGCGGGTGGCCGGTTCCCGCCGCCGCGGCGGCGGTCGGGAGGCCCATGCCGGCCCCGAAGCCCGCGAGGAGCGTCGATCCGGCGGCGAGGACGGTGCGGCGGGACGGCACGGACGGCTGATCCGGCATGGGGCACGGCTCCGATCAGGAAGGTCCCGGGGCCGGCGGCCCCGGGGACGCTGTTGACAACGTTGCCTGGAGCGGACGGTGTTGGGCTCCCCAGAGGCTCTGACAACGTTGCCAAACCCTGCACCCCGGGCCCCGGCCCGTCAAGAGTCCGGACAGGGCGGATACGTGTTTCTGTAAATTAGTAATTAATATTGACACGGTTCCGGCCGCGCGCCACAGTCTTCGCCGTGACGCCGACGGCCCCGGCACCCGTAGCGGCCCGCGTCACACCCCTCCTGCTTCCCAACCCTCCGGAGAGGCACGTGACTTCATTCGCCCTGACGACCGCGATCGCCGTGGTCCTGACCGCCTCCGCGGCACCGCCCGCCACCGCGGACACCACCGTGAACGCCACCGCGGACACCAGCTTCAACGCGACCGTGGACCAAGGCGCGCCCGCCTACTACGACAGCGGCCTCGCGCCGACGCCGTACATGGGCTGGAACACCTACTACGGGCTCGGCGCGCCCACCGAGAAGGAGGTCCGCGCGGTCGCCGACAAGCTGGTCAGCAGCGGTCTGCGGGACAGCGGCTACGACATCGTGTGGCTGGACGGCGGCTGGCAGGCCGACAACCCCCGTGACGCGCAAGGCCGGTTGACGGCCCACCCCGACCGCTTCCCCTCCGGCATCCCGGCTCTGGTCTCCTACCTGCACAAGCGCGGACTGAAGGCCGGCATCTACACCGACGCCGGAGAGTACGACGGCGGGAAGACCTGCGGGCTCGGCAGCCGAGGCCACTACACCGAGGACGCACGGCAGTTCGCCGCCTGGAAGGTCGACGCCATCAAGGTCGACTTCCTGTGCGGCATCGGTGCGAAGCTCGACCCGGGGCCCGCCTTCAAGGAGTTCAGCGACGCCGTCGCCAAGTCGGGACGCACGATGCTGCTCAACCTCTGCAACCCGCTCACCGACGACTGGGGCCTGCCGCACACCCCCGAGCAGGACGCGCACAACACGTACGCCTACGCGCCGACGATCGCGGACTCCTGGCGCACCGGCACCGACATCGCCTGGGGCACCCCCAGCCCCGGCCAGTGGCCCAACGTCCTGCGCAACATGGACGCCAACGCCTGGCACCCCGAGGCGCAGGGGCCCGGCCACTACAACGACCCCGACTACCTCATCCCGATGCGCCGCATGGCCGACGGCTCCCTGGAGCTGACCGAGGAGGAGTCGACCACCCAGTTCGTGATGTGGGCCGAGATGTCCTCGCCGCTGGTCGTCGGCTCCGACCCGCGCACCCTGACGCCGTCGATGATCGGGACGCTGCGCAACCCGGAGATCATCGCCGTCAACCAGGACCCGCTCGCCGTCCAGGGCGTCCGGGTGGCCTCCGACTCCACCGGCGACGTCTACAGCAAGGACCTCGCCGGACGCGGGGAGCGGGCCGTCGTCCTGCTCAACCGCTCCGACCAACCCGTCCGCCGGACGGTGGACTTCGCCGACGTCGCCCTCGGCGGGACGGTGAAGGTCCGCGACTTGCGTGCCCGCGCCGACCGCGGCACGCACACCGGGTCGTACACCGTGGAGGTCCCCGCGCACGGCACGGCGTTCCTGAAGCTGACCGGCGAGGAGACGCTGCCGGGCACGAGCCTCGGTGAACGGGCCACCGCGAGCCCGGCCGTCGTCCGCGCCGGGGACACGCTCACCACGTTCTTCCGGGGGCCGCACGGCAGCCTGAAGCAGGTGACCGGCGACGGCACCGGGCGTACCAAGGACCTCGGCGGGCCCACGGGCGGCCGGATCCTCGGGCAGCCCGCCGCGTACGCCTCGGCCGGCGGCCGGATCGACCTGTTCGTACGCGGCACCGACTCCCGGGTGTACCGGCGGGTGTTCGAGGGCGGGCGCTGGGGCGGCTGGCAGAGCCTCGGCGGCCGGGTGACCGACGCGCCGTCCGTCGCCTTCACCGACCCCGAGCACTGGACGCTCGTCGCGCGCGGGGCGGACGGGAGGATCGTGCGGCGCGGGCCGTCCTCGGACTGGTCGTCGCTGGGCGCCCCCGGGGACCGGGAGACATACGGCCGGCCCTCCGCCGCCGTCGACGCGCAGGGCCGGGTGCATGTCGCCGTACGCACCCCGTCGGACGACATCTGGACGCGGTCGCGCGACACTTCGGGCACCTGGTCGGAGTGGTCCTCGCTCGGCGGCACCGTGAGCGGCAGCCCGACGCTGGTCACCGCCGGGGACGCGGTGGTGCTGTACGCGCGGGCCGGCGACTACACGCTCTGGCAGCAGCGGTACGAGAACGGCGCCTGGCAGGGCTGGACGAAGCGGCAGGAGTTCCCGAGCGCCGCCTTCGAGGGCGCGCTCGGCGCGGTCGCGGGAGCGGACGGTGGCGTGGACGTCGCGTACCGGGGCGTGGACGGTCTCGTCCACCGGACCCGGCTCAAGTGATCACCAGGCCCAGCTCAAGTGATCACCGGACCCGGGTTCGAGTGGCCGTCGGGCTCAGGTTCCGTAGTCGCGGGGCCCAAGCCCGGGATTCACCGGACCCAGTTCAAATAAATTAGTAATTATTCTTGACGTGGTGGAAGCGCCACGCGAACCTGGATCCGCCGCGAGCGGGCCCCCGGCCTTAAGGAGGGCCGGCCCCGCCCGCGCGGATCCACAGGGAGCCCTCCATGACCCACCCCCAGCCCAGCCGACGGCAACTCCTCGCCGGGATCGGCGCCGCCGGGACGGCCGCGCTGCTCAGCGGCTGCGTCACCTCGACCTCGTCCTCGAAGAACTCCTCCTCGGGCGCGGTCACCCTCCAGTCCAACCTCTCCGCACCCCAGGCCAAGGCGGCGATGGAGGACATCGTCGCCGCCTACGGCAAGAAGAAGTCCGGGGACGTCAGCCTCAACACGGTGGCCGCGGAGACCTTCCGCACCCAGCTGCCGACCTACCTCACCTCCGCCAACCCGCCGGACGTCTACACCTGGTACCCCGGCTCCGTCGCGGACGCCTACGCCAAGAAGGACCTGCTGCTCGACCTCGGCGGGCTCTGGGACGGACCGGAACTCAAGGGCTACTCCAAGGCCCTGAACTCCCTGTGCACCGCCGGCTCCGGCAAGAAGGTCTTCGTCCCCACCACCTACTACTGGTGGGGCATGTTCTACCGGAAGTCCAACTTCGCCAAGTGGGGCGTCAGCGAGCCGAAGACCTGGGACGAGTTCCTCGACCTGTGCGACAAGCTCAAGAGCAAGGGCGTCGCCCCCATCGGCCTCGGCGCCGGCGGCAACACCGCCTGGGTGGCCTCCGCCTGGTTCGACTACCTCGACATCCGCATCAACGGCGCCGCGTACCACCGCGAACTCCTCGCGGGCAAGCACCGGTTCGACGACCCCCAGGTGCGCCGGGTCTTCGACCGCTGGCGCGAGGTGCTGCCGTACTTCGACCCGAACGGCACCGCGGGCGCCTTCCAGGACGCCACCACCGCGCTGCTCAACGGCCGCAGCGGCATGATGCTCATCGGCACCTTCTTCGCCGACGCGGCCCCCAAGGACGCCCTCGACGACATCGACTTCTTCCGCTTCCCCGTCATCGACCCCAAGGTGCCGCTCGCCGAAGAGGCGCCCACGGACGGCTACTTCGCCAGCGCCCGCACCGGACGCCGCGAGGGCGTGCTCGACCTGCTCGGCTACCTCGCCACCGCCGAGGCCCAGGAGATCTACATCAAGGGCTCCTCCGGCACCGTCCTGCCCTGCCACCCCGACGCGAAGGACGCCGGTACGCCGCTGGTGACGAAGGGCCGCAAGCACATCGAGGAGGCGGTCGAGATCACCCAGTTCTTCAACCGCGACTCCAGCGACGCCCTCCAGCCCACCGCCGACACCGCGCTGACCAAGTTCCTCGCCAAGCCCAAGGAGATCGACTCCATCCTCACCGACTGGCAGCGCGAGGCCGAGAAGATCTGGAAGGCCTGACCCATGGCCGTCCTCACCGCCCCCCACCGCAAGCCCCCGGTCCCGGCGCCGTCCCGTGGCGGCCGGGCCCGGGGCCCCCGGCGCACCCCGCCGCTGGTCCTCGCCTTCGTCCTCGTCCCGCTGCTCGCCGAGGCCGTCTGGGTGTTCTGGCCCGCGGTCCAGGGCTTCTACCTCGCCCTGACCGACTGGGACGGCGTGTCCGCGCCGACGTTCGTCGGCCTGGACAACTTCCGCGAGATGGCCTCCGACGACGTCTTCCGCGGCGCCCTCGGCCACACCGTCCTCTGGCTCGTGCTGTTCGGCGGCCTCTCCGCCCTCCTCGGGCTCGCCGCCGCCCTGCTGCTCCAGCAGGAGCGGCGCGGCGTCGGCTTCTACAGGGCCGCCCTCTTCCTGCCCGTGGTGTTCTCGCTCGTCGCCACCGCGCTCGTCTGGCAGGCCGTCTACCAGCCCGACGGCGTCCTCAACCAGCTGCTGGAGTCGGTCGGCCTCGGCAGTCTGCGGCACGCCTGGCTCGCCGACCAGGCCACCGCCCTGTACGCGGTCATCGTGCCCGCGCTGTGGCGGCAGATCGGCTACGTCATGGTCCTCTACCTCGCAGGGCTCAAGGGCATCGACCCCGCCCTGTACGAGGCCGCCAAGGTCGACGGCGCGAGCGCCTGGCAGCGCTTCCGCCATGTCACCCTGCCCCAGCTGCGCAGCGTCAACGCGGTCGTCGTGTCCGTCATCATCATCGACTCGCTGCGCTCCTTCGACGTCGTGTGGTCGCTGACCCGCGGCGGCCCCTACCACTCGTCCGAACTGCTGAGCACCTACATGTACTCGACCGCGTTCCAGTCCTTGCGGCTGGGCTACGGCTCCGCGCTGGCCGTCGTCATCTTCCTGCTGGCGTTCGGCGTCATTGCCTCCTACCTCGTCCGCGCCTTCCGGGAGGCCGACTGATGTCCGCCACCACCACGGCCGTACGCCGCAGGCGGGCCGCGACCGCCGGATTCCATCTCGGCGCCGGCGCGCTGGCCCTGCTGTGGCTGCTGCCCATCGCCCTCGTCCTGGTGACCAGCCTGCGCTCCTTCGACGACATCGCCGCCCACGGGCTCGGCAGCCTCCCGCACTCCTTCACCCTGGACAACTTCCGCCAGGCCTGGGTCGACGGCGGCCAGCAGCGCGCCCTGATCAACAGCCTGCTCGTCACCGTCCCGTGCGTCCTCGCGACGCTCGCGCTCGCCGCCATGGCCGCGTTCGCCCTCAGCCGCTACGACCTGCCGCTGCGCCGCTCCCTGCTGCTCCTCATGCTCGGCGGCAACCTGCTCCCGCCGCAGATCCTGCTCATCCCCGTCTCCAAGCTGAGCGAGATGATCGGCGTCTTCGACACCCTGCCCGCCCTCATCGGCGTGCAGATCGGCTTCGGCGTCGGCTTCTACGTCTTCGTACTGCACGGGTTCATGCGGGCCATCCCCGCCGAGATCCAGCAGGCCGCCGTCGTCGACGGCGCCGGACCCTGGCAGGTGTTCTGGCGGATCATCCTCCCGCTGACCCGGCCCGCGCTCGCCGCGCTCAGCGCCCTGTCCTTCACCTGGATCTTCAACGACCTGCTGTGGGCCATCACCGTGCTGCGCAGCGACACCAAGATGCCCATCACCGCCGCCCTCATCGGACTCCAGGGCCAGTACGTGTCCATGTGGAACGTCATCGCCGCCGGGTCCGTCATCGCCGCCGCGCCCACCGTCGCCGTCTTCCTGCGCTTCCAGCGGCACTTCGTGGCCGGCCTCAACCTGGGAGCGGTCAAGTGACGCACCCGCGCTGGACTCTGCGCACCGAGCAGACCACCTACACCGTCCGTCTGTCCCAGGACGGACCCTGGGCCGAGCTGGACGCCTGGGGCCCGGCCGGCGTCGAGGACGGACCCTCGGCCCTCGACTGGTCCCACCGCACCCACTTCGTCACCCCGGCCGACGCGGCGCCCGCCGAGTATCTGCCGTACGGTCTGCGGCCCTTCACCGGGGCCGAGCTGGTGGCCGCGACCCCCGAGGGGGAGCGCGGCTCCTGGTGGGAGTTCGCCGGCGCCGAGGAGAGCGAGGGCGCGCTGCGGCTGGCGTTCACCGACGACGTCCTCGGCCTGCGCACGGTCCTGTGCTACGAGACGGTGCCCGGCACCGACGTCATCCTGCGCTGGACCGAGCACACCGCCACCCGCGAACTGCGCCTGGAACGCCTCGACTCGGCCGCCGTGAACGTCCCCGTGACCGCCGGCGCCCGGCTCACGTACCTCACCGGCCAGTGGTCCCAGGAGTTCCAGCGCACCCAACTGCACCTGACCCGGGGCACGTTCACCATGGGCAGCACCCAGGGCGTCCCCGGCCACGCCTACGCGCCCTGGCTCGCCGTGCAGGACGGCACCCCCGGCGACGGCCCCGCCTACGGAGTCGCCCTGGAGTGGGCCGGCAACTGGCACATCACCGCCGAGGCCGAACCGGGCGGCGCGATCCGGGTCCGCGCCGGACGCGTCCCGCACGAGGGCGCCGTCGTTCTCACCCCCGGCACCACCCTGACCACCCCACGCCTCGCCTGCGCCTTCAGCCCCGAAGGACTCGACGGACTGTCCCGCGTCTGGCACCGCTACGAACGCCGGCTCGCCGGCGACCGGCTGCACCGCCCCCGCAAGGTCCTCTACAACTCCTGGGAGGCCACCGGCTTCGACGTCGACGCCGCCGGACAGCTCGAACTCGCCAAGGTTGCCGCCGACATCGGCGCCGAGCTGTTCGTCGTCGACGACGGCTGGTTCACCGGCCGCGCCGACGACACCGGGGGACTCGGCGACTGGCACCCCGACCCGGCGGCCTTCCCGCACGGCTTCGACCGGTTCGTCGAGGACGTCCGCGGCCTCGGCCTCGACTTCGGCCTCTGGGTCGAACCCGAGGCCGTCAGCCCCGGCAGCCGGCTGCACACCGAACACCCCGACTGGGTGTACCGGGTGGAGGGCCGGCCCGCCCGCCTCGTCCGCAACCAGCTGCTGCTCGACCTCGGGCGCCCCGACGTCCAGGACTTCGTGATCGGCACCCTGGACCGGCTCCTCGGCACCTACGCCGTCGACTACCTCAAGTGGGACATGAACCGGCCGCCCACCGAACGCGGCCGGCCCGGCGCCGGAGCCGTCGACCTGGACGCCGAGCACGTCGCCGGATACCTGCGCGTCCTGGACCACCTGCGCACCGCCCACCCCCATGTCACCGTCGAGGGCTGCGCGGGCGGCGGCGGCCGCGTCGACCCCCTCACCCTCGCCCGCACCGACGTCGTCTGGCCCAGCGACAACACCGCCCCGCTGGACCGGCTGTCCATCCAGTACGGCTTCCTGCACGCGCACGCCCCGCATGTCATGAGCTCCTGGGTCACCGACGCGCCCGGCGTCTTCGACCCGCGCCCGCGCAGCCTCGCCTTCCGGTTCGTCAACGCCATGTGCGGTGTGCTCGGCATCGGCGCCGACCTGCGCTCCTGGAGCCCCGAGGAACGGGCCGAGGCCACCCGCTGGATCGCCCGCTACAAGGAGATCCGGGACGTCGTCCATCACGGGGAGGCCCGCCTGCTCGGCAGCCCCGACGAGCCGACCTGCGGCGTCCAGTACGACGCCGGGGAGCGCACCGTCGTCGCCGCGCTCAGCACTGGACGCCTCGACGGCGCCCCGCTCGTGCCCGGCCGGCCCGCCCGGCTGCGGCTGCGCGGCCTGGACCGGGCGGCCCGCTACCGCGACACGGCCACCGGCACGACGTACGGCGGAGCCCATCTGCTGCACTACGGACTGCCGTTCGCCTGGAGCGCCGGTCACGACGCCGATCTGGTGGTACTGACACGTGAGTGAGCCGCATATCTTGCCCGGACGGCCCGCCCGCCCGCGCCCACGGCCCACGACGGACGCACACGAAGGAGACGACCCCACGATGGACCGCTTCACCGGCCGCACCGCCGTGGTCACCGGCGCGGCCTCCGGCATCGGAGCCGCCACCGCCGAACGCCTCGCCGCGGAGGGTGCCGCCGTCGTCCTCGCCGACGTCGCCGAGGACGCCGGATCGGCCGTCGCCGAACGGATCGCCAAGGACGGCGGCCGGGCCGTGTTCGTCCGTGCCGACGTGGCCGAGGACGACGACTGGCGCCGTATCGTCGCCGCCGCGCACACCTTCGGGCCCGTGGACCTCCTCGTCAGCAACGCCTACACCGTCGAGGTCGCCCCGGCCGACGCGATGACCCTCACCTCCTGGCAGCGGCAGCTCGACGTCAACCTCACCGCGAGCTTCCTCGGCCTCCGCGCCGTCCTGCCCGACCTTCGCGCGCGACGCGGCGCGGCCGTGCTCACCTCGTCCGTGCACGCCCGCGTCGGCATCCCCGGACACCCCGCCTACGCCGCCTCCAAGGGCGCCCTGCTCTCCCTGTGCGGGCAGCTCGCCGTCGAGTACGGGCCCGAGGTCCGCGTCAACGCCGTCGTACCCGGACCGATCCTCACCGCCGCCTGGGACCGGGTGACACCCGAGGACCGTGAGCGCAGCGTCGCCGAGACCGCCGCCCGCCGCTTCGGCGCCCCGGGCGAGGTCGCCGCCGCCATCGCCTTCCTGGGCTCCGACGACGCCTCCTTCGTCACCGGCACCAGCCTCGTCGTGGACGGCGGCTGGAGCGTCGTGAAGTCCTCGGCATGACCCCCACCCCCATTCCCCCGCAGAAAGGCTGGACCACATGACGCCCTACGCCCGCCGCGGCGTGCACGGCCAGACCGTGGAGGCCCTCGCCCGCCGCATCCTCGGCGGCCGGATCCCTGAGGGCGCCACGCTCGACCTGGTGGCGCTGCAGAGCGAGTTGGACGTCAGTCTCACCGCCCTGCGGGAGTCCCTGAAGGTGCTCGCCGCCAAGGGCATGGTCGACGCCCGGCAGAAACGCGGCACGTTCGTGCGGGCCCGCGCCGACTGGAACCTCCTCGACGCCGACGTGCTGCGCTGGCAGTTCGAGGGCGCCGGCGAGGCCACCGACGCCGACCGGACCCTGCTGCGCAACCTCGCCGAGGTCCGCGCCATCGTCGAACCGGCCGCCGTGCGCCTCGCCGCCGAGCGCCGCACCGACGCCGACCTCGAGGCCCTGGAGGCGGCCCTCGTCGCCATGGGCGAGGAGGACGCCGGACCCGGCCAGGCCGTCGAGGCCGACCTCGCCTTCCACCGGGCCCTGCTCGCCGCCACCCACAACGAACTGCTGGAACGCATGGAGATGGTCATCGAGCCGGGCCTCGCCCACCGCGACCGGATCGTGCACAGCCATCCGCACAGCGAGGACCCCGTCCCCGCCCACCGCGCCGTCCTCGACGCCGTGCGCGAACGCGACCCCGGCGCCGCCGAGTCCGCGATGCGCGCCCTGCTCGTCCAGGCCGGACGCGATCTGGACCGGCTCGACGGGCCCGGCGAGGCGGCCGGCGACGACGACACGAAAGGCACGGGGGGCAAGTGAAGATCACGCGGATAGAAACCTTCCAGGTCCCGCCGCGCTGGCTGTTCTGCCGCGTGGAGACCGACGACGGAGTGGTCGGCTGGGGCGAACCCGTCGTCGAGGGGCGGGCCGAGGTGGTGCGCGCCGCCGTGGACGTGCTCGCCGAGTACCTCGTCGGACAGGACCCGCTGCGCATCCAGGACCACTGGCAGGTGCTCACCAAGGGCGGCTTCTACCGGGGCGGCCCCGTCCTCTCCAGCGCCGTCGCCGGACTCGACCAGGCCCTGTGGGACATCGCGGGCAAGACCTACGGCGCACCCGTGCACGCCCTGCTCGGCGGGCCCGTACGTGAACGCGTCCGGGTCTACGCCTGGGTCGGCGGCGACGAACCCGCCGAGCTCAGCGAGCAGATAGCCGCCCAGGTGGAGGCCGGGTTCACCGCCGTCAAGATGAACGGCGCCGGCGTCACCTCGCCGATCGCCACCGCCGCCGAGACGGCCGCCGTCGTCGACCGGGTCGCCGCCGCCCGTGAGGTCCTCGGCCCCGGCCGGGACGTCGCCGTCGACTTCCACGGCCGCTTCACCGCCGCCAGTGCCCGCCGGGTCCTCGCCGAACTCGCGCCGCTGCACCCGCTGTTCGTGGAGGAACCCGTCCTCCCCGAGCACGGCCATCTGCTGCCCGGCCTGGTCGAGGCGAGCCCCGTGCCCCTCGCCACCGGCGAACGGCTCTACTCCCGCGCCGAGTTCCTGCCCGCCCTCACCGCCGGCATCGCCGTCGCCCAGCCCGACCTGTCCCACGCGGGCGGCATCACCGAGGTGCACCGCATCGCCTCCCTCGCCGACACCTACGGCGCCCAGCTCGCCCCGCACTGCCCGCTCGGCCCGATCGCCCTCGCGGCCAGCCTCCAGGTCGCCTTCGCCACGCCCAACTTCCTGATCCAGGAGCAGAGCCGGGGCATCCACTACAACAAGGACGCCGACCTGCTGTCCTATCTCGCCGACCCGACGCCGTTCCGCTTCGTCGACGGGCACGCGCCCCGCAACGACGCCCCGGGCCTCGGCATCACCGTCGACGAGACGGCCGTACGGGCGGCGGACCGGGCCGGACACGCCTGGCGCAACCCGGTCTGGCGGCACGCGGACGACTCCTTCGCGGAGTGGTGAGCGCGTGCCGACACCGAGTGCCGCGCATGTGCTGACGCTGACCACCGACCCGGCGCACGGCGGCCGGTGGACGTCCCTGCGCTCACCCACCCGCGAATGGCTCTGGCACCGCCCGGCGCCCGGACGGGACACGGCCGCCCCCGGGGACGCGTTCGTCGACGCGGGCGGCCTGGAGGAGTGCGTCCCCACAGTGCGGGGCCGGCCCGACCACGGGGACGTCTGGGCCCGGCCCTGGACCCGGGACGCCGACGGCACCGAGCACGTCCGGGGCACGTCCTTCACGCTCGCCCGCACCGCCCGGACCGACGGCGACCGCATCCGCGTCGACTATCGGCTGACCGCTCCCGCCGGGTTCCGGTTCGTGTGGGCGGCGCACGCCCTGCTGGACCTCTCCGAGGACGCCCGCCTGCGGATGCCGGACGGAGCGGACACCCGACTCTTCCCGGAGGCCGCCCCGCTGCTCGACCGGCCCTGGCCCGCCGGCGCGCCCTGGATCGCCGGGCCGTGGCCCGCCCCGCACGGGGTGCCCCTGGACCGGCTCGGGCCGGACGACGGCACCGCGGTCGGCGCCGTCGTCGACACCGACTCGTGCTGCGTGCACGACGGGACCGACCGGCTCGCCCTGCGCGTGCGGGCGGACGGGCAGCCCATGTCGGTCGCCCTGTGGCGGAATCTCGGCGGTTTCCCCGACACCGGTCCCTACCGCAGCACCGGCGTCGAACCCATGCTCGGCCGCGTCTTCGACCTCGCCGACGCGGGACCCGGCGACGCCGCCCGGGTTCCCGCCTCCGGCGAGGTCCGCTGGCGGCTCACCCTCACCGGGGCCTGCCGCTGCCCCGAGACCCCCGCACCATAAGGAGCACCACCCGTGGACCTCACCGCCGCGCTGGCCACCCACCGCCTGGTCGCGATCGTGCGGGGCGACGATCCCGACGCCGCGCTGCGCACCGTCCTGACCCTCGTCGAGGAGGGCGTCGACCTGGTCGAGGTGTCGCTGTCCGGCAAGGACGCGCTCACCGTCCTCGAACGCGCCCGCGCTGCCCTCGGCCCCGACCGCCCCCTCGGCGCCGGCACCGTCCTCACCGCCGAGGACGCCCGGGCCGCGCACGCCGCCGGCGCCGACTTCGCCGTGACCCCCGGCCTGGGGCCCGGCGTCACGGCCGCCCAGGATCTGGGCCTGCCGGTCCTCGCCGGGGTGCTGACCCCGACCGAGATCATCGCCGCCCGCGCCCTCGGCGTGGCCGCGCTGAAACTGTTCCCGCTCGCCCAGGCCGGGGGAGCGGCCTATCTCGAGGCACTGCAAGGCCCGTTCCCCGACGCTCCGTTCGTGCCCGTCGGCGGCATCGACGATAGCGCGGCCCGGGAGTGCCTCGCGGCGGGGGCCTTGGCGGTGGGCGTGGGCTCCCCGCTGGTGGGCGATGCGGCCGACGGCGGCAGCGTGGCGGCGCTCAGGGAGCGCGCCCGCCGCTTCCACGCCATTGCCGAGGAGGCGGTCCGATGACCGCCGTACGACCGCAGGCCACCCGCCCGGACCGGCTCGAACTCGGCGAGGGCATCCGCTGGACCGGCACGGAGGTGGTCCTGGTCGACATCCTGGCGGGCCGCCTGCTGTCCGTCCCACAGCGGGAGACGGCACCGCTGCGCACGCTGGCCGAACTCCCCGTCCCGCTGGGCGCCGTGGCCCCGCTCGCCGGTCACCACGGCACCTGGGTCGCGGCCGCCGGCACCGGGATCTGCCTGCTGCGCCCCGACGGCACCGTCGACTGGCTGGCCCGCCCCGAGGACGGCGCCCCCGCCCGGATGCGCATGAACGACGCCGTCGCCGACCCGTTCGGCCGGTTCTGGGCCGGGAGCATGGCGTACGACGCCGACGAGGGCGCCGGCTCCCTGTACCGGCTCGACCGGAACGGCACGGTCGTGCGGGTCCTGGACGGCATCACCGTGCCCAACGGGCCCGCGTTCACCCCGGACGGCAGCGTCATGTACCTCGCGGACAGCGCCCGGGGGGTGGTCCGGCGCTACCCCGTCGACCCCGCCACCGGCGACCTCGGCACACCGCGCGAGTTCGTCACGGTGGAGGACGGCAGCCCCGACGGCATGGCCGTCGACGCCGAGGGAGCCGTGTGGATCGCGGTCTGGGGCACCGGTACGGTTCGCCGCCACCTGCCCGACGGCACGCTCGACCGGACGCTGCGGCTGCCCGCGCGTCAGCCAGCGGGCGTCTGCCTCGCCGGGCACGTCCTGCACATCACGACGGCTCGCGTGGGCCTGGAGGCGCCGGGACCGGACGACGGGGCGCTGTTCTCCGTCCGGGTGGACGTGCCGGGCACGCCGACGCCGGCCTGCCGCCTCGACGGCGTGCGCGTGGAGGGCTCGGCATGACGGTCACCGGCGCTGCGTGGCGCCCCGCGCCGGGCCCGGTCGTCTGCGTGGGCGAGACGATGGCGGCCCTGGCCCCCGACCCGCCGGGCCCGCTGGCCGACGCCGGGCGGCTGCGGATGTCGGTGGCGGGGGCCGAGTCGAACGTCGCCATGTACCTCGCGGACCACGGGGTCCCGGTCGCCTGGCTCTCGGCGCTCGGCGACGACCCGCTGGGGCGCCGCGTGCGCGCCGCGGTCGCGGCACCCGGCGTCGACGTGTCGCACGTGCGCACCGATCCGGCCCGCCCGACTGGCCTGTTGGTGAAGGACCCGTCACCTGACGGGACCCGCGTGCACTACTACCGGCGCGGCTCGGCGGCCTCCGCGCTGGGCCCGGACCTGCTGGACACGGCGCCCGTCCGGGGTGCCGCGCTCGTGCACCTCACCGGCATCACCCCGGCCCTGTCCCCGTCGTGCCGCAGCCTGACCGAACAGGCCCTGGCGCCCGTACGGCCGTACGCCGTGAGCTTCGACGTGAACCACAGACCCGCACTGTGGCCGGACGGCGACGCCCCGGCCGTCCTGCGCGACCTGGCCGACCGAGCCGACGTCGTCCTGGTCGGCCTGGACGAGGCGCAGGGCTTGTGGGGAGCGGACCTCACGGCACAGGACGTACGGGCCCTGCTGCCGCACCCGCGCGTCCTCGTGGTGAAGGACGGCCCACGCGACGCGACCGCGTTCACCGGCGAAGGCCCCGTCACGGTCCCCACGCCGCCGGTCCGGGTCGTGGAGGCGGTGGGCGCCGGGGACGCCTTCGCGGCGGGCTTCCTGGCGGGACTGCTGCGGGGCCGGTCCGTCATGGTGGCGCTGCGCCTGGGCCACCTGACCGCCGGGTCGGCGCTCGGGGTGACGGGCGACCACGGTCCTTTGCCGGACCGGGAGCGCTTGGAGGAACTGCTGGCTCTGCCGACGGGGGAGTGGGCGGCCCTGACGCCGCAGGTGTGAGCGGTGCCGGGGCTGCGCTGGGGCACCTGCCCGCCGGGCGGGCGCTTCGCGTGGCCGGCGGTCATGGTCCCTGCCGGATCGGGAGCGGCTGGCCTCCCCGCGGGGGAGTGGGCAGGCCCTGACACTGCGGAGCTGAGCCGTACCGCGCGGGCTCGCCGCGCATTCCGGCATTCGTCCGCCTATGCTCCATTTGTGTGACGACCATCTTCGAAGAGCTCGTGGCGAAGCAGCGCGCGGCCGAGCAGGCGCACAGCCGCGTGGAGGAACTGCGGGCCAAGTACGGTCCACCCACCCAGGTGGGCGGCTGGAGCGCCCGCCAGACCGAGACCTACAACACCGCCCTGCGGGCCTGGCGGGACCTCGCCAGGGATCTGCAGACGGCCGTGGCCGAGTACGCCCGGAGTCAGGGCACGTCACGCAGCGGCGTCGAGGAGGAGATCCGGAAGGCCGCCCTCCGTGCGGAGTCCCACGGCCACGGAGCGTAGGACTCGCCCTAAGTGGGTCCTCAGCCGTCCCGTTCGACCGCCGCGTCCAGCAGTGGACCGAGCTCCGCGCTCACCGTGGCCAGCGGTCGCACGTCCTGCTGGGCCCGGGCCATGAGGATCGCGCCCTCCAGTGAGCTGATCATGAGCGTGGCGAGCGAGCCGGCGCGCTCGCGCGGCACGCCCATGCCCGCCAAGGCGTCGGCGACCGCGCATGTCCACTCCGCGAACGCGGCGGTCACCGCCTCCCGCGTCGACTGCGTGCCCTCGGCGCAGTCCACCGTGGCCGCGGCGACCGGGCAGCCGCCCGCGAACCCGGCGGCCTCGTACTCGTCGGTCCACTGGCGCACCATCGCCGCGAACAGCCCGCTGGGCGTCGGCTCCGAGAGCCCGCCCACGAAGCGCGCGACCCGGCGTGCGGCGTACCGGCCGGCCCAGCCCACCGCCTCGTTGACGACCTGCTCCTTGCCGCCCGGGAAGTAGTGCTGGAGCGAGCCGCGCGGCGCCTCGGCGTGCGCGGCGACCTCCCGCATGCCCGCGGCCGCGACCCCGCCCCGGCGCAGCAGCTGGGCGGCGCTGAAGACCATCCGCTCGCGCGGTCCCCGTGCCTGTGGCCCCGTCATCGCCGGCCCTCCGTCCGTCCCGGTGCGGTTCCAGCCCTCATCCTATGACCGGCGTCATATCGCTCCTCTACTATGACCACTGTCATAGTGGCAGGCGCGGTGCGGAGCGAACGGCGGTGCGGCATGGACGTCGGATTCATCGGACTCGGGGTCATGGGACGCCCCATGGCCCTCAACCTGGTCCGGGCGGGGACACCCCTCGTCGTCTGGAACCGCACCCCCGACCGCAGCGCCCCTCTCCACACAGCGGGCGCGCACGTCGCCGAGAGCCCCGCCGAGGTCTTCGCGCGGGCCGGGACGGTGTTCCTGATGCTGGCCGACGACACCGCCGTGGACGCCGTCCTCGGACGCGGCACCCCCGACTTCGCGGTCCGTGTCGCGGGGCACACCGTCGTCCACATGGGCACGACCTCCGCCGCGTACTCGGCGGGACTGGGGGACGCCGTACAGGCTGCGGGCGGATGCTATGTCGAGGCTCCCGTCTCCGGTTCCCGGATCCCGGCGGAACAGGGGCAGTTGGTCGCGATGCTGGCCGGTGAGAGCGACGCCGTCGCGGCCGTACGGCCCCTGCTGGCGCCGATGTGCGGCGCGACGTTCGACTGCGGTGACGTCCCCGGCGCCCTGCTGATGAAGTTCTCGGTCAACCTCTTCCTGATCACCCTGGTCACCGGTCTGACCGAGGCGTTCCACTTCGCGGGCCGGCACGGGCTCGACCCGGCCCTGCTGCGGGACGTCCTCGACGCGGGCCCGATGGCCAGCGCCGTATCCCGCGGCAAGGCGGCCAAGCTGGTGGCCCGCGACTTCGACGTCCAGGCGGCCGCCGCGGACGTCCTGAAGAACAACCGGCTCATCGCCGAAGCCGCCCGCGAGGCCGAGGTGGCGTCACCTCTTCTCGACGTCTGTCACGCCCTGTTCGGCGAGACCGTCGCCCAAGGGCACGGCACCGAGGACATGGTGGCCGTGCTGCGCGCCCTGGAAGCCCGCACCGACGCCTGACAAGCCCGCGCCGCCGGGCAATTAAGCTCCCGCCCATGAGTGAGGACGGCAGAGACCCCGCGAGACGCGTGGTCGACGGGCGCTTCGAGCTGGAGGCCCGCCTCGGCGGGGGCGGGATGGGGACGGTGTGGCGCGCCAGGGACCTGGTGCTGCACCGGCTGGTGGCCGTCAAGGAGGTGCGCCCGCCCGACCGGGACCTCGCCGAGTACGACCCCGACGGCGCCCGGATGCTCCGCGAGCGCGTGCTGCGTGAAGCCAGGGCGCTGGCCCGCCTCGACCACCCGAACGTCGTCACCATCCACCACGTCGTCGACGGCGGCGAGGGCACGTACCCGTGGCTCGTCATGGAGCTGGTCACCGGCGGATCGCTGGCCGACCGGCTGGAGCGCGGCCCGATGGCGCCCGCCGAGGCCGCGCGGATCGGCCGCGGGGTGCTCGCCGCACTGCGCGCCGCGCACGACGCCGGGATCGAACACCGCGACGTCAAGCCCGCCAACGTCCTGATACGGCCCGACGGGCGCCCCGCCCTCACCGACTTCGGCATCGCCGCGATCCGCGGGACGACCACCCTCACCGCCACCGGCTCCCTCATCGGCACCGCCGACTTCATGGCGCCCGAGCGGGTCTCGGGGCAGGAGGGCGGAGCCCCGGCCGACCTGTGGTCGCTGGCGATGATGCTCTACACCGCCGTGGAGGGCCGCCACCCGCTGCGCCGGGGCACCACCGTGGCCACCCTCGCCGCCGTCCTCCACGAGGACGTGCCGCCGCCGGTGCGGGCCGGCGCCCTCGGTGACGTCCTGATGCGCGTACTCGTCCGGGACCCGGCCGCGCGCCCCACCGCCGACGCGCTGGACCGGGCCCTGGCCGGCGTCGAGTCGGGTCACCCGGGCCCGCCGCCCCAGGCCGCCACGACGTCGTACCCGCTGTCGCCGCCCGGGCAGCCCACCGTCCCCGTCACACACGGCACCTTCGGGCCCCCGCCCGTCCTGTCGCTCGCGCGTCCCCCCGCCCGCACGCCAGGCCACCGCACCGCCCTGCTCGGTGTCACGGGCACCGCGCTCGCCGGTGCGCTGGCGCTCCTGTGGTGGCTGCTGCCCCTCGGCGGCGGCGACGCCCACAAGGCCGACTCCGGCGACCGGCCGACCACCCCCGCCACCACCCCGACCGGCTCCTCGACCGCCTCTTCGGCCGCGCGCACCCCGGACGCCGACCGGTCGCAGGCCGCGGACGCGGTCCCGGCGGGCGGCCTGCTCACCCCGGACGGCATCCGCACCGCCATCGCGGCGTTCGAGGAGGCGACCGGCCGCGACCGGTACGCCGACCTCACCGTCTACCCGGACCACGCCTCCGCCCAGCTGATGGTCGAGGGCAGCGACAAGAAGTACGACTCCTACACCTATCGCCCCGGTCGCGGCGTCGAGAAGGACATCATCAGCGGCACGATCATCAGCGGCGACCGGCCCGTCCGCCTCGACGGCTTCGACTGGACGAAGGTCCCGGGCCTGTTCGACCAGGCCGAGAAGAAGCTGAACGTCGACAAGCCGACACTTCGGTACGTGACCCTCCAGCCGCCCAGCACCACCTTCGACACCCCGGCGGGTATGGCCATCTACCTCACGGACGACTACGGCACCGGCTATCTCGTGGCCGACCCCAAGGGCAAGGTGACCCGCCTCTACCCGGCCGAGGACTGAGCCGGGAGCCCGACTCCGGTGACTCCGGTGACGAAAGGCGGCGCTGCGACTTGATAGGCAAGCGATGACTTGCCTATGGTGGCGGTGTGGCCGACGACCTCTTCAAAGCCCTTGCCGACCCGACCCGCCGGATCATCCTCGACGAGCTGACGGAGCGGTCGGGGCAGACTCTGTTCGAGATCTGCGGCCGCCTCGCCATGAAGCACGGACTCGGCATCTCCCGGCAGGGCGTCTCCCAGCATCTCGCGGTGCTGGAGGCCGCCGGTCTCGTCGTGACCCGGCGGGAGGGCCGCTACAAGTTCCACGACCTCGACACCGCCCCGCTGCGGCACATCACCGAGCGCTGGCCCCTGCCCGACCCCTTGCCCGACCGCTCCGCACCCGAGGAGAACCCCTCATGAAGATCCGTCTGACCAGCGTCTTCGTCGACGACCAGGCCAAGGCCCAGCACTTCTACACCGAGATCCTCGGCTTCCGGACGAAGCACGACGTCCCGGTCGGCGAGAAGGACCGCTGGCTGACCGTCGTCTCGCCCGAGGAGCCCGACGGCACCGAACTCCTCCTGGAACCCCTCGGCCACCCCGCCGCCCGCACCTACCGTGACGCGCTCGTGCAGGACGGCATCCCGCTCGCCCAGTTCGCCGTGGACGACGTACAGGCGGAGTACGAGCGGCTGCGCGCCCTCGGCGTCCGCTTCACCCAGGAACCCCTGGAGATGGGCCCCGTCACCACCGCCGTCCTCGACGACACCTGCGGCAACCTCATCCAGATCGCGACCCAGCCGGAGTGACCCGCGCGAGCCAGTCGACGAGGAGGCGGTTCGTCTCCTCGGGCCGTTCCTGCTGAACCCAGTGCCCGCACCCATCGAGCAGACGGGAGGAGACGAGCCCCGGCAGGGTGGCCGGGAACGCCTCGATGGCGTCGGCCAGCCACATCGTGGAGGCGTCCTCGGTCCCGCCCACGAACAACGACGGCTGCTTCAGGGGCGCCCCGTCGTACGCGGCGAGGTCCGCCCAGTCGCGGTCCATGTTCCGGTAGCGGTTGAGCGCGCCGGTGAACCCCGTCCGCTCGAACTCACCGGCGTACACGTCGAGGTCCGCCTCGCCGAGCCAGCCGGGCAGCGGCCCCTCCGGGAACCGGTCCCGCAGCGTCCCGCCCGCGCCGACGAAGTGCGGATCGGGGGCGCCGGGCCCGGCCATGGTGTCGGCGGACAGCGCCGCGTAGAAGCCGGCGAGCCAGCCCCGTACGTCCGGCTCGATCTCGGCCTCGGCGCGGCCCGGCTCCTGGAAGTACGACACGTAGAACTCCTCGTCCCCGCCCATCCCGGCGAAGACCTCACCGGGGCGCGGCCCGCCGCGCGGCACGTACGGCACGGAGAGCATCCCCACCGCCCGGAACACGTCCGGCCGTACCAGGCCGGAGTTCGCGGCGATGGTGGCGCCCCAGTCGTGGCCGACGACCACGGCCGACTCCTCGCCGAGCGCGTGCACCACGGCGACGTTGTCCGCGACCAGGTCGAGCATCCGGTACGCGTCCGTGGCCGCCGGCTTCGCGGACCGGCCGTAGCCGCGCACGTCGAGTGCCACGGCCCGGTACCCGGCCGCCGCGAGGGCGGGCAGTTGGCGGCGCCAGGAGTACCAGGACTCCGGGAAGCCGTGCACGAGCAGCACCAGCGGCCCGGTGCCCTGCTCCACCAGATGGATCCGGCCGGCCGGGCCGAGGACCGTGCGATGTGTGAAGCCTGCCGAGCCGTCCTGCCGTGCCATGTGTCCTCCCGCGGACCTCGTCACCTCGCCCGCGCGGCTCCCGTACGAGCCTGAGCGGTCGTACCGATCCTGCGGAGCGCCCCGGCACCCCGGCGAACGCGTTTGCCGGAACGGCAAAACCCGGCACAGGCCCCCCACCGTGTGGCGCATACCGGCTGAAATGGGAAAATCTCGGCGTGAGCAGTCGTTCGCCGAGAGGGAGCCCGTGGATCTGGACGCCGTGGCCGACGAGCTGTACGGACTGCGGCCCGAGGAGTTCACCGCCGCGCGCAACGAGCGGGTGGCGGCCGCGCGCTCGGCCGGTGACCGGGCCCTCGCCGACGCGATCGGCAAGCTGCGCCGCCCCAGCCTGTCCGCCTGGGCCAGCAACACCCTGGTCCGCGCCGAACGCGACCAGGTCGAGCCCCTGGTCGGACTCGGCGAGGCCCTGCGGCAGGCCCACCGAGACCTGGACCCCGGGCAGTTGCGCGACCTCGTCCACCAGCAGCGCCTGCTGATCGGCGCACTGACCCGGGAGGCCGCGCGGCTCGCCGCCGACGCCGGGCATCCGCTCGGCCAGGACGCCCAGCGCGAAGTCCAGGACACCCTCCAGGCGGTGCTCGCCGACGAGGAGGCCGCACGGCAGTGGGCGTCGGGCCGGCTCACCAAACCCCTCACGCCCACGGCCGCGTTCCCCGTCACCAGCGGCGAGGCGCCGCCCCGCCGGGCCGAGAAACCGGACCGGGCGAAACGGCCCGCCCCGGCCGAGGACAAGAAGAAGTCGGCGGCGGAGCAGCGCCGCCGCCGCGAGCTCGCCGAGGCCCGCAAGGCCGCCGAGGAGGCCGACCGCGAACGGGCCGCGCGGGCCGCGGAGGCGGAGGAGGCGGCCCGGCGGGCGGAGGAGGTCAAGGAGAAGGTCGCCGGGCTGAGGGACCGGGTGGAGAGCCTGTCCAAGGAGTTGAAGCGCGCCGAGGCCGACCTCGGCCAGGCCCGCTCGGACGACCGTACGGCCCGCGAGGAGACACGGGCGGCCGAGCGGCGCGTCCGTGACGCCGACCGTGCGGCGCAGAAGGCGGCCCGCAGGGTGGAGGAGCTGTCGGACGACGGCTGACGCCCTGCGGTCAGCCGGTACGGCCGGCACCGGTCACGAACCGGCCCGCTGCCCGGACCGCCCGGCACCCGGTGACGCGGGCGCCGTCGCCTCCTCCTGCTCGTCCGGCGTCACGGCCCGGCCGCCCGGGTGGCGCAGCGCGCAGAGGAACGCGAGGCCGAGGGCGATGGCCATGCCGTAGAAGACCCACTGGTTGGCCTCGGCGAAGTCCATGCGGATCGCCCCCGCCGCGTCCCGGATCGCGTCCGCGACCGGACCCGTGCCGGTGGGCGCGGCGTCGTCGCCGTTGCCCGTGATGGACTCGGTGACCCCGTGGGCCACGTCGTCCGACACGTTCTCCGGCAGCCCGCGCCCTTCCAGGGTGTCGCGGACGTTCGTGTTCGTGACGTGGGTCAGGATCGTGCCGAATACGGCGAGGCCCACGCTGGCCGCGAAGTTGCGGATCGTCTGCGTGATGCCCGTGACCTCGCCGTACGACGGCCCGATGGCCCGGTTGACGGCGTCCGTGGACGCGGGGGCGAGGATGAAGCCGATCCCGGCGCCCGCGAGCGCGGCGTACGGCCACTGGTCGTGGATCGACAGGTCCGTCAACTCGCCCGCCCACAGCGCGAACCCGACGGCCCCGATCACACCGCCCATCTTCAGGGCCGGACGCGCGCCCTGCTTGTCGAGGATGCGGCCGCCCCACTGCGAGGCGATGGCGAAGCCCGCGAAGAAGTACAGCAGGAACAGCGCCGCCTGGTTCGGCGAGGCGCTCAGGGACACCTGGGCGTACACGGACGCGAAGAAGAACACCGGGACGAACGCGAGCATCGCGAAGAACAGCACCGCGGCGTCCACACTGAACGCCTTGTCCCGGAACACCCGCAGGTCGATCAGGGGGTGCCGCACCCCGCGCTCGTAGCGGATGAACGCGCCGAGGATCACCAGGCCGCCCACGATGCAGATCCAGGTGGCCGCGCTGTCCCAGCCCCAGGACCACGCCTGCTGGAAGCCCAGCACGCACAGGCCCATACCGGCCGCCATCAGCACGGCGCCCGGCACGTCGAGTGTGCCCTCCCGCCGGCGGTCCACGATGTGCGCGGCGGCGACGAGCGCGAGCGCCACGACGGCCACCGGGACGTTCACCCAGAACACCGCCCGCCAGGTCCAGCTGGTCAGCCAGCCGCCCAGCAGCGGCCCGATCGCGGTCAGCGCGCCGGAGATCCCGAAGAACAGGGCCAGGGCCCGGCCCCGCCGTTCCCGGGGGAACACCGCCACCACCACGGCCAGCGCGGCGGGGAACAGCAGCGCCGCGCCGAACCCCTGCGTGGCCCGGAACGCGATCAGCCACCCCTGCGCCACATCGCCCTCGGGCACGCAGCCGCACAGCACCGACGAGACGACGAAGACCAGCGTGCCGACGACGACCACCCGGCGCGGGCCGTACAGGTCGGCCATCCGGCCGCCCAGCGCGAAGAACGCCGCCAGCGCCAGCAGATAGGCGTTCACGACCCACTGCATACCGGAGGCGGACAGACCGAGTTCCCGGACGATGTCGGGGGCCGCGATCGACACGATGGTCTGGTCGATGAACGTCATCGCGACCGCGAACATCATGGCCGCGAGCGCCACGGTCTGTCGTGGTGCCGTCGAGGAGGAGGGCGAGGTCGGGCCACGCCCCGTGTACGAGCCACTCACGCGTCCAGTCTGCGCCCGACTTGGCGGCCTCGCATCAGCAGCGGGCGGGCACGAACTCCCCCCGCCGCGTGGCTCAGACGACGGCCAGCAGGTCCTCCAGCGGGGCCGGGACACGGTCGGTGTCGAGCGCCTCGACGAGCACCCGGCCATAGTGGATCTTGCGTCCGCTGGTCGTGCCGAAGAAGCGCCGCAGCCGCTGCTGCGCGGTGCGGTCCCGCTGCGCCGGCTGACGCAGGAACGTCGTCAGCGGACGCAGGTCCCCTTCCGCGCGGACGAGTTCCTCCACGCGCCCCACACCCAGCGCGCGGATCAGCTCGTCCTCCAGGTCCGCCGCGCACACGAAGAAGTCGGGCCGTGACGCGCCCGCCCGCCGCCAACCCCGGGCGTAGTAGGGGCTTTCACGCTCGTCGCACAGCCCGGCCAGGCGGATGCCCAGACCTGACGGCCCGAGCAGTTCCGCGAACCGGCCGACGCTCATCGCGCCGCCCATCGGCAGGACGCAGACGCCCTCCGCCGCCAGATCCCGCCCGCGCCGCTGTGCCAGCGCGTTGACCGCCGCCGCGTCACTGGGCCCCTCCAGCAGCACCGCCACCCGGACGGGCAGCCGCCCTGCCAGCTCCCGCGCCGGACCGCCGTCCCCGCCGGCCGCCCACGCGGTCACCGCCCGCTGGAACGCCCCCATGTCACCCATGGCAGGAGTCTGCGCCCGCACCCCCGGCCACGCCAGTGCTTTTCCCACACCCCACCTGCCGCCCGGCCCTGACGGGGACTCTCACGCGGCGCTGACAGGTTCGTCCCATAACCTCGTGCCTGAGAAGGCGGAACGCCGAGGGCGCGTCCGTCCGCTGCGAGGAGGCGAGGGTGCGGGGACTCGGCACGCGGTTGCTGGTGGCCGCCATGATCGTGGCCGGTGTGGCGCTGGTCGGCCCCAGCGCGCCGAGCGGCGCCGTCTTCGCGCGTGCGCTTCCCGTCGACGCGGCCGAGTCGATCGTCCCGAACCGTGTGATGACGTGGAACCTCTGCAATCCCTGCGGGGTGAGCGACGTCGACCGGGCGGCGGAGATCGCCACCTACGCCCCGCAGGTCATCGGCGTACAGGAGGCATGCGACCGGGACGTCGCGCGGATCCGGGACTTCCTCGAGGGCTACTACGGGCTCAAGTACCACGTGGCGTACGGGACGGTGCTCGACAGCCTGAGCCGGTGCGGCGGGTCGCCGTGGAACCCCGGCGGGTTCGGGCAGGCGATCCTCTCCGCCGCGCCGATGACGGACGTCGTACGGCGGGAGTACCCCGACGGCGGGTCCGAGGACCGCGGCTATCTCGCCGTCACCACCCTTGTCGACGGCCACTCCGTCCGGGTCTTCAACACCCATCTCGCGCAGCGGCGTCAGGAGTCCGTCCGCGCGGAGCAGGTGCCCGTGCTGGCCCGCGAGGTCGCCCGCCACGGCCGCGCCATCGTCATGGGCGACTTCAACGCCGTCCCGGAGGCCCCGGAACTCGCGGCGATGTGGAAGGTGGGCACCGACGTCGACCCCGAGTGCCGCCCCACGCCCACCGGTCCGTGCGAGCCGACCACGGACTGGCTGAGCAAGTTCGACTACGTCTTCCTGCGCGGCGTCGACCCGGTCGAGCACGGCGTACGGCCCACCGTGTACTCCGACCACCATCCGCTGCTCGCCGACGTGGACGTGCCCTGAGCCCAAAATCGTTCGCGTCCGGGCCGGGCGGCCCACTAGCCTCCGCGTGTCCGCGAACGCGCATGCCCGCAGGGGGACATGACCGCCGAGCGGCATACCGGCGAGGGGGCCAGGCATGGAGATCGGCGGCTTGCGGACGGACCGGCTGGGGTTGCTGCTCGACCAGTTCGACCGCGCCCGGGAGATGGCGGAGGTCCGGCTGACCGGGCTCACCGACGAGGAGTACCTGTGGGAGCCGGCCCCCGGCGGCTGGTCGATCCGCCCGCGCGGCGCGGCGACGACCCCGCGGGCGTTCGGACCGGGGGAGTGGGTGCTCGACCTGGGCGCCGCCGACATCCCGGCGAGCGAGTACGCCGAGGTGGCGCGGCAGGTCGCCGACGGCATGACCGTCGAGAAGGTCGCCGAGGACTGGAGCGTGTCCGTCGAGCGCGTCGAGGAGGTCCTCGCCCACACCGGTCCCGTGGAGCCCGACCGGACGCCGGTCACCACCATCGCCTGGCGGCTGGGTCATCTGCACTACGGTTTCGCCGGGCACTGGGAGTGGGCCTTCGGCGAACGGCGTCAGGACCCCAAGGAGATGGTCGACTTCAGCCCGTCCGCCGCGACGGCCCTCGAGCGGTTCTGGAAGTCGGTCGACCGCTGGCGCGACAGTGTCGGCGCGGTGACGGAGGAGCAGCTCGACACGATCGGCTTCTCCCAGTACCCGTACGGCTCCGACCCGGACGAGCCCTATGCGGCGGTCCTGTGGGGCGCCAACCTCGAGTTCATCCACCACATGGCGGAGATCGCCCTGCTGCGCGACCTGTGGCAGGCGCGCACCGCGTGAGTGAGCGGTTTCGGGAGGCGTTCGGTACTCGAAGCCCATGAACGCCCCCTGGCCCCGCTCGGCCGCCCCGGTCACGAAGGCCACCAGCTCCCCGTACGCGGCCTGGAGCCACTCCCGCTGCCCGGCGGGGTCGAACGCCCACAGGTTCGGACATGTCCGGCACCGCTTCGCGCGTCTCGCAGACCCCGCTGACACGGCCTACGCGACCGGCGCCTTCTCGTCCGTCGCCACCAGCGACTCGTTGAGCGCCGTCCGGGACAGGGCGACGATCCCCACCGCGATCATCGCGACCCCGAGCAACTGCGGCAGCAGCCACCAGCCGGTGCGGACGGTCTCCTCGTACAGGGTGATACCGAGGGCGAGACTGACCGCGGCGTCCCCGAGGGTGAGGGCGGGCTGGGAGGCGACCAGGGGCCCGGCCTGCATCGCGTTCTCCAGCAGGAACAGCGCGCACACGCCGGTCAGCGCGAACCCGTACGTCTGCCAGGCGGTCAGGAACCCGACGATCCCCTCCTCGTCGAGGATGTGCGTCGACGTCTTGAGCAGCGCGGCCGTGAGCGCGTAGCTGATCGCGGTAGCGGCCCCCAGGCAGGCGGCCCGGGCGGGCCCGTGCGGGCGTCTGAGCGCCATCAGGGTGAGGACGGCGACCAGGCCCAGGCAGACGGCGAGTGCGGGGATCCAGCGGTCCAAGGCCACCCGGGTGCGGTCGCCGGAGGGCGCGGCGGCGGCGAGCGCGACCGCCAGGCCCACGACCACCACCGCCACCGACGCCCAGCCCGACGCCGGCAGCCGCCGGTGCATCAGCACGGACGCCACGATCAGGGTGAGGGGGAGTTCCAGCACGAACAGGGGCTGGACGATCGTCAGCGGCCCCGTGACCAGCGCGACCGCCTGGCAGACGGCCGCCGTGATCACCGCGAGCATGCCGAGCAGCCAGACCGGCCGGCGCAGCAGATCGAGGATCAGCCCGGCCCGCAGCCCCTGCGAGCTGGGCACGGTGAGCGCCGCCATGCGCTGCAGCACGGTCGCCACGGCGTTGCTCAGGGCGGCGCAGACCGCGAAGACGACGGGGAGCACCGTGTCCAGCGTCGCCACCTCCCGAACCGGCCCGCGCGGGCTCTTCCTCGGGCCATCCTCACCCGGTGCCCGGCACGGGCGCGATCGGAGGACGCCGCGCGGGGGTCAGTGCCCGGCGACCAGCTCGCCGCTGAGGCGGTCGTGCAGATGGGCGCTGGGACCGTTCAGACCGGTGATCTCCACGGTCTTGCCGTGCCGCGCGTACTTCTCGCCCGCCGGCATCCGCCGCAGCGTCTTCGGCGCGATGGAGTGCCAGTCGAACGTCGCGAACGACACCATCACCATCACGGCGACGAGCGATGTCATCGGGATGGCGGAGGCGAAGACACCCGTCAGGATCACGACCGCCACCACGCGGCCCCGGAACCGAGGCCTCCCGCATGCGGGCACCGGGGCCTGGCCGCACCCTGGTGCCATGGTCAGCGCACAGCCCATCGTCATCTACCCGGCCGCCCAGGACGGCGGCCGGCGCGTCCGCGTCGACGAGCACTTCGTGGGGATGGCCTACGGCCTGCTGGACATCGTCGAGTTCCTGCGCCTCGCCGGCCTGGACGACGTCGACGACGACTGGGTACGGCGGTCCGCGCTGATCGAGTGGCGGGGCGGCGGCCCGGAGGGGTGGCACCCCGCGCGCGACTGACCCGGGGTGGCCCGGCACCGCCCGCACCGCCCTGGTGGGTAAGGTCACCGCCGATAGCGGATCAAGTGTCGCAGCGCGAGTGAGAGTGTCGGGGTTGGCGATGTCGGCCCGCCCGGAGCTGATGAGGTCGGCGCCGAGGCGAGCCGGCGGTCGGCTTCGGCACGTTCGGCCCGCCGGGGCCCGAGCGGCAGCACCGGGCTCTTCTCCGGCCACCGGCTCGGCAACCTCGCCCTGCCCAACCGGATGGTGATGGCCCACCGCAGGACCCTGCGCCCGGTCCCGGCAGGCTGATCGCGCGACGGCAGGCCCCGCCGGAACGGGACCTGCCGGGAGAGATGCGGCTAGCCGGGGACCGTGTCCTCGAAGGTCGTGCCCGCCGCCCGGTAGGCGGCGACCTTGGCCCCGACCTGCGCCGGGCTCAGGACCTGGTCCTTGACGTGCAGGACGTAGTCGACCTGCTCGTCGTACGACCGGGGCGTGGTGCTGGTCTGCCCCGCGAGGTCGATGAGCCACTGGTTGAAGTTGATCGACATGGGCCGCTCGGGCAGATACGCGGCGTCATGGGTGCCGAACAGCTGCCCGTCCACGTAGTACTTGATGGAGCTGTCGTCGATGGTCAGCACCAGGTCGTGCCAGCCGGCGAAGCTCTGCCGGGACTCGCTGTGCTGGTTCACGGCCTGCCACGGGTCGGGGTTGTACGTCTCCCAGGACGTCGTGTACAGGATGTTGGCGGGCTCGCCCCAGCCGCCGTTGGGCAGGTACTCGAAGTCGTACTCGGCGTAGTCGTCGGCCATCGGCGCCTTGAGGTCGTTGATGGTGAAGAACGTCTGCACCAGTCGGTCCCCGTCCGGGCCGGACGCGGGGGCGTCGGAGAACCTGACGCGCGCGGCGTAGGTGCCGTTGCGGAACTTCATGGCCTTGGTGAGGACTTCGGTCTGTCGGGTGCTCTCGGCGGTGCCCGCGGTCGAGGTCCGCAGGTTCATCACCGAGTTGCCGCCCGACGACGCGAAGGTGACGTTCTCCGGGGACCAGGTCGCGCCGGGCACGCCCGGACCGCCCGCGTTGGAGCGGACGTTCCAGCCGTTCGCCGAGATCCTCGGGTCGCTCGACGTGCTGTAGTCGAAGTCGTCGAACAGGCTCTGCCCACCCTCCGGCGGGTCGGTAGGCGGGTCCGTGGGGTCGTCGCCCCCGGGAGAGGTGCCCCATACGGTGCTGCCCGCCACCGAGGCGGTGACCTTCGCCCAGTCCGCGTACGACGTCTGCGCGGCGCCGAAGGAGTAGTCGTCGCTCTGCCGCAGGGTCTGCCAGTCGGCGCGGTGGAAGCGCAGCTGCATGTCCCCCGTGTCGGCGCCGGGCGCGAGCGTGCCCGCACCGGCGGTGAAGCCGATCTCCAGATAGCGGTCGGCGGTGGGCGTCGGGTTGGCGGGTGTGCCGAACGTCCCGGTGATGTTGGCGCAGCCCTTCACCGCCCAGGAACAGGCGAAGCGGTACGTGGTCCCGGCCGCGTCGGCCTTGAAGTAGTAGCGCACCTTGACGGAGCTGAGCGGCAGGCCGCCGCTGCCGGTGTTCCTGACCTTCAGCCAGGGCTCGGCCTGGTCCGCGGTCGCGCCCGTCGCACTGGTCCGGTACTGCACGGTCACGTCCGCGGCGGCGGCGCTCGCGGAGCCCGACAGGGCGGTGAGCCCCACGGTGCCGAGTGCGGTGGCGACGGTCGCCGCCAGGGCGATCCGCAGTCTGCTGGGGGTGGTTCGGGACGTCATGCTGATTCCTTCCGGACGGGATGTGGGGTTCGTCGTGCTCGGGAAATCAGGGCCGTGCTGTGGGGGTGCGGTCTAGGTCGTGTCCGTAAAGTCGCGTCGTCCGCCCGAACGGCCGGCGGGACTTTGCGGACACGGCCTAGGGGTGGCGCGGCACCCCCAGCGCGTCGAGGCGCGGGAGGTGACCGTCGAGACGGGAGCGGAAGTCCCGCCAGGGCGTGGAGCCGCCCCAGGCACGGTCCGCCAGGGCGCACAGCCGGGGGTACGTGAGGTACTCCAGGCGCGCGGGTGTCGCCGCGTACTCCGTCCACACCTGGGCCTGCGCCCCGAGGACATGGGCGGCGGCCGCCGCGGACGCCCCCTCGGGGACGGGGTCGTGGGCGTGCACGTCCCGGAGCGTGACGACGGCGCCGGGCTGGGCCGGCAGCTCCTGCGCCCCGCCGCGCTGAGGGTGGTCCAGATAGGTGCGGCGGTGGTGGGCGTTGATGACGTCGAGGCCGCGGTTCGCGGCGGCGAGGGCGTGCGCCGAGTCCCGCCAGGCCATCGCCGTGAAGCCGTCCGGGAGTTCGCCGCCGGTCTCGGCCCAGGCGACCGGCCGCCGTCCGCAGCGGAGCAGGTACGCGCCGACGCGGGCGAGGAACCAGCCGTGCAGCGCGGCGGGTCCGTCCAGGCCCTCCTCGCGCACCCGCGCCGCCGCCTCGGGGCTCTCCGCCCACTCCATGACGGGCACCTCGTCGCCGCCGATGTGGAGGTACGGCGAGGGGAAGACGTCCATGACCTCGTCCAGCACGGTGCGGCAGAAGTCGAACACCTCGTCGTGGACGCCGAGGACGGTGTCGCAGACCCCCCACCTGGTCCAGACGTCCAGCGTCCGGCCGGGCCGGTTGCCCAGGTGCGGGTAGGCGGCCAGGGCGGCCCGGACATGGCCCGGCATCTCGATCTCCGGCACCACCGTGACCCCGCGCGCCGCCGCGTACGCCACGAGGCCTTCGAGTTCGGCGCGGGTGTAGGCGCCGCCGTGCGGCACGTCGTCGTGGATCTCGCCGTCCATGCCGACCGGGGAACGGGCCCGGTGGCCGCCGATCTCGGTGAGCTTGGGGTACGCGGGCACCGGCATCCGCCAGCCCTGGTCGTCCGTCAGATGCAGATGGAAGACGTTGACCTTGTGCAGGGCCAGCAGATCGACATAACGGTGGAGGTACGCCACCGGCTGGAAGTGCCGGGCCACGTCGAGCATCGCGCCCCGCCAGCGATGGCGCGGGACGTCGGTGATCTCCACGCAGGGCAGCGACCACCGCACCCCGGCTCGCGGCGACGCCGACAGCGCCTCCGCGGGGAGCAGTTGACGGATCGTCTGCACACCGCGGAGCAGCCCGGTGGCCCGTGCCGCGCGCAGCAGCACCGAGCGGGGGCCCACCGTCAGCCCGTACCCCTCGTCGCCGAGCCCGGTGAGCGCGGGGTCGAGCGTCAGGACGACGGTCCCGTCCCCGGCGAGGGGGAGGGGCAGTCCGGTGGCGGGGGCGAGCTGGTCGCGCAGCAGGCGGGCGGCCGGTTCGGCCCCGTCGCCGACGCGTACGCCCGTGCCGGCGTCCAGGGTGAAGCGGCCGCCGCGGACATGGGCCCGGGTGGGGCGGGGCACCAGCGGCAGGGCCGGAGGCATGGATGCGGGCACGGATGTCTCCCGTCTCGGTGGACCGGGGCCGAGCGACCTGACCAGTTCGGTCACTGGTCAGGTGACCTCTCACTGGTCGAGAAGGTGGCATAGACCAATTGAAGCGTCAACCCCGCGCGCACAGCCCATTGTTGGCAGGCTGAATCCCGTATGGCCGTACTGCGGGCGCCACTTGATGGCTACACTGCGTCTGACCAGTGGGTGGACTGGTCAGGTGCACGGAGCGAGTGCGGGGCGGGGGCGGCGTCATGAACGCGGGCGATCCGGGGGCGGTGCTCAAACGGGAGCGCGTACGCGACCACATCCTCGGGCTCATGGAGTCGCTGCGCCCCGGGGACGCCATCCCTTCCGAGCGGACGCTGTGCGCCGCGCTCCACGTCTCCAGGCCGACGCTGCGTGCCGCCGTCGACGAACTCGTCGCCGCGGGCCTGCTGGTACGGGAACACGGGCGCGGCATGTTCGTGGCACCGGAGAAGATCACCCAGGAACTGGTCCCCGACCACCGCACCATGGCGGTGCCCCCCGCCTCCGGCGTCTGGACCAGCCGCCTGCTGGAGTTCACCACCCTCGCCGCCGGCGCCCGCGTCGGCCGCAAGCTGCGCCTGTCACCCGCCGCCGAGGTCGTCTACGTGGCCCGGCTCCGCCTGGTCGACGGCGCCCCCATGGCCATAGAGCACCTGCACATCCCCGCCCACCTCGTCCCCGCCCTCACCGAGCGCGAACTGGAGGCGGGCGACCTGTACGAGCACCTGCACGACCGGCACGGGGTCCGGGTGAGCGAGGCCACGCAGACCATGGAGCCGACCGTGGTCAGCCAGGCCGAGGCGAAGATCCTCGGCGTCCCCCATCTGTCGCCCGCGCTCCTCTTCGAACGCCTCACCTACGACACGGACGGCCGGGCCGTCGAGTATGTCCACTCCCTCTACCGGGGCGACCGCTACCGCATCGTCACCCGGCTCACGTTGGGCGTCCCGGCACGCGACGAACCCGCGGCCTCGACGGGCCCCATCCCCGGTATCCCGCCCGGGGTCTTCCCGCCGCGCGAGGCGGTCGTCGTCACCGCCCGGGGCGACGTCCACGACGAACGCTGAGGCCACACCCCGGACGTACGGGCGCCGATGACTTCTCGGGGTGGCGGCCGTCTACCAAGGCGACATCTACCGAGGAGGCAGCCATGAGCACCCAGCAGAACATCCCGGCCGACGGTTTCACCTACACCCTCACCCGCACCCTGGACGCGCCCGTCGGAGCGGTGTGGCGGGCGTGGACCGACGCCGGGCAGTACGCCCGATGGGCCGGCGCCGAACCCGGCTCCGTCGAGATGGACGTGCGGCCGGGCGGGGCCTGGAAGGCCACGATGGTCACCCCGGACGGCACCTCGTTCCCCCTCACCGGCTCCTACTTCGACGTCGTCACCGACCGCCGGCTCGTCGTCGGCATGGACGTGCCCGGCCGGCCCGACCCCGCCGTCATGACGGTCGAGCTCGACGCGCGGGACGGCGACCGCACGGACATCGTCGTCCGCCAGACCAGCCCCACCGCCGAGGAGCGCGACATGTCCGAACAGGGCAGCACGATGCTCCTCGACAGCCTCACCGCCTTCCTGGCCTCCCCGGCGACGAGCTGAACGGGGACGCCGTGCGCGTGTGAGCCCTGTACGCGCCCCCCGGTCCACGGATTGTCTTACCGGCGGGGCGGGTGGCCGGAACCAGCCCGCGGTCCCGATCCGGATCTCGAGAGAGGCAGGGTGGTCACGGTGCTGTTGCGTCTGCCCACATCTGTGGCCGAAGCACGGGAGTGTCTGGCGGAGGGGGCGGTGCCGATCGGCGGGGCCACACTGCTGTGGGCCACCTGGCAACGGGACGGCTTCCCCGAGACGGCCATGTCGCTGCGGGAGGTGCCCGAGGCCAACCTCCTCGAGCGGGACGCCGTCGGCGCCGCCGTGGTCCTCGCGCGGATGGGCGACCGTGTCCCGGACGTCCTGCGGCTGGCCGCCGCCGGCGTGGGCACCGGGGCGGTCCGGCGCAGCGCGACCGTCGGCGGCAACGTCGTCGGCAGCACCCTGCGCTGTCTGCTCCCCGCGGCACTCGTCCTGGACGCCAGGGCGACGGTGCTGGAGAGCGACGGCGTCCGCGAGACGGACCTGTCCGAGCTGGTGGCCAAGCGTCCGCTGCTGCTCAGCCTCAGCTGGCGCCCCCCGCTCGCCAGCACGTTCCGCAAGCTGGACGCCGCGCCGGGCGGTGAGCCGCCGCTGGTCGTCGCCTCGGCCGCGCACGCCGAGGACGACGGGCGGGTCGCGATACGGGTGGCCGTCCGCGACGGCTACGAGGTGGTCCACGCGGCGGCCACCGCGGCGGACGACCCCGGGGAGACCCTGGACGAACTGCGGGCCACGGCCCTGGACGACCTCCCGGCCGCCGCCTGGGACGTGATCCGCGCCCAGGTCGCCACCCTGGCGAGCTGACGACCGGCCGCCACCCCTGACCCCGCCGAGCCGCCCGCCCACCACACCGGGCGCCTCGGCGGGTCCACCCTGTGTCGCCCGCTCAGGACGCGAACGGCGTGAAGTGGGCCGGGCGATGATCGATGGGCAGTCCGGGCCGCCAGGCGGTGAGGATCTGGGCGCTGCACTCGAACAGGCCGGGCGGCAGCGCGTCCAGCGGCCACCAGCGCCAGTCGCCGACGGACTCGTCGGGCTGGTCGGCGGGCGTCCCCCGCCACGCGGTCACGACGGCGCCCACGGTCATCCGGACGACGCCCCCGACCTCGTCGACGAGCGTGCCGAGCAGCCGTACGTCGGCCGGGTCGGCGAGCAGACCGGTCTCCTCGGCGAGTTCCCGTACGACCGTCTCCCGCAGCGACTCGCCGGGTTCCACGGTGCCGCCGGGCAGCTCCAGGGTGCCCCGCCGGTGCCGGCCCAGGAGCAGCCCGTCCGGCCCCAGCAGCACCGCCCCGACGCCGATCGCCGCGTGCGGCACGGGCGGGCGCCGCGTGCGGGGCCGCGAGGTGATCCGCGCCGGACGACGGACCTCGAAGAGGCGGTAGGAGGCGTGATTGCCCGCCTCGGGCGCGTCGAGGGCCATGACGGACTCCACCCGCAGCCCGTACGTCTCCAGCAGCTCCGTCCACACCTCGGTGGTCAGCACCCACATCCGTACGGTGCTCTCCCCGCCCCCGGCAAGGCGCAGGACCTCCGGCCGCGCGGCCACCTCGGTGCCCGGTCCGTGCCCGGCGGAGTTCGTGTGCAGGACGGTGAAGCAGAGCCGGCCACCCGGCCTGACCGACCGGGCCAGCTCGGGCAGCAGCCGGTGCGGATCGATGTACGGGACGGCGTGGACGGCGTACACGACGTCGTAGGGGGCGGCCGTGCGCAGATGCTCCACGGCGTCCGCGCACACCAGGGCGAGCCCGGGCAGTCCGTCGTAGCGGGACCGGGCGCGTTCGATCTGTGAGGAGGAGGAGTCCACGGCGTCCACGCGTGCGCCCCGGTCGCGTACGAGGTGGGCGGCGTGGCGGGCCGGTCCGCAGCCGAGGTCCAGCACGCGCAGGCCCCGCAGATCGCCGAGGGGCTCGTCGCCGGGTCCGGACCCGCCGGGCCCCCAGTCGATCCGGTCGGCCTCCGGCAGGGGAGTGGCTCGCCGCAGGTGGTGGCGGCCGTACGCCGTCCACGCCTCGGTGTTCGTCTTCTCTTCGGGCGTCACCGTCTCATCTCTCCCCGCGCCGCCGCCGTCCACGCGTCCGGCCCCGGACCTGGAACGCGCCCCCTGGCACGGACCCGTGTCATATGCCGCTGGGTCGAGCTGCGACACTGGCCGGTATGGACGTAGCGCGCAGGAACAACGTCACCGTCACCGGCAACCCGCGGGGGCGCACGGTGGTGCTGGCCCACGGCTTCGGCTGCGACCAGAACATGTGGCGGCTGACCGTGCCCGCGCTCGCCGACGACTACCAGGTGGTCCTCTTCGACTACGTGGGCGCCGGACGCTCGGACGCGTCCGCGTTCTCGGAGGACCGCTACTCGTCCCTGGACGGCTACGCCCAGGACGTCGTCGAGGTCTGCGAGGCGCTCGACCTGCGGGACGCGGTCTTCGTCGGGCACTCCGTGAGCGCGATGATCGGCGTCCTCGCCGCGGACCTCGCCCCGGAGCGCATCGGCGCCCTGGTCATGGTCGCGCCCTCGCCGCGCTACATCGACGAGGACGGCTACCGCGGCGGTTTCAGCGAGGACGACATCGACGAGCTGCTCGGCTCCCTGGAGTCGAACTATCTCGGCTGGTCGGCCGCGATGGCCCCGGTCATCATGGGCAACGGCGACCGTCCCGAGCTCGGCGACGAGCTGCGCAACAGCTTCTGCGCCACCGACCCCGACATGGCCCGGGTCTTCGCCCGCACCACCTTCCTGTCGGACTCGCGCGAGGACCTGAAGCGGGTGCGGGTGCCCACCCTGGTGCTGGACTGCACCCAGGACGTGATCGCCCCCCGCGAGGTCGGCGCGTACGTGCACCGCTCGATACCGGACTCCACGCTGGTGACCCTCGACGCCACCGGGCACTGCCCCCATCTGTCCGCCCCGGACGCCACCAACGAGGCCATCACCGCGTTCCTCGCCGGACTACGATGATGTCCTGGGCCGGGCAGCACTCCGACCCGCACGACGCCGACGACGACAAGACGGCCCACGCCGCCTTCGCCGCCCTGCTGGAGGACAGCGCCGAGGACTTGTACGACAGCGCACCGTGCGGCTTTCTGTCCACGCTCATGGACGGGACGATCGCCAAGATCAACTCCACGCTGCTGAACTGGCTGGGCCGGTCCCGGCAGGACGTGGTGGGACGGCTGCGCTTCACCGATCTGCTGACCGTCGGCGGCAAGCTCTACCACGAGACGCACTTCGCACCGCTGCTGCGTATGCAGGGCGACATCAGCGGTATCGCGCTGGAGCTCAAGCAGGCCGACGGCGGCCGGATGCCGGTCCTGGTGTCCTCCGTCGTCAAGCACGGCACCACCGGTGAGCCCCTGCTGATCCGCACCACCGTCTTCGACGCCCGCGACCGGCGGGCCTACGAGGAGGAGCTGCTGCGCCGGCAGCGGGCCGCCGACGAGGCACGCCGCCAGGCCGAGGCCGACCGGGCCCGGCTGCAGGACGCCATGACCGTGCTGCAGCAGTCCCTGCTCCCCGACATCCTGCCGGACGTACCCGGCGCGCAGACGGCCGCGCACTACCACACCGCCTCCCCGGACAGGCTGGGCGGCGACTTCTACGACGTCTTCCCGCTGGACAGCAAGCGCGGCGAGCGCTTCGGGTTCTTCCTCGGCGACGTGTGCGGCAAGGGCCCCCAGGCGGCGGCGCTCACCTCGCTGACCCGCTACACCCTGCGGGCCGCCGCCCTGCACGACCCGGACCCGGTCTCCGCGCTGACCACCCTCAACAAGGTGCTGCACGAGCGCTACGCCGGGAGCGGCGACCCGCGCTACTGCACGGCCGTCTTCGGCACGATCGAGCCCGACCCCGCCTCCCGGCATCTCACCGTCCACCTCGCCTCGGGCGGCCACCCGCCCGCCCTGGTGCTGCGCGCCGACGGCACCGCCACCTATCTGCCCACCCCCGGCGGGCTGCTGGTCGGCGTCCTGCCCACCGCACCCTTCGCCGCGGCCGCCACCACCCTCGGCCCCGGCGACACCCTGCTGCTCTACACCGACGGGATCACCGAGGCCCGTACCGGTGAGGACCGCACCAGTCTCTACGGCGACGAGGCCCTGCTGGCCTTCGCCGCCACCCAGGCCGGCCGCCCCCCGCACGCCGTCATCGAAGCCCTCGGTGACCTGCTGGCCGGGTTCGGGGACGGTCTCGACGACGACACCGCACTCCTCGCGATCGGCGTCCCCTCTTCCGACGACCCCGACGAGCAGAACCTGACGAGCCGCACACGATGAACGCACTCACGATCAGCACCCGAGACGCCGTGACCGGGCCGGTCCTCGAGGTCTCGGGCGACCTGGACTACGTCAACGCCGGCGAGCTCCGCGAGCTGCTGCCCACGATCACGCTCGGGCCGGGCCAGCGCCTCGTCGTCGACCTGGGCGCCCTGGAGTTCTGCGACTCGAGCGGCATCACCGCCCTGATCGCCGCGCACCACCACGCCCAGTCCGCCGGAGGGCAGCTCGTGCTGGCCGCCGTACCGGCCAACACCCTGCGTGTGCTGAGCATCGTCGGGCTGGACCAGATCCTCACCATCCACCCCGACAGCGAGGCCGCCACCCGCGTACAGCCCGCCTCCGCGAACCGGCCACCCGCGTAAGTAAGGTCGTCCTGACGTCGGATAGCGTGGCGCCCGCCGTCATCCACGCAGCCGCACACCGGGAGCCGGGCTTGCCGTACACGTCCGAAAGCGCCGACAGCCGTCCGGACCCTCTCGGCGGCGAGGGATGGGTGGAGCTCGGCTCGGGTGAGGAACTGCGCGAGCTGCTCGGGGAACCCTGGCCGGTGGTGATCGACAAGGTCCACGACCGGCTCACCGAGGAGGACCGGGACATCATCGCCCGGTCGCCCTTCTGCCTCCTCGCGACCGCCGACGCCGACGGCAACTGCGACGTGTCGCCCCGCGGCGAGGAACCCGGCTTCACCCATGTCCTCGGCCCGGGGACGATCGCCCTGCCCGACCGCCCCGGCAACCGGCGCGCCGACAGCTTCCACAACATCCTCGCCAACCCGCACGCCGGGCTGCTCTACCTCGTCCCGGGCAGCGGGCGGGTGCTGCGCGTCAACGGGCGCGCCCGCGTCCTCACCGACGCGCCCTTCTTCGACGCCCTGGCACGTGAGGGGCGGCGGCCCCGGCTGGCGTTCGTGCTCGACATCGACGAGATCTACCTTCACTGCCCGCAGTCGCTGAACCGGTCGGGGCTGTGGAAGCCGGCCTCGTGGGAGCGCTCCTAACTCAGGACGTCCCCGTCCCGGCTCATGACGGGCGGTGTGACTGGTCATCAAAGATGACCGGAAACCGGCGCGTGTCCCCGTGCCGGACCGGTCCATACCAGTGGCATTCGCACCGGCTCGCCCCACCCTGCCCATGATCCCGTCTCCGCCTCCCCGACCTGCGGCGAAGTGATCGCCGGGCCTCCGCCCGACATCCACGGCGAACGGCCGAGCACACGGACCGGACGGACCGACGGCCCCCGGCCAACCTGCGTTTTTCCGTCAGCTTCCGCAGCAAGAGCACGAAAGCTCCACAGATACATCACTATTTGACGCGACGGATGCGTCGACGACCGGTCTCTGAGGGGGAAGCCGGCGTCGCGCGCGGGGGTGCGTCCGCTCTGCGGAGCCATGCTCACCCCTGCACGGGGAGGGGACAGCGACCGCATGAAGCGGACCTTGAGCACCACTGTGCTGACGACGGGCGCCCTGCTGGCGGCTCTCGGCATACCCGCCGCCCAGGCGGCGGAGCCGGCGCCCCGCATCGACCTGCGGGTCCTCGTCGTCAGCGACGGCGGACCGGCCACCGACGCCATCGCCGCCGAACTGCGGACCGCCGGAACGCCGTACACGGAGATCGACCTGACCCGGTCCGACCGCCCCGTGATCGACGCCGGCTATCTCGCGGACACCGTGGACGGCCGGGACCGCGCCAAGTTCCAGGCGGTCGTCCTGCCCAACGACAACCCGTTCCCGGCCGGCTCGGCGGAGATGGCCGCCCTCGTGGCGTACGAGCAGGAGTACGCCGTCCCGCAGGTCGACGCCTACACCTACGCCCGCCCCGAGGCCGGGCTCCAGTACCCCGTGAACGGCGGCTACTCCGGCAGCCTCGACGGCGCCCGGGCCGAGGTGACGGACGCCGGGCGGTCCGGGCCCTTCGGCTACCTCGACGGACCGGTCCCCTTCGAGGACAACGCGCCGGACGTCGGCGAGAGCTACGCCTTCCTGTCCGGCCCGGCCGAGGGCGCCGACTTCACGCCCTACGTACAGGCCGACATCCCCGGCACCACCCGGAAGGGCTCCCTGGTGGGGGAGTACCGGCACGACGGGCGGCGCGAACTCGTCGTCACCTTCGTCTACAACCGCCACCAGCAGCAGTTCCGGCTGCTCGCCCGCGGCATCGTCGCCTGGATGACCGGAGGCGTGCACCTCGGCGCCTCCCGCAACTACTTCGCCGTCCACGTCGACGACGTCCTCGCGGGCGACGACCGTTGGAACTCCACCCTCAACTGCACCCCGGGCGACGTCGACTGCACCGACCCGAACGCCACCCCCGACCCGATCAGAATGACCCCCGGCGACGTCGACCACGCCGTCACCTGGCAGCAGGAGCAGGGCTTCACCCTCGACCTCGCCTACAACGCCGCCGGCAGCGTCGACCACCGCGAGGACCACGCCGGCGCCGATCCGCTCGCCGACCGGCTGGTGGACCGGCGCGACGCGTTCCGCTGGATCAACCACACCTACACGCACGCCTTCCTCGGCTGCGAACAGAACACCTCGGTCGTGCCCTGGCGCTGTGCCACCAACGCCGACGGCAGCACCAAGTGGGTCAGCCGGAACGACATCGCCGACGAGATCGCCCACAACCGCGTCTGGGGGCAGAGCGCCGGACTCCCGCTGGACGACGACGAGTTGGTGACCGGCGAGCACTCCGGGCTCCAGGTGCTGCCCCAGCAGCCCGCCGACAACCCCAACCTGGCGCTCGCCCTCGCCGACACCGGCGTCACCTGGCTCGCCTCCGACAACTCCCGCGAACCCGGCCAGCGTCAGGTCGGCCCCGCCACCACGGTCCCGCGCTACCCGATGAACGTCTTCTACAACGCGGGCCGCGCCGCCGAGCAGGTCGACGAGTACAACTGGATCTACACCAGCCGCGCCCAGGGCGGCAGCGGCATCTGCGAGGACAACCCGGCCACCACCACCTGCCTGCCGGCCCCGCTCGACCCGGCCACCGGCTACACCGAGCACATCGTGCCCCTGGAACGGCAGATCGCCCTCGGCCACGTCCTCGCCAACGACCCCAAGCCGCACTTCATCCACCAGTCCAACCTGGCCGAGGAACGGATCGCCTACCCGGTCCTCGACGGCGTTCTCGACGGCTACGAAGAGCTGTTCGCGGCCGACACCCCGCTGGTCAACCTGCGGATGAAGGCCATCGGCGCCGAACTGGCCCGCCGCGCCGCCTGGCGCACCGCCGTGGACGACGGACAGGTGACCGCCTACCGGATCGGCGACACCGTCACCGTCGACGCCCCCGCCGGCGTCGACGTCCCCGCCACCATGCCCGACGGCACCACCCGCTCGGGCACCGCCTTCGGGCTGGCGTACGCGGGCCACCGCTCCGGCTGGACGGACCCGGCCACCGGGCCGCTCACCCTCACCCTGCCCACGTCCGCGGCACCCTCCACGGCCGGCGGCACGGACGGCTCCACACCCGCCACCGACCCGGCCCCGGACGCCCGCGTGCCCGAGGGCGTGGCCGAGCACATCCCGCCCACGGGGAGCTGACCGACACCCGCAGCGAGGTCCCGGCCGCCCGCGCCGGGACCGGCACCCCTCACCACACCTCGGCCGTGGAGCACATCCATGCACGTTCACCACGCCGCGCGGCGGGCCGCCGCCGCGCGCGTCACCCTGCTCACCGAAGGCACCTACCCGCACAGTCACGGCGGCGTCAGCGTCTGGTGCGACCAGCTCGTCACCGGTATGCCCGACATCGAGTTCGACGTCATCGCCGTCACCGGCACCGGCCGGGAACCCCTCGTCTGGGACCTGCCCGGCCATGTCCGCGACGTCCTGTCCGTGCCCATGTGGGGCCCCACCCCCGACGGCCGGCCCCCGCGCGGCCGCTCCCGCCGCCAACTCGCCACCGCCTATGAGAAGTTCCTCACCGCACTCGTCGACCCCGGCGCCGAGGACGGCTTCGCACCCGCCCTGCACGCCCTCGCCCGGGCGGCCGCCGCCGGTGAACTCGGCCCGTTCCTGCGGGGCGACAGCGCCATCCGCGTCCTCACCGCCGTATGGACACGCCCCGGGCTGGCCGTACGGGAGGCGCGGCCTACCCTGCACGACGCGCTCACCGCGACCGCGCTGCTGGAACACGCGCTGCGCCCGCTGGCCGCGCCGCCCCCGCGCGACGGTGTCGCCCACGCCGTCAGCGGCGGCGTCGCCGTCCTGCCCGGACTCGCCGCCCGCGAACGGTACGGCGTCCCGCTGCTGCTCACCGAGCACGGCGTCTACCTGCGCGAACGCTATCTGGGCTATCGCAGCGCCGCCTACCGCTGGCCGGTGAAGGCCGTCGTCCTCGGCTTCTTCCGGCTGCTCGCCCAGGAGAGCTACCGGCAGGCGGCCCTCATCACCCCCGGCAACCGCTACAACCGGCTCTGGGAGGAACAGGGCGGCGCCGACCCCGCCGCGATCCGCACCGTCTACAACGGCGTCGACCCCGCCGCCTTCCCGCCCGCCGGCCCGGAACCCGAGACGCCCACCCTGAGCTGGGCCGGACGCGTCGACCCGATCAAGGACCTGGAGACGTTGATCCGAGCCTTCGCCCTCGTGCGGGAGCAACGCCCGGACGTCCGGCTCAGGTTGTTCGGCGGCACCCCGCGCGGCGGCGAGGCCTACCGGGAGCGCTGCGAGGCACTCGCCGCCGACCTCGGCCACGGCGACGCCGTCACCTTCGAGGGGCGCGTCGACGACATCAAGGACGCCTACGCCGCCGGCAGCGTGGTCATGCTGTCCAGCATCAGCGAAGGCTTCCCCTTCACCCTCATCGAGGCCATGTCGTGCGGCCGGGCCACCGTCTCCACCGACGTCGGCGGCGTCCGCGAGGCCGTCGGCGACACCGGACTCGTCGTACCGCCCCGCGACCCGGCCGCCATGGCCGCCGCCGCGCTCGAACTCCTCGGCGACCCCGTCCGCCGCCGCGCGATGGGGGAGGCGGCACGGCTGCGGGTCATCGAGCAGTTCACCCTGCGGCAGACCATCGACACCTTCCGCGGCATCTACCACGAACTGGCCGCCGGGACGGCACCCGTGCCCACCAGGATCGTCCTGCCCACCCCGGCGGTCACCGGCACCGGAAGCCTCACCGGATGAGCGGCCCGATGTCCCTCGAACCCGGCGGCGCCGAGCACGACACGCTCACCCTCCGGCTCGCCACCCCCCGCCCGCCGCGCCGCCGCCCCCGCTGGGCCCTCGACGACGCCACACTCGCCATCCGGCTGCCCGGCCAGGGCCCCGACGAGGAGGCCGTCAGCACCCTGGCCGCCGAACTCGCCGACGCCATAGGGCCCGCCGTCCACCCCTACGAGGTCGCCGCGCTGCTGGAGTCGGAGGGCCTGTCCGCGTCCGTCATCAAGGAGCGGTACGGACACCCCAACCTGTTCTCCCTGGCGACCGCCCTGTACGAGCGGGTGCCCCGGACGTTCCCCGAGCCGCCGCCCGCGCCCGACCCGTGGCGCCCCGACACCGTCCGCTGCCTGCTGCGCGGCGTGCTGTTCGCGCTGCCCGCCCTCGCCCATCTGCTGACCGCCCCGCTGTGGCCGCTCACCCGGTACGCCCCCGTCCTGATCGTCGCGGGCATCGCCTCCTGGGCGTGGGGACAGGCCCTCGGCCACCGCGCCCACCTGCGGCTCGTCACAGGCCGCCGCGAGGCGTCCGGCACCCTGCTGACCGGGTCCCTCCTCGGTGCCGCGGTGGCGACCGCCCTCGCGCTCGTCCCCGGACCGGACGGCGTGGCCCTGGCGGTCGCCGCCGGCCAGTCGCTGTACCTCGCCGCCGCCGGCGTCCTGCTGGTGCTCGCCCGCGAGCGACTGCTGCTGGCCGCGCTCAGCCCGCTCGTCGCCGGTGCCGCCGCCCTGCCGTGGTGGGAACCGGGACCCCTGGTCCGGACCGGACTGCCCCTGCTCGCGCTGCTCGCCACCCTGGCCGCCGCCGGACACGTCCTGCGGCAGGGCCGCACCGGACCGCTCGCCCCGCACGCACCCCGCACCCCCGTCCGCGCCTCCCTGCCGTACGGCCTGTTCGGGCTCGCCGCCGCTGTGCTCGTCGTCCTCACCGGCCGCCAACAGCCGTACGCCGTCATCGCGTTGACCCTCAGCATGGGGCCGGCCGAGTGGCTGCTGTACCGCTACCGCGGCTGGTCCGTGGCCGCGCTGCGCACCAGCGCCACGCCCGGCGCCTTCCTGCTCCGCTCCGCCGGAGTCCTCACCGGCTGCATCGGCGCCTACCTGCTGCTGTTGCTGCCCGCCACGCTCCTCACCGGCGCGGACCCGGCCACCCCCCTGCTGCTCGCGGCCACCCTGTGGACCGCCCTGCTGCTGCAGGCGTTCGGCGTGGCCTGGCCGCCCGCCCTGATCTGCCTCGCCGCCGCCGGCACCGTCGGCGCGGTCACCGCCCTGGACCTGCCGCCCACGCCGGTCGTCCTGCCCGCCGTGTGCGCCGCGGCCGCGCTCTGTCTCGCGGTCTGCGCGCTGCGCCTGCTCGGCCGGCCCGCCCCGCACGCCTGACCCTCCGCACCACCCCATCGGACCACCGGAGCCCGCGTCCCGACCGCACCGGGCCCCCGTCCGACCACCACTACGAAGGGACCGAGAGTTGACCTCCGCACCGCTCGCCGCCGTCACCGGAGCCGAAGGCTTCATCGGCTCGCACCTCACCGAGGCGCTCGTCGCCTCCGGCCACCGCGTGCGCGCCATGGCCCAGTACAACTCGTTCTCCTCCTACGGCTGGCTGGAGACCCTGCCCGCCGACGTGCTGGACCAGGTCGAGATCGTCCTCGGCGACGTACGCGACCCGGGCTCGGTGCGCGGCCTGCTCGACGGCGCCGACTGCGCCTACCACCTCGCCGCGCTCATCGCGATCCCGTACTCCTACCAGGCCCCGCACAGCTACGTGGACACCAACGTCACCGGCACCCTCAACGTGCTGGAGGCCGCCCGTGCCCTCGGCACCCCGCGCCTGGTCCACACCTCCACCAGCGAGACGTACGGCACCGCGCAGACCGTGCCGATCACCGAGGACCACCCCATCAACACCCAGTCCCCGTACGCCGCTTCCAAGGCGGGCGGCGACCGGCTCGCCGACAGCTACCACGCCAGCTTCGGCACCCCGGTGGTGACACTGCGCCCGTTCAACACGTTCGGGCCCCGCCAGTCCATGCGGGCCGTGATCCCCACCGTCATCGGGCAGGTGGCCGCCGGGGAACGCACCATCACCCTCGGCGATCTGCGCCCCACCCGCGACTTCACCTTCGTCGGGGACACCGCCCGGGCCTTCCTCGCCGTCGGCACCGCCCCCGCCGAACAGGTCGTCGGCCGCACCTTCAACGCCGGGACCGGAGGCGAGATCTCCGTCGGCGACCTGGTCGCCCTGATCGGCAAGGTCATGGACGCCCCCCTCGACGTCCGCGAGGACCCCGCGCGGCTGCGGCCCGCCAACTCCGAGGTCATGCGGCTCGTCGCCGACGCGAGCCGGCTCACCGCGGCCACCGGATGGCAGCCGGAGAACACGCTCGAGGAGGGACTGGCGCGCACCGCCCGGTGGTTCACCGACCCCGCCCACCTGGCCCGCTACAAGACCGGCATCTACAACATCTGACCCGCCCGCTCGTACCGCAGGAGGTATGCCATGCACGCAGTGATCCTCGCCGGTGGGAAGGGCGTCCGGTTGCGGCCGTACACCACGGCGCTGCCCAAGCCGCTCGTCCCCATCGGCGACCAGCACGCCATCCTGGAGATCGTGCTGCGCCAGCTGTCCACGGCCGGCTTCACCCGCTGCACCCTCGCCATCGGCCACCTCGGCGAGATCATCCGCGCCTACGTCGGCGACGGCTCGCAGTGGGGCATGAACGTCGACTACGCCACCGAGGAGAGCCCGCTCGGCACCATGGGCCCGCTGCTCGCCCTGCGCGACCGCCTCCCCGAGCACTTCCTCGTCATGAACGGCGACGTCCTCACCGACCTCGACTACGCCGACGTCCTGCGCTCCCACGAGGCGTCCGGCACCCCCCTGACGATCGCCACGTACGCCCGCAAGGTGCACATCGACTTCGGGGTCCTGACGACCGACGCCAGCCGGGTGGTCGCCTTCACCGAGAAGCCCAGCATCGACTACCGGGTGTCCATGGGCGTCTACGGTGTCTCCCGGACCACCCTCGACGGCTACACCCCCGGACTCCCGCTCGGCTTCGACGAACTCGTCACGGACCTGCTCACCGCCGGACGCCCGCCCCACGCCTACGAGTTCGACGGCTACTGGCTCGACATCGGCCGCCCCGACGACTACGACCGCGCCAACGCGGAGTTCACCAGCCGCAAGTCGCTCCTGCTCAAGGGGGCCTGAACCACCATGCACCTCCTCGTACTCGGCGCCACCGGCTACCTGGGCGCCCATGTCGCCGAGCAGTTGCGCACGCTGCCCGGCGCACGGGTCCTCGTGGCCGGACGCACCCTCGCCGCCGACGTCACCGTCGACCTCGCCGCAGCCCGCCCGCGGGACCTCGCGGCGGCGCTCGCCGAGATCGCGCCCGACGCCGTCGTCAACTGCGCGGGCGCGACCGGCGGCGACGCCGTCACCCTGGCCGAGGTGAACGCCCGCGGCCCCGCCGTGCTCTGCGCGGCGCTGCGGGAGGCGGCACCGGGGGCACGCCTGGTCCATCTGGGCTCGGCCGCCGAGTACGGCCCCACCGAACCGGGGGTGCGCGTCACGGAGTCGGCGGCCACCCGGCCCGCCGGCCCGTACGGCGCGACCAAGCTCGCCGGCACGGTGGCGGTCACCGCGTCAGGCCTGGACGCGGTCGTCCTGCGCGTCGGCAACCCGGTGGGCGCGGGAGCCCCGCCCACCGGGCTGCCCGGCCGGGTCGCCGCCCTCCTCGCCGACGCGGGCGACGACCCGGAGGCGGCCCTGCGGCTCGGCGACCTGTCCGCCCACCGCGACTTCGTGGACGTCCGCGACGTGGCCCGGGCCGCCGTGCTCGCGGCCACCGCCCAGGGACCGCTGCCGCCCGTGCTGAACATCGGCGGCGGCGACGCCCGCCCCGTCCGCGACCTCGTGCGGGCCCTCGCCGACGCGGCCGGCTTCCGGGGCCGTATCGCCGAGGCCGGGACCGGCGGCTCCGCCCGCTCGGCGCAGGTGTCCTGGCAGTGCTCGGACATCACCGCCGCCCGCGACACCCTCGGCTGGACCCCGGCCCATCCCCTCACCGCGTCCGTCACGGCACTGTGGGAGGCCACCCACCGCACCGAGGAGGCACGGGCACGGTGAACCTGCTGATCCCGCTGTACGTCCACCCGGCCGAGGACCCCGGCGCCTGGCACCGGCTCATCACCGGTGCCTCCCGCACCTACGCCGTCGTGCTCAACCCGGCCAACGGCCCCGGCCGGGCCCCCGACCCGGCGTTCGCCAAGGCCGCCGAGGCGCTGCGCGCGGCGGGCGCCCGGCTCCTCGGCTACCTGGACACGGACTACGGCGCCCGCGAACCCGCCGAGATCACCGCCGACCTGCGCCGCCACCAGGAGTGGTACGCCGTCGACGGCTGCTTCCTCGACCAGTCGCCGGCGGCACCCGAGGCCCTGCCCGAGTGCCGCCGGCTGGTCCGCGCGCTGCGCCGCCTCGGCGCCTCGACGGTCGTCCTCAACCCGGGCGTCCACCCGGCACCCGGCTACGCCCGCCTCGCCGATCTGACGGTCACCTTCGAGGGGCCCTGGTCCCGCTACGTCGCCGACTTCACCCGCCCGTCGTGGACGGAACGATTCTCCGCCGACCGTCTGTGCCACCTCGTCTACGGCGTCCCCGAACCCCTGGTCCCGCTCGCCCGGCGCACGGCGGCGGAGCGGGGTGCCGGGGTCTGCGGCCCGGTGACGGGCGATCTGCCCAACCCTTGGGCGGAGCTGACACCGGCGCTGGCGGAGCGGTGAGCGTTCGCGCACCGCGGCATCCTGCCCACGGGCTCCCCGGTCGCCGGGTTCACACGTGGATGCGCGAACCGTCGATGATGGCCTGTGCGTCCTTGACACCGGCCAGACGGGCATAGGCGAGCACATACTGACGGGCGTTCGCCTGCACCTGACGCAGTTCCGCGCGGCACTGCGCGGCTTCGCCCCATTCGTGTTCCGGGCGCTGCGGCGACTCCTCTTCGAAGGCGCGTAGGCGCGGGTGCCATTTCGTCAGGAAGGGTCTGAGCTCCGCGTTGAGGAAGTTGACGGCCAGATGCTCCACTGTCAGACCGTTGTTGGCGTGCACGGAGGGCCGACTGACCTTCAGCGTCTCCCTCGTCGTCGCGAACAGGCTGTAGAGGGAGCTGAGAGCCTCGCGAAGGAGCCCTTCCTCGTCGTCCAGCGGCTGGACGGAAACGCGGGTCACGGACTCGATGAACAGTTGCCACGAAACCTGTCGTGCGTCGTTGTTCACGACGAAGGTGAGTTCGCTCAACTGCGGAACCGTCACACGCACTTCGGTCAGTCGGCCGGCCCGCCGGTAGACGTCGAGCCCTAGGGCCACGACGACGCCAGTCAGCCCTCCTGTAATGGCGAACAGGTAGGTCGCGTCGGCATTGCTGACTGCGTAGATCCCCAGCCCCAAGGCGCCACCGAGCAGCATGGAGGCCAGAGCCCTGAATACGAGCGTGCCGGTCACCCTGGCTGCCGATGTGTTGCGCATACCCCACCCTCCGCGCTTGGCCCTTGCCTTGCCGGACTCTAGCCGAGACGGGTGCGGGGATGGCAGAGCATGAAGGGGGTTCCACCGGCTGAGCCGGCGTGCGGTCGGAGCCCGTGGATATATGGAATCGCCCTGAGACAGCCGGTTGTCGGCGCTACGATCGTTTCTCGCGGCGTAGGGGGGTCTTGCGCCTGCGGAGCATGCTGTACAGGGGGGCCCGCGTGGGCGAATCCGGCCGGCGCGAGTATGCGCACGACATCTTCATTTCCTACAGCCATCGGCTGGACAAAGTAGTGGCGGCGGCCTTTCAGAATGCCGTCGAACATTTCGGGCGGCCGTTCTATCGGTCCCGTGACTTACGCACCTTTCGAGATCAGACGGATCTTGCCGCGAGCCCCCATCTGTGGGCGGACATCGTCAAGGCTCTGAATTCGTCGGCCTGGCTCATCGTCATGGCCTCACCCGAGGCGAGGAAATCGGAGTGGGTGCAGAAGGAGATCCGGTGGTGGCTGGAGCATCGAGGCAGCGGGACACTCCTCTTCGCTCTGACGGCGGGCAATATCCAATGGGACGTGACGTCGGGTGACTTCGACTGGGCGGCCACCGACGCCCTGCCCGAAGAGGTCCTCCGTGGCGTCTTCCGGAACGAGCCCCGCTGGGTCGACCTCAGATGGCTGCGTGAGTACAGTCGGATCTCGCCGCGGGACGGCCGATTGGTTCAGGCAGTGGCCGAATTCGTCGCCCCGGTGCGTGCCTGTTCCAAAGCCGATCTCATCGGGGCACACCTGCGACGTCAGAGACGGTTCCGGCAAGTGGTGACCTCGGTGAGCATGGTCCTGGCCATTCTCCTGGTCATCTCCGTCACCGTCGGGGTTCGAGCCGTCAGCGAAAGCCACAAGGCGGCCGAGCGTCAACTGATCGCCACCTCGCGTCAACTCGTGGCCGAGGCAACCTCGATCCAGGACAGTCAGCCCGATCTCGCGCGCCAGTTGCTCGTCCAGGCCTATCGAATGTCGCCGACCGCACAGGCGGCCGGGGCGCTCATCGCCAGTTCCGCGATTCCCGATGTGGTGCGCACAGCCGGCTATTCCAATGAGGTTGCGTACCGGTCCGACGGTGAGCTTTTCGCCTCCGTCTCGGATGACGGTGTCACATTGTTCGACGGCAGGAGCAGCGAGCGCATCAGTCGCATCGACGGCGTAGGTGGGGCACAGGCATCTGCAGTGGCCTTCGGCGACGACGTGGACCTGCTTGCGGTGGGTCACGTCGACGGCCACGTCCGCCTCTGGGACATCGAGGCGCCTCATGCACCCAAGATGCTCGGGTCGGTGCGGACGAACAACGGAAACGTCAACAGCGTCGCGATCGACAGGAGCTCATCCCGCCTGGCTGCGATCACGGACGGGGCGGTCCCTTACGTCATCGACATCAGGGACCGACGGAACCCGAAGGTCATGGATTCGGTGAAAGGCACGCCGCTCACGGACATCAACGAGAGCATCACGATCAGCCCGGACGGTACGCGCATGGCCGCGTCGTACGAGGCCGGGAAGATACGCATCATGCGCGTGTCCGACTCTGGGCGGCTGACGGTGACGGCGACCGAGGCGAGTCCGTCTCGTGCTCTTTCGTTCAGCCCTGACGGGCAGTTCGTGGTATCCGGTGGGCAGGAAAGCGCCTCGCGCCTGTGGGACGTGAGCGACCCCGCGCGTCCTCGTCAAGTGGCCATGCTCAGTGCCAAGTCGTCCCTGGGCATCGATGCTGTCGCCTTCAGCAGAAGTGGTGACGTGCTGGCCACCGGGGCGGGTGACGGAACCATTCAGTTGTGGGACCTGTCAGATCCACTCCGACCTGCTCAAGGCGCCCGGCTGAGAGGCCACTCCGGATCGGTCAACAGCTTGGCGTTCGCCCCCGACGGCCGGACCCTGGCGTCGGCGGGATCCGACGGTGCGGCTCGTGCCGCTGACGGAACCGACCAGCTCAACGGCACGGTCCGGCTCTGGCGCGTCGACGGGGCGGAGCGGTCCTCTTCTCGTGTGTTCCTCCCGTCGGGGCACATATCAGAACAGCCGTTCAGCAAGGACGGGCATGTTCTTGTCGCCGGGGTGCCGTCAGCCTTGTGGTGGGTTGATGGTGAAGCGCAACCCTCGAAGCTGACGACGCTGACCACCTTCAACGTCGGAGGGCAGCAGGTCTCCTACCACCCCCGTGAGAAGCGGGTGGCCGCCGCCGTACCCCTGAAGGTATGGGACGTCTCCAATCCGGTAGAGCCCGATGAACTCACCAGGACCACCATCACCGACGGCTCGGAGACAGTGATCTTCAGCCCCGATGGCACCCTTGTCGCGGTCGGCGAGGAGAAGGGGATCGGCCTGTGGAGCATGCCGGCCAAGGGCGCGCCACGCCGACTGGCGGTCGTGCCTGTGACTGGCCGGACGAAGATGCCGGTGGTCTTCTTGGACGGAGGCCGGATGCTCGCGACGCTGGCCGAGGACGACAACAAGGTGCAACTGGTGACAGTGACCACACCCTCCGAACCTCGTCGCACGGCGACGCTCGATCTAGGTGCCGCGCGGCCCACCGCTCTGGCCGCTTCGGGGCGGACACTCCTCGTCGGGGACTCCTACGGGACGGTGACGGCTTGGCGCGTGGACGGTCAGGCGAGGCCTGAGCGGTTGAGCTCCAGTGCCCGGCACAACACGGCAGTCGAAGATCTGGCTTTTCATCCGGACGGTGCCATGGCTGCCAGTGGGGGCAGGGACGGCGTGGTCCGTCTATGGGACGTCGCGCAGCCTGAAAACCTCCGCGAGATCGCGATCCTGACCGCCGGCAACGGAAACGATTGGACGGACGGAGTGGCCTTCAGTCCAGACGGTCACACACTGGCGATCGCGAGCACGACGACCACCCAGTTGTGGGAGGTACAGCCGATGACCATTCAGCAGCGCCTGTGCGCCCAGTCGGAGCCGATCACCCGCGAGCAGTGGGCGCAGTATCTGCCGGACCGACCTTACGACCCACCGTGCGCGACACAGGGACCGGCCTCTTGGGGGAAGCCGTGAACAGGCACACTCTTCGGGCCGCGTTCCTGGCGTTCGCTCTGGCAACGGTCGTGGTTGCCTGCTCGGCACCGGATCAAGGGCCTCGTATCTCACCGGCCACGGCGACGGAGCGTGCCACGGCACCCGCGCCCTCTGTGTCCGCGGAAGGTGCTGAAGCCGATCTTGGGCCGGCCCCTGAGGACCTGCATGACGCGGACTGGGACAATGCTGTATTGCCCGGCGACTTCTGTCAGATCCCCGGCACCATACGTTTGGCGGACGCGGAGGCAACAGCCACATCCCGTACTTGGGGGCGTGTTCACATCGGTCTGCTGCCCAAGCGTCTTTACGGGGATGTGACGGGCGACGGACGGGCGGAAGCCGCCTTGAACGTGGGCTGTGACAACGGCGGCGGCACGGCCGCCGGGCAGCTCGCGTTCGCGGTCGTCGTCATCACGGCGAAGAACGGCATGCTGCGGAGTCTGGGCTCGCTGGGCGCGCAGCATGACTCTCCCGGAGTGCACACTCCGCTTCTGAGCGCCACCAAACTTGAACGAGACCAGGTGACGGTGACCGAATCGTGGTACCGCCCGAGTGACTCCACCTGCTGCCCAACGGGAACGGACGTTTCCACGTGGACGTTCGGTGCCGACGGAAAGCTGAGCGTGGTCAATTCGCGTACGACTTCCTAGGGCGGCGCGCTCCTTCTGAGGCGGGGGGCGATCTCAGGCCGCGTCCTCCCGGGCCCGGGCCCGGACCTCCTCCAGATAGGAGGCGATGGCGTCCCGGTTCTGGGTCAGGCAGGCGATACGCCCGTTCATCCGGTCGAGTTCGCCCTCCAGGGGCGCGAGCATCTCCGGTGTGGCGTCCGAGAAGACGATGTGGCGCGGCTTGTCGAGACAGGGCAGGATCTGCTTGATGATGCGGGTCGGCAGCCCCGCGTCGAGGAGCCCGCGGATCTGCAGGACCCGGTCGACGAACCGTTCGTCGTAGCGGCGGTAGCCGTTGGCGCAGCGCTCCGAGACGATGAGGGACTGCTCCTCGTAGTAGCGCAGCAGCCGACGGGAGACGCCGGTCCGCTCGGACAGCTCCCCGATGCGCATGAACTCCCCTTTGACTGCAGCCGGTTCGGCTTGACCCTCACATCGATGTGAAGGTTTGAGCATACGTGCCATGTCCACCGAGAGCATCCACAGTTCCGTAGGCCCGCGCGTGCCGGCCGGCGACGAGAAGCTGCCGTTGGCGGCCCTGTCGGCCCTGACCACCGCCGTGTTCATCACCAGCCTGACCGAGACGCTGCCCGCAGGTGTCCTCCCCGGGATGAGCGCCGGCCTCCATGTCGGAGAGTCCGCCGCCGGGCAGACCGTGACCGTCTACGCCCTCGGCACGGCGCTCACCGCCATCCCGCTGACAGCCGCCACCTCGACCTGGCGGCGCAAGCGCCTGCTGCTGACGGCGATGGCCGGGTTCGCCGTCGCCAACACCGTCACCGCCGTCTCGTCCCACTACCCGCTGACCCTGGTCGCCCGGTTCGCCGCCGGTGTGGCCGCGGGACTCGCCTGGGCCCTGCTGGCCGGCTACGCCCGCCGGATGGTACCCGCCCGGCTCCAGGGCAAGGCGGTCGCCGTGGCCATGGCCGGGATCCCCGTCGCGCTCTCCGTGGGCGTCCCCGCGGGCACGTTCGCCGGCCAGGCGCTCGGCTGGCGGGCGCCCTTCCTGATCATGACGGGGCTGACCGTCGTCCTGCTCGCCTGGATCACGGCGCTCGTCCCGGACCAGCCGGGACAGCCCGCGCACGAACGGCCTCGCATGCTGCGGACGTTCGCGCTCCCCGGCGTGGCACCGGTCCTCGTCGTCACCCTCGTCTTCGTCCTCGCCCACACCGTGCTCTACGCCTACATCGCCACGTTCCTCGACCACGTCGGCGTGGGCGGTTCGACCGACCTGGTCCTGCTGACATTCGGGATCGCGTCGCTGGTCAGCATCTGGTTCACCGGCGCCCACATCGACCGGCGACTGCGCGCCCTGACCCTCGCCAGCGTGCTCCTGGTCGGCGTGGGCGCCGCAATCCTCGGCGTCCTGGCCGACACCGAGGCCCTCGTGCACCTGGCGGCACTGCTGTGGGGCCTCGGCTGGGGCGGCGTCCCCACCCTGCTGCAGACCGCAGCCGCCGACGCCGGGGGCACCGCCGCGGACGCCGCCCAGGCCATGCTCGTCACCCTGTGGAACGTCGCCATGGCGGCGGGCGGAGTGGTCGGCGGCGTCCTGCTCGGCACGCTGGGCACGGCGTCCCTGCCCTGGAGCGTGCTCGTACTGCTGCTCCCCACCCTGGCCGTCGTCGCGGCCGCCCGCACCCACGGCTTCCCGGCAACCGCCAGGGCGGGAGGGGCCGTCAGCCCCGAGTGAGCCCGCCGACGAGCCCCCGGAGGGCCGACCTCGGGGTGCCGTCCCCACGGAGGCGGAAGGGCGCGCCCACCGCACAGTGGGCGCGCCCCTGTTCGCCGCACCGTTCAGCTCAGCGGTTCGATCCAGATGTTGCGGTAGCGCACCTTGTTGCCGTGGTCCTGGAGGCGGATGGCTCCCGCCGAGGCGGCCTCCGGTCTGCCGCCTCCGGTGGGGCCGTCGATCGCCACGTCGTCGTGGACCTTCTTGCCGTTCCAGACGACGGTGACGCGGGCGTCGGCGGTCTTGGTGCCGTCGGCGTCGTAGCGGGCCGCGCGGAAGGTGATGTCGTACGACTGCCAGGTCTCCGGGGCGGTGGACGCGTTGACGTCCGGCGCCTTCTTCAGATAGATCGCCCCCGCCTCGTTCGTGTCGAGTGTCGTGTCGCCGTACGAGTCGAGGATCTGGACCTCGTAGCGGTCCTGCAGATAGACGCCGCTGTTGCCGCGGTCCTGGCCCGTCACGTCGCCGGGCAGGAGCGGCACCCGGAACTCCACGTGCAGCTTGAAGTCCTGGTAGGCGTCCTTGGTGCGCAGGTCGCCGCAGCACACCTCCATCGACTTCCCGTCGGACAGGGGCCATTCGGTGACCCGTCCGTCGGTGTGCTGCCACTGACTCTGCGACGCGGCGGTGCCGTCGAAGAGGGTGACGCGGGAGCCGTGCGGCCGGACGGTGATCAGGTCCAGGTTGACGTGCCCGTCGTCCCCGGCGTCGAAGCGGTACGCGACCGTATTGTGCCCCTTCCGTAGAGTGATCCGCTCCGTCCGGGTCGACCAGGTCTCCCAGTCGCCCGTCGACGGCAGCTCCGTCTGCCGCAGCTTCTTGCCGTTGGCGTACAGGGAGAGGGACTTGGTGCCCTGGAAGGGGTTGGGGCCGTTGGAATAGCGGAGGTTGACGTCGTAGTCGCCGGCCTTCGGGACCGTCACGTCGAACGTGGTCGCCGCCTTGCCCTCGGTGCCGTACCGGTCGACGAAGCCGCTGCCGGAGTAGCCACCGTGGTCCCGGTTGACGCCGGCCGTCCCGGTCAGGCGCGCCTCCTCCGCCTCGTACAGGGTGGCGGGCGGGGGCTGCTTGCCCGGCAGGGCGTTGAGCGTGTACCAGGCCTCGGTGCTCCACAGTTTCTCGCCGGAAGCGGAGGCGAAGGGCCGCGGGGAGCGCACGTGCACCACGCGTCCGGGCTTCAGGCCGTCGAGGCGCAGCAGGACGGTCCGTCCGTCCTTGGCGAGGGTCGCCGAGCGGACGCCCAGCCGCTCCTCGGCGATCTTCGGGCCGCCGTAGTCCGACGTCGGTGTGTACCGCCACTGCTCGGCCTGGTAGCGGGAGGCCAGCTTGTCGACGGTGTCCTGGGACAGGGGCTGTGTGTACTCCAGGTCGAAGCCGCCGGGGACGGCCCGCATCTCCTTGATGTCGAAGGTGTTGCCGCCGTTGGGGGTGAGCTTCTGCAGGCCGAACTTCAGCTTGCCCTCCTGGCCCCAGTTGCCGTCGGCGCCGAGCCCGCCCGCGTAGACGGCGCCGTCCGGGCCCATGGCGATCCGGTTGACGCCGGCTTCGAGTCCCTGGGTGTAGCGGAACACCGCGCCCTGGTACTGGCCCTTCACCTTCTCCAGGTAGGCGCGCTGCAGTCCGCCGTAGGTGACGTCGCCGATGAGCAGCTGCCCGGCGAACCGGCCCTTGCGCAGATACAGCGGAGTACTGGGGGAGTTGGCGATCTCGTTCTGCGGCAGCCACAGCACCGGCTCGGTGACCGGCCGGTCGTCGAAGGGGCCGGACGGCTCGGTGTAGTGGTTGAAGAAGCGGTCCCGCTTGATGTGGACCAGCTTGGACGCGGGCAGCCAGCCGCCCTGGTTGTCGGTGGTGAAGAGGTCGCCGCCGGGTCCCCAGCCGATGCCGTTGGGGGTGCGCAGACCGCCCGCGATCGGCTGGACCTTCCCGGTCTTCTTGCTGATCCGGTACGTCGTCCCCCGGCCGGGCGCCGGCTGCGGAGTGGTCGTCGCGCCGCCGTAGTCGATGGCGACGGACAGGTTCACGTAGAAGTAGCCGTCGCGGTAGAGCAGTCCGAAGGCGAACTCGTGGAAGTTCCCGCCGTACGGCCAGGTCGCCACCGTGCGGTACTCGTCCGTGACGAAGTCCCGGTCCGTGTCGACGAGTCGGGTCAGCTCGTGCTTCTGCGACACGTACAGCGAGCCGTCGACGTACTTGATGCCCATCGGCTCGCGCAGGCCGCTCGCGATCTTCTTCACGGTGACCTTGTCGCGGCTGGTCTTCCCGGTGACGTGGTCCAGCAGGTAGACCTCGCCCGTGGTGGTCTGGGAGCCGCCCCAGGTGGTGAGGGCCAGCCGGCCGTCGGGCAGCCAGTCCATGCCGGTGACCTGCGGTTCGAAGCCGTCGGGGCGCAGATCCGTAAGAGTGAGGTCGGGCCGTACGTCGGTCAGGGGGAGCCCGTCGCCGGGGGTGTCCGCTCCCGACTCGCACTCCTTGCGGCCGGGGGCGGTCACCCGGACCACATCGGCGTCCGTGCTCAGCGCCTCCGTCGGTACGACGCTGAAGTCGCTTGCGGACGGCGGCTTCCACGCCAGCGTGAGGCGCTGGTCGCCGCCGCGCTCGAAGTAGTCGATGCGGAACGGGTGGGAACCGGCGGTGAGTTGGACCGATCCGTCCTTCGGCTCGGCGCCGTGCAGACCGTCGTGGTCGACGACCGTCCGGTCGCCGATGGTCAGCCGTGAACCGTCGTCGCTGGTGAGCCGGAAGGTGTACGAGCCGTCGGCGGGGATGACGAGATAACCCGACACCACGGCCGAGAAGTTGTCCGCGAAGCCGCCGAAGTCGCCGGTCGTGGACCAGTCCACGGTCGGCATCAGCTTGTCGTGGTTGGGGGTCTGACCGGGCTTCAGGGTGCACAGCTTGCTGAGCGGGACCTGGGTGTCGAAGACCCGCAGGGTCACGCCCGGCTCCTGGGGCGGGATGTCGGCGGCGGTAGGGGCTGCGGCGGCCGGGGGTGCCGCCAGGACGCCTCCGAAGAGGAAGGCGCCGAGAAGAAGGGGAGTGAGTGCTCTTCGGGCACGGCGGAACAACCGTGGATGCATCGGTCCTCCAGAACGGGACCGGAGGCCGCCGGATCGCTCTCCGGTCGAGTTGCCCCCTGCGCGGGAGAGACGCAGAGGCGGTACTCGTGCGGTTGCGCCGATACCGTAGGGGACTTTCGCCGCGCACGTCCATACTTTGTCATCAGTGAGTTCAAAGTCCGGCGCGGGTGCGTCGTACCAAGGTGTGCGGCGGATCAGGAACGGGCGTCGGCGTGCGCCCCCGCCGTCCCGGGCGCACCCTGTTGTACGGGGCGTACCCCCGAGCGCGCGCGGCGCGACCTGGACCTCGGAGGTGGATGGGACCCTTGGCGGACAACGATCCGGACGGTCATGTCGACCAGGCGGCGGCCGCGATGCTGGAGGCACTGTTCACGCAGTCCCCGATCGGGCTCCACCTCGTCGACCCGGACCTGCGCGTGGTCCGCGTCAACACCGCCACCCCGTGGATGCGCGCCGCCGGCCTGGAGGAGATCCGGGGCCGGCGGGTCAGGGACGTCTACCGTCTCGTCGACGCCGACGTGGAGGCGCTGCTGAAGGACGTCCTCGACACCGGCACTCCGCTGCTGCGGCATGTCGTGCGGATCCTGGTGGACGATCCGCCCACGGAGCGGATGTTCGAGGTCAGCGCGCTGCGGCTGGAGGGGCCCGGAGGGAAGGTCCTCGGGGTCGGGGCCATCGCCGTGGACGTCACCGAACGGGAGCGGGCCCAGGCCAGGACCCGGATGCTCGACCGGGTGCGCGAGCGCGTCGGACGCACCCTGGACCCGGCCGTCATCGGCGAGGAGCTGGCCGCCATCCTGGTCCCCGACTTCGCGGACGTGGTGACCGTCGAGGTCGTGGACGCCGTCATCCGCGGCGACGACCCGCCTCTGGCCCACGCCCCTATCGGCACCCTCGTGATGCGCACGGCCTTCCGCAGCGCGGCCGACGGGACGGCGCAGCAGGTCCACGCGGTGGGTGACGTCCGCCGTCTCGCCGGGCCGACGCCGTTCACGCAGGCCCTGGCCGATCTCAGCCCCCGCATGGTCCGGCTGCACCCCGGCACACCCTGGCTCTCGGCGGACCCCGCGCTCGCGAAGGCGGTCCGGGCCGCGCACGGCCACTCGCTGCTCGTGGTGCCCCTGGCCCTGCGGGACGCCGCCCTCGGCCTGGTGAGCCTCTACCGCGCCGAGCGCTCGCCCGCCTTCGACGAGGAGGACCGCGCCCTGGCCATGGAGGTGGGCACGCACACCGCCCTGTGTCTCGAGAACGCCCGGCGCTACACCCGCGAGCACACGATCGCCGCCACCGTGCAACGGCAGCTGCTGCCCCGCCGTCCCGAGGCGCAGGCGTGGCTGGAGACCGCCTATCTCTCCCTCACCGGGGCCGACCCGGGCGCCTGGTACGACACCACCGCTCTGTCGAGCGCCCGGACCGCCCTGGTCGTGGGCAAGGTCTCGGGGGGCGGTCTGGAGGCCGCCGCGACCATGGGGCAGTTGCGCACCGCCATCCGCTCGCTGTCGGCGTTCGAGCTGGCCCCCGACGAACTGCTCGCCCGGCTTCACGACACCGCGGACCGGCTCGCCACCGAACGGGCGCGTCTGCCCCTCGGCGACCCGCTGCGCCAGGAGGAGCTGACCGCCGACTGCGTGTACGCGGTCCACGATCCCTTGACCGGCCGCTGCACGGCGGCGTCCGCCGGCCATCTGGCACCGCTGCTCGCCCGGCCCGAGGGCACGGTCGACGTGCTCGGTACACCGGCCGGGCCACGGCTCGGCAGCGCGGAAGGCGCCCCCTTCGCCGCCGTCGAGGCCGATGTGCCGCCCGGCAGCGTCCTGGTGTTCACCAGCGACCCGCTGCTCACCGCCTACCTCGCCGAGAACCCCGGACCGCTGGCCTCGGTGTCCCGCTACGGCGACCGCCCGCTGCAGGATTTGTGCGACGCCCTCGTCTACGCGCTCCCGGCGGGCATGGGCGTCCGCGACGCCGCCGTGATCGTCGCGCGGACCCGGGTGTTCCCGCCCGACCAGTGCGCCGTCTGGCCGCTCGCCCCCGACCCGACGGCCGTGTCCGCCGTCCGGCGCCGCACCCGCGAACAGCTCGCCGTATGGGAGGTGGACGAGGAGACCGCGTACAACACACAGCTCATCGCCAGCGAGCTGGTGACCAACGCCCTGCGCTACGGGCGCCCGCCCATCGAGCTGCGTCTCATCCACGGCCGCACCCTCACCTGCGAGGTGCGGGACGCCGACATGGCCGCCCCGCATCTGCGGCACGCCGGGACGGTCGACGAGGGCGGGCGCGGACTCTTCATCGTCGCCCAGCTCGCCCAGGCCTGGGGGACCAGGCTGACCGGACCGGGCAAGACGATCTGGGCCGAGCAGACCCTGTGACCGCGCCCGCCGCGCCCTCCGGAGCGGTCAGCGCCTGCGGCCGCGCGCCGCCCAGCCGCTGCCTATCCCCGCCACGTGCAGGGCGAGCAGCATGAGGCCGATCAGCATGAAGTTGACCGACGTGAACACGTCGTTGGTGGCGATGTCCGCCGCGTTGATCAGGAACGCGATGAAGAACAGGACCGCCGCGATGATGCCCAGCACGAGGTGCCTCCTAGGGGAAGAAGTCGATGAGCCAGTGGGGGTGGCTTCACGCGTATGCCCCCGCCCGGCGCCCTCACGCACGGCGACCGTGCGCCACACGACGTGGCCGATGGATGCCCCGTACAGTTGAATCGGTGCGCGCACGGGCCCGGGACGAGGGTCGCGCACCCGGGCGCCCCCACTGACGCCCCTTCGCACCGACCGAACGGAAGCCCCATGCATCACGCGTCCGGTGTCCCGGACGACGACTCCGGCACCCTGTTCGGGCTGGACGCGCTCGGTCCCGCCCCCGCACCCGCCGAGCGCCACTCCGCGTTCCGGACCTCCGCCGGGGCCCGCCGGCTGCTCCCCGTCCGGCGGATCTACGCCGAGCCGGCCGCCGCGGCCTCCCCGCGCGGGCAGCAGATCATCGCCCGCTACCCGGACGCCGAGGTCATCCCGGTGGACTCCCACTGGCGCATCCCCGGGCTGCACGGCAACGAGGGCAACATCGACCGCTGGGTGCGCGTCAAGGGCGAGACGCTCGTCCTCGGCGAGAAGAAGAGTCTCACCACCCGGCCCAACGGCCGGTCGGCCGACTGGATCGCCCCCGGCCCCTCCAACGGCTGCGCCATGGCCTGCGCCTACTGCTACGTGCCCCGCCGCAAGGGGTACGCCAACCCCGTCACCGTCTTCACCAACATCGACCGGATCATCGGCCACCTCGGCCGGCACGTGGCCCGCCTCGGACCCAAGCCGGAGCCGAACCAGTGCGACCCGACGGCCTGGGTGTACGACATCGGCGAGAACGGCGACTGCTCCGTGGACGCCCTGATCTGCGACAACACCGCCGACCTGGTGCACGCCTTCCGGCAGTGGCCCACCGCCAAGGCGTCGTTCGCCACCAAGTTCGTCAACCCCGACCTGCTGCACCTCGACCCCCGCGGCCGTACCCGGATCCGCTTCTCGGTGATGCCGCCGGACGACTCCCGGCTCCTCGACGTGCGCACCTCGCCGGTCGCCGACCGGATCGCCGCCGCCGCGGACTTCCTCGACGCCGGGTACGAGGTGCACTTCAACCTCTCACCCGTGGTCGTACGGCCCGGCTGGGAGGACGGCTGGGCCGAGCTGCTGCGCCATCTGGACGACGTACTGCCCGCCCGGGTGAAGGAGCAGGCCGCCGCGGAGGTGATCATGCTGACCCACAACGAGGAGCTGCACGAGGTCAACCTCGGCTGGCACCCCCGCGCCGAGGACGTCCTGTGGCGGCCGGAGATCCAGCAGGCCAAACGGTCGCAGAACGGCGCCCGCAACGTCCGCTACCGCAACGGCGTCAAGGGGGAGTCCGTGGCCGCGCTGCGCGCCCTCATCGACCGGCACACTCCCTGGCTGCGGGTGCGCTACGCCTTCTAACCAGAGCCGTGCGTCTTCTGGTTAGAGCCGTGCGTCGCGGGGTAGTCGGGTGGCCCGCACGGAACGGCTCATCCGCGCCCCCTCGGCCGATGGGCCGCTCCCGTGTGGCAGGACACGGCGAGGCGCCTGACGATGGGTGGGCCATGCACAGTATCGAGCAGACGATCGAGATCGCGGTGCCCGTGCGCACCGCGTACAACCAGTGGACGCAGTTCCAGCACTTCCCGCGCTTCATGAGGACGGTCCGCGAGGTCGACCAGATCAAGCCCTCGCTCACCTCCTGGACGCTCGCCGCCGGTCCCCTGCGCGGGACCTTCCAGGCCGAGATCGTGCAGCAGGAACCCGACTCCCACCTCGTCTGGCGCAGCCTCGACGAACGCCCCGGCCACCGGGGCAGGGTGTCGTTCGCGCCCACCCCGGACGGCGGTACGGCCCTCACCGTGCGGATGGAGATCGGGCTGAACGGCCCCGCCGGGCTGGTCCCCGGCGTCTCCCAAGTCGCCGGCCGCGTCGTGGCCGCCGAGCTGCGGCGGTTCAAGGAGTACATCGAGGGGCTGGGGGAGGAGAGCGGGGCCTGGCGGGGCACCATCCGCGACGGCCGGCTGCGACGCGCCGAGGCCGAACGGAACGTCAGCGGAGTGCCCAGCTGGCCCCACGGCTGATCCCCCGACAACCCGTACGACTGAGAGGCGACTCGCGATGAAGAAGGCGCCCGGCGACGAGCCGGACGAGGCCCTGACCGTCACCGAGCCCAAGAAGTGGGCCGCGGGAGTCCCGGCGGTGGCGCACGCCCTGGAGTACTCCCTGGAGGAGACGTCGGCCCGGCGCACCGGCACGACCCTGCTCACCATGAACCAGGTCGACGGCATCGACTGCCCGGGCTGCGCCTGGGCGGATCCGGCCCCGGGCCACCGGCATCGCAACGAGTACTGCGAGAACGGCGCCAAGCACATCAACGACGAGGCGACCACCCGGCGGATCGGCGCGGACTTCTTCCGCGAGCACTCCGTCACGGACCTCGCCGGCCGCTCCGACGTCTGGCTGAACCAGCAGGGCCGGCTGACCGAGCCGCTGGTCAAGCGCCCGGGCTCCGACCACTACGAACCGATCAGCTGGAACGACGCCATCGGCCTGATGGCCGAGGAGCTGACCTCGCTCGACACCCCCGACGAGGCCGTCTTCTACACCTCGGGCCGGGCGAGCAACGAGGCGGCGTTCGTCCTGCAGCTGTTCGCCCGCGCTCTCGGCACCAACAATCTGCCTGACTGCAGCAATCTCTGCCACGAGTCCAGCGGTTACGCCCTGCACGAGACCCTGGGCACCGGCAAGGGCACGGTCAGCCTGCACGACCTGCACCACGCCGACCTGATCTTCCTGGTGGGCCAGAACCCCGGGTCCAACCATCCGCGCCAGCTGTCCGCGCTGGAAGAGGCCAAGCGCAACGGCGCCCGCATCGTCGCCGTGAACCCGCTGCCCGAGGCGGGGCTGCTGCGGTTCAAGAACCCGCAGAAGCCGCGCGGTGTGATCGGACCGGGCACCCAGATCGCGGACCGCTTCCTGCGGATCCGCAACGGCGGTGACCTCGCCCTCTTCCAGGCCCTCAACCGGCTGCTCCTGGAGGCCGAGGACGCCCGGCCCGGCGAGGTGCTCGACCGCGACTTCATCGAGGCCGACACCACCGGCTTCGAGGAGTTCGCCCGGCACGTCCGCACCGTCGAGTGGGACGACGTCCTCGCCGCCACCGGACTGACCCGCGACGAGATCGAGCAGGTCCGCGACGAGGTGCTGCGCAGCGAACGCGTCGTCGTCTGCTGGGCGATGGGCCTCACGCAGCACAAGCACGCCGTGCCCACAATCCGCGAGATCGTCAACTTCCTGCTGCTGCGCGGCAACGTCGGCCGGGCCGGCACCGGGGCCTGCCCGGTGCGCGGGCACAGCAATGTGCAGGGCGACCGCACCATGGGCATCTGGGAGCAGATGCCGGACTCGTTCCTCGACGCGCTCAAGGAGGAGTTCGGCTTCGACCCGCCGCGCGCCCACGGCTACGACTCCGTCAACGCGATCAGGGCGATGCGCGAGGGCAAGGTGAGGTTCTTCCTCGGCCTGGCCGGCAACTTCGTACGGGCCACGCCCGACAGCACGGTCACCGAGGAGGCCGTACGCCGCTGCCGGCTGACCGCACACATCTCCACCAAGCTCAACCGGTCGCACACGGTGTGCGGCGACACCGCGCTCATCCTGCCCGCCCTCGGCCGCACCGAGAAGGACGTCCAGTCGACCGGCGAGCAGTTCGTGACCGTCGAGAACTCGATGAGCGAGGTTCACACCTCACGGGGGCGGCTGCGGCCCGCGTCCTCGCTGCTGCTCAGCGACATCGCCATCCTGTGCCGGCTGGCCCGCCGCACCCTCGGCGACAAGCCCGACATCGCCTGGGAGCGGTTCGAGGCGGACTACGGCGTGATCCGCGACCACATCGCCCGGATCGTCCCCGGCTTCGACGACTACAACCGGCGGGTGGTCCGCCCCGGCGGCATCCAGCTGATGAACCCCGTCAACGAGGGCGTCTACTCCACCGGCACCGGCCGGGCCCTGTTCACCCGCAACAGCGCCGAGGCACCGCGTGTGCCCGCAGGGCATCTGCTGCTGCAGACCCTGCGCTCGCACGACCAGTGGAACACCGTGCCGTACACGAACAACGACCGGTACCGGGGCATCCACGGCAGCCGCCGCGTCGTCCTCGTCAACCCGGACGACGTGCAGGCCCTGGGGCTCACCGACGGCCAGCGGGTCGACCTGGTGAGCGTCTGGACCGACGACGTCGAGCGGCGCGCCGAGGACTTCCGCGTCGTGCCCTACCCCACGGCCCGGGGCTGCGCCGCCGCGTACTACCCGGAGACCAACCTGCTGGTGCCGCTGGACAGCGTCGCCGACCACAGCAACCAGCCCACGTTCAAGTCGATCGTGGTCCGGCTCGAGCCGGCGCGGGTGGGCGCCCCGCAGGCCTGACACACGACGGCCCCGGACGCGATCACCGCGTCCGGGGCCGTCGTGTCTCCTGATTCAGTTGCGGGCGCCGAGGTTGCGCCGGAAGGAGCCCGGGGCGCGCAGGGCCCGTTCGATCTCCTCCAGCGACCGGTTACGCGTCTCGGGCACCTTGAGGGCCACGAAGACCACGCAGAGCACGTTCATGGCGGCGTACACGAAGAACGTGCCCGAGCGGCCGATCGTGTTGATCGCGGTGAGCGCGGTGACGGCGATCAGCAGGTCGAAGCCCCATACGGACACCGTGGCCAGGCTCGTCGCCGGGCCCCGCACCCCCAACGGCAGGATCTCCGGGGCGATCACCCACACCACCGACTGCATACCGATCCCGTTGAACAGGATGTAGGCGAACAGCGAGAGGATCACCACCCACCGCTGCACGGGCGAGTCGCCCGCGAGGAACGCCAGACCCAGCACGGCCATGGACAGCCCGGACAGCGGCAGGAACCACAGCATGGTCCGCCGTCGGCCCACCGCGTCCAGCGCGACCGCGCCGACGATGCCAGCCACCACCAGCAGGGCGCCGATCCCGATGCCGGTGAGCAGCGCGACCGAGGTGCCGAAGCCCGCGTCGGAGAGGATCGCCGGTGCGTAGTAGACGACGGCGTTGATACCGGTGAGCTGGGAGAAGGCGGCGACGCCCACCGCGATCAGCAGGGCGGGGCGCACCCACGGGCGGCGTACCGCCCGCCAGCCGTCGCGGGACGGCGCCGACGACACCTCGCCGATCGCGGTGATCTCCGCGTCGACGTCCGTGCCGGGGGACCGCAGCCCGCGCAGCACCCGGCGTGCCTCGTCGCGGCGCCCCTGCTCGACCAGCCAGCGCGGGCTCTCGGGCAGCCGCACGATGCCGAGCGCGAGGACGGCCGCGGGCACGGTCGCCAGCCCGAACATCAGCCGCCAGCCTCCGGTGTCGGCCAGCAGCCAGCCGCAGAAGAAGGAGATCAGCTGGCCGATCGCCACCATGAGCTGGAACAGCACCATCAGCCGGCCGCGGATGGCGGGCGGCGCCACCTCCGCGATGTAGACCGGCACCATGTTCGACGCCCCGCCGACGGCGAGACCGAGGACGAACCGCGCCGCGATCAGCGTGCCGGTGCCCGGCGCGACGGCGGCCGCCGCGGCCCCGGCCGCGAACACGACCGCCACCCACAGCACGACCCGGCGCCGCCCGTGCCGCGCGGCGAGCCGCCCGGAGCACAGGGCGCCGACCATGGCGCCGACCAGGATGACGCTGACGACGATCTCCTGACCCCGGGAGGAGAGGCCGAGGTCGTCCCGCAGATGCAGCAGCGCGCCGGAGATGATGCCGGTGTCGTAGCCGAACAGCAGGCCGCCGAGCGCGGCGACCGCCGCCACCGCGTACACCTGACGCGGCGGACGGGCCGGTACCGTCGGCTCGGTGAGCGTGGCGGTGGCCGCCTCAGGCATCGCCCATGACCAGACCCTCGATGGTGTGCTTCTGCGTGACCGGTGTCAGCTCGTCCACGACCGCGACGTCCAGGTGCCGGCGCACCCGCTCGGGCAGCGCCTCCCAGTAGCCGCGCGTGACCGCGGCGTCGTGCCGCTCGCCGTTGGTGGCCTCCGGTCCGTCGACGCCCAGCACCAGGACCGGACGCGACTTGCTCGACTGGTTGGCCGTGCCGCGGTGGATGGTCAGGGCGCTGCGAGCCGAGATGTCGCCGCGCTGCGGGTACTTGCGCACGGCGCGTTCGGTGTAACGCGGGTAGTGCGAGCGGGGCGGGAACATGCCGTGCCCGAACTCGGGGCTGTCGTCCCACTGCGTGCCCGGGGCTATCTCGAAGGGCCCCATGTCCTCGGCGGTGTCCACGGTGGTCACGTTGAAGGCCAGCGAGGTCAGCCGGCGCTCGCGCCGCGTCTCCTCCGGCATCGGGAAGTCCCGGTGCCAGGGCTGGTTCACGGCGCCCTCCAGCGGGACGTCGAAGCCGAGCTCGACGATGCGGTAGTCGGGGCCGAGCACGGCGGCGCACACCGAGCGGACCCACGGGTGGTCGACCAGCTCGACGAAGCCCCGGATCTGCTCGGGGTGGATCTCGACGTAGTAGCGGTGGGGGCCGCGCCCCACGGCGCCGCCGGGCCGGGACCGCGCCTCCTCGAAGGCCGCGTCGACGTCCTCGCGCAGCCGGTCGGCCCAGGCGACGGAGAAGGCGCCCTTGCGGGCGGTGATCCCGTCTCCGTAGAGCGCCTCGACGTCGGGACGGACGTCGACGTCGAGGGCGGCCGGGTCGACGCCGGGGTACAGGTGCGCGGTCATTCGGTGCCTCCTTGCACTGCGATGGAATCCCCTCATCGTGCAACGTTGCATGCAACGTTGCAATACCCTGCGGGGAACCTTGTCGGATCGCCTCGGACGCGTGGGAGGATGGCCACCGTGAGTAGCCGCCTGAAAGATGTCGCCGCCCTCGCGGGCGTCTCGGTCCGGACCGTGTCGAACGTCGTCAGCGGATCGGGCCACGTCGCCGAGGCCACCCGGCAGCGCGTCCAGCAAGCCCTCGACGAACTCGGCTACCGGCCCAATCTCGCCGCCCGCAACCTCCGCGCGGGCCGCACCGGACTCATAGGCCTCGTCGTCCCGGAGCTGTACTCGCCCTACTTCGGCGAACTCGCCAGCCTCATCGTCGAGGCCGCGCAGCAGCGCTCCTGGACCGTGATCATCGACCAGACCTTCGGCGACGCCGAGGCCGAACGGCGCCTCCTGGACGGGACCCAGGGCCGGCTGGTGGACGGCCTGATCATCAGCCCCTGGGCGCTCGGCCCCGAAGAGGTCACCACCCACGCCCGCAACGCGCCCGTCGTCCTCCTCGGCGAGCGCCCGCCCCGCGGACTCGCCGACCGGGTCGCCGTCGACAACGTCCTCGCCGCCGACGAGGCCACCACCCACCTCCTGGAGTCCGGGCGCCGCCGAATCGCCGCCATCGGCCTCCAGCCCCATCTGCGCAACGGCACCGCCGACCAGCGCCTGACGGGCTACCGCACCGCCCTGCGCCGGGCCGGCGCGGCCGTCGACGACGCCCTGGAGCGCCCGGTCCGCGAGCTGCACCGCAAGGACGGCGCGCAGGCCATGGCCGCCCTCCTCGACGCCCCCTCGGCGGCCCCCGACGCCGTCTTCGCGTTCACCGACGAACTCGCGCTGGGCGCCCTCCACGTGGCCCACGAACGCGGCCTGCGCGTCCCCGAGGACCTCGCCGTCGTCGGCTTCGACGACATCGAGGACGGCCGCTACGCCCAGCCCACCCTCACCACCGTCGCCCCCGACAAACAGCAGCTCGCCGAACGCGCCCTGCAGTGCCTCGCCGACCGCATCTACAGCCCCGACAACGGCGTCCCCCCGCTCGACATCGTCGTACCGCACCGCCTGGAGGTACGGGGGAGCAGCGCCCCGAAGGCGTGAGCGCCCGGCGGCCGCGTTCCCGTGTGTGCCGTGGAGGCGACGGGTACTCGCGGCGCATCCGCATCCGCCAGGCGCGGGGCACCGCCGGAACGAAGGGGAGTGGTGATGGCCAGGACCATCGCGCAGCAGTCCGAGGAGCAACTCGGCGGCGCCGACAGCGTATTGGCGCGGCAGCGCCGCGACCACCGGGAGATGACCCGGCTGATGGACCTCTACCGTCGGACCGCGCCCGGCGAGGACGCGGAACGCGCGCTGAAGGACGTCGTCCAGCTCGTCTTCAGCCACGCGTTCGCCGAGGAGTCCGTGCTCTGGCCGGCCGTACGGCGCTCGGTCCCGGACGGCGAGGAGCTGACGTCCCGGGTCGAGGAGGAACACCAGCAGATCAACGACCTGGTCGCCGACATCGAGCGCCTCGCCCCCGGCAGCCCGGAGCGCGAGGACAGGATCGCGCGGGCGTTCGCGCTGATCGAGGAGGACATCAGGGACGAGGAGGACCTCCTCCTGCCACGCCTCCAGGAAGCGGTCGACACCGCGGCACAGCGGCGGCTCGGAGCCGCCTGGGAGGCCGTACGCAGGACGGCACCCACGCATCCGCACCCCGTCATCCCGCGCCGCCCGCCCGGCAACGCCGTCGCCGGCGTCCCGCTCAGCGTCTACGACCGCACCCGCGACGCCCTCGGGATCAGCCCTTCCGCACCGCCGTGGAAGTCGCTCGCCGTACCGGGCGCGCTGCTCGCGGCCGTCGTGCTGGCGGCTGCCTGGCGCAGGCGACACCAGACCGTGGCCGGTTCTTCATCGCCGATCGAGTCATGATCGGGCCGCGTGACATCATCCGTCCATGAGCAGCGATCTGGAAGTGAGCGCTCTGGCGATCAACGTCGTGATCCCCGAGGACCTCCGCTGGACGGACACCCGGCGCGGTGAGACGTTCAGGCTGACGACACTCAATGTGAGGCTCCTCCCCGACGGGCACCTCGCCGTGAAGGCCTACGGCAGACCGGTCGCGGGCGGCCGCGGCGCCTACGTCTCGTTCTCCGTGCCCGACAAGCCGGAGTTGGCGGCCCTCGTCTCCCAGGCGGCCGGCCGCGCGGGGGAGTTGTGGACCGCCCATCGCGGCCTCGGCTGATCCCCGCTACCCCCGCGCACGGCTTGCCCCATGCACACCTCTTGTCGCGGCGCACAGGCCGCCCATAGGATCCGTAGGCAACGGATTGAATCGTTTCAGTGAAACGCCGACTGGTCAACTCCCTTCCAGCAAACCGGAGTTGACGAGAGCCGCCGACCCGCACCGGACCACGCGACCAAAGGAGCGAGCATGCCGGGAAGTTGGGACCGCAGAACCTTCCTCCGCGCCACCGCGGGCACCGTAGGGGCGGGCGTGCCCCTCCTGTCCGCCGCGGGCACCGCGTCCGCAGCCCCAGCCCCGGCCGGTCCCGCCGGTCAGGCGGTCGGCACCGGTCTGCGGGTCGTCCGTACGACCGTGGAGCGCAAGGAGAACGTCCTCGGGACCGACGTCCCGCGCCCCCTGCTCGCCTGGGAGTCCGAGGCCGCCGGGCGCGGCGCACGCCAGACCGCCTACCGCGTCCAGGTGCGGGCGGGCGGCCAGGACTGGGGGCGACGCTCGCTCGTCTGGGACTCCGGCAAGGTGACCTCCGCGAACAGCGTCGGCGTGCCCTACGGCGGCCCGGCCCTCGCGCCCCGCACCCGGTACGAGTGGCGGGTCAAGGTCTGGGACGGTGAGGGCAGGGCGTCCGCGTGGAGCGCCCCGCGCTGGTGGGAGACAACGATGTCACCCGATGAGTGGGGCGCCCATTGGATCGGCGTGCAGACGCCCCGGCCGCCCGACCTCACCGGTGCCTCGTGGATCTGGGCCACCGGCGCCACCTCCCAGAACGCCCCCGTCGGCTCCCGGTGGTTCCGGGCGCGCCTCGAACTGCCCGGCGGCACCGAGGTGGTGAGCGCCACCGTCGTCGCCACCGCCGACGACGACTTCTCCCTCCACCTCGACGGCCACCGCGTGCTGCACGTCCCCCAGCAGCAGGACGCCTGGCGGACCGGCCGGACCGCCGACGTCACCCGGGAAGCGTGGGACGCGGTCCGCGCGGGCCGGGACCTCGTGCTCGCCGCCGTGGCCACCAACCGCCCGGGTCCGTCCGTCAATCCGGCCGGACTCGTCGTCCGGCTGATCGTGGAGACGGCCACGGGACAGACGCACGAACTGCGCACCGACGCCGACTGGCGTGCCGTGGACAGCGAGCAAGAGGGCTGGCAGAGCCCGGAGTTCGACGACTCCGGCTGGCCGGCCGCCGTCGTGCTCGCCCCGTACGGCCAGGGCCCCTGGGGCGACGACGTCGGCGTCACCACGCCCGAGCTGCCCGCGCCCCTGCTGCGCCGGGAGTTCCAGGTGCGCGGCGCCGTACGCCGGGCCCGGCTGCGGATCAGCGGTCTGGCGTACCACGAGGCCGAGATCAACGGCCGTCGTGTGGGACGCCAGGTGCTCGACCCCGGCTTCACCGACTACGACGAGACCGTCCTGTACGCCGTCCACGACGTCACCGACCTCGTCCGCCGGGGCGCCAACGCGATCGGTGTGACCCTGGGCCGCGGGTTCTACGGCATGACCACACCCAACGTCTGGAACTGGCACCGCACGCCCTGGCACGCGGAGCCCCGCCTCATCGCCCGGCTGGAGATCGACCACACCGACGGCACGACCACGACCGTCGTCACCGACGACCGCTGGCGCATCACGGAGGGGCCCACGCTCTCCAACTCCCTGTACGCGGGGGAGACGTACGACGCCCGGCGTGAGCCCGGCGCCTGGACGCGCCCCGGTTTCGACGACTCCGCCTGGCGCCCCGCCGAGGTGCGGGAGGCGCCGAAGGGACGGCTGAAGGCCCAGCCGCACGACGGCATCGAGGTCATCGAGTCGTTCCGGCCGGAGCGGATCACCCGGCTCGGCTCCGGCGACCACCTCGTGGACATGGGCCGCACGATGGCCGGCTGGGCCCGGATCACCGTGCGCGACCTCCCGGCCGCCACCCGCGTCACCCTGACCTACGGCGAGAAACTGAAGGCCGACGGCACGGTGTTCGCCGAGAACCCGCTGGTCCCCGGGCGGTTCCAACAGGACGAGTACGTCTGCGCCGGCCGGGGCGAGGAGACCTGGGAGCCCAGGTTCTCGTACAAGGGCTTCCGGTACGTGCAGATCGGCGGCCTGCCCGACACTCCCCGCACGGACCAGATCCTGGGGCGGCTCGTGCACACCCCGCTGGACGAGGTCAGCTCCTTCGCCTGCTCCGAGCCCTTCTACGAGTGGCTGGACCGGGCCATGCGCCGGACGATCCTCAACAACATGCACGGCATCCCGACCGACACCCCCGTGTACGAGAAGAACGGCTGGACCGGCGACGCCCAGCTCGGCACCCCGGTGATGACGTACGCCTTCGCCATGCACCGCATGCTCGCGAAGTGGCTCGGCGACCTCGCCGACAGCCAGACCTCCGCGGGGCAACTCCCCGTGATCGTGCCCAGCGGCGGCTGGGGGTACGGCGACCTCGGCCCGTCCCCCGAGTGGACGACCGTGTACCCCTTCGTCGTCCGCGAGCTCTACCGGGTGTACGGCGACGAGCGGGCCGCGCGCGAGCACTGGACGGCCCTGACCCGCTATCTGGAGTGGGAGCTGGCCCGGCTCCAGGACGGACTCGCCGTCACCGCACTGGGCGACTACCTGGCCCCGGGTTACGGCGGCAACCCGCCGGAGGACACCCGCCTCACCGCGACGGCGTACCTCCACCGGGCGCTGCTCGCCACCGCCGAGATGGCCGAGGTGCTCGACGACGACGGCGTGGCCACGCGCTACCGGGAGGCGGCGGGACGCCTCAAGGACGCGCTGAACGCGGCGTTCCTGGGGCCGGACGGCCACTACCGGACGGCCAAGGACCCCGGCTACCGGCAGACCTCCAACGCCATCCCGCTCGCCTTCGGACTCGTCCCGGAGGACGCTCGTGCCTCGGTGTTCGACAGCCTGGTGCGGGACGTCGAGGCACGCGGCAACCACCTCGACACGGGCGCGCTCGGCACCAGCGTGCTGCTGCGGGTGCTGTGCGAGGGCGGGCGGCCGGACGTCGCCCACGCCGTCGCCACCCAGCGGACGTACCCCAGCTGGGGGTACTGGCAGGAGAGCGGCGCGGACACCATGTGGGAGATGTGGCCGCAGGACTCCCGCTCCCGGGACCACTACTTCCAGGGCACGGTGGCGCAGTGGCTGTACGAGAACGTGGCCGGTCTGCGGCCGGGTGACGCCGGGTACGCCACCTTCTCCGTCCGGCCGGACGCCCGTACGGGTGTGGACTGGGCGCGTACGTCGATCCGTACCGTCCGGGGCACCGCGGGCGTCTCCTGGGAGCGGGCGGGGTCCGGTTTCCGGATGGAGGTGGAGGTGCCGGTCGGCGCGGTCGCCGAGGTGCACGTCCCGGCGGCCGGACCGGGCGAGGTGACGGCTCCGTCCGGGGCCCGGCATCTGCGGATGGACCGGGGGTTCGCGGTCTACCGGGTCACGCACGGCACCTGGGGCTTTTGGGCCCGCGGCTGAGCGGCGGGTGAGCGACGGACGGGGCACCTCCGCCGCCCGGCGGTGGAGGTGCCCCGTCGTCGTCCCGGTGTCACCGTGAAGAGAGCCCCGGACGGGGTACGCGAACCGAAGGAACGACGAGCGGAGGGTCCCGATGTTCGAGGCCGGTGACATCCGGGAGTGGCGCGGCCACGACGTGGTCGACAGTGAGGCACGCAGGATCGGCAAGCTGGAGTCGGTCTATGTGGACACGGCGACCGACGCCCCCCATTTCGCCACCGTCACGGTCGGCATGCCGACCCGGCACCGCCTGGTGTTCGTCCCCCTGGTGGGGGCGACGGTCGGGCCGGGCTATCTGAAGGTCGCGTATCCGAAGAGCCTGGTGAAGGACGCGCCGTCGATCGACATGGACGGCGTGCTGCCCGCCGAGGACGAGAAGGCGGTCTTCGCCCACTACGACCTGAACTACCAGCCGGGGGTCGCCGGGGAACGGCGGCTGGCCCGCCGCTGACGGCACCACCCTGCGGAGGCCGCCATGGCACTGTTCCTCTTCCTGCTCCTCGTGGCCGTCGTGCTCGGCTTCATCGGGGTGCTCGCCAAGGGCCTGTTCTATCTGCTGCTGATCGGCGTGCTCGTGGCGCTCGTCGCCTTCCTCTACGTCGGTGTGCGCATCCGGCGGAGCGGGCGTCGCCCCACCCGGTGAACCCGACGGGGGGTGAACGCGGACGCCGGCGGCAAGCGCTTGCACGCCCCGGTCCCACCCCTCGCCCCCCTGTGCGCCGGGGCCGGCCTCATCGCGCCGGTACGCCGGTACAACTCCTTGTCAGCGCGCGGACGTCGCCTGTATAACGTTGTAAATGTCAAGCAGGGACTCGGCGCCAGGCTCACGGTGACGACACCGTACCCGCACCGACACACCCGAGTCGGGCCGCTCTGAAAGGAATGCCGTGCGGGTCAGCCTCAAGGACGTCGCCGCCCACGCCGGAGTGTCCATCAAGACCGTCTCCAACGTGGTGAACAACTACCAGCACGTCACCCCCGCGATGCGCGAGCGCGTACAGCGGTCCATCGACGCGCTGGGCTACCGGCCCAATCTGGCCGCCCGTCATCTGCGCAAGGGGCGCACGGGCATCATCGCGCTCGCACTGCCCGAACTCGGCAACCCGTACTTCGCTGAGCTGGCCGCCGCCGTCATCGACGCGGCCGCCACCCACGACTACATCGTGCTGCTCGACCACACCGGCGGGCACCGCGAGCAGGAACTGCTGGTCAGTCAGGGCTTCCGGGCCCGGGTCATCGACGGCCTCATCCTCAGCCCCATCGAGCTGGAGAGCGAGGACCTGCGCGACCGCGACGAGAACGTCCCGCTGGTGCTCCTCGGGGAGCGCGACTACGACCTGCCGTACGACCACATCGCCATCGACAACGTGGCCGCCGCCCGTGCCGCCGTCCGGCATCTGCTCGACCTCGGGCGCCGGGAGATCGCCTTCATCGGCGCCCGGCAGGGCCGCAGCGAACCGGCCCAGCTCCGGGTCCGGGGGTGGCGGGAGGAGCTCAGCGCCGCCGGGCTGCCGGCTGACGACGGGCTGGTGGCCGCCACCGAGGGCTGGGGGCACGCGGACGGCGCGGCAGCGATGACCCGGATCCTGGACGCCGGGCGGCGTCCCGACGCGATCTTCGCCTACAACGACCCGATGGCGATCGGCGCGATGCGCGTCCTGCACGAACGCGGGCTGCGCGTCCCCGAGGACATCGCGGTCGTCGGCTTCGACGACGTCGTCGAGGGGCGGTTCGGTGCGGTGACGCTCACCTCCGTGTCCCCGGACAAGGAGGCCATCGGCCGGCTGGCCGTCGAGTCCGTCCTCGCCCGGCTGGGCGGCGAGGCCCCCGAACCCCGGCGGGTCTGGGCGGACTACCGCCTGGCCGCCCGGGAGAGCACGCTCGGCCGCGCGGCCCGGGAGGACGGTACCGAGGGCTGACGGGCGGGTGTGCCCGTGTCCCCCTTCCCGGCCGACGCGTCGTGGCGGTGCCCGCCGCTCCACGCGCGCGTCGGCCCTTCGGCGTGCCGTGACACGCCCCGCGCTTTCCCCACGTCGGGTGAACGGCTCTGTGCACAGGGGGTTTACAGCGTCCTTCCAACGATGTAAAAACCTCTTGCGGCGGGCTGGACAACGTTGCCCGCCGGGGGAGAGGCACCGTTTCTTCACCTGCGGCGACTCCCCAGTTCCCTTTCAGCGTCGCCCGGATCGGGGTCACCATGCAGCGCACCACTCACCGTCCTCGCCTCTTCGCCCGCCCCGGGGTCGTGGCCCTGGCCGCCGCGGTGGTCTTGACCGCCGGCGCCTGCGCGAAGTCGGAGGACGACGCGTCGAAGGACACGAAGTCCCCGGCCGCCGCGGGCGCCGAACAGAAGGTCGTCACGCCGAAGCCGGGCAGCAAGTCCTGCACCATCGACGCCTACGGCGCGAAGAAGATCGACCTGAAGAACGCGACCGTCGGCTTCTCCCAGTCGGAGAAGGAGGCCAACCCGTTCCGCATCGCCGAGACCCAGTCCATCAAGGACGAGGCGAAGAAGCGGGGCGTCAAGCTGCTGACGGCCAACGCCCAGTCCCAGTTCTCCAAGCAGATCAGCGACGTCCAGGACCTCCTCGCCAAGGGCGCCGACCTGCTCGTCATCGCCCCGCTGAACTCCGACGGCTGGGACCCGGTGCTCCAGGCCGCCGCCGCCAAGAAGGTCCCGATCGTCACGATCGACCGCAAGATCAACGCCACCGCCTGCAAGGACTACGTCTCCTTCATCGCCTCCGACTTCGTCGAGCAGGGCAAGCGCGCCGCCGACCAGATGATCGAGGCGACCGGCGGCAAGGGCGAGGTCGCCATCCTCCTCGGCTCCGCCGGGAACAACGTCACCACCGAGCGCACCAAGGGCTTCAAGGACCAGATCGCCGCCAAGGCCCCCGGTCTGAAGGTCGTGTTCGAGCAGACCGGTGACTTCGCCCGCGAGAAGGGCCAGCAGGTCACCGAGCAGCTCATCCAGTCCAAGCCCGGCATCAAGGGCATCTACGCCGAGAACGACGAGATGGGCCTCGGCGCGGTCGCCGCGCTCAAGGGCGCCGGCAAGAAGGCCGGCGACGTCAAGATCGTGACCGTCGACGGCACCCGCAACGCCGTCCAGGGCATCGTCGACGGCTGGATCAGCGGCGTCATCGAGTCCAACCCGCGCTTCGGCCCCCTGGCCTTCCAGACCCTGGACACCTTCACCCAGGGCAAGGACGTCCCGCAGGACATCATCATCCAGGACAGCGCCTACACCGCGGACAACGCCAAGACGGACATCGCCAAGGCGTACTGATCCACCCCGGGGGCACGGGCGACCGTGCCCCCCGCCTCCCCTTCACCACGTTCCGCACCCTTCACTTCCTGGAGGCACAGGTGGCACCCCCCGCCGAAGTCCTCGCCGTCCGCGGTCTGAGCAAGACCTTCCCCGGCGTCCGGGCCCTGGACGACGTGGACCTCACCCTGCACGCAGGCGAGGTCCACGCCCTGATCGGCGAGAACGGCGCCGGCAAATCGACCCTCATCAAGCTCCTCACCGGCGTGTACCGCCCGGACGCCGGCGAGATCACCTTCCAGGGCGAGAAGGTGTCCTTCGCGACGCCTCTGGAGGCGCAGAAGGCGGGCATCTCGACCATCTACCAAGAGGTCAACCTCATCCCGCTGCTCAGCGTCGCCCGCAACCTCTTCCTGGGCCGCGAACCCCGCAACCGCTTCGGCGTCCTGGACGTCGCCCGGATGAACCGGGAGGCCGAGGAGATCCTGCTCGGCCACGGCGTCCACGTCGACGTCCGCCGGCCGCTGCGCACCCTCGGCGTCGGCGCCCAGCAGATGGTGGCCCTGGCGCGTGCCGTGGCCACCGACGCCCGTATCGTCATCATGGACGAGCCGACCTCCTCGCTCGAACCCCGCGAGGTGGAGACCCTGTTCACGGTGATCCGCCGGCTGCGCGACGCGGGCATCGCCGTCGTCTACGTCAGCCACCGCCTCGACGAGCTGTACGCCGTGTGCAGCACCGTCACCGTGCTCCGCGACGGCAAACGCGTCCACCACGGCGAACTGGCCGACCTCGACCGGCTCTCCCTCGTCTCCACCATGCTGGGCCGCGACCTCGGCGAGGTCCGCGAGGAGGGCCTCACCAAGTTCACCGGCGAGCACCACGCCGCCGACAGTGAACCGGTGCTGGAAGCCACCGGACTGACCGTGCCGCACAAGCTGCACGACGTGTCCCTGAGCATCCGGCCCGGTGAGGTCGTCGGACTCGGCGGACTGCTCGGCTCCGGCCGCACCGAGACCGCCAAGGCCATCTCCGGCGCGCTGCCGGTCCGTTCGGGCCGGGTCACGGTCGCCGGGACACCGCTGCGCGGCGGCTCCGCGCCGGCCGCGATCCGCGCGGGCATCAGCCTGCTGCCCGAGGACCGCAAGAGCGAGGGCATCGTCCCCGGCCTGTCGGTCCGGGAGAACATCGCGCTCGCCGTCCTGCCCCGGCTGTCCCGCTTCGGCCTCGTCTCCGAGGCCAAGGTCGACAGCGTCGTCGACACCTTCATGAAGCGGCTGCGGATCAAGGCGTCCTCCCCGCACCAGAAGGTCGGCGAACTGTCCGGCGGCAACCAGCAGAAGGTGCTGCTCGCCCGCTGGCTCGCCATGAACCCCAAGGTGCTGCTGCTGGACGAGCCCACCCGCGGCATCGACGTCGGCGCCAAGGCCGAGGTGCAGAAACTGGTGGACGAACTCGCCGCCGACGGCCTGGGCGTCCTGCTCATCTCCTCCGACCTGGAGGAACTGATCGAAGGGTCCGACCGCGTGGTCGTACTGAAGGACGGCGCCGTCGTCGGCGAACTCACCGGCGACGACGTCACCGAGGACAAGCTCATGCGCACCATCGCCGGGGACACCCGGCCGGAACCGGTGGCGAAGGAGGTGGCGAGCGATGGCTGAGGCCACCCTGGGCACCGCCCCCCTGGACCGCGCCCGGGTGCTCCAGTGGCTGCAGACCTACGGCGTCTACGCCGGCGTCGCCGCCCTGCTCGTGGTGAACATCGTCATCACCCCGCACTTCCTGTCCGCGGAGAACTTCCGCACCCAGGCCGTCCAGGTCGCTCCCGTCATCATCGTCGCCCTCGGCATGGCCCTGGTCATCGGCACGGAGGGCGTCGACCTGTCCGTCGGCGCCGTGATGGCGCTGGCCGCGTCGGTCACCGCGCTCTACCTCGGCTACGGGCTGCTGCCCGCACTGCTCGTGGTCGCGCTGTTCGCCGCCGCGGTCGGACTGGCCAACGGCGCGCTCGTCGCCCTCGTCGGCGTCCAGCCGATCGTCGCCACCCTGGCCCTCATGGTCGGCGGCCGCGGCCTCGCCCTCGTCCTGCTGCCCCAGCTGAAGGACCTGCGCAACCCGTCGCTGGCCTCCCTGGGTTCGGGTGACATCGCCGGCATCCCGTACCTCATCCTGATCGCCGCCGTCCTGGCGCTGCTGGTCGCCTTCGTGGTGCGGCGCACCACCTTCGGCCGTCAGCTCCTCGCCATCGGCGACAGCCGGCCGGCCGCCCAGCTCGCCGGTCTTCCGGTGCGCCGGGTACTGATCCTCGTCTACATCGCCTCGGCGCTGCTGGCCGCCGTGGCCGGAGTGCTGGCCACCGCCCGCCTCCAGGCCAGCGACCCGACCTCGCTCGGCAACCTCATGGAGCTGTCGGCGATCACGGCGGTCGTCGTCGGCGGCACCCCGCTCACCGGCGGCCGCGTCAACATCGGCGGCACCGTGGCGGGAGCCGTCCTCATCCAGCTGCTCACCGCCACCCTCATCAAGCACGATCTGCCGCCCTCCTGGACCCAGATCGCCCAGGCCATAGTGATCGTCGCCGCGGTGTACGCGGCACGGGGACGGGGGAAGCGATGACCGTCACGAAAGCGGACGTACCCGTGACCACCGCGAGCAACGAACCGGCGGGACAGACCGAGCCGGTCGGCTCCGCCCGCTCCGAACGGCTGAGCGCCCTCGTCCAGCAGCACGGCGCTCTGGCCGTCCTGGTGATCGTGTCCCTGGTGGCGTCGTTCTCCTTCGACTCCTTCGCCACCGGCGACAACGTCAGCAACATGGCGACCAGTTCGGCCTTCCTGGCGATCGTCGCGCTCGGCATGACCTTCGTCATCATCACCGGCGGCATCGACCTGTCCGTGGGCTCGCTGTTCGCTCTCGGCGGCGTCCTCGCCGCCTGGGGGTCGCGGCACGGCACCCTGGTGGCACTCCTGCTGCCCCTGCTGGTGTGCGGGCTGATCGGGGTCGTCAACGGCCTGCTGGTCGCGAAGTCCCGGCTCGCCCCGTTCATCGTCACCCTCGCCGCCATGCTCGGCGCGCGCGGACTGCTGCTGGCCATCACCGACGAGGGCGCGGACACCTTCCTCATCGGCAAGGGCTCCGTCCTCGCCGAACTCGGGCAGGGCACCACCCTCGGCCTCGGCAACCCGGTCTGGATCACCCTGGCCCTGTTCGCCGCCGGTGCCGTCGTGCTGCGCCGCACCCGGTTCGGACAGCACGTGTACGCGGTCGGCGGCAACGAGGACGCGGCCGCCCTCATGGGCGCCCCCGTGGCCCGTACGAAGATCCTCGTCTACACGCTGTCCGGGCTGCTCGCCGGTCTGGCGGGCGCGCTCAACGCCGCCTGGCTCGCGTCCGGCGTCACCATCCTCGGCAACGGCATGGAACTGGAGGCCATCTCCGCCGTGGTCATCGGCGGCACGCTCCTGACCGGCGGCCTCGGCTATGTCAGCGGCTCCCTGGTCGGCGTCCTGCTGCTGAAGGTCATCCAGAACGTCATCAACCAGATCGGCTCCCTGGACTCCTCCTACCAGCAGGTGGTCAGCGGCGCCTTCCTGGCCGTCGTCGTCATCGCCCAGACCTGGCTGGGCCGCCGACGACAACTCATGTGACGGATCCGGGCCTCCGCAGGGCTCGGGTTCCGGGGGCCGAACACCCCCTGGCACGCGCACGTCTCCGCAACCCCACGAAGCAAGGAGGCACGATGCGTCGAGTACCCGCAGGCCGGCAGAGGTTCGCCTGGCTGAGACGACGGGCGCGGTGGGCGACCACCGCGCTCGCCGTGTTCGCGCTGGCCGCCGGCACGGCCCTGACGGCCACCGGATCCGCGACCGCCGCACCCCGGGCGTGGACCCCCAAACCGTCCCCCATGACCACCCCGTGGACCGACCAGGTCCCCGTCGACAACCCGCTGCCGGAGTACCCCCGCCCGCAGCTGACCCGTCCCGACTGGGCCAACCTCAACGGCGTCTGGGACTTCGCCGTCACCTCGGCGAACGCCGGCCAGCCCGCCACGTTCCCCGAGCAGATCCGGGTGCCGTTCGTCGCAGAGTCCGCGCTGTCCGGCATCCAGCGCAAGATCACCCAGAACGACAAGCTCTGGTACAAGCGCACGTTCACCGTCCCGTCGAACTGGAACGGCCGTCGCGTCCAGCTCAACTTCGGCGCCAGCGACTGGCGTACGACCGTCTGGGTCAACGGCCGGCAGGCCGGCGCCGTCCACAGCGGCGGCTACGACGCCTTCTCCTACGACGTCACCGACCTGCTCACCGCCGGCACCAACACCCTGGTCGTCTCCGTCTGGGACCCCACCGAGACCGGCACCCAGGCCGTGGGCAAGCAGCGCATCCGTGACGTCGCCCCGCACCCCGGCGGCGGCATCCTCTACACCGCGGCGTCCGGCATCTGGCAGACGGTGTGGCTCGAACCGACCGCCGCCGCCCATGTCACCCGCCTCGACCTGGTGCCGGACCCGGCGAACAGCCGCCTGAAGGTCACCGTGCGCGGCGCCGGCATCAGCGGCCACCAGGCCCGCGTCACCGTGTCCACCGGCGGCACGACCGTCGGCACGGCCACCGGCCCGGTCGGCACCGAGTTCACCGTGCCGGTCCCGAACCCGCACCTGTGGACCCCTGAGGACCCCTTCCTCTACGACGTGAAGGCCGACCTGCTTTCGGGTGGTACCACCGTCGACTCCGTCGGCAGCTACACCGGCATGCGCACCATCGCCCTCGCCAGCGTCGGTGGCCACCAACGCCCGGTGCTCAACGGGAAGTTCGTCTTCCAGACCGGCACGCTCGACCAGGGCTACTGGCCCGACGGCATCTACACCGCGCCGACCGACGCGGCCCTGCGCCACGACCTGCAGAAGCACAAGGACCTCGGCTTCAACATGGTCCGCAAGCACATCAAGGTCGAACCGCAGCGCTGGTTCTACTGGGCCGACCGGCTGGGACTGCTGGTCTGGCAGGACATGCCGAACATGGAGCGCACCCCCGACGCCGCCGCCCGCACCCAGTGGGAGGCCGAGTACGACCGGATCATCGACCAGCACCGCAGCTCCCCGTCGCTCGTCCTGTGGGTCAACCAGAACGAGGGCTGGGGCCAGTACGACCAGGCCCGCCTCGCCGACAAGGTCAAGGCGTACGACCCCACCCGGCTCGTCGACAACATGAGCGGCGTCAACTGCTGCGGTGCCGTCGACGGCGGCAACGGGGACGTCGTGGACCACCATGTCTACGTCGGCCCCGGCACCACCGTGCCCAGCGCCACCCGCGCCGCCGTCCTCGGCGAGTTCGGCGGCCTGGGCTTCAAGGTTTCCGGGCACGAGTGGTACCCGGGCGGCGGCTTCAGCTACGAGGACCAGCCCGACCTCGCCCATCTGAACAACCGGTTCGTGGGGCTGATCGACGCGATCCGCGAGGTCCGTATGCCCCGCGGCCTGTCCGCCTCGGTCTACACCGAGATCACGGACGTCGAGAACGAGGTCAACGGCCTGCTGACCTACGACCGTCAGGTGGTCAAGGTCGACGAGGCCCGGGTGCGCGCCGCCAACCGCGCCCTGATCGACGCCTCACGCGGGACGACTGCCCCGCTCACCCTGCCCGTGGACCAGTACCGGTCCCTGCGGGTGACCACCCCCGGCTACACCGACCGCTTCATGCGCCACAAGGACGGGGCGGCCTTCACCGAGGTCGTGAACGCCGGCAGCGACTCCCTGCTGAAGAACGACGCCACCTGGCGGATCGTCCCCGGACTGGCGAACGGCACCTGCTACAGCTTCGAGTCGCGCAACTACCCCGGCCAGTACCTGCGCCACCGGGAGTACCGCGTCTACAAGGAGGCCGGCAGCGGCGACCTGTACCGGGCCGACGCGACCTTCTGCCCGGTCCGGGGCGCCGACGGCGGCGTACGGCTGTCCGCCTACAACTTCCCCGAGCAGTATCTGCGCCACTACAACGCCGAACTGTGGCTGGCCACTCCGGGAGGCACCCACACCTGGGACAACCCGGCCCTCTTCACCCAGGACACGACCTGGGCCGTGGAGGCGCCCTGGGCGCCATGACCACCGGGTGACCTCCTCTCCCCACTCCTGGACAGGTGTCCATGTATGCTGGACACCTGTCCAGGAATGCTGTGAAGAGGTGGGATCACCGATGGAGACGACGGCGAGCGTCCTGACCGCGCTGGTGGCGGCGCTGCACGCGTACATCCTCGTGCTGGAGATGTTCCTCTGGCAGAAGCCGCCCGGCCGCAGCCTGTCCGGCTTCGACGCCGAACTCGCCCGCGCCACCGCCCCGTTGGCCGCGAACCAGGGCCTCTACAACGGGTTCCTCGCCGCCGGCCTCGTCTGGGGCCTGATCGCCGACGACCCGGCCGGCTTCCAGGCCCGGGTCTTCTTCCTCGTCTGCGTCGTCGTCGCCGGTGTGTACGGAGGCGTCACCGCCAACCGCCGCATCCTGCTCGCCCAGGCACTGCCCGGCGCCCTCGCCCTGGCCGCGGTGCTCCTCGCCCGATGACCGGCCCCGAAGGGGACGCCCGCGCCGTCCGTACCCGCGCCAAGCTCCGCCGCGCCCTGCTCGACGCCTGTGCCGAACAGTCGCTGGCCGAGGTGAGCGTGGCCGCGCTGGTGCGCCGGGCCGGAGTCGGCCGGGCCACCTTCTACGTCCACTACACCGACCTCGAGGCACTGGCGGTCGACGCCTGCGCGGACGTGGTGCGTGACGCGGTGGACGCTCTGCACGCCTGGCGCGGCACCCCCGACCCCGCGAAGCCGCCGCCCGCGCTCCTGGACTTCTTCACCGGCATCGGCGGGCACGCCGGGCTCTACCGGGCGCTGCTCAGCCCCGGCGGCGGCGGTCCGCTGGGCCGCCGGCTCCACCAGGACCTGCGCGCCCGCAGCCGCGCCGAACGCGCCCTCGTCGGCGCACCCGAACCGGACCTCGTCGCCTCCGCGGTCGCCTCGGCCTTCACCGGGGTGCTCGCCGACTGGGTGCACGGCCTGGTCCCGGGCGGCCCGGACGACATCGCCCACCGCGTCTGGCGGCTGCTCATCTCCCTGCACCGCACCCCGCTGCCCTGAGACGGCGGACGGCAGACGGCGGACGGCCCCGGCGGGAGCCACCTCCCACCGGGGCCGTCCGCCTACCGGACCGTCACGGCTTCTCGTCCGTGTAGAGCGCGCTCACCTCCTCGGCCGTGAGCGCCTTGTCGAACGCGTGGACCTCGTCGACGGCACCGTTCCAGAAGTCGGTGTCGTTGCCGCCCCACTGGGCCCGGCCGACCGCGAGGGAACCGGTGCTGGGGTAGGCCGCGCCGCCGGTGGCGAACCCCGCCCGCTTGCCGTCCACGTACAGCGTGATCGTGTTGTCGGCGCCGTCGCGGACGCCGACCAGGTGGTACCAGCGGCCCGTCTCCGGGGTCGTCACCAGGCGGGCGCGGGCCTCACCCGGGGTGCTGAAGGCGAACGCCCCCTGCCCGTACTGCAGGTAGAACGGGCTGGCCTGGCGCCGGGTGTCCTGGCTGACCGCGGTGGCGTAGTTGCCCGGCAGCTCGTCCAGCCGTACCCACGCGGACACGGTGTAGCTGCCCGTGGTGTCGAGCACCGGCCCGGCCGTCTCGGCGTACTGCCCCTTGCCGTCGAACTTCAGCGCGCTGCCGCTGACGCCCGGAGTCCAGCTGGTGCCCTCGCTGAGCGTGAGGGGCTTCTTGTTCGGGCCGTCGTCCTTCGCCGTGGTCCCGGAGCCCTCGTCCAGGGACCAGGAGCCGCCGCCCTTCAGCGGAAGCCGGTCGCCCGCCGAGGCGCCGGCGGCGATGACCTTCCGGTTGATCTCCCGGACCGGCGCCGGATCGACCTTGATCTCCCGACGGTCGTACGTGTAGAGGCCGTTGAGCTCGTTCTCCAGGTCCGTGATCTGCGTGTACACCGAGCCGGACAGCTCGGCCGCGGCCTGGTCCAGGTAGAACTTCTCCGTGTTCTCCACGTACTTGCGGGTCAGCGCCTCCTTGCTGTCGACGCCGCTGTAGATCACGGTCGGGGCACCAGGCCACATGTGTCCGGGGGCGCGCAGGGTGAAGCCGCCGTGCTCACCGTCCATCGCCGCCCGCTTGGCGTCCGGGAAGGGCGGGTCCTCGTTGTTGTAGTCGTGGTGGTCGATGATGTCGCCCTTGCCCGAGTCACCCTTGGAGTTGCAGCAGTTCACACCGCTGTGGGCGTTGACGACACGGGACGGGTCGGCCTCCTTGACCGCCTCGGTGATCTTGCCGGTCTCGGTGCGGTCCCACTCGCCCCAGCCCTCGTTGAAGACGATCCAGCCGATCACGGACGGCGCGTTGTGGTGCTCGCGCATGATCTCGCGGCCCTGGTCGACGAAGGCGGTGCGCCCGGTCTCGTTGGTGAGGTTGCCGGAGACGAAGTCCTGCCAGACCAGCAGACCCAGCCGGTCCGCGTGGTAGAACCAGCGCGCCGGCTCCACCTTGATGTGCTTGCGCACCGCGTTGAAGCCGAGCTCCTTGTGCGCCTTCAGGTCGAAGGCGAGCGCCTCGTCGCTGGGGGCCGTGTAGAGGCCGTCGGGCCAGAAGCCCTGGTCGAGGGTGGCGAGGGAGAAGACCGGCTTGCCGTTGAGCACCAGCTTCTGGAAGCCGCCGACCTTCGCGACGCCGATCTCGCGCATACCGAAATAGCTGCCGACCTTGTCCGTCGACCGGCCGTCGGTGAGCTTGACGTCGAGGTCGTAGAGGTACGGGTCGTCCGGGCTCCACAGGTGCTGGTTCGCCACCGGCAGCCGGAGCTGCTTGTTGGCCGGGCCGCTGACCTTGCCGACGACCTTGCCGCGCTTGTCCCGCGCCACGGCCTCGACCCGGGCGCCCGCCGACGCCTTGGCCGACTCCACCGTCACCGCGAGGGTGCCGGAGTCGATGTCCGGGGTGGAGACAACGTTATCGATCGACGCCTTCGCAACCGGCTCCATCCACACCGTCTGCCAGATGCCCGACGACTGGGTGTAGAAGATGCCGCCCGGGTTCGTGGACTGCTTGCCCATCGGCTGGTCGGCGCCACCGGTGTCGGTGACCGCGACCACGACCTCCTGCGGTCCCGAGCCCTTCAGCGCGTCGGTGATGTCGGCGCTGAACGCGTCGTAGCCGCCGGTGTGTTCGGCGACCTTCGTGCCGTTGACGTAGACCCGCGCCTGGTAGTCGACCGCGCCGAAGTTCAGCTTCAGCCGGTTGTCCCGGCCGCTCTTGCCGACCTTCCAGTCCTTGGGGACGGTGATCGTGCGGCGGTAGAACATGTGGTCCTCGTGCCGCTCCAGCCCGGAGAGCTGGGACTCCACCGGGTACGGCACGACGATCTTCTCGCGGAGGTCCTTGCCGAACACGGGCTGCTCGCCGGCCTTGGCGCCGCTGAACTGCCAGGTGCCGTTGAGGTTCTTCCACTGGGAGCGCACCTGCTGTGGGCGCGGGTACTCCGGCAGCGGGTTCTTCTTGTCGACCTTGTCGCCCCACTTGGTGGTGAGACGGTGGGTGGAGGCGTTCTCGGCGTACCGGATCACCTTCGGCACGGTTTCGCCGCCGGACGTGAGACCACCCTCGCCGTCGTAACTCACCCGCACCTGCTGGGCCTTCTGGATGGGCTCGGCGAGCGTCACGATCAGGGAGTTGCGGTCGCCGGGGGCCACGGCCACCGACTTCAGGGGCATGGCCGTGGTGTCGGCCTCGACCTTCAGATGCTCCTTGACCGCGTTCAGATCACCGACCCTGCCCTCGAAGCGGGCGCGCAGCTTCCGGCCGTCCGCCCCAACCGTCAGCTCCACCGGGTAGACCTCGAAGCCCTCCGGCGGGGTGAACGCCGACATGGGCACGAGCTGCTTCGCGATGCCGGGGCCGGACCAGCGCAGGAACATGTTGGCGCCGCCGAAGTCCTGGAACATCTCCAGCCGGAAGTCGTGCTTCTCCCCGGCTTCGAGATGGATCTTGGCGCTGGTCTGCTCCTTGTCCCAGTCGGGCTCCCAGTGGTCGATGACCGGCTCGCCGTCGATGAAGAGCCGGAAGCCGTTGTCACCGATGGCGTAGAAGGTGTAGTCGCCGGTGGCCGGCGCCTCGATCTGGCCGGTCCAGCGGGCGGTGGTGTGCTCCGTCCTGCCGTTCAGCTCCTGGAACGTGCTGGTCAGACCGGAGAAGTTGATCTGCGGCTCGAGCAGCGTGCCGCCGAGCTGTGCGAAGTCCCGGGCGCCCGGCGCCGACATGGCGAAGTACTCGCCCTTCAGACCGTGCACCACGACGTCGGACGCCGGCGCGGAGGGGGCCTGCGCGCTGCCGGCCGGCTCCGCCGCCGAAGCGGTGGCGGCCAGGCCGCTCGGGGGGACGACGAGGGCGGCCGCGGCCAGCAGCGCCCACACTGCGGCTCGTGGGCGGTTGTGTTGTCTTGTCATCGAACCTTTCCTCGCACAGAGGCCGCGGACCGGTGCCGGTCGGCACGTGCACGGGTGGGTCGCAGGACCGGCACGGACGCGGTCGGGGCGGCTCTTTCAACGTTGGAAAATCTTGCGACAGCGGAATGACAACACGCCTTTCGGATGGCTGTCCAGACCTCGCGCAGCACTCTGTCGCTCCGTCACCACGGCACGCCCGCCGCCGACATGGTGCGCACCCGGCGCACCGCACCCCACGCCATCAGCGGCTTTGCGCCCGCCGGCGTGGGGGAGTTCAGCCGCAGTCGTACGTGAACCGCGCGTCCGCCGTGAGATGGGCGGGGGAGAGGATCTCCACCTCGGCCCGAGCCATGCGGCGGCCCTCGCCCTCGAAGGTCCAGCGGAGCGTGAGGCGGGCCTGCCGCTGGTCCCGGGCGACCACCTCGCGCAACACCCCCGACTGCGTACCGTCGTTGCGGGTCCAGCGGTACGTGAGGGTCCCCGGGCGGCCGTTCGTCCCGACCACGGCGACCACGTTCGCGGTGCCGTCGCAGGGGAGCACCGCGGGCCGCACGGCCACCGCGACCGACCGCACCTGGACGGACGGCCCCAGGCGCTGCCAGGCCAGGAAGGCGAGGACGCACAGCAGCACCAGTACGGGCAGGGTGTGCCGGCGCAGTCGCCGGCGGGCCGGCGCAGGGGCCGACGGCAGAGCGGGGAGTGTGCGGTGCGTGCGGTGGGCGACGGCGGCGGTGACTCCGGGGCCGAAGCGCAGCACGGTGCCCTCGACGCGGTCGGGCGGCGGGGCGACCAGCGTCTCCTCGCCGTCCTCTTCGGGCCGTTGGATCCAGTGGCTGCCGAGCACGGTGGCGCTGTAGCCGGTGCCGTGGCCGGTGTCGGCGGGGGCCGGTGGCGTCGGGCGTGCGCCGAGGTCGGCCGTCATGTCGTCGGGTGCGCTCATCGCAGATCACACTGCCGGGTCAGGAGTTGCTGGGAGGCCGTTCCACCGGCGGCCGCGGGATCGGTCGTCGCCTGCACCGTCCAGTAGCAGCCCCGGTTCTGGAAGGTGTGGTCCACGGGGATCGTGTACTGCGTGGCGCCGCTGCGGGTGAAGGTCTGGGCGGCGCCGTCGGCGGCCCCGGGCACTCCGGGGAGGTTGCCCGTGGACCAGGAGACGGTGACGGAGACGGGGCCGGTGCCGTCCGTGGTGACGACGACGGTCGCGGTGGCCGTCATGGGCCCGGTCTGGGTGAACCCCGACAGCGCCACGTCCTTCACGGCCGGCGCGGTGGGTTCCGTGGGTGGAGTGCCGGTCGGGGGCGCCGTGGTGCCGCCCGTGCCGGCGGGTGCCGTCGTGCCCGCGCCGGCCGGGGATGCGGAGGCGGTGGCACTCGTGCCGTCGGTGGGTGTCGCCGTCGTGGGCGAGGCGTCCGGCGACGACGATGAGCTGGGGGAGCCGGACGGCGAGGCGGAGGTGCTCGGCGTGGCGGACTCCGGCGCCGACACGCCGGGCCCCGAGCTGCTCGTGGCGACCGCCTGGGCCGTGTCGCGCGCGGCCTCGTCCGGGGCGAACGGCACCCCGTACGTCAGCAGGACGCCGAGGAGCACGGCGGCGGCCGACGCCAGCATTCCGGCCCGGCCGGGCAGCCACGCCCGTACGGGGCCCGGACCGGGCGCGGGGCCGAGCACCGTGTGCGCGCTGTCGGTCGTGGTGCGGGCGCCGTCCCGGGCCGAGGGCAGCAGCAGTGGCAGCAGGGCCACCAGCGCCGCGAGCCGGTCCCGGCCGCGTTCCTCCCAGTCCGGTCCGTACCCGGCACCGGCGGCCGCCTCCAGCTCCCGTACGAACTCGGCGGCCCGCGCCGGGCGTTGCTCCGGGTCCTTGGCCAGACCGCGCCGCACCAGGTCGCGTACGGGCTCGGGCGCCTCCTCGGCCGGCACGGGAGCCTCGACGTGCCGCAGCGCCAGCTCGGCGATGTTGTCGCCCGCGAACGGCTTGTGGCCGGTGAGGCACTCGAAGAAGGTGGCCGTGGCCGCGTACACGTCGGCGGCGGGGGAGGCGGGCGCGCCGGTCCACTGCTCCGGCGCCATGTACGGCGGGGTGCCCGCCACCCCGCCGTCCGTCCCGGCGTCCACGGCGATGCCGAAGTCGACCAGCTTGGACGTCCCGTCCGGCAGCACCAGGACGTTATCGGGCTTGTAGTCGCGGTGGACGACCCCCACCTGGTGGGCGTCGGCCAGCCCGAGCAGCGAGCCCTTGAGGACGACCAGGGAGGCCTCGGGCGTGAGCGGGCCCTGCCGGGTCAGCAGGGTCCGCAGCGAGACGCCGTCCACCAGCTCCATCACGATTGCGGCGCCCTGCGGACTCTCCACGTACTCGTACAGCCCGGTGACATACGGGCTCTCCAGCCCGCCCAGCAGCCGTGCCTCGGCGCGGAAGTCGTGCACGAAGCCCGGCCGGGTGCGCAGGGACTCGCTGAGGTACTTCACCGCGACCGGCACGCCGGTCTCCTCGTGGACGGCCAGTACGACCCGTCCGCTCGCCCCCGAGCCGAGCTCCAGCGACCCGGTGTATCCGGGTACTTCCCATGTCCGTGTACTCATGTCCGTCCCCCCAGGCCGCCTGGCGGCGCCGGCCGGCCGTGTCGCCGTCGCACCGGAGCCCCGGCCGTCCGGCGGTGGCCGTGTCCTGGGCTCAGAGACACATTTTCGGCCGCCGCGGTTGCGTGGCCAGAGCGAACGGCGAGGCGTGCCCCGACCGTGACAAAGCCGTCGCGGACCGACGACACACGGTCTCGGTGGACGATGGCGCGGGCGGCTCCGCGGATGGTCAAGGTCGAACGGGTTTGCTGCCGCGGAAGGGGGCAACGCGATGTCCATGAGCCCATCCAACAACGACACCAACCAGGATTCCGCAACCGCCAAGAAGACGGCCGCGAAGGCCCGTCGAAGCGCGTCGCGGGCGACCGCACCGGCCTCCCAGGCGGCGGACAAGGCCGCAGACAAGACCGCGGAAAAGGCCGGTGCCGCGGCGTCAGCCGTCACGGGCACGGCCGAGCGGGCCGCCAAGGCCACCTCCGCCGTCGCCCAGTCGGCGGCCCGGGGCGTCGAGGCCGGACGCAAGGCCGTGGTCTCCGCGTCCGGGCAGGCCGTGACCCTCGCGACGACGGCGTGGACGGCCCTCGCCCACCGCAAGGCCCTCGCCGCCGGCGTCGGCACGGGTATCGCGGTGCTCGGCGCGTCCACGTACGCGGCCGGACGACGCGCGGGACGGCGCACGCTCGGCCCGATCACCCGGCTCACCGGTGGCCGGATCTGATCGCTGAGCCACGCCGGTCCGGAACACGGGCCGGCCCGCCGACACGGCAGGGCGGTGGCGACTTCGCTCCCACAGCGAGGCGCCGCCGCCCTGCCGTGTCTTAACGGCCCATAGCCGCCGTACCGTTCCCCCTCCCGCGCCCCCCCGAAGGCCATGTCCGCCGAACCGCAGCCCGCACCCCTGCCCCCGCCCCTGGCGAACCGCGTCCCCCGAGCCTGGGCGCCCGCCCTGCGCCGCACCCCGGCGTCCATGTGGCGCGACGACATCTCCGACTACGCGGCCGCCCTCACCTACTACGCCATCCTGGCCCTGCTGCCCGCGCTCATGGTCACCGTCGTCGCGTTCAGCCTCATCGGCCCCGACACCGCCGAGGACTTCATCGGGCACGTCACCGACTACGCCCCCGGCCAGGCGGGCGGCCAGCTCCACGACGCGCTGGCCCGCACCCTGCGCAGCGGCTCCGCCGCCTGGACCCTGCTGGTCGCGGGCGCCGTCAGCGCGCTGTGGTCCGCGAGCAGTTACCTCGCCGTCTTCCGGCGCGCCCTGCACCGGATGCACGGCGTCGACGACCACCGCTCACCCTGGCGCACGGCCCCCCGCATCCTGCTCACCGCCCTCGCCCTGCTGGGGCTGCTCCTGCTCAGCTCGCTGGTGCTGATGCTGTCCGGCCCGGTCGCCGAGGCCGCCGGCCGGGCCCTCGGCCTCGACGTCATGGCGGCGTGGGCCTGGACCCTGCTGCGCTGGCCGCTGCTCCTGTGCCTGGTGGCCCTGCTGGTGGTCACCGTGTTCCGCACCGGCCCCGTCCAGGCCCGCGCCCGGCACCTCAGCCTGCCCGGTGGCGCCCTCGCCGCCACGCTCTGGCTGGCCGTGTCCGCCCTGTTCGCCCTCTACACCTCGGCGTTGAGCACCTACAGCAGGCTGTACGGCTCACTCGCGGGTGTCGTGGTCTCCCTGATCTGGCTGTGGCTGTCCAACCTGGCCCTGCTCGCGGGCGCCCAGTTCACGGCGGAACTGAGCAGGGCGGAGAACCGGGACGAGCCGGCCTGACCGAGCCCACACCTCCTTCACTCCGTCGGCCTCGGGTCGATCCACAGGGCCTCCGACAGGGCGCACACCTCGCCCTCGGCCGTCGCCAGCGCCACGCCCATCGTGTGCTTGCGGCCGCTCTCCGACAGCAGCCAGGCGTACGACACATGGGGCTCGCCCGCGACGACCGGCCGCAGGATCGTCCCCGTCAGCGCGGCCGTGACCGCGCCCGGCCGCTGCGTGCCGAGGAACCGGCCCGCCCAGTGGCCCGGGCAGTCCAGGGCACCCCAGACCAGCGCCTCGGGCAGCAGCCCGTCGGGACCGGCGAACGTGGCGGACGGCGTCCAGGCCGTGGCCACCAGATCCCGGCCCGGCACGGGGGAGCAGTACACGCGCAGGCCCCGGTCGGCGCTGCGCAGTCCGCAGCCGAAGCAGTCGACCACACTGGAGGGCGGGGCGGCCCGGAAACGGTCCGACGCCGCCGACGCCTCCTCCCAGGAGGGCGCCTTCGGCGCGTCGAGCGTCAACTCGGCCGGACGCGCCGTCGCCAGCGGCCTCTCCGGCTCGCCCAACTCCGCGCCGCCGTCCCCGTCCCCGGCCAGCCGCACCGGCACCTCGACCGGCACCGGGCCCCGGAAGTCGACCCGGACCGTCCCCGCCCCGGACGCCCGCGCGAGCACCCCGGCGACATATCCGCCGAAGGCCACCCCGGGGTAGCCCGAGTACAGCTCCGGCACCACGAACGCGTCACTCGTCGTCATGATCCCCACTTCACCACACGCGTCCGACCGTCACCATTCCTTGATCGTCAAATCGCCGCGGAACTGCGAAGATCCCGGACACACAGGTCCACCCCGCGCGGGTGGCAGGCAGGGGGGAAGCCCGCATGACGACGATTGACGCGTACCAGGAGCGCTGCGAGCAGCTGTTCAGGGCGGGCGGCAACGCGGCCGTGCGGCGCGCCGCGCAGGAGGGCCTGGACGAGCACGGCCCCCACCCCGACCTGTACTGCTGGCTGGCGCTCGGGCACGCCGCCGAGGACGAGGACGACCACGACGACCGCGCGGAGGAGGCGTTCCGGGCAGGACTCGCGCTGGACGCCGACCACCTCGGACTCCTGGCCGGGTACGCCGAACTGTGCCTGCGCGCCGACGCCTTCGACCACCCGGGCCGCGCCGCCCGCGCCCGTGTCCTGGCCCGCCGCCTCGACGAGCTGGCGCCGGACTCCCCGGAGGCCGCCCAGGTCGCCGCCACCGAACGCTGGGAGCGCCGCAGCTACTTGGACGAGGTCAGGATGGCGGCGGCGACCGCCGCGGTCGGCCACGCCACCGAGATCCAGGCCCGCACCCTCGAAGCGGACCTCCGGCAGGGCGCCGCGGTGCCGGAGGAGGACACCGTGGACCGCGACGCCATCGTGCGCGCCGCGACCCTGGAGGCGCTGTCCGGCCCCTGGAACGCCCCCGTACGCTTCCTCGGCCGGCACCGCACGGCCGCCTGGACGATCTGCGGCATCCTCTGCGTCCTGACGAACACCGTGCTGCGGCAGACCGGAGTCGTCGACTCCTTCAGCCTGTGGGGCGCTCTGTGGGCCGTCCCCCTCCTGATCGTCGACCGCCGTTTCACCGCCGTCCGCAAGGAGGCGGAGGCCCGGCACATCGCCGCCCTCGAAGCGTCGTTCGCCGACCGGCGCTGACGCCGCGCCCACGTACGCAAACCTTTCCGGCGGCGCGCCCGGCGCCTCCCTGTGCACAATGCTGCCTGTGGCCAGTCCTCACCATGGCGGGATGTTCAGCGATGCCGATCGGCGCGGATCACCTTGACGAGCGCGGCCGACCGGGCGCGGCGCCGGGTGGAGCGTGTCCGCAACGACACCGGGGCGCGTCTCGCCCTGGCGCGGGAGTTCTACGAAGGCGCGCGCGGCGACCTGTCCCGGTACGTGTACGCCGAGTCCAGCTTCATGCGCTGGTCCGCCGCGCGTGGCGTGCTGGAGCCGGAGTCCGCCGATCCGCCCGGCAGCCCCTGGTGGCGTGCCGTGAACGAGGTGCTGCTGCGGGACAAGGTCGAGGCCGCCCTGCTGACCGCGGAGGCACCAGGGACCGCGCCTGCCGCCGGCAGCCGGCGGGTCGGGTACTGGACGGGGTTCATCCGGCGTCCGTCGCCGGTCCGCTGGTACCGCGCGCACAACGCCAGCATCGTCGCCGGATACCTGGATCACGAGGATCTGGCGGCGCGGGAGGGCGACGTCGAGCGCTTCATGATGAACGTCGCGCTGATCCGTGTACTGCAGACGCACGCCATGCTCGCGGACCCACGGCTCGCGCTGGGACCGCTGGCCTTTCTCGGCCCCCGGCTGGTGGACCCGCGCCATCGCAGCGTCCAGCTGTTCCTGGACCTCGGGCGGTCGTTCCCGAAGGTCTACCCGGTGCCCGGGACCGTCGAGGCCGTCGTTCTCGACGAGCACCCCCTGGCCCGCATGCTCGACTACGGTGTGATCGCCCCGCGGCTCGCGGCGCTCTACGCCTTCGCCGCCAGGGCCCTCGACGAGCCGAGGCTGCCGTCGTTGCTCGACGAGGGTGTCCCGGCGTACGCGTGGCCCCGCGCGGACCGGGCGGTGTGGTTCGTCGGCAACACCGGCCCCCACCTGAACGCCGTCGCCCGTGCGACCGGGGTACGCCTGCGCTGGCCGCGCACACCGTTCCGGCGCCCGTACCCCAGACCGTGAGGGCGAGCAGCCGGCCCGGGTCAGATGTCCTGTTCGGGCCAGCCCAGCAGGCGTGCGCCGATCACGGCCGTCTGCAGGGTGTACCGGTGCAGGGGGTCGGCCGGGTTGGCGCCGGTGAGCTGGTGGATGCGTTCCAGGCGGTAGGTGAGGGCGCGCACGCTCAGTGACAGCCGGCGGGCCGCCTCGGCGGCGGTGCAGCCGGAGTCGAAGTACACCTGGAGGGTGCGCAGCAGCGGCTCGGCGCCGCCGCGGGCGTCGCGCAGCGGGCCCAGCGCACCGAGCACCAGATCGGCCATGGCCTGCCGGTCACGGGCCAGGACCGGGTAGACCAGCAGGTCGGCGGCGTGCACCACCGGGTCGTCGAGGCCCAGCCGTGCGGCGAGCTGGAGGCTGTTGAGCGCCTCCTCGTAGGAGTGCACCACGCCGCCCGCGCCGGAGCGGGGCCGGCCGATGGCCACCCGGCTGCCGTCGGTGGCGGCGTGCGCCTGCTTGGCGAAGTGCAGCAGGACGTCACGGTCGTCGCCGGGGGCGATGCACACCAACTGCCCATTCTTGGTGGCGAGGAGGATGTGCCGGTCGCCGAAGCGCGCGATGAGCGCGCTCTCCACGTGCCGGGTCACCGGGTCGGTGTCGTCGTACGCCTCCGGCCCCTCTGCCACGGCCACGGCGTGCGCCCGGGACAGCACCAGGCCGAACCGCTCGGCCCGTTCGGCGAGCCGCCCCAGGTCGCTGCGGCCGTACAGCAGGTCGTCGATGAACTCCCGGCGCGCGGCCTCCTCCTGCCGTACGGCCAGCCGCTGCGCGCGCTCATAGCCTTCGGCGAAGGCGTCGACCGCCTGCTCGACGGCCGCGAGGACACTGTCCGGGTGACGCGGGGAGGCGGGCCAGTCCTCCTGGGTCGCCCTGAGGTGCGCCCGTACCAGGGTGCGCAGGGTATGCCCGTGATCGGCCGCCTGTTCGCCGAGGGCGCGCCGGGCCTCGATCTCGTCCCGGGTCAGCCGGCGGCCGGTGCCGGAGACGTCGGCGAGAATCTCGGCGTACCCCGTCAGGTACGGCCTCATCGTCTCCCGCTCGCTCACGCGCCCCCCGCCCCTCGTCCCCGGTGTGCCACCGTCGGCACGGTGACGGCCGTCGGCACGCAGACCCTAGTGAACTCTGCCGGGAACCGGCAATGCGGAAGGGATCGGCCCCGCGGCATCATGCCCCGTGGGGAGCACCACGGATGGTTGCGGCGCCAAGGTTCTGCCGGGTTGCGGCAGGACCCCGGCGCCGCAACCGACGCTGCGACAGGCCGGGTCAGTGTGGGTGCCAGCGCACCAGCATGATCGTGGCGTCGTCGTGCAGCCGGTGGTGCTCGTGCAGGTTGCGGACGAGTCGGCGCAGGGTCTCGGGAGGGGCGTTGCCGGACGCCATGGACCGGATCACGCTGTCCGCGAGCCGTTGTTCGCCGAAGAGGGAGCCGTCGCTCGTGCGGGCCTCGGTGACGCCGTCGCTGTAGAGCAGGACCCGGTCACCGGGCTGGAGCCGTATGTGGTGCTCGTCCGGTGCCGCCGCCTGGCCGAGGCCCAGACCGAGGGGGAGATGCGCGGGGAACTCCATGGCCTGCGGCACGACATGGCCCTCGCGGATCAGCAGCGGCGGCGGGTGCCCGCAGTTGATCCAGGTGAACTGGCCCGTGGCGATGTCCAGTCGGGCGATGACGGCGGTCAGCAGACGGTCGGGGATCCACTCGCTCAGCGTCGTGTCGATGGTGGTGGCGATGTCGGCCAGTGTGCCCCCGGCGCGACGGGTGGCACGGGACGCGCCCAGGGCGACCGCGCTGGCGCCGCCGGACGCCAGGTCGTGCCCCATGGCGTCCAGCAGGGCGAGGTGCAGCACGCCGTCGCCGAGGCTGTGGTCGAAGGCGTCGCCGCCTGCTTCGTAGGCCGGTTCGAGGATCGCGGTGGACGTGACGTCGTCCGTGCCGATGGTGCGCGGCGGCACGAAGGCCCACAGGAGCTCCGCCTGGGTCGTCATGGTGCGTGAGCGGGTACGGTCCACCACCAGTTCGTCGTGCGACGACTTGGCCGTCACGAGCAGCGTCGCCAGCCCCGAAAGGGCCGCGCAGGACTCCAGCAGCGCGTCCTCGAAGCAGGGCGCGGTCACGCGCAGGACACCCACCCGCTCGACCCCGTCGATCATCGGCACCCAGGCGGTGCAGTCGTCGCGGGAGCGCTGGGTCCGCTGGGTCCGGTAGGCGAGCCCTGCCATCGAGCCTTCGATCTGGATGGGCTCGCTGGGTCCCATGGGCTTGCTGGGTTCGGTGGGCTTGCTGGTTTCCTTGGGCTCGTTGGGCTCGTTGGGCTCGATGGGGGAGGGCGTCTCGGGGGCCGGGTGCACCAGGGGGGTCAGCCGGGCCTGCTGGAGGTCGGCCAGGTACACCTGGGCGCCCGACAGGCCCAGCTTCCGCCCGGCCTCGTCGATGAGCGCCGGGATGTCCGCGGCGGTGACCCGGTTCGAGCTCGCCAGAAGGGCGGACAGGACGGCATCCTCATTCGGCACAGCCCCTCCGTCTCCGCCCGGCACGCGTCCCGTGGGGCGTCCGCGCCGCCGGGTTCGCCGGGCCGCCCACGTGCGTCCGTGCCTACTCATGTTCCTCGGCGGGGGCAGTCCATGCAGCCCGGACTGCGACGGGTTCCGGCGGTCGGTCCGGGCGCCCGCGCCTTGCTCCGAACGGGGGACTTCGATGGTGTTACAGGTGTAAATCGTTCAGTGTGGGGCACTTGGGGTTCAGCTCGGCGCGATCGGCGCCGGGCTCCGGTGTGTGGTGCCGGCATCCAGCCTGTTCGTCGCGGTGACCCCGACGGGTGCGGGCTGCGTGCCCACAGAGGGGACTTGCCATGATCCTGCCGTCCGAGAAGGACCTGCGCGCCGCACTGGCGCGCTTCGCCGAAGTGCGCTTCGCGCACGACGTGCACCCCACAGCTCACAGCGCCGGCGCCCTCGAGGACGCCACGTACACGCTCTGCGTCATGGTCGGGACCCGCACGGTCGCCGAGGCGCTGGCGGCGGCGGACGTGCTCCTCCAGCGGTACGGCGCCGACCGGAAGGCCGCGGCGATCCAGGAGGACAAGACCCTGGCCGCCTGACGGGCGGGTTTCCCGCACCGTCACGACCACGACCCCGGGCACGGCGCCGCGCGCGCCGTGCCCGGGGTCGTTCGAGGCTCCGTGGCCGGCCGGGGAATGACCGGGCACCGCCCCGCGTTCCATCGCACGGCCGAGGGTCCGCGCGCCATCGCCCCCTCGGGGGGCGGGAATGAAACCCCGGACCCGATGGTTGAACCGCATGTCTGACATGTTCGAGTCAATCGGCTGGGTGATCGGCCAGTGATCGGTCGCGATCGGCTCATGTGCAGACGGAAAGGAAGCACCCCATGGCACGCAGCACCGCACGTCCCGTCGTGAAGCTGAGGTCGACGGCCGGCACCGGCGTCACGTACGTGACCCGCAAGAACCGTCTCAACGACCCCGACCGGCTGGTCCTGCGCAAGTACGACCCGGTCGCCGGCGCGCACGTCCCGTTCCGCGAGGAGCGCTGACCCCGCGTCCCACCGCACCCCGACAGGCCCCGGCGAAAGGACATCCCATGAGGCCCGGCATCCATCCCGACTCCCGTCCCGTCGTCTTCCGTGACCGCGCGTCGGGGCAGTCCTTCCTCATCCGTTCCACCCTCGACTCCGCACGGATGATCGAGTGGGAGGACGGCCACACCTACCCGCTGGTGGACGTCGAGATCTCGTCGGCCAGCCACCCGTTCCACACCGGCACCTCGCGCGTCCTGGACACGGCCGGACGCGTCGAGCGGTTCGAGCGGCGCTACGGCCGTACCGCCGCCGCCCGCTGACGACCCGCGGGTGACCCGCTGACGAGGGACACACCGGTCCGCCGACCCGAGAGGAGACCGCGATGAAGGTGCGCAAGTCACTGCGCTCGCTGAAGGCCAGGCCCGGCGCCCAGGTGGTGCGCCGACGCGGCGTGACGTTCGTGATCAACAAGAAGGAGCCGCGCTTCAAGGCCCGCCAGGGCTGACCGAAGCACCCTCCTGGCATACGACATCGGCCCGGCATCCGCGCGCACGCGGATGCCGGGCCGTGTCACTGATGGGCGGGGTCCTCGCACCCGCCCATCAGAACTTGGGTGCCGGCGCCTGGCTCTCCACCATCTCGGCGGCCTCACGGGCCGTCGCGACCGACGGAGGGGAGCCCGCCAGCGGCTGGCGCGCCGTCTCCTTGGTGAACGCCACGGCGATCACACCGACCAGCGCCGCGCCCATCGCGTAGTAGGCGGGCATCAGATCGCTGCCCGTCGCGGAGATCAGCGCCGTGATGACCAGCGGGGTGGTGCCACCGAACAGGGACGCGGAGAGGTTGTAGCCGACGGACAGGGAGCCGTAGCGGACCTGCGTCGGGAACAGCGCGGGCAGCGTCGCCGACATGGTGCCCAGCAGGCACACGAGCGACAGGCCCAGCATCAGCATGCCCGCCGCCACGGCGACCAGGCTGCCCTGCCGGACCAGCAGGAACGACGGCAGGGACAGCACCAGGAAGCCGAGCATCCCCGCCATCAGCAGCGGCTTGCGGCCGACCCGGTCGCTGAGCTTGCCCACCTGGTTGATGACCAGCATCAGGACCACCATGGTCGCGATCAGGATGAGCAGACCGTGTGTCTCGGAGTAGCCCATCTCGTCCGACAGATACGTCGGCATGTACGACAGCAGCATGTAGTCGGTGATGTTGTAGGCACCGACCAGGCAGATGCAGAGGATCAGCGTCGGCCAGTAATCGCGGAAGATCTTCTTCAGGTCCCCGGTGGCCGTGGTCTCCACCGAGGAGGCGGCCTCGGATGCGCGGTGCATCGACTCGTCCTCGAGCTTCTGGAACGCGGGCGTCTCGTCCAGCTTCAGCCGCAGATAGAGACCGACAAGGCCGATGGGCCCGGCCACCAGGAACGGCACCCGCCACCCCCAGGACTCCATCCCGGACGTGCCGAGCGCGGACGTCAGGATCGTGACCAGCCCGGCGGCGGCGACGTAGCCGGCCAGCGTCCCCAGTTCCAGGAAGCTGCCGAAGAAACCACGCCGCTTGTCCGGCGCGTACTCGGCGATGAACGTGGACGCGCCGCCGTACTCGCCGCCGGTGGAGAAGCCCTGCACCAGCCGGAAGAAGATCAGCAGGACCGGCGCCCAGAAGCCGATCGTGGCGTACGACGGGATCAGGCCGATGGCGAAGGTGCCGATCGCCATGAGGATCATCGTGAAGGCCAGGACCTTCTTGCGCCCGATCTTGTCGCCCATCGGTCCGAAGACCATGCCGCCGATGGGACGGACCAGGAACGACACCGCGAAGGTCGCGAACGACGACAGCAGCTGCACGGTGTCGTTGCCGGACGGGAAGAAGACATGGCCGAGGGTGACCGCGAGATAGCTGTAGATCCCGAAGTCGAACCACTCCATGGCGTTGCCGAGGGACGCGGCCTTGACCGCCCGCTTCACCGCCGCCTCGTCCGTGACCGTGATGTCCGTACGCCGAAGCGGAGGGTTCCGGCGCCGCTTCACCGCCCTGAAGAGCGTGCGGTGACGCCGGACGGCCCCCGGATCGGTATCGGCCTCGACCAGGTCCGAGTCGCTGACCGCCATGAGGGGTCCTTTCTGCCGAGCGCTGATGTGCAGACCATCGCCTGCTCAGCCCCGCCGCTCGCAAACGCCGCGACCGTGCGATGTCGTCGCCGTCACGTCCGCACCCGACCGGGTACCCCGTCGGCTCTGCCCCTCTCCTTCCGCCACCACATCCGCCCCGCCGGTCACCCGAACGGAAGCGGGCGGAAACCGACGGAAGAGGAGGAAGCGGAAACGGACGCGGTGCGCGGTCAGGTCCGTGCGCCGCGGTCCGCGTCGCTGTCGTGGCGGAGCCGGTCCGCGTGGCTGGTGAGGTCGTCGATCCGGGTGGCGAGCTGGGGGTGGTGGTCGCGCAGATGCGGCTCGGTGTCCGTGAGGGGCGCCAGCAGCAGCGCGGCGTCGTCGTCGGCCAGGGCGTGGGCGAGCCGCCGCAACGGGGCCAGAGCGGCCTCCGGCAGATCGGGCAGGGCGGCGATCTGACCGGCGAGGCTGCGCAGCTCGCCGGCGTTGCTCCGGGCCCACGCGGTCACCTTGCGATCGGCGGCGCGCCGGTCGCGCGTGGCCTTGACGCGCTCCTCCCGGGTGCTGCCCTCGCCCCCGGGACGTCCACGCAGATAGCGCCGCTCGGCGGCCTGGCGGCTGGCGACCCCCAGCGGACTGGCGAGATCCGCCCAGCTGGCGCCGGCCGCGCGGGCCGCCTCGATCAGGCCCGGCTCCCACTGGGCCAGTTGGTGGCGCACGTCCCGCAGCAGCACCAGGACGGCCAGCGCCTGCTCCGGGGCGGGCGGGGCGTCGTCCGCGTCGCCCGTCGGGGCGGTCCGCGCCGCGCTCACCGCTTCCGTCATGGCGCGCAGGGCAGTCTCCGCCGCCAGGAAGGACGCCGGGGCGCCATCGGCGGACCGCTCGTCGGGCGTCGACACGGCTCTCCTCCTTCGATCGGGTCCTTCGAACTTCGAGCGGGTCCTTCGATGAGTTTGTCATCGTTCTGATGACACCGCACTTGTCATCGTTCCGATGACATGGTACAACAGCGTCAGGTGAAGCGCATTGGCAGCAGTACTGCCCGACGCACAGGAGGTGTTTTGCCGATGTTGATGCGCACCGACCCCTTCCGTGAGCTGGACCGGATCGCCGAGCAGTTCCTCGGGACGTCCGGCACCTGGTCGCGCCCGACGGCGATGCCGATGGACGCCCACCGTGAAGGCGATGTCTATGTGATCGAGCTGGACATCCCCGGTGTGAGCCCGGACGCGATCGACATCGACGTCGAGAAGAACATGCTGACGGTCCAGGCCGAGCGCCGGCCGAGCACCTCGGACGACGTCCGGATGGAGCTGTCCGAGCGGCCGCTGGGCGTCTTCTCGCGCCGAGTGATGCTGGCCGACACGCTCGACACCGAGAACATCGAGGCCGAGTACGACGCCGGGGTGCTGACCCTGCGCATCCCGATCGCGGAGCGCGCCAAGCCGCGCAAGATCGTCGTCGGCGAGTCGTCGCGGCGCAAGGAGCTCTCCGCCTGATCCCGGCCTGCCGACACCGCCGGCCCCGCGGTCCCGGCACGCACCACGCGGGGCCGCGGCGTGGCAGGCCCCACCTCGGCGCACACCTGTATCCGGGCGCGGCAGGCGCGTCCGGCGGCCCCCTCCGCGGCCCGGACGCGCCTGCGCCCACCGTCCGTACGGCTCAGCACCGTCCGTACGACGCAGCAACGTCCGTGCGACTCCGCACGACTACGACTCCGCGTCCCAGCCCCGCCCCGCGACGTCCACGCGGGGATCTCCACGCACCAGCGGAGCCCGCCCGCACCCGGCGCCGGCCGCACGGACGACGTGACCCCGGCCCCGCGGGCCCGAAGGCTCCCCCGACACGAAAGGCACGCCACCTGTCATGACCGCGCAGCTCCACGACCGCCGTGACGCCGCGATGACCTACGACGCCCTGCTGGAGAAGGTGCGCTACGAAGGCGCCTACCCCACGCGGGAACGGGCCCAGGAGGTGACGCTCCAGGTCCTCGCCGCGCTCGGCCGCCAGCTCACCGGCGACGAACGCGTCGAACTGGCCGCCCGGCTGCCGCTGCCGGCCGCCCTGGAGTTCACCGGACAGGTGCCCGCCACTCAGCAGTCGACCGGTTGGGGCTTCGTGAAGGACCTGGCGCGCCGGACCGGCACCAGCCCCGCGGTCGCCCGCTGGAACACCGGCACCGTCTTCCACGTCATCGGCCACCTGGCCGGTCCCGACCTGGTGGACCGCATCCTCGACCAGCTCCCCGAGGGCTACGCCCTGCTGTTCGGACGCCCCGAGCTCCGGCCGCGCCGGCGCCGCCCCGAACCGCAGGCCGCCTGACCCGCGCCGGTCGGATGTCCGAACGGCCCGAACGGGAGGAGGGCCCCGACGCGGCGGCCCGACAGACGGCGCACGGCCCGCAGGGGGGCTCCGGGTTCGGTGAAATCGTCAGGGTGTTCCATTTATGGAGGGCGGCAGGATAGGGTCATTCCGAACGATCTTGTACGGAGGTGTGTCGGGATGGACGACACTGCGCCCGCCCGCCGGGGCCGCCCCCCGGGTCCCCGCACCCCCGCGGGGGAGTTGACGAACCGCCAGGCGGCCATCGTCCGCTTCATCACCGAGACGGTCGAGCGGCAGGGGTACCCGCCGTCCATGCGGGAGATCGGCCAGGCCGTCTCCCTCGCCAGCACCTCCTCCGTCGCCCACCAGCTGATGGCGCTCGAACGCAAGGGCGTCCTCTACCGCGACCCACATCGGCCGCGCGCCTACCAGGTCCGGCCCTCCTGGGCCCCCGACCTCGGCACCACCGGCACCGCCCCGGTCGAGGTGCCCCTGGTGGGCCGTATCGCCGCCGGTGCGCCCCTGCTCGCCGCGGAGATGATCGAGGACGTCTACACACTGCCCCGCCAAGTGGTGGGCGACGGCGACCTGTTCGCCCTCACGGTGTCCGGCGACAGCATGATCGAGGCCGCGATCTGCGACGGCGACATCGTCACCGTGAAACGGCAGGACAGCGCCGACCACGGCGACATCGTCGTCGCCCTCCTCGACGACGAGGCCACCGTCAAGGTGCTGCGGCGACAGGACGGCCGGGTGTGGCTCATGCCGCGCAACCCCGCCTACGACCCGATCCCGGGCGACGACGCCCGCATCCTCGGCAAGGTGGTGGGCGTCCTGCGCCTGCTCTGACCCCGGTGCGGGGCCTGCTCCGGGTCTGTTCTGGCACCCCGCCGACCTGCGGAAAAGCGGCCGACCCCGTATTTGTGGTATAAAAAAAGTTCGCCCTTTCTTGGCCATCGGTCGGTTGTTGGGGAAACAGCAGCCTTGCCAGGCACGTCCCCCCATCCGCCATCTACCCGACCGCAGCACTCGTCCGATGCCCGGTGCTCCGCACCCCGGACGATCCCGCGAACCCTCCGCCGCTCTCCGTGTACGACGAGCGCCCCAGGGTCCAGGTCGCATCATCCTGTGCCACGCTGCACGGGGGGAAGAGGAGCGACCATGAACGACACCGGCGGAGAAGTCCTGGCCGGCCCCGCGCCCGCACCCCTCCCGCCCCCCCGCTCGCTTTCCGAACTGGAGCGGCTGGCCCTCCTGGCCGACACCACGGCCCAGCTCATCTCCAACCACGACGTCGACGTGTCCCTGCGCCGGGTGGTCCAACTGGTCCTGCCGCGGCTCGCCGACTGGGCCGTCATCGACCTGATCACCGACAAGGGCGACGTGGCCCGGCACCTGGTCGTCCAGGCCGGACCGGACGGCCTCTCCTTGCGTGAGGACCTGCAGGGCCCCATGCCCCCCGTCTCCGTGGCCTCACCCATGCCGCTCTCCCGGGCCCTGCGCGGCGTGGCCTCCAACCTCGCCGGACCCGATACCTACCAGGGCGTGCCCGACAGCGGCATCGCCGTCGAGCAGCGCCGGCTGTTCCAGGTGGCCGGCATCAAGACCGCCGCCATAGCGCCCATCCGCGGCCCGCACGAGGTCCTGGGCGCCATCACCCTCGGCCGCTCCGACCGGCCCCAGGGCTTCACCACCGCCGACCTCGCTCTGCTCCAGGACATGGGACGGCGCATCGGACTCGCCCTGGAGAACGCCCGCCACTTCCAGCGCCAGCGCCAGGTCGCCGAGACCATGCAGCGCTATCTGCTGCCCCAACTGCCGCGTCTGCCGGGCGTGGAGATGACCGCCCGCTATCTCTCGGCCCCCGACGCCTCCTATGTCGGCGGCGACTGGTACGACGCCTTCCCGCTGCCCTTCGGGGACACGGCCCTGGTCATCGGCGACGTCGTCGGCCACGACCTGGAGGCGGCCGCCGGCATGGCCCAACTGCGCAACATGCTCCGCGCGTTCACCTGGTCCCAGGACCGGCCCACCCATCACACGATCCAGCACCTCAACGAGGCCATGACGCGGATCACCGACGTCCGGATGACGACGATGATCCTCGCCCGGCTGGGCCTCGACGCCGCCGGCACCTGGACGCTGCGCTGGAGCAGCGCCGGCCACCCGCCGCCCCTCCTCATCGGCCGCGACGGCCTGACCCGCTTCCTCACCGAGGCCAACGGCATGTTCCTCGGTCTGCCGGCCCCGTCACCGCGGCCGAGAACCGAGGCCCGGCTGACCCTCCCCGCACAGTCCACCCTCGTGCTCTACACCGACGGCCTCGTCGAGTCCCGCCGCCGGCCGCTGGACGACGGCCTGGAATCCCTGCGCCGGCACGCCGCCTCACTGGTCCACCGCGACGTGGACGACTTCGCCGACCAGCTGCTGCACCGGGTCCGGCCCCACGACAACGACGACGACGTCGCCCTGCTCGTCCTGCGTCTGCCGTCCTGACCGACGGCCGCCCGTCCTGGCAGGATGGCGGCATGGAACGCGTACTCGGCATCGGCGGCTACTTCCTGCGCGCCGACGACCCGGCCGCCCTGACCGCCTGGTACCGCGACTGCCTGGGCCTGAACGCCGACGACAACGGCCTCTGGCAGCAGGAGCCCGGCCCGACGGTGTTCGCCACGTTCGACTCCGGGACCGACTACTTCGGCTCCCGCTCCCAGGGCACCATGCTCAACTTCCGCGTCCGCGACCTCGACGCCATGCTGGACCAACTGCGCGCCAAGGGCGCCGACGTGGCCGAGGAGACCCAGGACATGGACGGCGTCGGCCGCTTCGGCTGGGTCACCGACCCCGAGGGCAACCGCATCGAACTCTGGCAGCCGGCCCAGTCCCCGAACGCCTGATACCCGACGGGTATCACAGACGCCGAAACAGGTCTTGGACGCGGCTCCGCCTCCGGACGGAGGCTGGTCGTCGTAGCCACCCGGCACGGCGACCACGACAGGAGCCAGAACCATGAAGACCTTCGTCACCGGCGGATCCGGATACATCGGCAAGGCCACGATCAGCGCGCTCGTCCGCCACGGGCACACCGTCGAGGCGCTGGCCCGCACCGACCGCTCCGCCGACACCGTCCACGCCCTCGGCGCCACCCCCGTCCATGGCGGACTGGGCGACCTCGACGTGCTGAACCGCGCCGCAGCCCGCGCCGAGGCCGTCATCCACCTCGCCCAGGCCACGACCGGCGCCGAGGACCTCGCCGCCGCCACCGCCCTGCAGGACGGCATCGGCGGCGGACCGTACCTCCACACCGGCGGCACCTGGGTGTACGGCGACACCGCCGGCGTCGCCGACGAGACCGCCCCCTGGAACCCGCCGTCGATCGTCGCCTGGCGCAAGCCCGTCGAGGAGGCCGTCCTCGCCCGCGCCCGGCAGGGCGGCCGCCCCGTCGTCATCAGGCCCGGACTCCTGTACGGCGGCGAGAACCGCCTGATCGACCTGTTCTACGGCACCCCCGGCAAGGAGGCCGGAGCCGTCCCCTGCATCGGCGACGGCGGCAACCACTGGCCGCTCGTCCACATCGACGACGTCGCCGAGCTGTACGTCGCCGCGCTGCGGGCCGAACCGGGCGCCGAGTACCTGGGGGTCGGCGGCACCAACCCCACAGCGAAGGACTGCGCCCTGGCCGTCGCACACGCCGTCGGCCTCGACGGCAAGACCGTCTCGCTCACCCTCGACGAGGCCCGCGCCCAGATGGGCCCCATCGCGGACGCCTTCGCCCTGGACCAGCAGTTCACCCCCGCCCGGGCCGAGGCGGAGCTCGGCTGGGTCCCCGCCCACACCGACCCGCTGTCCGTCCTCGCCGGACGGTGACCGGGGCGGCCGGGGAGCGACGCCCAGGACCCGGTACGACCGGGCGAAACGGTAGATTCGTCACCGACCGCCCGAAGGGAGGGTGAGCCGCATGGATCTCGACCTGCGCAAGCTGCGGTACTTCGTGGCCGTGGCCGAGGAACTGCACTACGGGCGGGCCGCCGAGCGGCTGCACATCGCCCAGCCCGTGCTGTCCCGGCAGATCCGCAGCCTGGAGGACGACCTGGGCGCCGAGGTCTTCGACCGGAGCCGGCGCGGCACGCGGCTCACCCCCGCGGGCCGTCAGCTCCTGGAGGACGCCGTCCCCCTGCTCGCCTCCGCCGAGGCCCTGCTCCGGCGTGTCACCACGGCGGCCCGCGACACCCCGTCCCTCACCGTCGGGTTCATGCCCGGCATCACCCTCACCCCGGCCACGACGGCCTTCGCCGAACGGCACCCCGGGGTGAACGTCCGCCTGCTGCGCACCAGTTGGGCCAGCCAGGTGGAGGTGCTGCGCGACGGCCGCGCGGACATCGGCGTGGTCCGGCTGCCCGTCGACCGGCAGGGCCTCGAGGTACGGCCGCTCTTCCAGGAGCCCCGCGTCGTCATGCTGCCGCAGGGCCACCCCCTGTCCGGCCGCGCCTCGGTCACCGTCGCCGACCTGGCCGCCGAACACCTGCTCCAGGACCCGGACGCCGTACCCGAGTGGCGGGACGTGGCGCTGGAGCTGCGCGCCGGTCCCCGCCCGGAGGTGCCGGTCATCCACCAGGTGGAGGAGAAGCTGGAGTTGGTGGCGTCCGGCGCGGGCATCTGCGTCCTGCCGCTGTCCACCGCCGGCTTTTACACCAGGCCCGACGTCGTCCCCGTACCGGTGCGGGACATCGGGCCCAGCGAGGTGGCGCTCGCCTGGCCGGCCACCCGCCGCTCCCGCCTCGTCCACGACTTCGCCGAGGCCGTGACGGAGACGATGGCCGCCACGGAGACGATGGGTGGGACGGAGACGAAGGGTGGGACGGAGACGATGGGTGCGACGGAGGCGATGAGCGCGCCCGGCGATCGTGACGGACCCGGTGCGTCCCGCTGAGCGCGGGCGGGCGGGCCTCACGACCGGCCTGAGGCCGGCTCCTGCTCGCGGTCGTCCTGGTCGCGGTCCCCGGGCACCGGGTCCGGTGCGGCCGCCCGCAGTGCCGCCTCGACCCTGCGGTTGCCGGTCGTCGAGGCCGTGACGGCGGTCATCGTCAGAAGCAGCGCACCGGCGGCGTAGAGCGGGGTGCGGACGCCGTGGGCGTCGGCCAGCCAGCCGCCGAGGAAGGCGCCGAAGGGGGCGGCGCACATGGCGAGCATGCGGGAGGTGGAGGCGACCCGGCCCATGAGGTGGGCGGGGACGATCGCCTGCCGGAGGGACGGCCCGAGCACCATGGTGGCGCCCATGCCGGCTCCGCAGACGGCGAGGGCCAGCCCGGCGACGTACGGGTTCGGGGCGGACGCCAGGCCGAGGATGGCGATCCCCTCGACGGCGGCCGTGCAGGTCAGCGCCGTGCCGGTGCCGAGCCGTCGGCCGAGGAAGGAGGCGATGCCGGCGCCCAGCAGGCCGCCGGTGGCCTCCGCCGTGAGGAGCAGGCCGAAGCCGTAGGTGTCGATGCCGAGACGCTCGTGTGCGAAGAGGGCGAGGACGGTCTCCACCGCGAGGAAGGCGATGTTCCCCACCGCCGGGCGCAGCGCGAGCCCGAGCAGCAGCCGGTCCCGGAAGACGTACGAGGCCCCGGCCCGCGCCTGCCGCAGCAGCGACTCGCGGGCGTCCGGCGCCGGCCGGGGCACGGCGGGCAGCGACCGCACCAGCACAGCGGAGACCAGGAACGACACCGCGTCGGCGAGCAGCGGCAACGCCCGCCCGAACGCGAGCAGGGCGCTGCCGACCGGCGGGCCCGCGAAACCCGACATGGCGGTCTGGGCGCCGCGCAGACGGGAGTTGGCGCGCTCGAGGAGTGCGGGATCGCGGTGCAGGAGGTCCGGCAGATAGGCCGTGGCGGCCGTGTCGAAGAAGAGTCCGCCGAGGCCGAGCAGGAAGGCGACCGCCGCGAGCAGCGGAATGCTCAGCATGTCGAGCACGGCCGCCGCCGCGGCCAGGCCGAGCAGCACCGCACGGGCCGTGTCCACGACCCACATTGTGCGCCGGCGGTCCCAGCGGTCCACCAGCGCACCGCCGAGCACCCCGAAGAGCAGCCACGGCACTGTCCCGGCGGCGGTGACCACGGCTAACGCCATCGGATCCCGCGTCAGCGTCAGGGCGAGCAGCGGCAGCGCGGCGTGCGTGACACCGTCGCCGAGCGACGAGGCGGTCTGCGCGGTCCACAGCCGCCCGAACCCGCCCGGCAGCTTCCGTATGTCACGGCTCACTTGGCGTCCCCCTTCGCCTCGTCGCGCCGCGCCGGCCGGAACAGGGCGAATGCCAGCGTCACGTCCGGCAGGGACGGATCGGACAGCGCCCGGTACTCGTCCGCCAGCGCGTTCAAGCGCGCCCCCAGCTCGGCGAACTGCTCCTCGGTCAGCCGCAGATGGGCCATCCGCACGTGCCGCTCGGCGTCCGGGGTGGAGGCCTCCAGATCCGCCACGGCGTGCCGCATCAGCACATCCGGCGCCCCCTCACCGGGGTCCGGCAGCACGATCCCGCGTGCCGCCATCGCGTAGTACCGCTCGGTGACGCCCCGCACCTTGCGCGTCCGCACCACCTTGACCAGCCCGGCCCGCTCCAGCAGCCGCACGTGGTAGCTGGAGCTCCCCTTGGCGAGGCCGACCCGCTCGGCGATCTGCGTGATCGTCGCGGGCTCGAAGCGGAGCACGGCCATGATCCGGTGGCGCGTGAGGTTGGAGACGGCGCGCAGTTGCTCGTCCGTGGTGACGTGGAACGTCTCGGGAAGGTCGTCGGCATCAGGCATGCGAGTAATGGTCAACACTTCTTGACCATTGAGCAAGGGTGATTTCGCGTCCGTCGAATTCCGGCCAGGGCGACGACGGACGGGTGGTCCGTCATGCTGGGTAGGTCGGCACCTCCCAGGCGACAAGGAGCGGACATGTCCACGGACACGGTCGGACGATTCCTCGCGGCCTTGGACCCGGAGCACCGCCAAGCGGTCGGCGACAGGTCGCGCCAGGAACAGGAGCGCCTCGCGGCGGCATGGGAGAGGGAGCTGGAGTTCGACGACGAGCTCGACACCCTGGACGAGCTCTCCCCGCCCGCGGCGGAGGCGGAGGCGGCCCAGCGCGTGCTGCAGCGCGAGGGGCAGTAGGCGACTTCGGTCGCGAACGCCGGGCTCTCGCTCTCAGGCGGGGTCCGGCGTTTGCGTGCGTGAGCGTTGTTCATGTCTATGGGCTTTGTTCATAAACAGGGACGCTTTTCCCTGCCCAATCCGTCCACTCCCGCAAGTCATTCGAGAATGTGAACAGAACTCCCGTCGAGAGTCTTGTCGACCCCTCGAACGAGCCCTATGTTCTCCCGTCAGAAAGCGCTTTCCGGGTGCACGTCCTCGACGAACTCAGGGAGACGACGACATGAAGAGACCCCTCGCGCTGCGACTCTCGGCGCTGTCCGCCGCCACCGCTTTGGCGGCTGCGGCCGGCATCGCCCTCACCAGTCCCGAGGCCACGGCCGCGACCGGCGGCGTCACCGGCTACGCCACCCAGAACGGCGGCACCACCGGCGGCGCCGGAGGACAGCGGGTGCGCGCGACCACCGGCACGGAGATCCACGCGGCGCTCTGCGGCCGGGCGAGCAGCAGCACGCCGATCATCATCGAGGTCGAGGGCACCATCAACCACGGCAACACCGGCAAGGTGTCCGGCGGCAGTTGCAACACGGCCGCCGGTGTCATCGAGCTCAAGCAGATCAGCAACGTCACCCTCGTCGGCGTCGGCGCCGGGGCCGTCTTCGACCAACTGGGCATCCACATAAGACAGTCCAGCAACATCATCATCCAGAACGTGACCGTCCGGAACGTGAAGAAGTCGGGCTCGCCCACCTCCAACGGCGGCGACGCCATCGGCATGGAGAGCGACGTCCGCAACGTCTGGGTCGACCACGCCACCCTGGAGGCGTCGGGCGGCGAGTCGGAGGGCTACGACGGTCTGTTCGACATGAAGGACAACACCCAGTACGTGACGCTGTCCTACAGCGTGCTGCGCAACTCCGGCCGCGGCGGGCTGATCGGGTCCAGCGAGAGCGACCTGTCCAACGGGTACGTCACCTTCCACCACAACCGCTACGAGAACATCGACTCCCGGGCCCCGCTGCTGCGCGGCGGCACCGCGCACGCGTACAACAACCACTACGTGAGCTTGAACGAGTCCGGCATCAACTCCCGGGCGGGCGCCAAGGTAAAGGTGGACAACAACTACTTCGAGGATTCCAAGGACGTCCTCGGCACCTTCTACACGGACCAGCGCGGCTCGTGGCAGGTCGCCGGGAACGTCTTCGACAACGTGACCTGGTCCTCGCCCGGCTCCGAGAACTACCCGGCGGGACCGAATCCGCAGTCCACGACCACGGTGAACATCCCGTACGCCTACACGCCGGACGCCGCCGGCTGCGTACCCGACGTCGTACGGCGGACCGCGGGGGCCGGGACCGGGCTGCAGGTCTCCGACGGCAACTGCACGCCCCAGACGCCGGCGCCCGACCCGTCGACGCCCACGACTCCGCCGCCCACGACGCCGGGACCGACGGAGCCGGGCGGGGCCAACCTCAGCCTCGGCGCCGGGGCCGACGGCTCCAGCAAGGCGGACGGGACGAGTTACGGCAATGTGCGCGACGGAAACCTGAGCACCTACTGGTCGCCGTCCGGCTCGACCGGATCGGTGTCCGTCAAGTGGGGCTCGGCCACCTCGGTGTCCCGGGTCGTCGTCCGCGAGGCGTCGGGTGCCACGGGGGTCGTCCGTGCCTGGCGGCTGCTGAACGCGGACACGGGGGCCGTACTCGCGACGGGCACCACCGCCGGAACCGCGACCTTCCCGCAGACCTCCCTCAAGAAGATCACCTTCGAGATCACGAGCGCCTCCGGCACCCCGAGGGTGGCCGAGTTCGAGACCTACGCCTCGTAGGCGTAGGCGTAGGCGCGGGCATGGCGCCGAGCCGCACGCGAAGTGGGGTGGCGTGCGGCTCGGCTGCTGGAGGTCGTGCCGGTCAGGGCTGGAGGGGCAGGGACCGGCAGTTGGAGGTGGCCGGGGTGCCGGAGAGGCGGTCCTCCAGCCAGTCGATGGCGTCGCCCTGGTCGAGGAGCAGTGGGGTCACGTGGTTGGTGAGCAGTCCGTCGCCGAGGTTGGGCAGCCGGATCGGCTTGTAGGTGACGTCGGCGCCCTTCGCGCACCAGTCGGCGGCGAGTTGGCGTGCCTGGGCGTGCGGGACGATGTCGTCCTTCACGCCGGTCGCGAGGCGCACGGGGGCGGTGGGGGTGTGGCGGCCGATGCGCTGGTCGTCCAGGACCTGCTGGAGCAGGGGCTCGGCCTTCACGATGTCGTTGAGGGACTTGCCGCTGGTGGTCCACGAGGTGCTCTTGCGGAAGCCGTAGCCGAGGATGGCGTCCCCGACGCAGGCCGTGGACAGGTCGGTCAGCGCCTTCCGGCCGGCGGCGTTGAGGTGGGCGTCGGCGATGGCCCGCAGTTCTGGCGTGTTCTGCAGGAAGCCGTTGATCGACCAGCCGAGGGCGCCGGCCAGCGCGCTGCCGTCGATGCCCTTGGTGACCTCGACGAGGTCGGCGGGCGGCGCTCCCGCGTAGGCGCCGGCCAGGACGACGTCGGGGGCGTAGCCGGGCTGGAGTTCGGCGGCCGAGGCGCTGGCTCCGCCTCCCTGGCTGTAGCCGTACAGACCGACGGGGGAGTCCTCGGTGACGGAGGACTGGGGGAGGGCGCGGGCGGCGCGGACGGCGTCGAGCAGGGCGTGGCCGCCCTCGACGCGGTTGACGTAGGTGTGCAGCCGGTCGGTGGCGCCGAGTCCGACGTAGTCGGTGACGACGACGGCGACACCGGTGGCGAGCAGCCGGTAGACCGCGATGTCCTCGTAACCCACCGACACGGTCTGCCCGTTGAAGGTGAGCGGCTTCTCCAGGCCGAGGGACGCGGCGCACTGGTCGCCCTGGCCCATCGTGCCGGGTGCCAGGGCGACCACGGGCCGCGGGCCGCCGCCCTTCCAGCGGGCCGAGGGCTCGATGTAGGCGCCGGTGACCGCGACGGGCCGGCCGTTGGCGTCGGTCGACTTGTACATCAGGCGGGTCGCGGTGCCGGGGAGTTGGCGGCCACCGATCCCGGGCAGGCTGAGGGCCAGCCGCAGCGGCTCGCTGCGGACGATCGCCCCGTCGGCGGCGGGCAGGGTGGCGGGTGGCTGGTAGAAGGCCGGGATGGTCACGCCCCGCGAGACCACGGGGCCCGATTCCGTGGCCGCGGCGGGTACGGCCTGGGCGGCGAGGCAGGCGGCGACGGCCAGCGCGCACAGCATGCTTCGGGCTCCGGGCGTGTGACGTGCGGGGGCGTGTCTGGCCGGGGCCTCGAGGGCGTGGGCGGGTCCGGCGTGCGTCATGCGGCTCACTCCTTGCTTCGTCGAAAGGCGTGTGGCCTCGGCCTCGTAAGGCGCGTGGGGAGTACGACGAGGGAACCGGCTCGCGGAGCAAGGGACTTACTCGCGAGTCAGCTACTGGAGAGTAGGAGCGCCTGTCACTCAGTGACAAGACGTCTGCATGTGTCAGTTCCCGGGGCGCCACTATGCTGCGGTGATCGGTGACGCAGTGAGATGGGGCGGCGACAGTGGGCGAGGCATCCGGAACCGTGACCGCGATGAGCGATACGGCGGTCGCGCCACCGCTTGCCGAACGCCGCAGGACCGCCCTCCGGCTGGAGATAGCCCGGGCCGCCGTGCGGCTCTTCGCCACCCAGGGGGTGACCGGCACGACCGGCGAGCAGATAGCCCAGTGCGTGGGCATCTCGGCCCGCACCCTGTGGCGTCACTTCCCCTCCAAGGAGAGCTGTGTACGCCCGCTGCTGACCGCAGGCCTCGACGCCGCCACGGACCAGCTACGCCACTGGCCGCCCCAGGTACCGCTGCTGGACTACCTCACCGACTCCTGCCGGCGGGGGACCCTCCCCTCCGTCGACCCGGCCGTCCTGGACCTCATCCGCATGACCGTCGACGAACCGGCGCTGCGGGCCGTCTGGTTGCAGGCCCACGACGACGCCCTGCCCGTCATCGCCGGGCTCCTCGCCGCCCGGGCCGGCACGAGCGCCGACCGGCTCCAGGTGAAGGTGCACGCCAGCATGGTCAACGGGGCCCTCAGGATCGCGGCGGAGGACTTCGCAGCGAAGTGCGCCCATGGCGGTGAGGCCACGGCCGAAGCGCTCGCCGCCTGCCTGCACGCGGCCCTCCGCACAGTCACCGACGGGCTCCCGTACTAGAACGCGGCATCCCATGTGTGAAAAAGGCCGGAAGATCCCACGGTTCCGGCCTGAACGGAACCGGCCCCCCGGCCGTATTCTTTCCCGATCGGAGGAGGGTCCGGCGTGACCCCCCGGTCTTCATCGGTGTGGGCACAGGTCGCGCGCGGAAGGCGGCCACGGGGGAACGAGGAACGACCATGACGGCGGCGACCAACGAGATCCGGACAGGCACCCTTCCACCGGTGGCCGTGGCCCGCCGGGTGATGTGGGCGTTCGTCCTCGTCAATGGGGTGATCGTCGAGTCGCTGTTCATCGCCTCCGGCTCCGGCAAGAACGACGTGCTCACCGTCGCCAAGTTCTTCGGACTGCACGCGGCCCTGCTGATGTTCTGCCAACTGCTCCTCGTGGCCCGCCTCCCCTGGCTGGACCGCCGGATCGGCATGGACCGGCTCACCGTCTGGCACCGCTGGGTCGGCTTCGCCCTGCTGTGGACCGTCCTCACCCACGCCACCCTCGTCGTCCTCGGCTTCGCCACGCTCGACGACACCTCCATGGCCAAGACGTTCGTCGCGCTCAGCGGTGTCCCGGCCTCCCTGCTCGGCATGCTCGCCGCGGCCGTCATCCTCCTGATCGCCGTCGTCTCCACCCGGCCCCTGCGCCGCCGCCTGCCGTACGAGGTCTGGCACGGACTGCACCTCACGCTGTACGTCGCCCTCGGCCTGGCGTTCGTGCACCAGCTGCAGGAGACGACGACCTTCACCTCGTCCGCGTTCGCCACCACCTACTGGTGGACCATGTGGCTGTTCGCCTTCGGCGCGCTGCTGACCGGACGCCTCGTCCTGCCGCTGTGGCGCAACGCCTACCACCGCTTCACCGTGTCGGCCGTCGTCCCCGAGTCCGACAACGTGGTGTCGGTCTACGTCGCGGGCCGCCACCTCGACAAACTCCCCGCCCGCGCCGGTCAGTTCTGCATCTGGCGGTTCCCGGGACACCACAACTGGTGGCTCGCCAACCCCTTCTCCCTCTCCGCAGCCCCCGACGGACGCGGACTGCGCCTGACCGCCAAGGCGGTCGGCACCACCAGCGCCGGACTGCGCAACATCCCCGTCGGCAGCCGCGCCTTCGTCGAGGGCCCCTACGGCGCCTTCACCTCATTGCACCGCACCCGGCCCGGCGTCCTGCTGATCGCCGGCGGCGTGGGCATCACGCCGGTGCGGTCCATGCTGGAGGAGTCGGCGACCGGTGACGTCGTCGTGCTGTACCGAGTGCGCAGCGAGGCCGACGCCGTCCTCCTGCCCGAGGTGCGCCGGCTGGTGGAGCAGCGCGGCGGACGGCTGCACCTCCTCACCGGCCGCACCGGCGAGTCCGCTGCCCCGCCGTTCGGCGCGCGGAGCCTGCACCATCTGGTGCCGGACGTCCTCGAGCGCGACGTGTACGTCTGCGGACCGCCGGCCATGACGGCCGCCGTCCTGGCCGGCCTGCGGGAGTTGCGGGTCCCCGCCCATCAGGTCCACGCCGAGAAGTTCGGCCTGGCCTGACCGCAAGCACGTCCAGCAGACGAAAAACGAGTGGAAGCACGCGGCACCGGATCACTAGCGTGCTTCCCGCCCCAGTCGTCTGAGCGAGGACGTGCCGTTGTACACCGTGTGAGACCTCCCGAGTGCTGATCTGTCGCGCGTCGCGCCTGTGCGCCGCGCCCCTTTCTGCTGCGGACTTCTCACTGAAACCGGTGTACTTCTGTGCTCCAGACCTGGGTGGTCGCACCCACCTGCCTTCCGCATGTCCTCCGCCGTTGCCCCTGCGGATCCCCGCGCTCCCGGCCGAGCGGCGCGTTCCGTGTCAACGCGCACCACAAGCTCCTCGACGCCTGGCTCCTCGTGCTCTGCGACTCCTGCGGCCGCACCGCGAAACTCAGCGTCCTGGAGCGGGCCAACGTGCGCTCCATCCCGGCGGACCTGCTGGACCGCCTGCACGCCAACGACGTCGGCCTGATCGCCGAGTTGCTCCAGGACCCGGTCGTACGGCGGCGCAACCGCGTCGCCCTCGACTGGGCCGGCGCCTGGCGCCTCGACACGGGTGATCCGGCGCCTTCCGATGCCGACACCGACGTCCTCGATGTGACGGTCCGCTTCGCGGCCCGTATCCCCGTCCGTCCGGCACGGCTGATCGCCGAGGGCTGCGCCCTGAGCAGAGCCGAGGTCGGACGGCTCATCGAGGAGGGGAGCCTTGTCTCCGCCGTCCGCCTGACGGGGACGGTCTCGGACGACTTCACGTTCACGCTGAAGCGCTGAGTGCCGCGCGCTGAGTGCCGCGCGCTGAGCGCCGGGGCGGGCCGAGCGCTGTGATGCGACCGGCCCGCCCCGGGGGTCAGGTCAGAGGGATGGCGGGCTCAGCAGCCGCCGCAGTTGTAGTAGGTGACGTCCCAGTGGTTGCCCTCGTCGGCGTACACGTTGCCGGACGCGGAGCGCCACTGCGGGGCTCCGTCGCCGCGCACACCGATGTACGTGAAGGTGTTCTTGACGTAGTTGGTCACGCACGTGGTCTTGCCGAAGTCCAGCTTGTAGCCGTTCCAGTGCGAATACGTCCCGGAGGCGTGACCGGTCTCGGTGCCGCCGGTGATGTTGAGCGCGCAGCCGGTGGCGCCTTTGAGGGTCTGGGCGCCCTGGGCGGTGGCGAGGTTGAGCTGCTCGAACGACGTACACGTGGGGGTGTTGCGGTCGGAACAGCCGCCGGACGAGGACCAGGTGATGCCGACCTGCCGGAACATCGAGGTGGCGGTGGCATGACTGATCTTGCTGACGGCCGACGCCTCGCCCGCGGTGCCGAGTACGGCGGCACCGGGTGCGACGACGAGGGCGAGGGCAGTGAGCGCCGACCTGAACTTCGGCGAGGGGGCGACCTTCATGTCTCAGAGCCTTCCTGCTGGGGCCGTAATTCCTGTGGGGCGGGGCGGCGGTGCAGGTGGTGCGGTGACGATGGTGCCCGTGTCTACGCGCGTTGGCCAGAGGACAAAAGGGGCCGGTGGGAGAGACGTGGCGCCGACTGGGCTGAGGCAGCCCACGTTCCGGATCAAGCCTGCTCGAACTGTGTGTGCGCAGGGTGGCGGCTAGTCAGACCGAGTACCGATACGTGCAGTTGGAGGATGCGCGGCTGGCCCGAGGTCGCTCCGGCGGTGGGAGAGGACCTGCACGAACGCCGCGACGGCGTCGGCTCCATGGGCGACGGCGTGCAGCCAGCCCAGGGAGTCGTCCCAGCCACGGGTGTCCCGCTCCTGCGGATACCAGGCGGAGAAGGCGGCGCACCAACGCTCGGCTGCGTCCTGCGACACGCGCCCGGGGACGGCCGCCGCACGCGTCAGCACCGCACTCAGGATCAGTGGCGCGAAGGTCCGCGCCTGGACCTCCCGATGACTGAACCGCCCCGCGGCGGAGTCACCCAGCCCCTTCAGAACGGCGTCGAGAGGCCCCTCCCGGATCCAATGGGCGGCCGCGGCATAGGCCCCGTCGTCACGGCCCCCGGGATCGCGCGACACCAGCGCCACCGCCAGCTCGTCGACGAGCCGGGAGGCGGGGAGGTGAGCGGGATACGGGAACCCGTCGGCCGCGAGCGACGGCCAGTCGATGAGGGCAGCAGTCATGGCCGTCAGGCTTGCACACGGCCGTTGACTGCCGTTCACCCGCTCCCGCGACCGTAAATGGCAGGCCACGCACCCTGCTCATCCGTGACCATGAAGGAATGGACACCCGTTACCTCGGCATCGCCGAACTGACCGAAGTCCCCTCTGTGGCAGTCGTGGTGGACGTCATGCGCGCCTTCACGGTGGCCGCGTGGGCGTTCGCACGGGGAGCGGAGCGGATCGTCCTCGCCGAGTCGCTCGACGAGGCCCGGGCGCTCAAGGAACGCCATCCGGACTGGGTGGCGATCAAGGACGGCCCGCCGACGCCGGGGTTCGACACGGTCAACTCACCCGGCATGCTGAGGTCGATGGACCTGAGCGGGAGAACGGTCGTACAGAAGACCACGGCCGGCACGGTCGGCGCCCTCGCGGTGAAGGACGCGTCCCTGGTGCTCTGCGCCTCCTTCGTGGTGGCGGAGGCCACGGCCCGGTTCCTGAGGGCCCGCGCCGCCCACGACACGGTCACGTTCGTGGTCACGGGAGAGGACGGCAAGGCCGAGGAGGACCTCGCGTGCGCCCAGTACATCGCGCTGCGCGCCACGGAGGGCAAGAGCGCCGGAGCGGCCGAGCAGGCGGCCCCGAATCTCCGTCGCGCCGCCGAGTCCCGCGCGGCCGAGGAGCTGGCGACGGGCGTCCGTGCGGGCGTCCACCCGGACGACGTCCCCCTGTGCCTCGAACTGGACCGCTTCCCGTTCGCCATGATCGCGAGCTGGGACGGTGACGCGGACGCGGGACGGATGATCTTGCGGCCGTACGAGGTCCCGGTCCAGGTGACGACGACAGACCTCTGACCTGCGGCGGGATCCGGGGGCGCGCGGGATGTGACCCTGAATACAAAAATTGATGCCAGATGCTGTGTTCATTTTCCAGAGTCTGCGTACCCTGGAGTCATGGACGCCATGTCACTCCCCGCGAACCGGCACTGCTCGATCGCCCGCACGCTCGCCGTCCTGGGGCAGAAGTGGAATCTTCTGCTGCTGCGCGAGGCCTTCCTCGGGCGCACCCGGTTCGCGGAGTTCCAGCGCATCGGCATCCCGAACGCGACCCTCGGCCAGCGTCTGAACGATCTCGTGGACGCCGGCCTCATGGAGCGCGTGACCTATCAGGAAGAGGGAGAGCGCAGCCGCGAGGAGTACGTCCTCACGGAGGCAGGCCGCGATGTACTGCCGGTGCTCGCCGCCCTCAGCGCCTGGGGCGACCGCCACCGGCCGCAGGAGACGGGCCAAGGGGTCGTCTACGCCGCCGCCGACGACGAACGCCCCGTGCATCTCGAATTCCGTGACGAGCTAGGCGAGTTGGTCGACCCGGACGCCGTCACGATCATCCGGGGCCCGGCGTACCACGCCGCCCTCGCCGCCGCCGCTGCCGACCGGTCCGCCGGCCGAGACCGCGGTGCCGGCCACGCCAGTTAGGAACCGCCATGACCAGCAGCACCCCCCTCGCCTACGACGTCTTCGTCGCCGACCCGATCGCGCAGAACGTCACCGATCTCGTCCCCAACGGGGACCGGAGGATGTTCTCGCCCCTGTCCATCACCCTCGTCCACGGGGAGCGGGACGCCGTCCTGGTCGACCCGCCACTGACCTCGGAGCAGGCCGAGGCGGTGGGGGACTGGGTCGAATCCACCGGCAAGAACCTGACGCACATCTTCGCGACCCATGGTCACGGTGATCACTGGTTCACCGCCGGGATCCTGGCGGAACGCTTCGGCGCCGAGGTCGTGGCCTCGGAGGGCACGATCAAGGAGATGCAGCGCAACGTCTCCATCCGCCCGCAGTTCTGGGACCGGCTGTTCCCCGGACAGATCCCCGACGCGCCCGTCACCGCCGTCACCGTGCCGGACAACCGGTTCTCCCTCGAGGGCCACGAACTGGTCATCGTCGAGGTCGGCCACAGCGACACCGACGAGACCAGCGTCCTGCACGTCCCCGATCTCGACCTCGTCGTGGCGGGCGACGTCGTCTACAACGGCGTGCACCAGTACCTGGCCGAGTCCAAGAACGGCGGCCGTGACGCCTGGCGCAAGGCCATCGACACGGTCGAAGGGCTCCGGCCGCGCCGGATCGTCACCGGTCACAAGAACAAGGCCCTCGACGACGACGCCACCCGCGCCCTCGCCGAGACCCGCCTCTACCTCGACACCGTCGACGAACTCCTCGACCGCAACGACGACGCGCTGAGCTTCTTCCACGCCATGCTGGAACGCTTCCCCGACCGCCTGAACCCCGGCGCGCTGTGGGGCGGAGCCGTCGCCCTGTACGCGTAACGGGAAAGCCCCACCCTCCTGCGAAGACGGCCCTGTTGGCCGTATAGCCTCACCCCTCCGACACAGGGGAGGGATCATGCGAGGCAGAACGGCCGGACGGGCCGCAGGGCTCGGTGTCATGGCGGGTGCGGCGGCGTTGACGTTGCTGTGCGCGACCGCGGCGCAGGCCGAGGGCCGTGGGGACGTACGGGTCACCAAGACCGTCGTGAACAACGGCAACAACGTCATCATCGGTACGACGGCACGGGTCACGTACCCGATCGCCATCACGATCCGGGACAACTCGGGGGCGAAGGGCCTGACGCGCGTCAGCGTCTTCAGCAAGTCCAAGGGCTGGGGGTTCAGCGACTGGACGGGCACCCGGTGCGAGAAGAAGAGCTCCACCACGTCGGTGTGCACGGCCACCATGACGGTCGCCCCGGGGTGGCTCCCGGACAGTGTGCCCGGCGACATCAACACCATCGCCGGGCTCTGGCAGGTCAACGCCACCGTCAAGGCCAACGACGGTGACTACTGGATCTCCGACGACATCGCCGAGTTCAAGATGAAGCGGGCGTCCAAGCTCACCACCGACGCCACGCCCGAGCCGGTGGCCAAGGGAGCCTCCCTCACGATCAAGGGCAAGCTGTCCCGCGCGAACTGGGAGGACCTCAAGTACCACGGTTTCACCGGGCAGACGGTGAAGCTGCAGTACCGGAAGGCGGGCGCCGAGCACTACAGCACGGTCAAGACGGTGAAGACGGACAGCTCCGGCAACCTCAGCACCAAGGTCACCGTGACCGCGGCGGGCAGCTGGCGCTACTTCTTCCCCGGTACGACCACCACGGCACGGGTCGTCTCGAAGGGTGACGCCGTCACCCTGAAGTAACCGCCCGATCGTCGGCGTCTCCCGCAGTTCGGCGGCGGGCGCCGACGAGACGGCCGCCGCCCCTCGCCCACGCGGATCGACGGCGGCCACCGCGAACTCGTCCCGGTGACTGTAGCTTCGCGGGCGGCGCATACAGAGGAGTGCACCCGGCCGTGGGAGGCCGGGTGCACTCACATGTGTCGCGTCGCAGCGTGGATGGGGGACTTCAGCTCACGTACCGCGGCGGTGTTCAGCGGTTGTAGTGGTGCCGGCCGTGGTCGTACTGGCCGCGGTCGTACTGGCCGTGGTGGCGCTTGTCGCCGTGCCGGTTCTTGTCACCGTGGCGGTGCTTGCCTCCGTCCCGGTGGTGGCCCCACGACTCGGTGTCGATACGGCGGCCGTAGTCGTTGCGGAGGGTCGCGGTGTCGGAGCGGTTGTCCCAGACGTAGTAGCGGCGGTCCTGGAACAGGTCGGTGCGGGTGTCACGGCCGATGCCCGTGTGGATGCGGACGGTGGCGCGGCCCGCGAGGCGGAAGTGGTCGAAGGTGTAGGTCTGGCCGTCCCGGTTTTTCAGCGTCCAGCCGTCGAGGTTGACGCTGCGGCGGGTGGTGTTGGTGATCTCCACCCACTCGCGGTTCAGGGAACGGTTGGAGTAGTTGTCACGGCCGGGCGAGTCGTACTGGACCGCCGTGATCTCCACCTGCCCCCGCTGGTGGCGGGAGTGGTCGGCGGCGGAGGCCGGCAGCGTGATCGCCGAGACGAGAGCGCCGGTGGCGACCGATGCCGCCGCGAGCCGGCGGACGGTGATGTAGGCGGGGGTGCGGGTGGGGGTGGACAAAGGGTTCTCCCTGGTGGTGCGGACACCGTCCCTCCGGACGCCATGGTGGCTGCCCGGGGGAGCGGTGCGGTGTGCGATGGCGACCGGTTGGCCGCGAACGCAATTTGTCCACGCCGTGGGGGAGTGGTGGTGAAGGCATGAGCGTTGTTACCGTTTGTGGATATTTCTATGACTCTCGACTGCAATGCTCATCTATGAGGGCTTGTGTGACGCAAGCGCGTTCTTGGCGGGAAAGTCCCTGGATGATCAGGTGCCGTGCATTCCGGTACGTATGGTGCGGTCGCCGCGCGGGGTGATCTTCACCCGAAAGTGAGTAACAGATTCGTCCGGCGCCGGGGGCGGAGTCGGCGAGTCCATGGTTCTCGCCGGCTCGGCAGTCGCTGGGACCGGCCGTTGTCGGTGGCGGCTGCGAGGCTGGTGCCATGAACGGCGATGAGCAACTGCTGAGGGGCCGGGTCTACGGCCATGACCACGACGACCCCCATCCGTGCCCACTGCCGCACCGGACCTACGCGGCGCTGATAGGCGGGCCGTTGGACGGGCTGCTGCTGGACATCACCGGGTGGCGCGCCGACGAGATAGAAGGGGGCGTCGCGCTGCCCACGGAACTGGGCCGGTTCCCGGGCGGGCGAGCCCTCTACGACCTACGCGCCGGGGAGACCCGAGGGACGGGCCCGGGGGTGGCGTGCCGTCTCCACCACTCCGGTGACATGCCGTGAGGCGCTGACGACCCCTGCGCGTGGTCAGCTCGTGCAGCCGCACCCGGCGGCCGACTTGGCCTCGTCGACACCGACGGCCGGGTCGACCGCCTCCTCGGCCGGGGTGCAGCAGGCGCTGACTCCGCAGCAGGAGCCAGCTGCCGCGTGCGCGGCCGGCGCGTCCGGACCGGTGGCCGTCGTGGCGGTCTTCGTGGCCCGGACGATGGCGGAGTACATGCCGTCGGCGACGGCGTGCGTCGGGGTGATCCCGACATCGGTGAAACCGGCGGCCTCCAGGCCCGCCCGGTACTCCGCGAAGGACAGGGCCCCGGCGATGCACCCGACGTAGTCGCCGCGCTCGGCGCGCTGGGCGGAGGTGAGGGCGTCGTCGGCGACGACGTCGGAGATCCCGATACGGCCGCCGGGCCTGAGCACCCGGAACATCTCGGCGAAGACGGCGGGCTTGTCGACGGACAGGTTGATCACGCAGTTGGAGATCACCACGTCGATGGTGTTCGCCGGCAACGGGATCGCCTCGATGGAGCCCTTGAGGAACTCGACGTTGCGGGCACCGGCCTTCTCCGCGTTCGCCAGCGCCAGGGCCAGCATCTCCTCGGTCATGTCCAGCCCGTACGCCTTGCCGGTCGGGCCGACCCGGCGGGCGGAGAGCAGGACGTCGATGCCGCCGCCGGAACCGAGGTCCAGGACGCGGTCGCCGTCGCGGAGTTCGGCTACGGCGGTGGGGTTGCCGCAGCCGAGGGAGGCGGCGACGGCTTCGGCCGGCAGGCCGGCGCGCTCGTCGGCGTCGTAGAGGCCGGAACCGAAGTTCGCGTCGACCTCGACCGTGGTCGGTCCGGACCCGCAACAGGCGGCGGCTCCCTCGGTCACGGTGGTGGCGGCCGCGGCATACCGCTGGCGGACGGTTTCGCGCAGATCGCTGGACTGCTCGTTCATGACTCGCTCCTAGGTGATGTGGTGATGGGCTGATGTGTCGGGGCTGGCGCTGCACTGCCACCGACTGACCGGCCTGTATCGATGTTCGTTGATTCAAGCTTGCGCGCTGCATTGAGAAACGTCAATATAAGAAGCATGGCGAAACGAGAGCTCGAGGTGATCGGCCAGAATTCCGCAGCCTGCTGCGCCCCTCTGTCCACCGCGCCCATTGACGAGGCACAGGCCGCCGACCTGGCGAAGATCTTCAAAGCCCTGGGCGATCCGGTCCGGCTGCGCCTGATGTCGATGATCGCCTCGCGGGAGCCGAGCGCCGCCCGCGCCGGCGGCGTCGCTTAGGCTCACGCCATGGTGCAGAGCAGTGCGGCGGACGTCGACGGGTATCTGACCGAGGTGCCGGAGGAGCGCAGGGGCGCCCTGACCAGGCTGCGGCAGCTGTGCCGGGCCGAGCTCACGGGCTACGACGAGGTGATGGCGTACGGCATGCCCACCTATCTGCGGGAGGGCTCCCCGGAGATCGCCTTCGCGAGCCAGAAGCAGTACGTGTCCTTCTACCTCATGCGCGGCGACGTCCGGGAAGCCTTCGCGGACCGGCTGAGCCAGCAGGACATGGGCAAAGGATGCCTGCGGTTCCGCAAGCCGGCCGACATCGACTTCGACCTGGTGCGGGACCTGCTGAGGGCGGTGGCGACTACCCCGGGCGAGAGCTGCTGAACCGCGGGGGGCCTCGCTGTCCCCCGAACGGTGGAACAGGCGATGCGGGGGAACTGCGGCCCCGGCACGGCCCGTTGCACGGGCATGGCGGACATGGGGATGACGAAGCGGGCGGGATACCAAGGGACCGGACCGGGCGCGATCACGCCGGACGGCTGTGCGGTCGAGCTGTACGTGCGACTGCCGGTCGGGACCGAGCCGGACATCGTCGCCGCGGCCGTGCCGCCGGGGGCGAGCATCCTGGAGCTGGGCTCCGGGGTGGGACGCGTGACCCACGCGCTCGTGGAACGGGGCTTCACGGTGACGGCCGTGGACGAGTCCCAGGAGATGCTGGACCGCATCCGCGGTGCGCGCACGATATGCAGCCCGATCGAGGACCTGGACCTCGGCGAGTCCTTCGACGTGGTGATGCTCGGTTCGTTCCTCGTGCACGCCGCCGACGTCGAAGTACGGCAGGCGCTGCTCCGCACATGCGCCCGGCACCTGGCCCCGGGGGGCTGCGTACTGATCCAACGCGAGGGCGAGGACTGGCACATGAATCTGCCGCGCGAGCGCATCGACCCGAGCGGCTTCACGGTACGAGTCGTCTCGGCGGAGCCGATAGGTGACGGGGCGAACTCGGTCCACGTGGAGTACGAGTTCCCGGACGCCACCTGGACCCAGACGTTCCTGTCCCGCCCCCTGACGAAGGGCCAGTTCGAGAACGCTCTGGCGGAGGCGGGCCTGACGGTGGACACGTACCTGACGGACGACGGGACATGGGTGCGCTCAAGGCTCGCGGGAGGCGAAGGATCTCCGCTGCCTCACAGCGGCTGAGGGGCGCGTCGGCGAGTGCGCGACCGAGTAGTCAAGGCGTCAGCATGCGGAAGTCGGACACCGGGCGGTAGCCGATGCGCTGGTAGAGGTTGTTGCTCGTCGGGTTGGACAGGTCGGTGAACAGCAGGACGTGACGGGCACCGGCGTCCCGCGACGCCTGGGAGACGGATGCCGTGACGGCGGCGCCGTAGCCCCGACGCCGGTGCTCATGCGGGACGTAGACGGGCGTGAGGCGAGCCATGCCGTCCACGACGGGGGTCATGGCCGCCATGGCCACCGGTTCGGCGTCGGCGATCCACAGCCGCCAGCCGTCTCGGTCGATGCGCTCGTCGATGAAGCGGTCCAGGTCGACACTGAGTGAGCCGGCCTCCGAGACGAAGCGCGTGCCCCAGTCGTGGAGAAGAGCCCTGTCGTGTGCGGTTGCCCTGCGGGGTGCCCCCGGCCCCGGCGCCTCGAGCGGCGCCGGTCCTTCGAGACGGTAGAGCCGCAGGTGGACCCCGGTCTCGGGGACCGCGCCCGTGAGCGATTCCCAGTCACCGGCGAAGCTCTTGGCCGACCTGACGTCGGTCAGGAGTCCGGCAGGCGTCCTCTCCCACGTCGACAGCAAGCTGGCGAGATCGGTGGCCGCCGGTCCCGGCAGGGGGCTCACGGCCATCAGGCCCGGTGGTGTCCATACGAACGCGGCGGTGGTCGGAGCGCGGTCCGTGGCGCGCCACCACCCCAGCACCCCGGCCGGTGCCGCACCGCCGGACCTCTGCGGGTATGCGAGCGAGTCGAGCCCCGTCAACAGCATGGTGTGCAGATCGGGACGGCTGGTGAGGAACGCACCCGCTGCGGACCGGAAGGCGGCGGGATCTGCTGTAAGGGACCAGGTCATCGTGCGCCTCGTGCCGGTGCCGTCAGGCGGGGAGGATGTTGTGCTGGAAGCGGAAGAGGTTGGCGGGGTCGTAGCGCCGCTTCACCTCGGCCAGCCTGCGGTACCGCTCCGGCCCGAATGCCGCCCGCACACCCTCCTCGTCCCTGGCCTCGTCGGCTGACAGGAAGTTCACCATGCTCCTGTCCGCGGTCCATGGCGCCAGTCCGTCCACGACCTCCGCCAGGTGCTCCCGCAGTTCATCCGCCTGGTGTGCTCCTCCGACCGCGAATCCGACGACCACGAACGGGATACCTCGTACGGACACCGCGTTGGCGACGCGCGGCTCCCGGTCCAGGGCGCCGCCGAGCGAGCGGATCTCGAAATGCGCCAGCCCGCTACCCGATCCGGGGCCGATGAGATCTACCAAGACCTCCGCCGCCTTCCGCGGGAACTCCCGCAGGCTCACGCTCCGTTCGACGTACGGCATCGGGTCCACCGGATCACTGTGGATCTCCCCGAGCGAGGTGATGGGCTTCTCGCCGACCGCGTCCAGCAGGACGGGAGCCGACGCGCGCAGCGGGGCGATGAGCCTCTCAGCGTCGTCCTGCGAACCCAGGTAGCCGATCCGCACGTGCACCACGAAAGCTCCCCGCAGAGGCGGCGGCAACGCCGGCAGGTACGGCAACCGCTGGACGGCCAGCGACGACGTCATCTCCTCCGGAACCGTGGGCACCCACGACCGCCAGGTCTCCAGCACCGGCGCCAGGTCCTCGCCGGAGAAGTAGAGCCCGCCGCCGTAGAAGCGGGCCACCGGGAACACGTCGAACTCGGTCTCGGTCACCACGCCGAAGTTGCCCTTGCCGCCGAGCAGGGCCCAGAACAGGTCCGGTTCGTTGTCCGGCGTCACCGTGCGCAGTTCCCCGTCCGCTGTCACTACGTTCATACGACGCACATGGTCGGCCGCGTATCCGTGGGAGCGCCCGAGCAGCGGGCTGTGCCCACCCCCCAGGGTGTAGCCGACGACCCCGACCTCGGGAGCGGAACCCGCGATCGGGGTGAGACCCACACGCGCGGTGTGCGGCAGCACCTCGCTCCAGCGCAGCCCGGCCTCGGCCCGGACGGTGCGCGCCTCGGGATCCACCGACATGCGCTTCATCCGCTCCGTCGTGATGAGCAGGGCGCCTTCCGCCGACCCGACGAACTGATGCCCCGCGGACTTCACCGCGATCGGCATGCCCTGTCCGGCGGCGAACCGCACCGCCTTGCGGACGTCGGCCTCGCAGGCCGCGGCCACCACAATGGCGGGCTGGAACGCATGGTTCAGATTGAAGGTGGCGCATTCGGCCGCATAGCCGTCCATGCCGGGGAGCAGCACGGGGCCGACGACGTCGCGCAGGTCCTCAGGGACGGCGTCCACAGTACGGAGCTCCGCTCCAGCCCGCGTCGATGCCTGTGCCGACGTCTGTGCCGACGCCACGAACGTGCGCACCGCGCTCGCGAACGCCTCGGGCTCCTCGACGTGGCCCAGATGCCCGCTGTCCTCCAGGACGACGAGCTGGGACCCGGGTATGAGGGCGTGCAGTTCCCGTGCCCACCGTGGGCCGCAGATGATGTCGTGCCGGCCGACCACGACCAGGGTCGGCACCGTCAACTCCGGGAGATGCGCCCGGTCGTCGACGAGGTCGGGTTCTCCGTTCTCGTCCAGGGACGACACGTAGGTGCATGTGAGCGTCTCGCGGAAGTGGCGGAACTCGTCCTCGCGGTCCCAGTACCGTGCGAAGTAGAGCGGCACGAGGCCGCGAAGGGCCGCTGTGATCGTCTCGTCGTCCGTGCAGGCGCCGACATCCTGGAGGGCGGCGAGCGCCGCGGGAAGTTCGGCCTGTCCCTGATGGCGCTGGACGAACTCGCCCACCCGGGCCGCGGCTTCGGCGCCGTGCTCAGGGCCCGTCACCGGAGCGCTGTCGTACAGGACCAGACCGTGGAGCCGGTCCGGGTGGTGCAGGGCGAAGTGCTGTGAGACGAAGCCGCCGTGCGAGTGGCCGAGCAGGAAGACCTGGGGGAGGGCCAGCCGGTCGAGCAGGCCCAGCAGGCTTCGGGTGTAGCGCTCGCGGGTGTAGCCGTGCGGGTGTGACGCGAGACGCCGGGAGCCGCCGGTGCCCAGCGGTTCCACGTACACCATGGTGAGCGACGCCTCGAGGGCCGGGGCCCGCAGGGAGTCCCAGGCGACACCCGGTCCGCCGGGTATGGCCAGGCAGACAGGGCCCGAGCCGTGGACGTGGTAGCGCTGGGTCAGGCCGTCCACGACGACTTCGTGAGGGCCGGGTGCCAGCAGGCCGGCCGTCGTCTCTGTACGCACAGAAATCTCCAGGGGGCTAGGGATCGCCCTGGCGCCCCCTACGTACGGCGGGCGCCGGTGGGGCGGCCGGCTCATTGTGTGTCGCTGAGCGAGGGCACGTCCACGTGATAGATGTCACTAGTAATCTATTTTGGGTGCACGAGTGCATGTACAGGTGCGGCAGCCTGGCGGGGCGGCGGGCGCTCAGGGCTCCGGGATCAGTCGCTTTCCGTCAGTGCCGCGCGGGCGGCGTCGAGGATCTCGTCGGAGATGGGCGTGCCCTTGGTGGCCCGGGCGAGGGTGAGGGCGCCGACCAGGGTGGACAGCCGGGCGAGGCCGTCCTGATCCTCGGTCGCGAGCGCCTCGGCGAAGTCGCGCGCGCCCTGCGCGTACACGCGATGCGCCTCCGAGTCGCCGGTGGCGCGCGCCCGATCGGGGGCGAACCCGGCGAGCGGGCAGCCGTCCGCCGCGTTGTCCCGGTGCTCGGCGGAGAGGTAGACGTCTATCAACTCCTCCTGGGTGAGGCCTTCTTGAGTGGCGGTGTCTCCGGAGTGGGGGTCAGAGTCGGAGCCGGACGCGGGCAAGTACTGCCGCGTGAACTGTTCGAAAGCGTGGGCCGTGGCCTCGTCGACGAGGGTCTCTTTGGAGGCGAACTGCTTGTAGAAGCCGCCGTGGGTGAGGCCGACGGCCTTCATCAGGTCGGCGACGCTGACCTGCGTGCCCTGTTCGCGGAACAGTCGGGAGGCGGTCTCCACGACCCGCTGTCGGTTCTCCTGTGCCTGAGCCTTCGAGGCGCGGCCCATCGGGTACCTCCCGGTAGATGTCGGTTGCCATCCATCGTATCCACTGATTAGATGTTGTATACAATCTAATATCGCCTGTGCTGGATGGACCGATTCGGAGAGACGCCCATGACGACGGAACCCATGACGGAACTGACGTACGACACACTGCTGGCGCGCCGTGAGGGGGTGGTCCGTGACCTTCCGGAGAGCGGCGACGAGGGCTCTGATCTGCGCTGGGTGATGAACTCGGCGACTTTGATCCAGGGTGAACGCGATGCCGTGCTCGTCGACACGTTCACGACGATCGAGCAGAACGAGCAGCTGATCGAGTGGATCAGGGGTCATGGACGGAACCTCACGCACATCTACGTCACCCACGGCCACGGCGACCATCTGTTCGGCATCGGGCAGGTGACCGCGGCGTTCCCCGGAGTGCGGGCCGTCGCGACGGCCGGGACCGTCGCCGGCGCGCGTCTCCAGACCGCGGACGAGTACATCGAGGGGTTCTGGGGCCGGCTCTTCCCCGGGCAGATCCCGGACGCGGTCGTCCCGGACGAGCTGGAGGGCGACCGCATCCTCCTGGAAGGGCACGAGCTGAGGGTGATCGAGACCGGTCACACCGACACGGCCGGCAGCACCGTGCTGTGGGTTCCCGACGCCGGGCTCGTCGTCGCCGGTGATGTCGTCTACAACAACACCCACATGTACCTCGCCGAGACCGACGCCGCCTCGCGCGCCGAGTGGGTGGCCGCGCTGCGCAGGGTCCAGGACCTCGGTGCGGACCACGTCGTCGCCGGTCACAAGCACCCCGACCACGACGACGACCCGGTCATCGTCCAGCAGTCGATCGACTACCTCGCCGACATCGAGAAGACCCTGGCGAGCACGGCCGACGCGGTGGAGTTCTACCGCACGATGCTGGCCCGCCACCCGCATCGCGCCAACCCCGGCTCGCTCTGGGGCGCGGCGAAGACGCTCAAGCTGTCGAAGTGACGTGCGGGTCCGTCGCCCGGACCGCTCATTAGGCTGATCCCGGGCTCCCGTACGGGAGTTCACCGGCGACCTCGGAGGTTTCATGCCCCTGCAGTTGGTTGCGATCACGCTCGACTGCCCCGACCCACTGGCGCTGGCCGCCTTCTATCAGCGGGCCACCGGGCTGGCGTTGCACCCGAGATCCGACGCCGACTTCGCGGGTCTCGAAGGGGAGCACGGGCTCGTCATCGGCTTCCAGCGGGTGGACGACTATCAGGCGCCGAGCTGGCCGGGCCAGGACCAGCCGCAGCAACTGCACCTGTGCTTCCGCATCGGCGACGAGGACCTGGGCGAAGTCGAGGCACGGCTGCGGGAGTTCGGGGCGGGTAAGCCCGATCATCAGCCGCACGGGGACAGGGCCCGGGTCCTCACGGATCCCGTCGGGCACCCCTTCTGTATCAGCGTCGGCTGATCGGGCGGGGCAGGGGCAGCCGGCGGAAAGCACCTACCAGGGCACGGGTGTCCCGTCCCAGGAGAAGAAGCCGCCCGTCGGGCCGTCGGGCGGGAGCAGGGCCAGGTGTACGGCGCCCCGGGCGGCCTCGGCCGGGTCGCCGCCTGTCGCCGCTCTGGGGTTGAGATCGGTGGCCCGCAGGCCGGGGGCGAGCGCGTTGACCTTGAAGCCGTCCTCGGCCAGCGTCTGCGCGTAGAGGACGGTGAGGGCGTTGAGCGCGGCCTTCGAGGAGCGGTACGCGGCACCGGCCCCGTTGCCCGGCGTGAACTGCGGGTTGGGGTGCGTGCTCCACGTCAGGGACCCCGTCCCGCTGGAGACGTTGACGATCCGGGGTTGCGGGGAGCGGCGCAGGGCGGGCAGGAAGGCGTTGGTCACCGTCACCACGCCGTAGACGTTGGTCTCGTAGGTGCGCCGGAACTCCTCGGCGCCGGTGTCGGTGGGCGGGGCGAGCGACGGTGAGATGCCAGCGTTGTTGACCAGGACGTCCAGGCGGTCGATCCGGGACGCGGCCCGTTCGACGGTGCCGGGGTCCGTCACGTCCAGGACGACCGGCCGGGCGGCGGCGCCGATCTCCTCGACGGCCCGCCGTCCGCGTTCCGGGTCGCGGGAGCCGACGTACACGGTGAAACCCTCGGCCGCGAGGAGCAGGGCGATGTGCTTGCCGATGCCCTTGTTGGCACCGGTGACCAGAGCTGTGCGATCGTTCATGACAGCCACGCTGCCCTGGCGGTGGGTGCCCAGCCAGGGACAGGTTGTACCAGGCACGCCGTACCGGGCAGCGCACAGGAGGTGGCATGGCGCGGCAGGAACTCGCCCGCTTCCTGCGGGACCGCCGGGCCGGACTGCTCCCGCACGAGGTCGGGCTCACGGCGACGGGCGGCGTCCGCCGTACGCCGGGTCTGCGGCGCGAGGAGATGGCCGAGCTCGCCCATATGTCCGTCGACTACTACACACGGCTGGAGCAGGCCCGGGGGCCACGGCCCTCGCCCCGGATCCTCGACGGGCTGGCCCACGCCCTGCGCCTCACCCCGGCCGAGCGCAGCCATCTGTTCCGGCTGGCCGGGGCAGACGTACCGCTCGCCCGTACCGCCGTACGACGGGTGCGGCCGCACGTGGCCCGGATGCTGGACCGGCTGCCGCTCACCGCGGCCGTCGTCACCGACGCGGCGTACGGCGTCGTCGCCTGGAACCCGCTGGCCCGGGCGCTGCTCGGCGGCGACCTCGAACGCCGGCCGGCCAATCTGGCCCGGCGCCGCTTCCTGGGGGAGGGGGCGGTGTACACGGACTCCGGTGCCGAGGAGTTCGGGCACATCGTCGTGGCACGGCTGCGCCGGGCCGCCGACCGCTACCCGGACGACCCGGCGCTGACGGCCCTGCTCGCCGAACTGCACGCAGGGAGCGAGGAGTTCCGGCGGATCTGGCGGACGCGTCCCGTGCACGCGCCCGGCCACCGCACGAAGACCTTCGAACACCCCGAGGCCGGTCGGCTCCGGCTGAACTGCGACGTGCTGCTCGTGCCCGAGGACGACCAGGAGGTCGTTCTCATCACCGGCGATCCCGGGTCGCCCACCACGCGCGCCCTGCGCGAACTGGCGGGGCAGTGATCCGAGCGCGGCCGGTGGGGTGGCTCTAAGTCGATGATGTGCAGTCGGGCGGCCGGCCGGCAGTGGCTGCAGCCCTCCAGGCCGGTCGCGAGCAGCCGGCGCGCCTCGTCCCGGCTCACCGCCCGGCGCCGTTCGCCCGCCATGTGGCAGTCGCCGGCATGGACCTGGACGGGGGAGCGGTCGGCGCCGATGCCGAGCTCGACGATCCACTCCGGGGGCCGGGGGCGGCGCCGCCGGCCGTTCTCCTCCTCGGCCTGGCGCCGCTGCAGCGCCGCGATCTTGGCATCGATGCGCTGGACCCACAGGGCGTGCCAGACGCGCAGCGTGCGCAGTCGGTCCAGGTCGGGCGGCAGGTCGTCGAACACATTTTTGATTCTAAGCTCAAGATCCACCCGGCGCGCCCTCGCGTGTTCGATTATTTGTTCGATACCGTGAAGGGGTGAGTGCGGGAGGTGGGACATGACGACGGACGGACCGGCGCGCAGGATCTCGACGGTGATGCACGTGCGGTGCCCGGACCGGCTGGGGGAGGAGACATACCGGCGGGTACTGGAGGAACTGTCCGAGCTGTCACCCGTCGTACAGGCCCTGCCGCCCTCCGCGGCCCTGGTCGAACTGAAGGGCGCCCTGCGCTACCACGGCACCGACACCCGGCGCCTCGGCGAGGTCCTGCGGGTGCGCACCCTCTCCCGCCTGGGCGTGGACGTCCGGGTCGGCATCGGACCGTCGATCACCGTCGCGGCCACCGCCTCCGCGCAGGTCCCCGCACCCGGCGGAGTCCTGGCCGTCGGCCCCGACGAGGTCACCGACTGGCTCGGCCCACTGCCGGTCGACGCCCTGCACGGCATCGGCCCCCGGCAGGCGGAGGCACTGCGCGCGTACGGCATCCACAACGTCGGCCTGCTCGCCACCGTGCCGCCCGCCACGGTGCAGCGCCTGCTGGGCGGCCGGGCGGGCCGTACGGCGACCGACAGGGCGCGCGGCGTCGACCCGCGCCCCGTCGTCCCCCGCGCCCTGCCCCCGACGGCGTCCGTCCGGCACACCTTCCCCCGGCACGCCCTGGACGGCGCCACCGTCCGCGCCGCCCTCCTCGACCTGGTCGTCCAGCTCGGTCTGCTGCTGCGCCGCAGGGACCAGGCCGCCCGCGCGCTCACCCTGAAGCTGTCGTTCGCCGGAGGCGGCGGCTGGGAGCGGACCCGCCGCCTCCCTGAGGCGTCCGCGCACGACGACGATCTGCGGGCGATGGCCTACCAGCTGATGGACGCCGCCGGCCTCCAGCGCGGCCGGCTCACCGGCCTCACCCTCAAGGGCACGGATCTCGTCGGCGCCGACCAGGTCGCCCAGCAGATCAGCCTGGACGAGGCCCGCGAGGCACGGCTGGTCGCCGAGGACGCCGTCGACCGCGTCCGGGACAAGTTCGGCCCGGGCGTCATAGGCCCGGCCGCGGTCTTCCGCCGCGCTTCCTGAATCGGAAGCGACGAGGCCCCTCGGTCACGAGGCGGGCGAGGCCGTCGTGACCGGTCCGGCCGAATGCTTCAGCGGTGGCTCAGTACGTTGATCACCCGGCCGTTCGGGTCGCGGACGAAGAAGCGCCGTACGCCCCACTCCTCGTCCTGCAGCGGGTGGACGATCTCCGCGCCGCTCTCGCGCATCGCGGCGTAGGCCGCGTCCACGTCGTCGACCTCGATGCTCGCGTCGGGCGTGACCGGGGCCGTCTTGTCGCTCGTCATGACGCTGATCTGGGCCGCCGGAGTGGAGGGGGAGGCCAGCGTCATGATCCAGCCGTGGTTCATGACCTCCTCGAAGCCCAAGAGGCCGTAGAAGTCCCGGCTCTCCTCCAGGGCCTCCGACCGGATGATGGGCATGACACGGCGGACGGACGGCGAGGACATGGGCGCCTCCTGAGGGTCGGCGGCGAAAACTCCGGACCGTCCAGGGGTACTACAGACCGTCTCGCCGCCGCACACCTTTCCCGCTCGCCCGGGTGTGCCGTGTCCGCCGCCCGGGAGACAGCCGTACGCCCACCCCGGCGGCCGTCACGGCGCCGCCGGGGTGGGCGTGGGGAGGGACCGGGCCGCCTAACCGAGCGTCAGCGCATAGATCTGCACCCGCGCATCGTTCGGCAGCCCCACGGAACGCACCGTCTTCGAGCCGTCCAGCTTCGCCGACGTCCCGAACAGGCGTACCGGCGGGCCGTCGACGCCCTGGCCGTGCTTGATGCGGTGGGGCATCTCCAGAACGACGGTGCTGCCCTGCGGGGTCGATCCGGCCCAGTCGCCGACGGTCACCGGTACCTCGGCGGTGCTGCCGTCGGTGTAGCGGACGGTCAGGGCCGTGGACACCGGGCCGTGGTGGGACGCGGCGACCAGCCGCAGGTTGCCGTACGAGCCGGCCGGGAGCAGCATGGCCTGGCCGCGGGTCTCCACGAAGTTCGCGGCCGTACCCGACGGGTCGGGCGCGTCGTAGGTGACGCCGTCCCAGACGACCGGACCCGCCTTCGGCAGCAGGGCGGCGTCGTAGCTCCAGCCCCCGCCGTCGAAGTCGCCCTCGTCGGGCGCGGCGACGGTCGCCGTGCCGTCGTGGTTCGCCTCATCCGACAGGTCGACGGCGCAGACGTCCTCGACGCCCGTGGCACACTTCGCCGCCGCGCGGACCTCGACGGTCGCCGTGCGCTCCACGGCCTTCACGCCCTTCGCGGCCGCCGTGATCCGCACCGAGTACGTACCCGGCGCGGTGCCGGCCGGCACGCCCACCTCCACCGTCGCCGTGCGCTGGACCGGAAGCCGGTGCGAGGCGAGCGAGAAGGCCGGGGGCGTCTTCACGGTCCAGCCCTTCGGGGCCTTCGCGTCGACGTCCACGCGCAGCGTGCCGGGGGACTGGCCCAGCACGTCGAACTGGAGGCGGACGCTCTGGGTGCTGTCCGCCGTCGGGACGACGTCCGCGCTGGTGCGCAGCGAAGCGTCGAGGTGCCTGCGGGAGTCGGCCGCCGCGCGGTTCACGGACGGCGGCTCGGCGCCTTTGCCGGTGCCCCAGGCCGACGGCTTGTCGCCCATGTCGAAGGTGAGCCGCCCGCCCTCGGCGACCGCGTCCCAGTCCAGCCAGGTGGCGCGCAGGTCCTTCCCGTCGAACCGCGCCCGCTGCACATACCGCCGGGTGTCGCTCGCGCCGGGCGCCTTCACGGTCAGGGTGCCGCCCTGCCGCTTCCCGTAGGCGCCGATGCGGATCTCCGCCGACGGGAACTGCGGGGAGGACACGGCGAGGTAGTCGCCGCCGTTCGTCACCGGGTAGAGGCCCAGCGAGGAGAAGACGTACCAGGCGGACATCGTGCCCAGGTCGTCGTTGCCGGTCATGCCGTCCGGGCCGTCGGTGAAGAGGGTCATCGCGGCGCGGACCACGGTGGCCGTCTTCCCGGGCGCACCCGCCCACAGATACATGTACGGGGCGTGCAGGTCGGGCTCGTTGTTCGGGTTGTACGTCGGCTTGCCGTAGTAGTCGTACGGCGCCGAGATCCAGTCCTCGCGGGCGGTCCTGGCCGGGTCCGCGAGCAGCTTGTCGTAGGCGAAGAAGGAGTCGAGCCGCTTCTCGGTGGCCTTCCTGCCGCCCATCAGCGACACCAGTCCGGCCGGGTCCTGGGGCACCAGCCACTGGTACTGGTAGGCGCCGCCCTCGTGGAACTGGTGGCCGGCCTCGACCGGGTCGTACGGGGTCAGCCAGGTGCCGTCCTTCGTGCGCGGCCGGAACTGCCCGATGTTCGAGTCCCACAGGTTGCTGTACCACTGGCCGCGCGCCGCGAACATCCGGGCGTCCGCGGTGTGTCCGAGGGCCTTGGCCATCAGGGCCAGCGACGCGTCCGCAGCCGCGTACTCCAGGGTCGCCGACGCGGGATGGACGCAGTCGTTGTCACCGCCCTTGTGCGCGCAGTCCTTGCCGAGCTCCAGCCCGCTGGGGACATAGCCGCGCTCCTGGTAGGCGGCCACGCCGGAGCGGCCGTTGTAGGGGGAGTCGTCCGGCGGGGTGCTCGTGGCGTTCTTCCGCAGGAGTGCGTACGCCTCCTTCTCGTACCCCTTCAGCAGGCCCTTGGACCATGCCTCGACCAGGAACGGGGTGACCGGGTCGCCGGTCATGATGTTGGTCTCGCTGTTGGCCAGCGACCAGCGCGGCAGCCAGCCGCCGTCCCGCCCGATCGCGACGACCGACAGCGCCACGTCCCGGGCCACCTTCGGCTGCAGCATCTGCAACAGCTGGTTCTGCGGACGGTGCGTGTCCCACAGCGACAGATTCTGGTACGGCGTGAAGCCCGACGCCGTATGGGTCTTGCCGTCGAAGCCCGCGTACCGGCCGTCGACGTCACCGGCGAGGTTCGGGTGCAGCTGCGCGTGGTACAGCGCGCTGTAGAAGGCCCGTTGCCGCTCCTCGGGGCCGCCGGTGACCCGGACCGCCTCCAACTGCCGCTCCCACGTGGAGTGCAGGGCCTTCCGGGTGGCGTCGAAGTCGTACGAGTCGCCCGTCTCCGCCTTCAGATTCTTGCGGGCGCCCTCGAGGCCCGTGTACGACAGTCCCACCTTGACGACGACGTCCCGGTCGGTGGCCGCGTCGAAGGTCACCCAGGCGCCGTTGCCGCCCTCACCGGCGGCGTCGCGCTCACCGGGCGCCGGAGTGCTGCCGCGCCAGGTGCCGTGCGACGCGAACGGCCGGTCGAAGGTCGCCGTGAAGTAGACGGTGTGCCGGTCCTTGCCCGCGCAGAAGTTGCCCGCCTCGACCCGGCCCTCGACGGTGCGGTCACCGACGACGTGCACCTCCGAGCCGTACACCCGCTGGTTGGCCTTGCCCGTGTTGAACAGGACGTTGGCACGGCCGGTCGACGGGAAGGTGTACCGCTGCCATCCGGTGCGCTCCGTGGCGGTCAGCTCGGCGTCGATGTCGTACGTCTTCAACCCGACGCGGTAGTAGCCGGGTTCGGCGTCCTCGTCGTCGTGCGAGTACGACGAGCGGTAGGCGTCGGCGTCGACCCGGTCCACGGCCCCGGTCGTCGGCATCAGGGGCAGCTCGCCCATGACGGAGCAGCCGACGCCGGAGAGATGCGTCTGGCTGAAGCCGTAGATCTTGTCCTGCTGGTAGTCGTAGCCGCCCTGGCCGCCGGTGTCCGGGCTGACCTGGACCATGCCGAACGGGGCGCTCGCGCCGGGGAAGGTGTTGCCGAAGTTCTGGGTGCCGATGAACGGGTTGACCAGCGAAGTCAACGGGGCGGTGTCCGCACGGTCCTGGGCGACGGCCGGCGCCGGGCTCAGGGCGGCGCCGGTGACGAGCAGCGCGGCGAGCACGGTCGACGCGCGCTCACGCAGTCGATGGTGCAGGGGTCTGTGCATGGAAGCGGTCTCCTGTTCCTCGGCCACGTCCTTCACGTCGAAGTCACCTGTCGTTGCGCGCGCTTGACAGGCGATCAGTGGCACCCGACTGGATCGGAGGGGACTAGATCACGCCCCTGACATCGTTGTCAATGGTTCTGGCAGAGATGATGCCGTCGGCCGTCGCGTCGGCCATCGGATACGCCATCGAGCGGCCCGACGGCGTCGACGTCGGCGAGATCGTCGTCCGGCCGACCGTGCAGGCCTGATCACCCGGCCCCATCACGCCAGCCTGATCACGTCGGCCGGGGGCTCACCAGGGGAGTTCGCCGGACCGGTCGACGAACCGTCCCGTCGGGCCGTCCGCGCCGATCGTAGCGAGGGCCACGATGGACTCGGCGCCCTCGGCCACCGAGTGCCCGACACCGCCGGTGAAGTCGGTGGCGGTCTGGCCGGGGTCGGCCGCGTTGACCCTGATGTCCTTGAGCTCCTTGGCGTACTGCGTGGTGAGCATGGTGACCGCGGCCTTCGACGCGCTGTAGAGCGGCAGGGCGTACCGCGACTCGACCCGGTCCGGGTCCTGCGTCAGGCCGAAGGAGCCCATGCCGCTGGACACGTTGACGATGACGGGGTTCGGCGAGGTGCGCAGCAACGGCAGGAACGCGTGGGTGACCCGGACGATCCCGACGACGTTGACCTCCAGCACCTCCCTCATGTCCGCCGCCGTGAACTCCTCGACAGGGCCCACCCGGCCGAGGACCCCGGCGTTGTTGATCAGGATGTCGATGCCGCCCTCGTGCGCGGCGACATCGGCGACGGCGGCGTCCACCGAGGTGTCGTCCGTGACGTCGATCCGGACGAACCGTGCGCCGACCGACGCGGCGGCGGCCCGGCCGCGCTCCGGGTCGCGGGCGCCGACGAGGACCGTGTGTCCCGCCTCGACGAGACGGCGGGCGGTCTCCAGACCGAGGGACTTGTTGGCTCCGGTGATGAACGTCGTGGGCATGCTGGTTCCTCCGCTTCGGGCCGGCACGGTGGTGCCGGGTCACGGAGTCGATCCTGCGGTTCCGGGAGCGCCGCAGGAAGCCACGGCTTTTCCTGGTACAGCGCGTACCACCCTCGCCGCCCGCCGGAGGCTCTACGCCACGTCGTCCAGCCAGAGCACGATCCCGGTCAGGTCGCTGAGCACGGCCGCCACGCCCGCCCTGACGGCGGCGGCGCAGCGTGCGGCGGTGAACGAGCGGGCGTCGTACGCCGACGACATGCCGAGCCCCTCGCCGCGGAAGGACGCCCCGGTCCAGTCGGCGGCCGTGACGTTCTCCGTCGGCTCGGCCAACTCCGCGCCTACGACGAGGAAATGCTGGGCGAGATGGCTGGGGCTGATCGCGGCGAGCGGGTCCACCAGGTCGTTGCCCGCCGTGACGACGAGGTCCGGGCCCATGTCCATGGCCCGTGTGAGGGCGGCGATATGGCGGCTGGGATCGTCCGCGGTCACCGTGCGCAGGTCGACGTCCTCCTCCCGCGCCCAGTCCCGTACGGCGGTCACGAGTGCGGTCGTCGGCCGGTCGTGTCCGGCGGTCACCAGGACCACCCGGTAGCCCGCCGGGGGGTGGACGTCGTTCCAGGAGCCCGGCCGCGGAGTCACGGTCGCCTCCGGGGTGGGGGAGGCGGACGGGTCGACGAAGCCGGGGCCGAGGGCGCCGACGGGCGTGGGGGAGGCGTGCGGCTCCGACCAGGCGTCGGCGGAGCTGCAACCGGTGACCAGTGCGGCGACCGCCGCCAGCGCGGCGGCGGCCCGAAGCGGTGAACGCAAGACGATCGTCCCTCGGAGCAGTGACGGATGGTGCGGCGTTCATCCTGCGCTGTCCGACGCCCACGTGGACGCCGAGGAGGGCTTGTTGTCCGAGGCTTCGCCGGGGCGACCCGCGCTGTTCATCCACGGCACGCACGGTGCTCCGGAAACCTGAAGGAGCACCATGTCACAGCGGGTTCGCCGCATTCTCATCGCCCTGTGCGCGGCCGTCGTCGCGGTCGTCGGCACCGCCGGGCCGGGCCACGCGCACGGCTTCGCCTCCACCGTCCACGCCGACGTCTCCGCCCACGACCCGGGCCGGCCGCACACCACCGTGGAGCTCGAGTACGACCTCCTCGTCGTGTCCGCGGCCGACGCCGCCCACGACGACGCCCTCTTCCGGCAGGGCACCGTTGCCTTCGAGACCGGTGACGCCCGCGACCGGGCCGCCGTGCTCGACGCGCACGCCGACGCCGTGACCGGCTATGTCACCGACCGCTTCTCGCTCTCCTCCGGCGGCCGGCCCTGCACCCCGCGCCGGCACGGCGGGTTCACGATGAGCCGCCGCGACGGCGCCCCCTACGCCGTCCTCGGGCTCGACTGGACCTGCGCGGACGGCGACGCCGCGCTGGAGGTACGCAGCACGCTGTTCCCCGACGCGGAGCGGTATGTGAAGGGCACCAAGACCATCGTCACCTACGCGGTCGACGGGCTCGTGGGCAGCGCCGCACTCGACGCCGCGCACCCGTCCTTCCTGATCGACCAGAGCTGGTACCAGCGGTTCTGGGAGTTCTTCCGGCTGGGCGCGGAGCATCTGCTCACCGGCATCGACCACATCCTCTTCCTGCTGGCGCTCATCGTCGGCTCGCGCACGCCCCGCGAAGTCGTGCTCGCCGCCACGACGTTCACGCTGGCCCACTCGGTCACCTTCCTGCTGGCGGCCCTCGGGCTCGTGGAGGTCCCGGCCTCCGTCGTGGAGCCCGTCATCGCCCTGTCCATCGCCGTCGTCGCGGGCTGGCACCTGTGGCGGCTCGCCCGGCATCGCGACCCGGCCGGGGAACCGGAGGGACGGGTGGGGCACTTCCAGTTGGACCGGGCGGGCTGGACCCGGCTGGGCGTCGTGTTCTGCTTCGGGCTCGTCCACGGCCTGGGGTTCGCCGGGGCGCTGGGCATCGAGGCGGCGTGGTCCTGGACCCTGCTGTGGTCGCTGCTCGTGTTCAACCTCGGTATCGAGGCAGTGCAGTTGGCGATCGTCGGGCTGCTCTTCCCCGCGCTGGCCGTCCTCCGGCGCAGGGCCCCGCGCGCCGGACGCCGGGCGACGGGACTGGTCGCGGCGGGTGTGGCCGTCATGGGGCTGACCTGGTTCGCACAGCGGATCACCGGTGCCTGAGGGGCTGTCGGCGGGACGCCCCTGTTTGGTGGGACGTTCAACCAACTCGGCCGGATCGTTTGCCTCCGATTCATGCCGTCCAGTGATCGTACAGATCTCCAATCCGTGCATTCATGCATGCATAAGGAACGAAAGAACCCATGAGATCGAGCAGTAGAACGACGCAGAGCGACAGCCCCGTCAGACGCCGTGTCGCCGGCGGTGCCGCCACGGCCGTGCTGGGGCTGACCATGGCACTCGGCGGCAGCGGTGTGGCCCCGGCCGCCGCGGCCGACTCCCCCGGCGTGTCCGGCGTCATCCTCGGCGTCGGCGCCGACGAGACCCAGCGCATCGTCACCTGGTACTCCACGGCCGACACCCCGCAGCAGCTCCAGGTCGCCCCCACCGCCACCCTGAACAATGGCCAGTTCCCGGCCGACGCGGCCACGTTCGCCGCCACCGGCGGCGCCAACATCGCCTCCAGCGGCGGCTACAACCGGCACGCCACGATCACGGGCCTCAAGGAGAACGTGGCCTACTCCTACCGGGTGGGCGGCGAGGGCGACTGGTCCCCGACGTACACCTTCAAGACCCGGGACTTCGAAGGCGACTACGACTTCCTGTTCCTCGGCGACCCCCAGATCGGCTCCAGCGGCGACGCGCAGAAGGACGGCGCCGGCTGGGCCGACACCCTGAAGGTGGCGACCGAGGCCAACCCCGACGCCGAACTGCTCGTATCGGGCGGCGACCACGTCGAGAGCGCCAACGACGAGAAGCAGTGGCAGTCGTTCCTCGCCCCCGACCAGCTCCGCCAGGTCCCGCTCGCCGCCACCATCGGCAACCACGACGTCGGCGGCAAGTCCTACGAGCAGCACCACTTCACGCCCAACACCGACAAGTCCGAGGCGTACTACGACAAGGACGCGGCGACCCGGTCCGGCGGCGACTACTGGTTCATCCACAAGGACGTGCTGTTCATCGACATCAACAGCAACGCCCAGAGCGACACCAAGGACGCCCAGCACGTCGGCTACATCACCGACGTCATCAAGAAGCACGGCTCGGAAGCCAAGTGGAAGGTGCTGGTCTACCACCACTCCATCTACTCGCCCGCCAGCCACTCCTACGACCAGGGCAACAAGGACCGCCGCAAGGACTTCACGACGGCCTTCTCCGACCTCGGCATCGACATGGTGCTCCAGGGCCACGACCACAGCTACTCCCGCAGCTACGCCATCAAGAACGGGCAGAAGGCGAACCCGGAGGAGAAGCCCGGCCAGGCCGAGGTCTACCCGGGCCCCGGCGGCGTCATCTACGTGACGGCCAACTCGGCCTCGGGGTCGAAGTACTACGACCTCAAGAAGCCCGACGACTCCGGCACCGGCGTCCAGGGCAACGGCCCCGACCCGCTGAACCCGGACAACTTCTGGTTCAACTCGGTCGAGAACCAGGAGCACGTCCGCTCCTACGTCCGCGTCAAGGTCAGGTCCGACAAGCTCGTCCTGGAGAACCTGCGCTCCGGCACCTGCGCCACGCCGAACCCATCCGTCGACAACGGCAACGTCCCCTGCGCGACGCCCGGTCAGCCGGTCGGCTCCGTCGTCGACAAGGTCACCGTCCACCCGTACAACGGCGACGGCCAGTCTCTCCAGGTCGACGTCCCGGACGCCGCCCCCGGCGAGTTCGGCTGGACCATCGACGGCTACAACGGCCTGGTGGACCTCGGCACCGCCAAGGAGACCGACGGCAACCACTTCGAGGCCGCCGGCAAGATCAACCCCCTCCGGGTGACCGACAGCCGCCGCTCGCTCGCCCCCTGGTCGATCTCGGCCGACGTGAGCGAGTTCAAGGACGCCGGAAAGAAGTTCTCCGGCTCCTACCTCGGCTGGAAGCCGTACGTCCTCAACGGCGGAGCGGGCGCCACGGCCGCCTCGGCGGTGGTCTCCGGCTACGACGACCAGGGCGCGGGCCTGTCCGTCTCGCGGGGCCTCGCCTCCGCCGGGCAGGGCCATCCGCGCGGCGACGCCCGGCTGGGCGCCGACCTCGATCTGAAGATCCCGGACAGCGTCGCGAAGGGCTCGTACCGCGCGACCCTCACGATCACCGCGCTCAGCAGCTGACCGGACCACCCTCACCCTGCCGCCGCGCCGAGCGGGGCGGCAGGACCGTTCCACCGGCGTGGCAGGGGTGCCTGCGGGACCCCTGC